>NZ_MKKC01000131.1 GCF_001942255.1 Nocardiopsis sp. CNR-923
AACTGCTCGCTGCGCGGTCCATCCCCGCGTTCGCGGGGCCCACAAGTGCGGGGTGTGCAACAACCCCTACTATCACGGTCCATCCCCGCGTTCGCGGGGCCCACTCGTGGACCGCCGGTCTGCTGAGGTTCCGAGCCGGTCCATCCCCGCGTTCGCGGGGCCCACAGCAAATGACCTGCAACAACGCCAAGCGTTATCTTCCCGCAACATCAGATAGCGATGAAGGACCGCGCACCACTCGGGTTCGCCGTTGCACAGCGCGAAACTCGAACATGTGCAACGACGTTGACCCATCGTGACCAACGGGAGGACTCTATCCCCATCACCCTTTCCTGGTGACCGGGGGATCTCCACGGGGCGGGAGCCACCCTTCCGGGAAGGGTGGGAGACACCCGTCTCCCACCCCGGCTTGGGAGATTTCTGGGAGACGCGAACCTCTCCCAACGGCTCCCAACCGCCGTGAAGATCCCTCAAAGAAAGCCTCTGCACTGCACGGATACCGGTTTGCGCAGTCCGCCGCGACCCTCGAACTACCCTGACACGGTAGAGGTCACAGGTTCAAATCCTGTATCGCCCACTCGCTCGCGAGGCGGCCCTGCTCGCGCGTGACCGCGCCCGCCGACTCGCCTCGTCGTCTTCCCACGGGGTCGGCCCGAGCCTCCCGGTGCACCACTCGTCCTTCGGCCGCCGCTCTGTGCTGCACCGTCCTCGTCCCGGCCGGCGCGATCGCTTGCTGCCTCGGGGACCCACCACGTTTCACCGGTTCCGGAGGATCCGCACGTGCCCTTCGCCGTGTCCGGGTGCCCACCGGGCTCCGGGGTGCCGATCAGCCGCCGGGCGTTTCGACGCGTCGTCCGAGGAACCTCAGCCCCGCCACGACCGCCGCCCCGGACACGGCGAGCGCCGCCCACCAGGGAAGGCCGAGTCCGATGGGCAGCAGACCCAGGACGATCACCACGACGGCCACGAAGAGCGCGTAGGGCAGCTGCGTGCGCACGTGGTCGATGACGTCGCACTGCGAGGCGAGCGCGGAGATGACCGTGGTGTCGGAGATCGGCGAGCAGTGGTCGCCCCACACCGCTCCGGCCAGGATCGTCGAGACCGAGGCGAACAGGACGGGGTGGCCGTCGGGCGCGGCCAGTCCGTTGGCCTCCAGGGCGGTCCAGGCCAGCGGGACCGCCAGCGGGGTCAGGATCCCCATGGTCCCCCAGCTGGTCCCGGTGGCGAAGGCGACGGCGGCGGAGATGACGAACAGCAGCGCCGGAAGGAGGAAGGGCGGGATCGCCTCGCCGAGCGCGCCGGCGATGAACTCGGCGGTGCCCAACTGGGCGGTGAGGGCGGACAGCGCCCAGGCCAGGGTCAGGATGATGACCACGTACAGGATGGACTTGACGCCCGCGAACCAGGCGTCGACGAGTTCGCCCATCGTGAGGATCCGCTGGCCCATGCTCATCGCCCCCGCGACGATCAGGCCCAGCAGGGAGCCCCACAGCAGAGACGAGAACGGGTCCCCGTCACCGACCACCTCGATGACGCTCTCCCCCTCGCCCGTCGCGAACAGGCCGACCACGGTGGCGCCGACCAGGACCAGGATCGGGACCAGCGCGTTGACCAGCCTGCGCGGCGCCTCCTCGGCTGGCGCCAGTTCGTCGACCCCGCCCTCCCCGGCACCGAGGTGCGATCCCTCCCGCAGAACCTCGCCCGTGGTGCGCGCCCGGCGCTCGGCGGCGAGCATAGGCCCGAAGTCGCGACCGGTGAGGGCGACCGTGAAGACGAGGACGATCGCCAGGACCGGGTAGAGCGCGTACCGCAGGGACTCGACGAAGACCGCGAAGCCGTTCATGGCCAGTCCGCTCCCGGCGACGGCGTCGTCGATCAGCGCCACCTGGAATCCGATCCACGTGGACAACAGCGCCAGCGTGGCCACCGGTGCGGCCGTGGAGTCGACGATGTACGCGAGCTTCTCCCGGGACACGTTCAACCGGTCCACGATCGGGCGCATCGTGTTGCCGACCACCAGCGTGTTGGCGTAGTCGTCGAAGAACACGGCCACGCCGAGTCCCGCGGTGGCGGTCTGTCCGCCGCGCGGGGTGCTCGCCCACCGGGTCACCACGCGCACGATGCCGTCGGTGCCGCCGTTCTTGCGGATCACCCCCACCAGGCCGCCGATCATCAGGGTGAACACCACGATCATGACGTGTTGGGGATCGGCGAGCGCCTCGACGGTGTACACGCCGGCCGAGTCGAGCAGCGAGGTCAGGAGGCCGATCGGCGACAGCCCCTCCAGGAACCAGGCCCCCAGCCAGATGCCCGCGAACAGCGCGGGCAGGATCTGGCGGGTCGCGAGTGCCAGCCCGATCGCCAGCACCGGCGGCAGGATCGACCACCAGCGCCCCGTCCCCAGGCCGTCCGCCCCCTGCGCGGTGTCGGCGAGCCCGGGGGCGGCGCCCGCCGCGGAGACGAACGCGCCCAGGACGACCACCGCGACGGCCGCGGCGGCCAGGACGCCGGCCCGGCTCCACCAGCGTCCGGTGCGCGGCACCCGCGCCCGGGGCGTCGCCCTCCGTGGTCGGTCTGATCCGCGTCATGGTCGTTCCTTCTGGTGGGCAACGCGGCCCAAGTGTTCTCAGGGACCCCTTGAGAAGTCGGGGACTGCTGAGAAGTAAGGTCACCCACCGTGACACGAGGGGCACCGAACGACCGCCCGAGTTGTGCGGTTCGGGGCTGATCTTTACCTGACGCGCCCAACGTGCACGAGTTCGCTACCGACAAGTAACCGATTGGTGCCCGGATAGCGTCCTGGACTGACCAGGCTGTGCCCTCGTGAACAGACTCATCGCCCCCATGATTCTCGCCGCAATCATCCCCCTCCTCGCCACGGCCGCCCCGGCCGCGGCCGACGACGGGCAGGCACCCCGCATCGCCACCTACAACGCGTACCTGCTACCCACAGCGCTGTACCCGAACTGGGGCCAGTCGATCCGGGCCGATCTCATCGCGCGGGACGGCGTCGTGTCCGGCCAGGACGTGGTCGTCCTACAGGAACTCTTCGACAACTCCTCCGCCGCGGTCCTGCGCGGGGGGATCGCCCAGGAGTACCCGCACGGCACCCCCGTGGTCGGACGCTCGCGCGACGGCTGGGACAGGACGACCGGATACCGTCCCTTCACCACGACCAACGGCGGGGTGAGCATCCACAGCACCTGGCCGATCACCCGCCAGGAGCAGCACATCTTCTCCCGCTCCTGCGGGTCCGACTGGTTCGCCAACAAGGGCTTCGCCTACGTGGAACTCGACACCCCGGACGGCCCCCTGCACGTCCTGGGCACCCACATGCAGTCCGAGGACAGCGCCTGCTCCGACGATGAGGACGAGGAGATCCGCACCCACCAGCTGGGGCAGATCCGCGGTTTCATCGACGCCACCGTTCCCGACGACGAGCCCGTCTACCTCGCGGGCGACCTCAACATCGTCGGTGGCGGCATGGAATGGGACCAGGCGCTCAAGCGGCTCGACGCGGTCGAGCCGACCCACGCCGGCGCCCCCTTCTCCTGGGACACCGAGACCAACTCCATCGCCGAGTACAACTACCCGGACTGGTCGCCGGAGCACCTCGACCACGTTCTGCCGATCCGCAACGCCGCCGCTCCCGAGTCCTACGTCAACGAGACCCGTGACGTGCACAGCGAGCCGTGGACGGTCTGGTCGTGGGGCCGCTCCTACACCTACGACGACTACTCCGACCACTACCCCGTCTTCGGCGGCTAGCACGTACCGCCGCGGGACCGGAGCCGCGGAGGGGGCACGTACCGGAGGACTCCGCACGTCGCCCCTGTGCGCCCCGCCGACCGGTCCGGTCAGGGCCGCTTGGACCTCCGCCAGGGCATGAGTGCCTCGGCCAGCGGCCCGGACAGCGGGGCGGCGAGGTCGGCGAGCTCCGCGCAGCCGTCCGCGCCCAGCGCCGCGTAGGGCGCGAGCGCCAGGCGGTCGGTGGTCTCCTCGATCCGCTCGCGGTGCCGCCGCCCCTCGGGCGTCAGCTCCGGGTCGGACGCGCCGGTGAGCCAGCCCCTCTCCCGCAGCCGGTCCACGGCCCCGTCCCACTCCTGGTCCGACCACGCCCGGGTGGCCCTCAGCACCTTCGCCGGCGGGGCGGTCCCGGTCAGCGCGTGCGTGACCAGCGCCTCCAATCCGCTCAGGCCCTCGGTGACGAGCGCGGCGACGTGGCCGTCGCCGCGGTACTCGCGCAACCGCGTCTGCGCGTGCCACAGGACCATGTGCGGTTCCTCGGGCCAGGGCAGGGCGGCGTGGGCGGCGTAGAGCGGTCGGCCGCTGACGTCCTCCGCCACGGCCTCCGCGGCGCGGCGGGCGAGTTCGGCCGCGCGCGCCGTCTCGGGCGAGTTCACCGCCTCGCCCAGGACACGGCGCACGGTCGCGTCCACGGCCGTGTGGCGGGCGGCGAGCAGCCGCTCGGGCGGGGCGGAGTCCCAGAGCCCGAGGACGGCCGCACGGACGGCGACGGGGTTGAAGTTGTAGAAGGTGGCGACCACGACCTCGGCCGACACCGGCCCCATCGCGGCGGCCCGAGGACCGAAGTAGGCCGCCCAGTCCTTCACACCCAACTCCTCGTAGGCCGCCATGGCCTCGGGCGAGAAGTAGATCATGGCGTGGTAGGGCTCCAGGGCCTGCCAGGCGCGTCGTGCCTGGCCCGCGCCCACCGACCCCCCGGCGGTGTCGTGGTGGTTCATGGAACGCGCGTCTCCTCTCGGCACGGGCTGGGCCGCACCGGAACGCAAAATACCGACCGGCGGCTATGGCGGTCAACGGGACGAAGGACCCTCGGTGATTGGCCGGGGACGGCCCGCCTAACCGACGATCGGCCGCTCCTCGGGGAGATCGTAGCGGCGGGGGTGGCGGCGCAGCGCCAGGGCCGAGGCGAGGGTGATCGGACCGATGCGCCCCGCGAACATGAGCAGTACGAGGAGCACCTCACCGGTCGGCGGCAGCTCCGCCGTGATGCCCGTGGACAGCCCGACCGTGCCGAACGCCGACGTCACCTCGAACAGGATCTGGTCCAGTGTGAACGGGGTGATGACCGTCAGCGCCAGGGTGCAGGACAGGATCAGCCCGAGGGAGAGCAGCACCACCGTGATGGCCTGCTCGGCGACCCCCGCGCCCAGTCGCCGCCCGGCCACGTGCACGTTCGGCTCCCCGCGCACGTTGGCGTAGACCACGAAGGCCAGCAGTGCGAAGGTGGTCACCTTGATGCCGCCCGCGGTTCCGGCGCTGCCGCCCCCGATGAACATCAGGACGTCGGTGACCAGCAGCGTCGCGGTGTTCATCTCACCGAACGGGAGGCTGTTGAACCCGGCCGTGCGGGGCATGACCGCCTGGAAGAACGCCGCGAGCAGCTTCCCCCGCAGATCGAGCCCGCCCATGGTCGCCGGGTTGCGCCACTCCAGTGCCAGGAAGGAGACGAACCCGACCGCCAGGAGCACCGCGGTGGTGGTCAGCGTGATCTTGGCGTGCAGCGACCACGCCCACCGCGACCGCGCCCCGGAGCGGCGGGAGAAGCGCCACAACTCCAGCCAGACGGGGAAGCCCAGACCGCCCGCGACGACCGCGAGCGCCACGGGTACGCAGATCCAGGGATCGGCCGCGTACCTCTCCAGGCTGTCGGGGAACAGGGCGAAACCGGCGTTGTTGAAGGACGACACCGAGTGGAAGACCCCGAGGTAGGCGGCGTGGCCCAGGGACTGCCCGTAACCGATCCACCAGCGCGCCGTGAGGACGGCGGCGAGCGCGACCTCGGCCACGACCGTCACGAGGAGGATGCCCGTGGTCAGCTGCCGCACGTCGCCCAGGGTCACGGCCTTGGCCTCCGACCCGGTGCGCACGGCCATGCGCAGGCCCAGTCTCCGGCCGACCACCAGGGTCAGCACCGTGGCCAGCGCCATGATGCCGAAGCCGCCGACCTGGATCAGCGCGAGGATCACGACCTCACCGAACGTGGACCAGTGTTCGGCGGTGTCGACGACCACCAGCCCCGTCACGCAGACCGCCGACGTGGCCGTGAACAGCGCCCTGGCGAACGGGGTCGCCTCCCCCGTCTGCGAGGCGATCGGCAGGCATAGCAGGACCGTCCCGACCAGGATGGCCAGGGCGAACGCCCCGGCGGTCAGCTGGGGAGGCCTCGCCCAGCCGGACAACCCCTGGAGGAGTCGGTTCATCCGGGTGACGAGCCTTCCGCCAGCGGAGGAGGGACGCGACCGCGCCCGCCCCTCCCGCGCCTGCCTCACGCCCGACCTCCGATGGGACCCTGGGTGGCGCCGACACCACACACGCTCGGTCGATGGTACGCCCAGCCGCGGTCGGCGCGTGCCGGGCAACGCGGCTTGACCTGGAGCGCGCTCCAGCTCCTAACGTTGCCGGCATGACGACACGACAGCAGACGATCGGATCCGGGTTCGGTGCGCGCAGCACCGCGAGGGAGGTGCTGGGGGGATCGACCTCTCCGGACGGACGGCCGTGGTGACCGGCGGATACTCGGGCATCGGACTGGAGACGACCCCTGGTTCACGGGGGCTACGACCGGTGGAAGGCCTACGGCCAGGCCAAGACGGCCAACGTGCTCTTGGCCGTCGAACTCGACCGGCTGGGCGCGCCCTTCGGGGTCCGGGCCCTCTCCCTGCACCCCGGGGCGATCCTCACGCCGTTGCAGCGGCACATGACCACGGAGGAGATGGTCGCGGCCGGGTGGATCGACGAGGAGGGGAACACCGTCAACCCCGTGTCCAAGTCCCCCGAACAGGGCGCCGCCACCCAGGTGTGGGCGGCCGCCTCGCCGAGGCTGGCCGGGATGGGCGGCGTGTACTGCGAGGACTGCGAGGACTGCGACGTCTCGGTGCCCGCCGGGACCGACGACACCCGTCCCGGGGTGAAGCACCACGCTCTCGATCCCGCTCAGGCCGCGCGGCTCTGGGCCTTCTCCGCCGAACTGACGGGGGTCGACCCGTTCGCCTGAGCCCGTCCCGGTGGGAGCGTCCGCGTGCCGCGGCCACCGGGAACACCGCCGCGACGACTTTGCCGGATCGGTGACGGACTCAGGAGTCCCCGTGACCGACCCTGTTCGATGATGATCGGGGGCACGCGTCGTGCGCGCCCGGCTGTGACACCCGTGGAGCCGTGCCCGGGGTCCGACATCCGCCCGGAACGGCCGGTTAGGAGCACGCCATGCGGACGACATCCGCCAACGGCTGGCAGTTCTTCGTCGCGACGCTCATGATCGTCATCGGCGCCGTCAACATCGTGCAGGGCCTGGTCGCACTGCTGACCCCAGGTTTCTACGTGGTCACGGAGACCGGCATGCTCGTATGGGAGTACGCGGGCTGGGGAGCCCTGCTCGCGCTGTGGGGCGCCGTCCTCGTCGTGGCCGGCCTCGCCGTGCTGTCGGGCAGCACCTGGGCCCGGGTGTTCGGCGTCGTCCTGGCCTCGTTGAACGTCCTCGCCCAACTCGTCTTCCTCGTCGCCATGCCGATGTGGTCGATCGTCGCGATCGCCGTCAACGTGCTGGTGATCTACGGCCTGACCGCCGGTTGGCCGTCCGAGCGGGAGATGCTGGAGCACGAGCGGCAGGAGGCCGCCTACCGCAGCGGCTACCAGGCCGCGCACGAGGCGCCGCGCGGCGCCAAGTCGGCGCAGGGGTCGGCCGACAAGTCCAGCGGCCACGAGCAGACCACCGGTTGACCGGACACCCCCGACCGCCCGCCCGCGCACGTGCGCGGGCGGGCGGTCGCGCGGGCGGGAGTGCGGGGCGTGTGGGCGGCCGTCAGTCGCCGTGGAGCCGGTCCAGCGCGTCGCGGTGGCGCGCGACCACCACCCGGCGCCGGAGTTTGAGGGTGGGGGTCAGCTCCCCCGTCTCCGGACCCCACTCCTCCGCCAGCAGCAGGTGGCGACGGATGCGCTCGGGACGGCTGAGCCGCCCGTTGGCCGCCTCGACCGCGCGCGCCACCTCCGCGACCACCGCCGGATGCTCGGCAAGCAAGCGCACGTCGCCCCCGGAGTCGATCCCGTGCGCCCGCGCCCAGACCGGCGCGGTCTCCGCGTCCAGGACGAGCAGGGCGACCAGGTAGGGCCGGCCGTCGCCGTGCGCGAGCGCCTGTCCGACCAGGGGGTGTTCCTTCAGGGCGTTCTCGACCAGGACGGGCGACACGTTCTTGCCCCCGGAGGTGATGATCAGCTCCTTCTTTCGGTCAATGATCCACAGGTACCCGTCCTCGTCCAGAGCGCCGACGTCGCCCGTGGCGAACCACCCGTGCCCGTCCGTGGCCGCGACGACCTCTCCGTCCGCCCGGAGGTAGCCGCGGAACAGTGACTCCCCCCGGACGAGCACCTCGCCGTCCGCGGCGAGCCGGATCCGCGTACCGGGGGTCGGTCGGCCGACCGACCCCACCCGGAAGCCGGTGCGGAAGCTGTTGACGGTGGCCACGCCCGTGGTCTCGGTCAGCCCCCAGGCGTCCATGACGCACACCCCCAACCCCGCCCAGAAGCGCAGGACCTCGACGGGCATCGGGGCGGAGGCGCACGATGCCCAGGTCAGGCGATCCAGACCCACCTGGGCGAGGATCGGAGCCAGGACCTGTGCACGCGCCCGCTCGAAGCGCTCGCTCAGGTCGGCGGGGACCTCCCCGCCCCGTTCGAGTCGGTTCGCGTGCTCGACAGCCACGGCTCGCGCTCTCTCCAACTCCTCCCGCCGCTCGGCCGGCAGCCCGGACAGACCGGCGCGGACCGCCGAGGCCAGTTTCTCCCACACGCGCGGCACCCCGAAGAACTGGGGCGGACGCACCTTGCGCAGGACCGCGGGCAGGGTCGTCGGGTCCTCGCACATCCACACGTGGGAGGCCCGGAACAAGGGCAGGTACAGCCCGAGCATGCGCTCGGCGATGTGCGCGAGCGGCAGGTAGCAGATGTGGGCGGCGTGTTCGGGCGTGTCGACGATGCTGTCCAGGGCCCTCGCGTTGCTGAGGACGCAGCGGTGCGTCACGGCGACGCCCTTGGGTTCGCCGGTGGTCCCGGAGGTGTACATGACCGTCAGCAGGTGGTCGGGGGTCAGGTCGCGCCAGTGCTCGACGGCGTCGGGCACCGGCTCGGCCGAGGGGTCGGTGAGCGGGGTGTGGCCCCGGTCGGGGTCCGCGCCGTCCACGACGACGAGCCGCGCGAGCGGGGCGTCGGAGGCGAGCAGGCCCTCCCACGCGGTCGCGGCGGTGGCGGCGTCGCCGACCACGGCGAGCCGGGCGCGCTGTGGCGGGCGATGTAGACGATCTGGTTGGGAGCGGAGGTTCCGTAGACGCTGGTGGTGACGGCGCCGAGATGGACCAGGGCGAGGTCGCAGAGCCAGTGTTCGGGGCGGTTGCCCATCATGAGCAGGACGCGGTCGCCGGGTTCGACACCGAGGGCGGCCAGGCGTCTGGCGATGGCGGCGACGCGGTCGCGGACTCCCGACCAGGTCAGGGTCGACCAGTCGGAGGCTCCGGGGTCGCGCCAGGACAGGGCGGGGAGATCGGGGTGGTCGTCGGCGTTGCGCTGGAGGAGGGAGCAGATCGTCTGGGTGTCACCGGCCAGGTCGGAGGTCATGCGGCACTCCCGGAGGTCGTCCCGGCGATGCCGGGAAGGGAACCGACTTCGTCGGTCCCACTGTCACACGGGCGTCTGCTCTCCGGGAGGGGGTTGTCGGCTCTTCGTTGCCGCGCGCGGACCTGCGCGCCCACGGGTGCGGGACACGTGGGGCGCCGTCGGCGGATCCCGCCGAGCCGGACGCGGCTCAGCGTCTGCGCGGGTGCAGGCCGCTGGTGACCGCCAGCCGGTTGTAGAGGTTGATCATCGCGACGGCCGTCATGAGCGCGGCGACCTGTTCCTCGGAGAAGTGCCCGGCCACGGCGTCGTAGGTCGCGTCGGACACGCCGCCCTCGCCCATGCGCGTCATCTCGTCGGTGAGGGCCAGCACCGCGCGTTCGGCGTCGGTGAAAACCGCTCCGGCCTCGTGCCAGGTCGACACCTGGAAGAGGCGCTGGTGGGTCTCCCCCGCGTCGAGCGCCCGGCGCGTGTGCAGGTCGACGCAGAACGCGCAGCCGTTGAGGATGGAGGAGCGCAGCTTCAGCAGCTCCAGGAGGGTGAGGTCGAGGTGCCGGCCGACCAACGCGTCGACCTCGTCGAACTTGCCGTACACCTCGGGCAGCTTCTTGGACCATACGACACGCCTGCCAGCCATGGGAATCCTCCGTGGGTTGTCGAGCGGCCGAGGGCCGGGTGTGGCGAACGGATTCTCGTCCTCAGTGACTCGTCAGGAGTGGCCGCCCGCTCCTGCGGGGCGCTCCGGTCGCTGACTGGGATCGGCGCCCACGCTACCAACCGGCGGGACGCTGGCACCCGTCGCCCGGCGCCGTCGCGTGTCCGGGTGGGGCCGAGACGGGAGCAGGACCCCTCACGCCTCCACGCGCACGCGCTCGAAGAGGGGGGCGAGGCCGTCGAGGAAGGAGGACAGCGCCAGCTCGAAGCTCGCCTCGTCGATCTCGGCCGCGTGGTCCGGGAGGCGGTGCGCCTGGGACAGGTTCGGGTAACGGTCCCGGTAGACGCGCACGTCGGCGTCGAAGCCGCGCGCGAAGGACTGCGTAGCCGCGCCCACCACGAGGTACTTGGTCGAGGCGCCGATCATCGTCGCGTAGCGCGGCGGCCAGCCCGCCCGCACCAGGCCCCCGTGGACCGCGTCCGCCCGGCGCAGCGCCTCCTCGCGGCGCCCCGGCCCGGCGGCGATCACCGGCACCAGGTTGGGGTGTGCGGCGAGGGCGACGCGGTAGGAACGGGCCCACCTGGTGATCCCCTCGCGCCAGTCCTCCTTCGCGAAACCGGAGACGTCGATCCCGGAGACCACCGCGTCGGCCACCGCGCCGAGCAGCTCCTCCTTGGTCCGGTAGTGGCTGTACAGGGACGCGGCCCGCACGTCGAGCTCCTCGGCGAGCTTGCGCATGGACAACCCCTCCAGCCCCTCCCGGTCGATGAGGACCAGGGCGGCGGCGCGGATGGCGTCCCTGTTCAGGATCGGCGTCTTGGGTCGGGCCACGGACGGCTCCCCTTCCTCACTGTCGCGGCGGACGTTTCACCCGCCGCCGCCCGATCATCCCACGCCCCTTCGCGTCCCGCGTCGTGGTGCGTCGTCCTCTCTCTCCCACCGCGTTGTTCGACCCTCCGATCACGGACCGGGACCGAAGGCGAGGGGCAGTGTCCGGAGAATCCGGGCAACCCCGCCCGGGAGGCGTCGTGTCCCCGCGCACGCGTTGGGGGATGAACGTTCGCCCAGCGAAGCCGGTCTTCCTTGACAGCTCACGGAACGGCCGACAGCCCCTTGCACACCGGGCCGGTGTGGACGTACTCTCCCGTTAACCGAACAGCGTTAGGTTAACGGGAGCAGGCCGTGATCGACTTCTCACTGAGCGACGAACAGCGTGCCGTCCGCGACTGGGTCCGAACCTTCGTGGAGCGGGAACTCATGCCCCTGGAGAACGAGGTCCTGCGCCGTGAGCGCGAGGGGCACGTGCCCGGCCTCACCGCGAAGGAACGCGACGGCCTGCGCGCACTGGCCCGCAAGTCGGACTTCTGGGGCGTGGAGACACCCGTGGAGTACGGGGGGATGGGCCTGGACCCGGTCACGGCCGCGATCATCGAGATCGAACTGGGCCGCTCCTTCGTCTCATTCCGCTTCGGCGGCGAGGCGGACAACATCCTGTACCACGCCAACGACGAGCAGAGACAGCGCTACCTGGTCCCCACGATCGAGGGCGAGCGCCGGTCCTGTTTCGCCATCACCGAGCCGGGCGCGGGATCGGACGCCAAGGCCATCCGCGCCCGCGCGGTCCGCGACGGCGACCACTGGGTGATCAACGGCGAGAAGACCTTCATCACCGGCGGCAACGAGGCCGACTTCGCGCTGGTCTTCGCCGTCACCGACCCCGACAAGGGCGCGAACGGCGGGGTGACCTGCTTCCTCGTCGACCGCGACATGGGCTGGACCTCCGAGCCCATCGACACCATGGGCGAACGCCGCCCCGCCGCCCTGGTCTTCCGCGACGTGCGCGTCCCGCACGACAACATCCTCGGCGAGGAGGGACACGGTTTCGCGTTGGCGATGCAGTGGATCGGAAAGGGGCGTTACCTGCTCCCCGCCCGCGCCCTGGGCGGCTGTGAACGGCTGCTGGCCATGGCGATCGACTACGCCAAGACCCGGGAGACCTTCGGCGCGCCCATCGCCGACCGCCAGGCGATCCAGTGGATGATCGCCGACTCCCAGACCGACATCGAGGCGTTGCGGCTGCTCGTCCTGCACGCCGCGTGGCAGGTGGCCGTGGGACGCGACTCACGGCACGCGCAGTCCGTCGCCAAGCTCTTCGGCGGTGTGAAGGCCAACGAGATCGTCGACCGCGTCCTGCAGATCCACGGCGGCATGGGTTACACGCGCGAACTGCCGATCGAACGCTGGTACCGCGACCTGCGGCTGCTGCGGATCTTCGAGGGCACCGACGAGATCCAGCGCCGCACGATCGCCCGCGACCTGCTCAAGGGCCACGTCACGGTGGGCGCAACCCTGGGCTAGGCGCGGGAACGGGACGGGTCCCGGGGCGCGCCTCCACGCGCGGCCCGAGACCCGTCTGCGTGTCCGGTCACGGCGCGAACGCGGCGCCCCGAACGCGGCGCCCTACGTGACGGTCACCAGGTCGACGACGAAGATCAGCGTCTCGTTCGGCTTGATGGGGCCCACGCCGGTGGATCCGTAGGCCAGGTGCGGCGGGATGACCAGCTTGCGGCGGCCGCCCTCGCGCATGCCGAGCACACCCTGCTCCCAACCGGGGATGACCCGGCCGGCGCCGAGCTTGAAGCCCAACGTCTGGCCGCGGTTCCAGCTCGCGTCGAACTCCTCGCCCGTGGAGTGGGCGACGCCGACGTAGTGGACGTCGACGGAGCTGCCGTGACCGGCCTGCGTGCCCTCGCCGACGGTGATGTCGGTGATCTCCAGCTCCGCGGGCGGCGGGCCGTCGGGCATGTCGACGTCCGGACGCTCAAGCGCCATGGTGGTACCCCTCGTGTCTTGACTGCTCCCCTCCCTGAGGGGAAGGGGATTCTCGGATGAGTTCCCTCCCGCCAAGGGTAATGCGGGGATTCCTGGCTCGGGCCGCCCGAACGCCCGGCGGACGTGCGGGTGCCGGGCCCCGTCGCCTACCGGGTGGAAGGCGGCCGTACCAGGCGGCGCACGTCCCGACCGTGCCACGGCCAGGACCATGCTCGGCCAGATACGGTCGTCCGTCCTTGACGGAAGGCACCCGGTCCTCGGGCGCGTGGTGCGGGCGGTGGCCAGGTCGGGGCCGCGATTCCTTCCCGGCCCGAAGGCCGGAGCGTCGAAGGCCGGCGACGGACGGGCCGCACGGTGCGTCAGCCGCCCGGGCCTCCGGTGGAGGCGGCGACGACGTGGCCGTGCCCCTCGACCTTGATCGGGCCGCTGTCGGCACGGACGAACACCGACTCGCCGCGCTGGAGCGTGACGCCCTGACCGACCTCGGCCACCAGATCCACCTCGCCCCGCAGCGCGAGGACCACGGTCGGGCCCTGACCGGGCAGGTGGGCGGCCATGCGCCCGGGGCCGATCTCGTGCAGCGCGAACTCGGGAGCGGGCGGGCGGAACTCGCGACGCCCGTCCAGGAGGCGGGGCCGGCGTAGGGGATCGGCAGGACCGAGAAGTCCACCACGTCGAGCAGTTCGGGGGCGTCCACGTGCTTGCAGGTGAGTCCGGCTCGCAGCACGTTGTCCGAGCTGGCCATGACCTCCACGGCTGTGCCCCGCAGGTAGGCGTGCATGTTCCCGGCGGGCAGGTAGAGCGCCTGGCCGGGCCAGAGGGTGACCCGGTTGAGGAGCAGGGACGCCACGGCGCCGGGGTCGCCCGGATAACGGTCGGCCAGCTCGGTGAGGACCCGGGCGTGGGCGCCGCGACCCCCGGACGCGGCCCACTCGGCGACGAAATCGCCGATCAACCGCTCACGGTCCGTCTCGGGCAGGGTGAGCAGGCGGGTGAGGGCGCGGCGCAGGGCTTCGCCGGCGTCGGGGGCGGAGAGGTCGTCCCGGAGGAGGTGGGCGAGCGCGCAGTCCAGGCCCGCCAGGTCGGCGCGGGCTGCGGTGGGTTCGCGGAATCCGCACAGGGCCTCGAAGGGCTCCAGGGCCAGGAGGAGTTCGGGTTTGTGGTGGGGGTCCCGGTAGTTGCGGTGCGGCGCGTCGACGGGGATGCCCGCGCGCTCCTCGGCGGCGAAGCCCGACCGCGCGCGCTCGGCGTCGGGGTGCACCTGGAGGGACAGAGGCGCCTCGGCGGCGAGGAACTTGAGGAGGAAGGGCAGGCGCGGGCCGAAGCGTTCGGCGGTGTCGCGGCCGAGGAAGCGGCGGGGGTCGTCGGCGATGAGGCGCGGCAGGGGACTGGGACCGTCGTCGCAGTGCGCGGTGCTGGGCGCGCCGTGGTGGGCGCCCAGCCACAGCTCCGCCTGGGGCGTCCCGTCGGGCTCGGTGCCCAGGAGCCGCGGAATCGCGGTTCGCGCACCCCAGGCGTACGGTCGTACCTGGTTGGTGAGCCTGTGCATCGGCTCGCCGCCTTCCCGTCTGCGTGATCTCACCCCGTGGACGCTCCGGCGAGGCGGGACCAGTCTCGCGAAGCACGGCGCCCGGGTCGACCTGGCGCACCCCACTCACTGAGGTAGTGCACACCTCACCTCGCCAGGTAGGCGGGCGCCCGACAACCGCGGGGCCCGACGGCGGCCACGAAGTTACTGGGAAGTAAACCACGATCGCCGCGCTGTGAACAGCACAACGGGGTCACCTCCCCGGCGCGGGCCGGGGACGGCCTCGACACGGAAGCGACCGGCGGGCCCACGTGGGTCGTCATTCCCGGTGAGAGGCGTCGAACACACGAACTCGCCGCTGGTCAGGGCGCACGGCGCACCTTGTCGGAGGCCTCGACCAGGCGGTCGAACATCCGCTGGCGGAGTTCGGGGTCGGGCTGGGGGAGGCCGGCGATCGCCGCCATGTACAGGCCGTCGCCCGCGCGGAGGATGATCTCGGCCAGGACGGGGTCGGCGAGCTCCTCGTGCAGGAGTTCGCCCCACCGCGTGAAGAGGCGCTGGACGAGGCCCGCGGCCTCCTCGGACAGGTCCTCCCGGCCGCGCAGCGCGGCGATGACCGCCCAGTACAGCTCGCGCTCCTCCGGACTCTGCGGCAGCGAGGTGCGCAGGAAGACGCGGACCACGCCCTCGCCCCCTTCCCGGGCCTCGCGGAACTCCTCCTCGGCCAGCGTGCCCAGTCGGTCGATCAGGCCCGTGAGCAGAGCGGTCTTGGACGGGAAGTGATAGAGGAGCCCGCCCTTGGACACCGAGGCGGCGCGGGCCACGGCCTCCAGGGTCACGGCGGAGTAGCCCTCGTCGATGAGGATGCCCTGGAGGGCGTCGAGGATGCGGTCGCGGGTGTTCGATGCGTTCACGATTGACACTGTACCGGCCGGACGGTACTGTACCGTCTGGACGGTTCAAAAGTCGCGGAGTGCGTCCTCCGGTCGACCGCCCTCCCCCGCCGGGCCCGGAATCGGCGCTCCCGCCCGGCGGCACTGCGCCCTCGTGACCGTGCGGCGCGCCACCCGCGAGACCTAACGAGGAAACATGAGTTCCGCCCGCCCCATCCCCACGCTCGGCCCCCGGGGGGCCGCCCCCGGGCTCGCGGGCCCGCGTGAATGGGCCGCGCTCGCCGTTCTGGTCCTGCCCGTCATCCTGATCTCCGTCGACATGACCGTGCTCGGGTTCGCGGTTCCCCAGCTGAGCGAGGAACTGCGGCCGAGCGCGGGCCAGCTGCTGTGGGTCATCGACATCTACGGCTTCATCCTGGCCGGCCTTCTGATCACCATGGGGTCCCTCGGGGACCGTGTCGGCCGCCGCGGGCTGCTCCTGGTCGGCTCCGCCGCGTTCGGCGCGGCGTCCCTGGCAGCGGCGTTCGCACCCAACGCCGAGGTGCTCGTCGTGGCCCGCGCCCTGTTGGGTGTGGCGGGCGCCTCGCTGATGCCCTCGACCCTGTCCCTGCTCCGCAACACCTTCCTCGACGCGCGACAGCGGCTCCTGGCCATCGCCATCTGGGCGTCGGGCTTCTCTGCGGGCGCCGCGCTCGGCCCGATCCTGGGCGGGTGGCTGCTGGAGCACTTCTTCTGGGGCTCGGTCTTCCTCATCAACCTGCCGGTGATGGCGCTGATCCTGGTGTTCGTGCCGATCCTGGTCCGCGAGTCGCGCGACCCGCGGCCGGGACGGATGGACCTGCCGAGTGTCGTGCTGTCGATGGCCACGATGCTGCCCGCCGTGTACGGGATCAAGAAGCTGGCCACGGAGGGGTTCGCGTTCGTCCCGGTCGTGTCCCTGGTGGTCGGCCTGGTCCTCGGCGCCGTGTTCGTCCGCAGACAGCTGCTCCTGGAGGACCCGCTGATCGACGTGGAGCTGTTCCGGTCCCGTGTGTTCAGCGTGGCGGTCGTCACGAACCTGATGATCGTGTTCTCGTTGGTCGCGTCGTTGTTCTTCCTGACTCAGTACCTCCAGCTCGTGCTGGGGGTCTCGCCGATGCGCGCCGGGTACGTGCTGCTGCCGGGACTGGTGCTGTCGGTGCTGGCGAGCTTCGTCGCCGTGCGGGCCGCGCGCCGGCTGAGCCTGGCAGCGGTGATCGGTTCGGCGCTCGTCGTGACCGCGGCCGGGTTCGCGGTGCTGGTGCTCACCTCCGAGCAGGACGCGGCGAGCGGAGTGCTGGTCGTGGCCGTGGGCTTCGGACTGATCGCCACCGGCGCCGGGTTCGCCGAGACCCTGACCAACGGGGCCATCATGTCGGCCGCCCCTCCGCGGCGAGCCGGAGCGGCCTCGGCGATCTCCGAGACGGCCTACGAGTTGGGCGGCGCACTCGGCGTCGCGGTCCTGGGCAGCGTCCTGACCGGCTACTACCAGTCCGCGCTGACCAGCGTCGAAGGGGTTCCCGCGCCCGCCATGGACCGGGCGTCGAGACCCTGGGCGGCGCGGCCGACGCCGCGGCCGGCCTGGGCGGCTCGGTCGGCGCCGACCTCATGGACGCGGCGCGGACCGCGTTCACCGACGGCATGCACGTCACGAGCGCCGTCGCCGCGCTGATCGTCCTGGCCGCCGCCGTCCAGGCGTGGGTGCTCCTGCGTGGGGAGACCTCCCAGGCCGTGGCGGCACGGCGGGACGAGGCCGAAGGTCCGGTCACGCAAGCGCGTGAGCGGTCCGAGGAACGGGCGCGCGGATAACGCACGGGGCGCCCGTCGTCGGCCCCGGGGAACCTCTCCGGGCGACGCGTGTCGTCAGGGCAGGCGCACCAGCTCCACGTCGACGCCCTCCCAGCCCGGGGGCACCACGGCGTAGGCGTCGGCGAGCGCGGCTCCGCGCAGGCTGCCCGGCCGGTCATGGCCCACCGGGCGGGCGTGCCCCTCCGCCACGCGCACGGGTACGAGGCGGGTGTCGCGGTGGTGCGGGCGGACGTCGCCCTCCAGAACCGCGCGGACGGCGACCCGGCTCGGGTCCGGCCGGTCGGCCATGGCACTGACCAGCGGGACCAGCACGGTGAGAGCGGCGACGAGGGCCGCACCGGGGTTGCCCGGCAACCCCACGAAAGCGGTGCCGCCGACACGCGCCAGCATTTGGGGGTGGCCCGGACGGCAGGAGACACCGTCCACCGTCACCGTGGCACCGACCTCGTCCAGCACCGCGCGGAAGTGGTCGGCTGGCCCCTTGGACGACGAACCGCACACGGCGACCACGTCGGCCTCCTCCTCCGCTACGGCCGCGCGCAGGTCCTGCCGGTCGTCGCCCAAGCGGCGCACCCGCCGGACCCGCGCCCCAGCCCACCGCGCGACCCCCGGCAGGACCGGACCGATGGCGTCGCGCACGGTGCCCTCCCCGGGCAGCCCGGAGTCAGCGATCTCGTCACCGGTGACGATGACGCTCACGCGGGGCCGGCGGACGGGCAGGGTCTCGTGTCCGAGGCTGGCGGCCAGGCCGAGCACGGCCGGGGTGACCACGGTCCCCCGTGTGAGAACGGTCTCGCCCGGGGCGGTCTCCTCGCCCGACCAGCGCACGTGCCGCCCGGGGGCGGCGTCCCCCTCGACCCGCCCCCCAGCGACCGTCGCCCGCTCGTAGGGAAGGACCGCCTCAGTGCCCTTGGGCACGTGGGCTCCGGTGGCGATCTCCACGGCCTCGCCGCGACGCAACCCCGTGTGCGCGGTGGGCGCACCGGCCAACTGGGTTCCGATCAGCCGCCAGGGCCCCTCCCCCGCCACGGCGAACCCGTCCATGGCCGAGGCGTCGTAGGCGGGCAGTCCGACCAGGGCGCGCAGGTCGACGCCGAGGACGGCGCCCAGGGCCTCCTCCAGGGGAACCTCACGCGAGGGGACGGCGAGTGCCCGGCCGAGCCGTCGCGCCGCCTCCCGGGCCTCCAGCCACGACCGCTGTGCGCCGTGCCCCGGGTCTTCGCCCTCGGTCCCGTCCATGCCGCCTCCCCGTCGTTCGCGCAGGTTCCCTCCATTGTTCACCCCTCGGTACGACGTCGGCGTCAACCACCGCTCACACGGCGGTGCGGGCGCGGCCGGGGCGAGGGGCACCTGCCACGCGCTGGGCCGATTTGCCGTCTGCCGACTTTCCGCTAGAGTTCTTACCAGCAGCACGGCGGAGGCCACCGGGAACGGAGCCCAGCCAAGCAGCAAGCGGACGTGGCTCAGTTGGTAGAGCATCACCTTGCCAAGGTGAGGGTCGCGGGTTCGAATCCCGTCGTCCGCTCGGAGGAGACGCGGGTCGCCACGGTGCCCCGCGTGTCTCGGTGGAGTGGCCGAGAGGCGAGGCAGCGGCCTGCAAAGCCGTCTACACGGGTTCAAATCCCGTCTCCACCTCCCATGCTTCACGCGGGCGGTTAGCTCAGTTGGTTAGAGCGCTACCTTGACACGGTAGAGGTCACAGGTTCGAATCCTGTATCGCCCACCAGCATCACCACAGGACAGGTCAGACAGGTTTTCTGGCATGCCAGTGCGGACCGATCATCCCAGATTGGGAGATATCCGGGAGATCATCTTCGAAGCGGGCTCCTCCGGGAACCCGCTTTCGTTGTGTCCACGGTAGTGCTCTGCGAACTCCGGCACCAGAGCGAACAGTCTGTCCCGCGGGGTCACGCGCCCATAGCCCCGGGCCGTCCCCGCACCTTGCGCCCCAGCCGCCCCGCGCGGGCGATCGCGGGAATCCCGTCCTCGGCCAACCAGGTGCGCAGGATGTGACGGCCTTCGTTGAACGTGAACACGCGCAGGATCGGGCTACGCAGCGGACTTCCCCGAGTGTCCCACTTGAACCTGACACAGCTGGGCACGACGGGCGCACTCGAAAGTCTGCCCGCGGGGCTCACGCGGATGACACGTGCGAGGCCGAAGAAGAGGTCGGTCCATCCCCGCGTCTGCGGGGCTCACTGCGGCATCACTGCTTTCACATGCGGACAGATCGGTCCATCCCCGCGTCTGCGGGGCTCACCCGCAAATGACCTCTGCAACAACGCTAAGCGTTATCTTCCCGCAACATCAGATAGCGGTGACAGGACCGCGCCCCGCTCGGGTTCGCCGTTGCGCAGCGCGAACTCGAACATGTGCGAGCTGAACACCACCGCTACGCTCCCCTACGGGCAGAGGTTGAGGTCACGGCGTCGACCTATCGTGGCCATCGGAAGACTCCATTCCAATCACCCTTTCATGAAACTCAAGGGATCTCCACGGAGAGAGCCACCATGCCAGGCGGTCTGCGGGATCTCTGGGAGACGCGCACCTCTCCCAACCGCCATGAAGATCCCTCAACGCAAACCTCCGAACCGCACGGATACCTGGCGGCGCAGGTCGCCGCGACCATCGAACTGCCTTGACACGGTAGAGGTCTCGGGTTCGAAACCTGTGTCGCGCACTCACCTTCGAGTCGACCCTGGGGCGGCCCTGTTGTTCACCGCGCTCCCGCGCGGCTACGAGGCGCGGGCGGTCACCCGCGATGTGGGCGGCCCGACCCTACGCCGACACGGCCGCCGGCGAAGCCGTCAGGCCCCGGAAAGTCCGCCGGTAGGAGAGCGGGGAGACACCGATCGCGGCGCGCAGGTGCTGGCGGAGGGATGTGCCCGTGGCGAACCCCACCAGCCCGGCGATCTCGTCGACCGGCAGATCGGTGGACTCCAGCAGGTGACGGGCCCGGAGGACGCGCTGCTGGATCAGCCACCGCCCCGGGCTCACGCCCACCTCCTCGTTGAAGCGGCGGGCGAACGTCCGCAGGCTCATGCGGGCGTGGCCGGCCAACTCCGGGAGGGTGAGCGGCTCGTGGAGGCGCTCCAGAGCCCACTGCCGGGTGGGGGCCGTGCCGTGGCCCGGGTCCTCGGGCACCGGCCGTTCGATGTACTGGGCCTGACCACCGTCCCGCCACGGCGGGACCACGCAGCTCGCGCGGCGGCGTTGGCGACCTCGCTGCCGTGGTCCCGGCGCACCAGGTGCAGGCACAGGTCGACCCCCGCGGCGGCGCCCGCCGAGGTCAGCACGTCGCCGTCGTCGACGAACAGAACGTCCGCGTCCAGGTCCACCGCCGGGTACCAGGAGCGGAACACGTCGGCGAGCCGCCAGTGGGTGGTGGCGGGTCTGCCGTCGAGCAGGCCCGCCCCCGCCAGCACGAACGCCCCGGTGCAGATCGACACGAGTCGTGTTCCGGGCGCCACCGCCGCCAGCGCCTCCCTGACCGCCGGAGACGGTTCGCGGGAGACACGGGCCATGTCGACCGACGGGATCACCACGGTGTCGGCCGTGGCCAGGATCTCCGGCCCGTGCTCGACGGTGATCGAGAAGTCGGCGTTGCCGCGCACCGGCCGCCCGTCGACGGTACAGGTGGCGACCTCGTAACGGCCGGGAGCGGCGCCGAGGACACGGCTCGGGATCCCCAGTTCGAACGGGTAGACGCCCTCCAGGGCCAGGACGGCGACGCGATGGAATCTGGTCATGGCAGAATCCTATCCAAAGATGGCAATCATGCCATGGCGCGCCCGGGGCGGAGGCGCGCAGAATGGGAGCATGAAGACGAACGACACCATCGACGGCGCCCCGACCATGCTGGCGATCAGCCAGGACGCCCACGGTTCACCTGAGGTCCTCACCGAGGTCCGGATTCCTCGGCCCTCTCCCGGCCCCAGCCAGATCCTGGTCTCCGTCCGCGCCGCGGGGATCAACCCCACCGACTGGAAGCACCGGGCGCACCGCCTGTTCCTCGACCGGTTCCCGCTCGTCCTGGGGTGGGACGTCTCCGGGGTCGTCGAGGAGGTCGGCTACGGCGTCACCCTCTTCAAGCCGGGCGACGAGGTCTTCGGCATGCTGCCCTATCCGCACGGTGTCGGCTCCCACGCGGAGTTCGTGACCGGCCCCGCACGCGCCTTCGCGCACAAGCCCGCCGGGATCGACCACGTCCAGGCGGGCGCTCTCCCCCTCGCGGCCCTCACCGCGCACCAGGCGCTCGTCGACACCGCCGGCGTCGCCTCGGGGCAGCGGGTGCTCGTCCACGCGGCGGCCGGCGGCGTGGGCCATCTCGCGGTGCAGATCGCCAAGGCGCACGGCGCGTACGTCATCGGCACCGCGAGCGCGCCCAAGCACGACTTCCTCCGGGGGATCGGCGCCGACGAGGTGATCGACTACCGGTCCGTCGACTTCGCGGAGGCGGTCCGGGACGTCGACGTGGTACTGGACCCGCTGTCCGGTGACACCCGGGCCCGCTCCCTGGACGTGCTGCGGCCCGGCGGAACCCTGGTGTCGTTCCTTCCGGGCGGGTCGCCTGAGGAGGCGGAGAAGGCGGCGCGGCTGGGCGTCCGGGTCGAGACGATGCTCGTCGAGGCCGACCACGCCGGGATGACGGCGATCGCGGACCTTGTGGAGAAGGGAGCCCTGCGCGCCCACGTCGAGGCCTCCTTCCCTCTCGCGGAGGCGGCCAAGCGCACGAGCTCGGCGAGGCCGGGCACGTGACGGGCAAACTCGTCCTCGTGGTCGGGCAGGACTGATCCGCGCGCCCCGAGCGACGGACCGGGGCCGGGGCGCGTCGTCCCGGCCCCGGTCCGTCTGCGGTCAGATCCCCGCCAGCACCGACTCGACGGTGATCGGTAGATCGCGGAACCGCCGCCCGGTCGCGTGGAAGACCGCGTTGGCGATCGCCGCCGCGGCCCCGACCAGGCCGACCTCGCCGACACCCTTGACCCCGAGCGGATTGACGACCCGGTCCTCGATCTCGACCATCTCGACCTCGACGTCCGGCGTGTCCGCGTTCACCGGCAGCAGGTACTCCGCCAGGCTCGCGTTGGCCCAGCGCCCCTGCCTCGGCTCCATGTGGGTGGCCTCCAGCAGCGCCTGGCCCACGCCCCAGAGCATGCCGCCCATCAGCTGGCTGCGCGCGGTCTTGCGGTTGAGCACCCGCCCGGGGGCGAACACACCGGTCATGCGGCGCACCCGGACCAGCCCGAGGTCGGGGTCCACCCCCACCTCCGCGAACTGGGCGCCGAAGGTGGCCATCCCGTACCCGGTGTCCTGGCCGGGTGGCTCCCACTCGCCCAAAGCGTCGGCGTCGAACATCATGTGACGCCGCAGCAGGTCGGTGTAGGACTCGCCGTTCGTCGGCTTCTCGCTCAGAAACATGCGCCCCTCGGACACCTCGACCCGGCTCGGATCGGCCCCGTGCAGCGGCGACCGCAGATCCGCCACCGCGTGCGCGACCAACTGTTCCCGCAGCGCCCTGGCCGCTGTGTGCACGGCCGCGCTCACCGCACCGGAACCGGCCGAGCCGACCGCGGCCACGGTGTTGGGCAGGTCGGTGTCGCCGTAGCGGACGGAGATCGCCTCGGTCGCCATCCCCAGGCGTCGGCCGCGACCTGTCCCATGATGGTGCCCACCCCGGTACCGAAGTCGGACGCGCCGGTCTCGATGACCGCCCGCCCGTCCGCGTACACGCGGGCTCGGGCGCGCTGCGGGCTCAACGGCGTGTAGACCGGGTAGAGCGCGCTGGCCATACCCGAGCCCACGAGCCAGTTCCCGTCCCTGCGCGAGCGCGGGATCGGGTCGCGCAGGACCCACCCGAACAGCTCGGCGCCGCGCTCGTAGCATTCCCGCAGTCCCTTGCTGGACCATGGCTGGCCGGTCTCCGGGTCGGTGTCGGCGTGGTTGCGCAGCCGCAGTTCGATCGGGTCGATGCCGAGCTCGTAGGCGAGTTCGTCCATCGCGGTCTCCAGCACGAAGACGCCCGAGGCCTCACCGGGCGCGCGCACGAAGGTCGGCGTCATGGTGTTGGCCCGGATCAGGTTGTACACGCCGTGGAAGTTCGGGCAGGCGTACAGCCGCGAGACGGGGCTGATCGACGGCTCGGCCCAGTCGTCGTAGGGCGAGGTCGGCGACAGCTTGCGGTGGCGGAGCGCGGTCAACGTCCCGTCCTGGCGGGCTCCCAGGGTCAGTGTGTGCTCCTGCTCCTCGCGGTGCCCGGACCCGGTGAACATCTGTTCCCGGGACAGCGACAGGGTGACCGGTGCGCGCACGTACTGGGCCGCCATCGCCGCCAGGGTCGGGTGCGACCAGATCATCGCCTTGGAACCGAAGCTCCCGCCGACGAACTCGCTGACCACCCGGATGTCCGACGGCGGGATCCCCAGCAGTTCGGCCACGCTGAGGCGGGTCGCGGTGGGGCCCTGGGTGGTGTCGTACAGCGTGAGTTTGGCGTCCTCCCACACGGCGGTCGTTCCTGAGGTCTCGATCGGGTTGTGGTGGTTGGCCGCGAGGTGGAAGACGCGTTCGAGGACCACGTCCGCCTCGCGCAGTCCCTGGTCCGCGTCGCCGCGCTCGGTGCGGCCCGGAACGATCCCGCCGAAGACCCGCTCCGGCTCGAACGCGTCCCCGCGGCCCTGCTCGATCGTGGTGACCGAGGGTTCCTCGGCGTAGTCCACCTCGACCAGTTCGGCGGCGTGCTCGGCCCGTTCGAAGGTGTCCGCGACGACCAGTGCCACGGGCTGGCCCGCGTAGTGCACGCGGTCGTCCTGCATCGGGAACAGGCTCTGTCCGTGCGCGCTGGTGCCCGCCAGCGAAGGGACCACGACCGGCTTCGTGGCGATGCGCGGCAGTTCGCGGTGGGTGAGCACGGCCAGTACGCCGTCGACGGCCAGGGCCGCGGACGCGTCGACGCCGGTGACGCGTCCGTGCGTGATCCGCGCGCCGACCAGGACCGCGTACGTCGTTCCCGGCGGGTGGTGCTCGGCGGAGTAGCGGGCGCTGCCGGTGACCTTGGCGTGGGCGTCGACGCGGTCGACGTCCCGTCCGATCTGGGGTCCGGTGCTCATGCGATCCCTCCCTGCCCGGCCGCCACCGTGCTCAGCGCCCGCACCATGGCGCGCTGGGCGAGGGTGATCTTGAAGGCGTTCATGCTCTGGGGCACGGCCTGCGCCATCTCCTCGGAGGCCGCGTCCTCGAAGACCTCCGAGCGTGCCGGGGCGCCCGTGAGGTGTGCCTCGGCCCGGCGGGCGCGCCAGGGTTTGGTCGCGACCCCGCCCAGGCCGATCCGGGCCTCGGTGACGATCCCGCCCTCCACGCGCAGGATCACCGCGGCGGCGGCGAGCGCGAACCCGTAGGACTCCCGGTCGCACACCTTGAGGTAGTGCGAGGTACGGGCCGCGGTGTCGGCGGGGACCTCGACGGCGGTGATCAGCTCCCCGTGCGAGATCGGGTGCTCGTGTTCGGGTGTGTCTGCGGGGAGCGGGAAGAAGTCGTCGACGCCGACGGTCCGCGCGCCGTCTGGACCCTGGAGGTGGACGACCGCGTCCAACGCGGTCAGAGCGACCGCGACGTCGGACGGGTGGGTGGCGACGCAGTGGTCGCTGGTGCCCAGGACGGCGTGGGTGCGGTTGAAACCGCCGATGGCCGAACAGCCGGTGCCGGGGTCGCGCCTGTTGCACGGCTGGTGCACGTCGCGGAAGTAGGAGCACCGTACCCTCTGCATGAGGTTGCCGCTCATGGTGGCCATGTTGCGCAGCTGCGCCGAGGCGCCCTTCTCCAGGGCCTGGGCGACGACGGGGAAGCGCTCGCGCACGGCGGGGTGCGCGGCCACGTCGCTCATCCTGGCCAGTCCGCCGATCCGGAGCCCGCCGTCGCCGAGTTCCTCGATCGCGGCGATGGGCAGGTCGTTGATGTCGACCACGCGGCGCGGCCGGGCGACTCGGAGCCGGAGCATGTCGACCTCGGTGGTGCCGCCGGCGAGGAACTCGCTGCCGGGGTCACCGCTGACCTCGGCGATGGCCGAGGCGATGTCGGACACGCGCTTGTAGGCGAAGGGACGCATCACCGACCGCCTTCCCGGGCGCCGCCGTCGCGGACCTGCCGGATGGCGGACCGGATGTTGGCGTAGGCGCCGCAGCGGCAGATGTTGCCGCTCATCCACTCGGCGATCTCCGTGTCGTCGGAGACGTGCCCCTCCTCCATGAGGCGACCGCCGACATCAGCTGGCCGGGCGTGCAGTAGCCGCACTGGAAGGCGTCGTGGTCGGCGAAGGCCCGCTGCATCGGGTGGAGCCGGTCGCCGTCGGCCAGGCCTTCGACCGTGGTGATGTCGTGCCCCTCGCACGCGACGGCGAGGGTCAGGCAGGACACCACGCGGCGGCCGTCGACCAGGACGGTGCAGGCCCCGCAGCGCCCTGGTCGCAGCCCTTCTTGGTGCCGGTGGCGTCGAGGCGCTCGCGTAGCGCGTCGAGCAGGCTCACGCGGGGCTCGACGCGGAGCGGGCGCGGCTCCCCGTTGACGGTCAGGGTGACCTCGACCGGTTCCGGCCCGATCTCGGCCTCCCTCGGGCGGACTCCCCTGGCCTGTTCCGGGATGCTCGGTGCGGAGGTTCCGGTCTGGTTGGTGCGCGGCTTCATCGGAGCCCCCTCGGGAGCGGTGTGTGGTGCGTGCTCATTGCGATCCCCCCGGTCACGCTGGTGCCGTGGCGCCACGGACGACTCCCGAGGATGCTCTCAATCCAATGTGTCGCGCGCGCGTGGGCGATGCCCAGTGGATGGCAATATCCCGCAAAGATCGGCTGGGGCCGCTCCGGGTGGGAGCGGTCGCCGCGGGTCGGAGGGCTTCGGCCAGACCGTGGGGGCGGAGCGGAGCCGCGCCCACGGTCTGGTGGCTGGTCTCGGCCGCCTGCGGCGGGCAGGTCCGCACGATCGGTCGCACACCGGTCGGGGCCGCGAAGTCCGTCGCGGCCTCGCTGTCCTTGGCGTGGCCGCTGTACCAGCCGCCCGCCGACCGAACACCAGCGGGTCCGGGTTCGGGGTGGGGGCATCCGGTGAACGGACCGTGCGGGCGGTGGCTCTCATGGACCAGTCCGTGGACTCGCTGGTGGCCCAGGGTCCAAGCAGGCGCTCCGCTCAGGTGGTGTCAGCGGTACGGCATCGACCTCACCAGGGGTGGAGAGTCTGCGTTGACGATATTCCGTCAGGGCCGAAATCCCCAGGGCGGCGGGTTCACGGCCACCGCCGGGGCGGCCGGGTCAGGGTTTGCGGCCCACCCCGCCGTACTGGGCGATCTCGCGGCGCACGCCCACCTCGGCGGGGTCCGGGCGCCAGAACGGGATCGAGCACACGCCCGGCTCCAGGAGCTCCAGGCCGTCGAAGAAGGCCTCGATCTCCCTGACGCTGCGCAGGTGGTAGGGGACGGCCGCACCCTCGTTCCAGGCTTCGCTGGCCTCGATGATCGCCTGCCCCGTGTTCGTGCTGTCGCACATGGCGAAGAAGCTCCCCGAGGGGAGCGCGTCCTGGTAGACGCGCACGATCTCGTAGGTGCGCTCACCGATCGGCTGGTGGCCCAGGGTGCCCAGTATGGTCAGCGCGATCGGCTGCCCGAAGTCCAGGCGTTCGCGCACCTGGGCGAGGAGCGGCTCGGGTTCGCCCAGGTCGGCGTCGATGTAGTGGGTGCTTCCGGGTGCGACGCCGGTGAGCAGGGCGCGCGCGTGGGCGAGCACCATCGGGTCGTTGTCGACGTAGACCACCCGGGCGTCGGGCGCGACCGACTGGGCGACCTCGTGCGTGTTGTTGACCGTGGGCAGCCCGGTGCCGATGTCCAGGAACTGGCGGACTCCGTGGTCCCGAGCCAGGTGCGTGACCACCCGGATGAGGAACTCCCGTTCGGCCCGGGCGATCTCGACGATCTCGGGGAACGCCTGCTCGATCTGCGCCCCCAGTTCACGGTCGACGGGGTAGTTGTCCTTTCCGCCCAACCAGTAGTTCCAGACGCGTGCCGAGTGGGCCGCGCTCGTGTCGATGGGGGGAGTGTCCGTCATGGGCGCCCTTCGAGAGGTTGGGAGTGGTCAGGGCTGCATTCTCGTGCCCCCGGACCACGGCACGCAAGCTGGATCCCTCACCGTGTCGGGCTTTCCGACGCGACGCACGTCGCCCGGGGGTGCGTGCGACGACTCCCCGGGGCCGACGTGCGGGCTCTCATTCGACCCGGTCGACCCGCACCGCGTCGCCGTCCCCGACCGCCGTGAGCGCGCGGTGGTCGCCGTCGATCCGGCCCAGCACGTTGGCCGCGCTGGCGAGCCTGCTCTCCGGCCCGACGGAGATGGGGGTGCGGCCGAAGGGCAGGGCGAGCGCGGAACCCGCCAACCAGTAGCAGACCGTGCCGGGGGCGACGGTGTCGGTGGCGCCGTCCTCGCGGTCGGTCTCGACGGGGACGCCGAAGTAGACCTCCTCGCCCCAGGTGTTGGCGGACGCCTCGACCGGCAGGGCGTCCCAGAGCGCCCTTGAGGTGGGGGTGTCGTCGAGCGTGGCGGTCACGGAACCGCCGGTCCAGGAGATGCTGATCCTCATGTGACCTGTGTATCGCGCGCCGATGTGGCGGGCTCCAGCGGGGTATCCGCAATGCAGATTTTTTATTCCGAATCACGGAATCATGCCAGTCTCGTGGCGGTTACCGCGGTCCCGCACGGCCCGACCCCCGCCGGTCAGTCCGCGGCGGGTCCCGGCGGCCCGGCGCCCCCGGACGGCCAGGGCCGGTTCCGGGTCGAGGCGCCTGCTCGTGGTGCGCCCGCCCGTCGCCCTCCACCACCTCAACCGACGCCTACGGCACGGACCTGAACCCGTGACGGGCAGTATCCACCGCACACGCACCAGCACCCGACCGGCCTGGCGGCGGGGCGCGGCCACCTGCTCCGACCAGTGCGAACAACCGACCGCACACGTTTGACCCACCCGGGAGCGGCTACGTGTCCAGTGCAGGGCACACACCGAACGGAGGGAGACAGATCATGGCGAGGACCATCTCCGAGCTGATGAGCAGCCCCGCCCGCACGGTCGGGCCGGACACCACCCTGCGCGCCGCGTCCCGGATCATGCGGGACAACAACGTCGGCGACGTGGTCGTGACCAAGGAGGACGGCTCGCTCATGGGCATCCTCGCCGACCGCGACATCGTCGTGCGCTGTCTGGCCGCCGGGGGCGACCCCGACGCCATGACCGCGCGCACGGCGTGCAGCGAGCACGTGGCGACGGTGCCGCCGCAGTGCCGCGTCTCGGAGGCCGTGGACATGATGCGGTCCAAGGCGGTGCGCCGCCTGCCCGTCGTGGACAAGGACGACATCGTGGGGATCATCTCGATCGGCGACCTGGCCCAGGCGGTCGACGAGCACTCCGCGCTGGCCGACATCAGCTCCGCGCACGCGAATCGATGAGTTCCCGGCGCAGGCTCGCGGCCCGGCCAGGGCCGCGCGTCCCGCGTGGTGAGACGGCCGCCGCGTCTTCCGGGTCGCCCACGGGGGACGGCCCGAGGGCGTGGCGGTCCGCACACCGTTCCTTCCCTGACTCCTCCCGCCCGCGCGCCCGCTCCGTCGTGGTCCGATCCTCGTCGCGCGTGCCTTACGATAATGATTATCGTTTTCACCAACGAACGGAGGTCGACCCCCATGGAGCCGACAAGCCCCATGCGCGTGCTCGTGGTCACCGGGCTGCACCGCGCGGCCCGCGGACGGACGGTGGACGCGCTGCTCGCCGCGGTGCCGAGGTCGGTGGCGGTCCACCACGACCTCGGCGAGATCAGCGAGGGGAACGTCCACCGCGTCACCCGCGACCGCTGGGGTCCACTCGACCACACCCCCGTCCACCTCGACCACCTGTGCGCGTCGTGCACCCTGCGCGAGGACCTCGTGCCCGCCCTGCTGCGGCTGGCCGCCGAAGGCGAGCACGCCCTGTGCGTCGTGGAGGCCTGGGACGTGGTCGAACCCCGGCAGGTGGCCGAGATCATCGCCGCCCAGCGGGAGCTGGAGTTGGCCGCGGTCGTCGCCGCGGTGGACGCCGACCGCCTCCTGCCCGACCTCGCCACTCTCGACGACCTGCGCGACCGCGCGCTGGACATCGCCGTGGAGGACGACCGCACCGTCGCCGAGGTCCTGGCGCACCAGATCGAGTACCCCACCGCGATCGCCTTGCACGGCACCCGCCACCGAAGCGAGGCGCGGTCGCTGCTGGAGCAGTTCAACCCGGCCGCCGCCGTGGTCGTGCCGGGCGCGGCCCTGGCCCAGCTGGCGCACGGCCGGTTCGACCCCGAGGCCGCCGCGAACCGCACCAACCCGGCCTGGGCCCGGTACTGCCCGCGCACGGACGGCCGGGTGACCACCGTGACCTGGTCCCGTCGGCGTCCGCTGCACCCCGAGCGCACGCACGGGGCCCTGGAGCGGCTGGTCTCGTCGGGCCTGCGCAGCCGGGGCCGGATCTGGCTGGCCGGCCGCCCCGACACCCTCCTGGTCTGGGACGCCCACGGCGACGCCCTGGTCCTGGAGAGCGGCGGCCCGTGGCTGGACGCGCTGCCCGGGGCCGCCGTGGAGATGGTCTCCGAGGCCCGGCGCGTCTCCGCCCTCCTGGACTGGCATCCGGTCGTGGGCGACCGCTGCCAGCACCTCGCCTTCACCGGGATCGACATGGACGTCCAGGGACTCGTCGCGCTCCTGGACTCCTGCCTGCTGACGGAGGAGGAGGCCGGTCGGCCGCTTCGGACCGACCCCTTCGCCGACGCACTGTGAGAGAGGAACGCCGATGAGCGCCAAGCCTCGACGGTCGGTCGGACGGAACACGTCCCGCGGGTTCGCCGACCCTCGCGGCGACGCCGACCGCGTCGACTACGAGGACGCCGCACTGCTGCGGCGGTTCGTCTCCGAGAAGGGCAGGATCCGAAGCCGCCGGGTCACCGAAATGACCGTCCGGCAGCAGCGGTCGGTCGCCACCGCGATCGGGACGCCCGCGAGACGGCCCTGCCGCCCGACCCGTCCAACACCCCCCTGACCGCGCATCCATGAGGAGGAACGCCGTGTCACGTGTCTGCCAGGTGACGGGCCGGGCCCCGAGCTTCGGGAACGCCGTCTCGCACTCCCACCGGCACACACGCCGCCGGTTCGACCCCAACATCCAGACGAAGCGGTACTGGCTGGCCAGCGAGAACCGGCACGTCCGGCTGCGGGTCAGCGCCAAGGGCATGCGGATCATCGACGCGCGGGGCATCGAGCGGGTGCTCGCCCAGATTCGAGCGCGCGGGGAGAGGAACTGACATGGCCAGGAGGAGCAAGATCGTCCGGAACGAACACCGCGTGCGGGTCGTGGCCCGCCACGCCGAGCGGCGCGCCGAGCTCAAGCGGACCATCTCCGCACCGGGGACCGGTCGGGCCGAACGCGAGGCCGCCGTGCGCGAACTCCAGCGACAGCCCCGGGACGCCAGCGCGACGCGGGTGCGCAACCGCGACTCGGTGGACGGCCGTCCGCGCGGCTACCTGCGCCGGTTCGGACTCTCCCGGCACCGGTTCCGCGAGGCCGCCCACCGGGGGGAACTGCCGGGCGTGACCAAGTCGAGCTGGTAGGACGCCTCCGGCTCCGGGGCCCGGAACGGCTGGGCCCCGGAGCGGTGCCGGGCGTCAGGTCCGCACCCTCAGGAGACGCTGTGCCCCCAGGGCGGCCAGACCCGCCAACGCGCCCACGATCGTCCCGGTCACCAGGCTGCTGAGCACCGAGAATCCCCGAATGATGAGGGCCTGGGCGCCGGGGGCCAGGTCGGAGAGGTTGCCGCCGAGGGTGGGCGGGTCGTCCCCGAACGCCTGGCCCCAGAGCAACTGGTGTCCGAGCGCCAGGAGGACCCCGTAGATGATCCCGACCACCAGCAGGGTCACGAACGGGTTGGGCACCTTCCAGATGAGGACCACGGCGATCCACACCAGCGGTGGCACGACGACGAGCAGCCAGTTGACGAAGGTGGCCGGCGCGATGACGGACAGGTCGTGCAGAACCACGCGCGGCACCGCGAGCAGGGCCAGGAGAACGAGCACGGGGAGCGGCAGGCCGAGGGCGGCTTTCTTCGGATCGGTCATGGCCCCAAGGTAGGAACCGGCTCCCCGTCCACGCATCGTCTCCAGGACGCGTTCCGCTACGTCGGGAAGCGGTTCGCGCGACGCCCCTCGACGTAACATCCGCACCATCGGGGACGCTATCCGCCCAGAACGAGCCGGATGCCGAGCGTCACCATGACGGCGGCGATCACCCCGTCCAGCACGCGCCAGGCTCCCGGCCGGGCGAACACCGGGCGCAGGAGCCGTGCGCCGAAGCCCAGGGCGAAGAACCACAGGAAGCTTCCGGCCACCGCACCGCGCGCCCACCACCAGCGCGCCTCCCCGTCCTGCTGGTTGGCGACGGAGCCCAGGAAGACGACCGTGTCCAGGTACACGTGCGGGTTCAGCCAGGTCAGCGCGAGGGCGGTGGCGACCGCGGGCCCGAGTCGGCGCGAGCGCGGCGCCCCGTCTGCGGTGAGCGCGCCGGGGCGCGCGACCCTGACCGCGGCGAGCAGACCGTACACCACCAGGAACCCGGCGCCGAGGAGGCGGACGGCGACCAGGGCGGAGGGCATGGCCTCGACGACGGCGCCGACGCCGAGGACTCCGGCGGTGATGAGGACGGCGTCCGACAGCGCGCAGACCAGGACCACGGCCAGGACCGTGCGGGGGCGGCCGTCGATGCCGAGCCGGAGGACGTAGGCGTTCTGGGCTCCGATGGCCACGATGAGGGCGAGCCCGGTCCCCAGACCGAGCACCGCCGCGAGCAGGGATGCGTTCACGTTCGGAACGTTAGGAGGACGAGCATTTTCAGTAAAGCTAAACTTTCTTAGATCCCTTAAGAAAGGCTTAAGATGCCCTTTCAGTTCGACCACCTGCGCACACTCACCGCTCTCGTGGACGAGGGCACCTTCGAGGCCGCCGCCCGGAGGCTGCACGTGACCGCGTCGGCGGTCTCCCAGCGGGTCCGGACGATGGAACAGACCGCGGGCAAGGTCCTCGTGCGGCGCACCAACCCGGTCACGCCCACGCCGGCGGGCGACGTGGTCCTGCGCTACGCCCGCCAGGTGGTGCTGCTGGACGGGGACGTCCTCGCCGAACTGCGGGCCGACGGGGGCGAGGGCGCACCGGTGTCGGTACCGCTCGCCGTCAACGCCGACAGCCTGTCCACGTGGTTCCTGGAGGCGCTCGCCGGGCTGCCCGAGGATCTGGGCGCGGTGTTCGACATCCACCGCGAGGACGAGGAGCACACCACGTCGCTGCTGCGCTCGGGATCGGTGATGGCCGCGGTGACCTCCACCCCAGAAGCGGTCCAGGGCTGCGCGGTCGAGCCGCTCGGGATCATGCGCTACCAGGCGGTGTGCGGCCCGGCGTTCGCCGCGCGGCACCTCGGCGAGCCCGTCGACCCGGCCCGGCTCCCGGCGGCCCCCGTGGTGAACTTCGACCGCAAGGACGAACTCCAGGACGAGTTCCTCCGGGAGTTGACGGGGCGCGGGTGCGAGGCTCCGCGCCACTTCATCCCGGCGTCGGCCGACTTCGCCCAGGCCATCCAGCTCGGTCTCGGTTGGGGCGTGGTGCCCGAGCGGCAGTGCGGGGACGACATCGCGCGGGGGCGGCTGGTCGCGCTCGCCCCCGACCGGCCCGTGGACGTGCGCCTGTACTGGCAGCGCTGGAACCTGCGGTCGCCCCTGCTGGACCGGCTCTCGGAGGGGGTGCGCACGACGGCGGCCACCCGGCTCGCACCCCCTGTAGCCGCGGGGGCCGGGCCGCCCCCGCGGCCGATCGCGCCCGAGCGTCCGGGGTTGTCGGCGGGGCGGTGCTCTGGTGGGATGGGACGGCGGTCGCCGGGGGCCGGCGGGCCGCGCCAGCGGCGGGGACTCCCCGGCGCACGGGGCACGCGCGGGTGTGCCGCGACCGGATTCGCCGCGCGTCCGCGCCGGAGGTGACATGTCGTATCCGCTGTGGGAGGAATCCCCGACGGAGCCGTGCTCCGGATTCCCCCCGGACGTGGGCGCACGGCTGAGGCCCCTGGTCCCGGGGCTGGCAAGGAGCGCCGTCGAGGCCGTCCGACGCCGCGCGCAGTCGCACGGCCCGCCCTTGGAGCCGGGTGACGCCGAGGCGTGGCGCGAACTGATCGTCTCGGCGGTGTACGCGTTCATCGAACGGGTGGAGGGCGACCGCCTCCTCGGCGACCCGACCCGCGTCGCCGAGGAGTTCCGCGCGTTCGGGGCCGACGAGGCCCGCCAAGGCCGGACGTTGGAGCGCCTGCACGCCGGGACGCGCGCGGCCGTGGCGATCGCGTGGCGGCGGTTGGCGATCACCGACACGTTCACCCGGCGGGAGGTGGCGGTTCTGGGCGAGGCGCTGTTCGCCTTCCAGGAGGAGCTCATCTCGGCGGCCGCCGAGGGGCACTCCGAGGCGCGGGGCGCCGAGGGGGACCGAAGGCAACGCGCCCGGTCGCTCCTGCTGGAGGCGCTGCTCGACGGGGCGGACCCGGCGTCGGTGCCGCCGCTCGCCCAGGCCGCGCGCTGGCGGGTCCCCGAGCGGGTGGCCGTCGCGCTCCTGCTGCCCGAGGGGACGGCGTGGGTGCCGGCCCCGCCGTCCGACATCCTGGTCGACGCGGAGCGCGACGACCCGCACGCGGTGGTCCCCGATCCGGACGGACCCGGACGGACGCGCCTCCTGGAGCGTGCGCTGCGCGGGTGCACGGCCGTCCTGGGACCGAGCGTGGACCCGGGGCGGGCGCCCGTGTCACTGGCGCGGGCCCGGCGGCTGGCGGCCCTGGTTCGCGCGGGGGTGGTGCCGGGCGGGGGCGTCGTGCGGTGGAGCGACCACCTGTCGACGCTGCTGTTGGCGCACGACACGGCCCTGGTGGCGGAACTGGCGCGCGAGCGGTTGGCCCCGCTGGAGCGGCTGCGCCAGCCCCAGCGCGACCGGATGGCGGACACGCTGCTGGCCTGGCTGGAGTCGGGGTTCAACGCCAACGGGGCGGCCGAGCGGTTGCGGGTGCACCCGCAGACGGTCCGGTACCGGATCCGCCGGTTGGAGGAGCTCTTCGGACCGCGCATGCGTGAGCCCGACGCCCGGTTCGAGCTGGAACTGGTGCTGCGGGCCCGCCGCCTGCTGGGACCCCTGGAGTCGATCTGAGCTCGGACGAGGGGCCCGCGCTCCTCAGTCCCTCGGGGCGAGCGCGCGGACGGCGGCCACCGGGTCGCCGGGCACGATGGGTGCGACGACGGGGGTGCTCACCCCGGCGTCGACGTAGGCGCGGATCCGCTCGCGGCAGTACTCGGCCGGTCCGTGCACGACCAGCTCGTCCACCACCGAGTCGGGGATGGCCTCCAGCGCGCCCTTGCGGTCGCCCTCGTCCCACGCCTTCCACATGGGGGTGAGCTCCTCGCGCCCCAGCCACTCGTGGAAGCCCGGTAGACGGGCACGTTGAGGTAGGCGGAGACGGCCCAGCGGCCGATGCCCCGGGCGGTGTCCGGGTCGGTGTCGGGGATCGCGAAGATCCGGGCGACCACTTCGCGATCCCGGCCGTCCCCGGCGGCGTCGCGCACGTGGGGGACGACCCTGCGCACGTCCTCGGCGGAGAGCCAGTTGATGATGGCGCCGTCGCCCTCGCGGCCAGCAACCGCAGCATGCCGGGGCGCAGCGCCGCGACGAGCAGCGGCGGGGCGTGTTCGGGAACCGTGGCCAGGGTGAAGCCCTGGACGGAGAAGGTGTCGTAGTCGGCTCTGACCTTCGTCCCGGTCAGCGCGGTGCGCAGGAAGCGCAGGGTGTCGCGGATCCGCTTGTAGGGCTCCTCGAAGGGGATGGCGTTCCACCGCTGGACGATGACGTCGGAGGAGGTGCCGATGCCCAGGGCGAAGCGGCCGGGCGCGGCGGAGGCCAGTGCGGCCGCGCTCATCGCCAGCGTGGCCGGGCCGCGCGTGTACACGGGGACGATGGCGGTGCCAAGGCGCAGGCTCGGCGCCCACACGCTGGCCAGGGCGAGGGGGGTGAAGGCGTCGGCTCCGTTGGCCTCGGCCGACCAGGCGTCAGTGTAGCCGAGGTCCGGCAGCTGTTCGATGACGGACCGCTGTTCCAGGAGGGGGACCCCTTCCAGGGGGATGGTGATGCCCCAGCGACTGGTCATGGCGACTCCCAGTGGGTCGATCGGGTGGGTGTGCGTCGGCTGTCGCCCCGACCATACCGCGCGGTCGGTATGTCGTCTCCCCGGGCGACCCGTCCGACAGGCCGGTTCTGCGGACGCGACGGAGTGCCTCCCTGGGGCGTATGTTCGTAGAGCTCGACGGGACGCGGTTCCCGGTGCGGACCGACGTGGCTGGACGACGCCGTGCCCGGCGGGCACCGGACCCACACCCGCGAACGAAGGAGGACCCCGATCGTGGCCATGCCACCCTCCCCCTACGACTTCCTGCCCGAACTGCCGGCGTTCACCGTGACCAGCGACGACGTGGCCGATGGGAAGGCTTTGCCCGAGCCCCAGGTCAGCGGGATTCTGGGGGCGGGCGGCGAGGACGCCTCGCCGCACCTGTCCTGGAGCGGTTTCCCCGAGGGGACGCGGAGCTTCGCCGTCACCTGCTTCGACCCCGACGCGCCGACCGCCAGTGGATTCTGGCACTGGTCGGTGTGCAACATCCCGGTCGAGGTGACCGAGTTGGCGACAGGCGCCGGGGACGGTTCCGGTCTGCCGGAATCGGCCGTCACCGTGCGCAACGACGCCGGGGGCCACCGCTACGTCGGCGCCGCTCCGCCCCCCGGCCACGGACCGCACCGCTACATCTTCGCGGTCCACGCCGTGGACGTGCCCCGCCTCGACGTGGACGCCTCGGCCAGCCCCGCCTTCGTCGGCTTCAACCTGTTCTCGCACGCCATAGCGCGTGCGCTCATCACGCCCGTGTACGAGCGGGCCTGAGGACGGGCCGACACGGCCGGGGGCGGTTGCGCGGCGGCGCCGGGGCACCCGCCCCCGCATCCCGGCGGGTACACGCGCGAGCGTCCCCTCCGGTTGACGCGGCAGCCGGATTCGGCCATTTCCGGGGCCCGACCGGCCGTGGGCGTCTAGGCTCGGCGCACGGTCCTCCGACCGCCCCCACGCCCACGGGAGGGATGCGCGGTGCCCCAGCGAACAGCGACGCGACCGACGGTCGTGGTGACGACGGCGGGCTCGGCCCCCACTCCCGGAACCATCCTGCACCTGCGCGCCTCGGGTTTCCGGGTGATCGCCACCGACGTCGATCCCGAGGCGCCGGGGCTGTACCTGGCGGACCGGGGGTACCTGGTCCCCGCGGGTGACAGCCCCGATTTCGCGTCCCGGATGCGCGAACTGTGCGCGCGGGAAGGCGCGGTCGCGGTGGTGCCGCTGGTGGACGAGGAACTCACGGCCGTGGCGGCGCTCGCCGAAGACGGGGTGGCCGTGCTGCTGCCCCGCCCGGACTTCGTCACCGCCTGCCTGGACAAGGCGGTGCTGATGCGGCGGCTGGACGCGGCCGGGATCGGCGTGCCGCGCACCTGGTCGGCCGCGGACGGGCCGCCCGAGGGCGCCCAGGCGCCGGACGGGTTCGTGGTCAAGCCCCGCAGCGGCCGGGGAAGCCGTGGCGTGACGGTCGTCGGCTCCCGGGACGGCCTGCCGCGCGCGGTGGCCGAGAGCGGGTACGCGGCCAAGGAGCTGATCGTCCAGGAACGCCTCGCCGGACCCGAGTTCACGGTGTCGGTCGTGGTGTGGCGGGACGGGGAGGCGCAGGCCGTCGTGCCCAAGGAGGTCGTCCTCAAACGGGGTGTCACGCGGTTCGCCGTGACACGGCGCGCCGCGGCGGTCGTGCGGACCTGCCTGACCGTGCAGAGGGCCCTGCGCGCCGACGGACCGTTCAACGTGCAGCTGCGCCTGGACCGGGAGGGGCGGCCCCGGATCTTCGAGATCAACCCGCGGTTCTCCTCGACGGCGGCTCTCACGGCGGCGGCCGGGGTCGACGAGATCGGCGGGCTCCTGCGGCAGGCGGTCGCGGGCGGGCCGCGGCTGACCGACACCTGGCGCGAGGGCGTGGCGATGGTCCGCCGGTGGACGGACGAGTTCCTCACCGAGGAGGAGTTCACCGCGCACGGACTCTCCCCGGCGAGCGAGCTGGTGGCCCGTTGAACGGCGTCCACGCGCTGGCGGAGGCGGCGGAGCAGGCGGTGACCGAGGTCGGCGCGCTGCTCCGGCAGTGGCGCACCGACCCCTCGGTGCTCGGCGGGGTCTGGGAGGGGAGCCAGTTCAAGGCGCGTGCGGACGCTCTGGCGCACCGGGCGCTGGCCGAACGGCTGGCGTCGGCCGACGAGTCGATCCCGGTGGTCAGCGAGGAGGATCCCGCGTCACTGGTCGGCGAGCGGCCGCCGCGCTACTGGCTGATCGACCCCATCGACGGTACCGCCAGCTACGCCCACGGGTTCCCCGGCTACGTCACGCAGGCCGCGCTGATGGTCGGCACACGCCCGGAGGCGGCGGCGGTCCACGCTCCGGAGACCGCCACGCTGTTCACGGCGGTCCGAGGCCACGGGGCCAGGCGTGACGGGCTCCCTCTGGAGCGGTGCGCGGCGCCGCCGCCCGGGACGGGCGTGCTCACGGACAACACCCCCGAGCCCGAGGGGATCGCGCGGCGGGTCCGCGACCACTTCGGATATCGCGGATACCTGGAGAGCGGGAGCATCTCGTTGAAGCTGTGCCGGATCGCCGAGGGAACGGCGCACCTGTTCGTCAAGGACGTTCCGGTGCGGGACTGGGACGTGGCGGCTCCCGCGCTCGTGCTGGAGGAGGTGGGCGGGTCGGTGACGCGGTTGGACGGCGCCGGGTTCGGCTATCGCGGGAGCTACGAGCACGCGGGGCTGGTGGGCGCCGCCGACCCCGCTACGGGCCGCGCCGTCAGCCGCTGGGCAGCGCTCTGACGTGCGACGACCACGACTGTCACCGGATCGCCGCCGACGGTCGCGAACGGGTCCGCGAAGACCCTTCCCTGGGCCCGGAGCGACGCGTAGTGTGTGGTCACCGACCGCGCCTGTGGGGGTGCGATGTGGAAGGCCGGCGTCTGCCGCTGCACCGGATGCGCGTTTCGGACGCCGAACGCGACCGGACCGTCGACCACCTCGCCGTCGCGTTCGTGGAGGGCCGCCTGGACCTGGACGAGTACGACCGCCGCGTGGGACTGGCTCTGTCCTCGGTCCTGCTCGGTGAGCTGTGGTCGTTGACCGCGGACCTCCCGAGGATCGGGGACGGTGTCCCGAACCCCCGCCCGGCGCCCGACCGGGAGCACCGCTCCGCCGGAGAACTCTCCCTGCCCGTGTCCGCGCACCGGTGGGGGGACGAATGGCGTTGGTGGACGGGTGTCGCGGTCATCCTCACGGGCGTGTGGGCGGCGGTGAGCCTGATGGTGGGCGAACTCGTTCCGTACTGGCCGCTGGTGCCGCTGGGCATCTGGGGCGCCGTGCTGCTGGCGGCCACCATCTGGCCCAGCGGAGAGGGGCCGCTGGGATCACGCTGAGGCGGCCCGAACCCCGGGACGGTTGGTCGGCGGGGCGAGCCGACGCCGAGGAGCGGTCCACAGGTCGACGGAGGGCCGGGGCCGAGCCTGACCGGGGAGGCCGGAAACCGGGGCCCCGGGCCGCGTGCGTCGGCGTGCCCGGAGGCGACCTCAGCCCACCGCGTGCAGCCAGCGGACCGGGGCGCCGTCGCCCGCGTAGCGGAAGGGCTCCAACTCCTCGTCCCACGAGCGCCCCGTGAGGCGTTCGATCTCGGCGGCCAGGTCCGTGCCGCCCGACGCCGTGCGCGCCATCGCCTCGCGCAGACGCCCCTCGGGGACGAGCACCTCCCCCGCGGCACTGGTGATCGCGGTGAACATGCCCAGGGACGGCGTGTAGCTGTACCGCACGCCGTCGCACCCGGGCGACCCCTCCTCGGTCACCTCGAAGCGCAGGCGCTGCCACGAGTTCAGCGCCGAGGCCACCTCGCCCGCGGTCCCCGGCCTTCCCTGCCAGTTCAGCTCGGCACGGTGGTGGCCAGGGGCGGCCGGCTGTGCGACCCAGTCGAGTTTCACGGGCACGCCGACGACGCCCGCGACCGCCCACTCGACGTGTGGGCACAGCGCCGCGGGCGCTGAGTGGACGTACAAGACGCCACGTGCGGACACCGAACCTCCTGATACGAACGAGTGCGCTTCCCCGACGCCCTCGTATCCACGAGAAGGTTGCAGACCCGCCTGAATACCTTCGCCCCATTGTGCCCCAAGGGCACCCTGGGAACCAGCGGTAACGCCGGCATTTGCGGTGTTCCCACCGCGCACGGGACACCCGGACACTAGCGTGAGCCCCAGAGCGGACAGGGAGTCTGATCATAGTGGGGGCGGGTGTGACAGACCAGCCGGATGAGTGCACGAGCAGGCCTTCTCCCCCTCGGGGAACCGTGCCTCCGACCGATACCGGGCGTGAAACCTCTTCCGCGTTGCCGGTTCCGGCCACTTCGGGTCCGGGTTCCACTTTTCCCGAGCACACCGACGCGACCTCGTCCACCGCGCCCGCGGTGGGGACGCCCGAGCCTGGGAGGGCATCGTCGACCGCCATCTCCCGCTCGTCAACGCGATCGCCCGCTCGTACCGCCTGTCCGCCCCGGACCGCGAGGACGCGGTCCAGACCGTCTGGCTCACCCTCAACCAGCACCTTCCCCGGCTCCGTGCCCCCGAACGCTCCGCGCCTGGCTGCGCCGGGTCACCAACGACGTCTGCGCGCGACAGCGCCGCCACGCCGCCCGGCAGAGCCCCGTCGACCCGGTCTCCCTCACGCGGCTGCCGTTCCCCGACACCCCCGATCTGGAATCGCAGTACCTGGAGCGGGAACGAATCGAGGGACTCTACCGCGCGATCAGCCACCTGGACCCCCAGGACCGCCTCGTGGCCCTGAGCCTGCTGGAGGACGCCCCGCACGATCCGAACACCCCCACCGCCCCCCGCGTCGCCGCGAACCAGCGCCGCCGTGTCAAGCGGCGGCTTCGCCGCATCCTGGAGGACCAGCAGTGAGCGAACAGACCGGGCCCCTCCCACCGTGGGCCATGGACGGGCGCGCCGCGGCCCTGGCCGCGTTCGACCGCCGCGACGACGACGCCGAGCTGGCCGCCCCGACCGCCCAGACACCGCCCGTCCCCGAGGACTCCCGCGCCGACGGAGGAACCCTGCTGACCACCCTGCGGTTCGACCACGACGGACTCGTCCTGGACCTGCGCGTTCGCGCCGACGGCCCCCACCGGTCGCTGTCGGGTCTGGTCAGGGGAGAGTTCGGGTTCGCGACCGTCGACCTGCGCCGCCCGGCCGCGACCGTCCGGCTGCGTGTCGGCGCGGACGGGCGCTTCCTCGCACCCGACCTCGCGCGCGGCCCGGTCAGCCTGGCCCTGCGCCGGGACGGGCGACCGCCGGTGGTCACCGACTGGTTCACCGTCTGAGCACCGACCGCCACAGATCGGGACACTCCGAATGCGGGTTCGGAACGCTCATCAACCCGGCCCGACGCACCCGTCTTCACCCCCCTTCGTCCGTGTTCGCGCCCGCGCGAGGACCGTGAATCGACGACGGGGACTGCCGTGCGCGCCCGGCCCCTGCTATCTGTGGTCCGAGCGTTCTCCTGGCGAAAGGCGGGCACGTGACCCCAGTCGTCCCACTGTCCGGCCGTCTCCTCCTGGCCCGGGTCAGCGCGGGGTGCGGTTGGCCCGCAGCGGTCTGTTCGAGACCACGGCCGACCTCCTCGCCGACACCCACCGCCGCATGCGCGGCCACCCCGTCGCCGAGGCCGCGCCGGTCCTGCCCGGTGTGCTGGTCAACCTCGGACTGGCCCAGACCATGTGCGGCCGGTTCGGCCAGGCCGGCGACCACCTCGCCGAGGCCCACGCGCTGACCCGCGAGCACGGCCTCCCGCTCCTGGGCATGGTCGCCCGCCAGAACCAGGGGTGCCTCGCCCTCTACCGGGGCGACACGGCCACCGCCATCGACACCTTCCTCGCCCTGCTGCCCGAACTGCCGCCCGACCGGAGCGAGGCCCTGCACGTGGACCTGGCCGAGGCCCTGCTCTCGGAGGGGCTGGTCGAGGAGGCGGCGGCCGCGCTGGACGAGGGCCCCTGCACCGAGGACGGCTCGGCGACCGCCACCGCGCTGCTCGTGGAGGCCAAGCTGCGGTTCCTGGAGGGCGACCGCCGACGCGCGGCCGAACTCACCCGGCGCGTGCGCGGGACCTTCGGGCGGGGCTCGCTGTGGTTTCGGCTGGCGACCCGCCTCGAAGGCGTCGTCCTGGCCTCCGGCCCGCCGGGGCGTGCGACCACGGGGCCCGTCAGTCGGGCCAGGGACCGACTGCGGATCCGGCTCCCCGGCACCGCGAACGACACCGGGTGCCCGGCCTCGCGGCGGGCGCTGGACGTGCTGGCGGGCGGCGCCGCACGCGACGCCGTGCCCGTGCCCGGCCGGTGGTTGGGCGCCGCGGCCCACGACCCGCACGTCGTCCGCGCCGGCCTGGAGAGCGCCCTGCGCGCGGGGGCGCCCGCGACCGCGCTGGAGTGGGCGGAGCTGACCCGGACCTGGGCCGCCCCGCGTGTGCCCGGTCCCCACGAACCCGACACCCCGACGCTGACCGCGCTCGCCGGGGACTACCGCGCCGCCCTGGCCCTGGGTCGGGGACCGGCCACGGCTCGCCGCGCGCGGCTGTGGGAGGCGGCGCGGTGGCGTGCGTGCCGTGCCGCCTCCACGGCGGCGCCCACGGCGCCGCCCGGGCCGGTGGCCGGGGCCCTGCTCGCGCGGATCGGGTCCGATCGGGCCTTCGTCCACCTCACATGGGCCGGAGACGACGCGGTCGGGCTCGTCGCGGTGGCCGGCCGGATCCACGCCCGCCCGCTGGGCCCGGTCGGGTACGCCGTCCGGGCGCTGGCGCGCTTCACGCACGCGCTGCCCGAACCCGCGTGCCGCTCCCGTGCGGCGGAGGTGCGGGCGGCCGCCGCCGAGGTCTCGCGGGTCCTTGTGGCCCCACTCCTGCCCCTGGTCGGGGACCGGCCGCTCGTGCTGGCCGCAGACCCGCGCCTGGGCGACCCGCCGTGGGGCATGCTGCCCGCGCTGTGCGGCCGTCCGGTCAACCTCGTGCCCACCGCCCGGTTCTGGGTGGAGCGCGCCGACCGGTGGCGGCGGACGCGCACCGGTTCCCCGCGACCGCCGACCGGGCGCGTGCTGCTCGTGGCCGCCCCCGCGCCCGAAGGCGCTCGTCGGGAGGTGGCCACGCTGGCGCGCGTGTACCCGCGGGCCCGGGTGCTGGGCGGGGACGAGGCCGGGCGGACGCGGGTGGTGGAGGGGTTCGCCGACGCCGACGTCGTCCACCTCGCCGGGCACGGCCACGTGCCCGACCGCGTTCCCCTCCTCGCGTCGGTCGACCTCGTCGACGGGCCCCTGCTCGCCCGGGACCTGGGCGTGCTCACGGCCGCGCCCGACCTGGTGACGCTCTCCACCTGTTGGAACGGGCGCGGCTTCGGCGGTGTCACCGGGACCCCCTCGGGGTTCGTCGGCGCGCTGCACGCGCGTGGCGTGCGCACGGTGGTGGCCAGCCCGGTCCCCGTGCGGGACGCCGAGGCGGAGGGGGCCATGGTCAGCTTCCACCGGGCCGTGACGGAGGGGGTTCCGGTGTCCGAGGCGGTGGCACTCCACCTCGGACGGGCCGGTTTCTGCTGTTTCGGAGCCTGAGGGGCGGCCCGCGGACGATCGCGTCGGGTCGGGGACCGACCGGCGCGGAGCCGGAGGTCGGTCCGGCTACCAGCCGCGTTCGCGCCACTCCGACAGCTTGGGGCGTTCCGCGCCCAGGGTGGTGTCACGGCCGTGCCCCGGGTAGATCCAGGTGTCGTCGTCCAGCTCGCCGAACACACGCTCCTCGACGTCGGCGACCAGCGTGCGGAAGTCCTGGTCGCTCCACGTACGGCCGACTCCGCCGGGGAAGAGGCTGTCACCGGTGAACAGGTGCGTGCGCCCCTCGGGATCGTCGTAGCGCAACGCGATCGACCCGGGTGTGTGCCCGCGCAGGTGGACCACGGTCAGCACGCACTCGCCCAGCGGCACGCGCGTCCCGTGCTCGACGGGTTCGTCCACCGACACGGGGAGCTGGTCCCCGTCTGCGGGGTGGGCGACCGTGCGGGCGCCCGTCTGGCCGACGACCTCGGCCAGAGCTTGCCAGTGGTCCTGGTGGCGGTGGGTCGTGACCACGCGGGCCAGTCCGCGCTCACCGATGAGGTCGAGGATGCGGTCGGCCTCGGCGGCGGCGTCGATGAGGAGTCCCTCGCCCGTGGCGGTGCAACGCAACAGGTAGGCGTTGTTGTCCATGGGGCCGACGGCGAGTTTGGCGATCGTCAGGTGCGGTAGTTGGCGCAGGTCGGCGGGGCCGCCGACCCTGGTATCTCCGGAGTAGCTCACGTCTCCATCATGCCCCGTCCGCCGACGGCCGTGTACCGGGGCGACACGGGTCGGCCACCGGGATCACCGGGCGTACGGCGGTCGTGTCCGAAAGGCCGGGGGCCGCGGGCGCCGAGCGCCCCCGGACCTTCGCTACTGGGCCCAGCGGGGCGGGCGCTTGTCGAAGAAGGCCGCCCGGCCCTCGGCGGCGTCCTCACCGGCGAAGAACTCGGCGGACAGCTCGCCCATCCGGCTGAAGGCCTCGGTACGGCGCTCGGACGCCGCCAGGGCGCCGGATCCGAGCTCGTCGAGGAGCTGCTTGGTGCGCGAGAGGGCGCGCGGCGCCGAACCCCGGATGCCCTGGAGGACGGCGTCCACGGCGTGCGCCATCTCCCGGTCCGGGACGGCCTGGGTGATCAGGCCCGCCTTGGCCGCGGCGGAGGCGTCGAACAGCTCCCCGGTGAGGAAGTAGCGGCTGAGCTGGCGCGAGTGCATGCGCGCGGACACCGGGACGGAGATGATCGCGGGGACGACGCCGATGCGCACCTCGGTGAAGGCGAACGTCGCGCTCTTGGGCGCCAGGGCGATGTCGGCCGCGGCCACCAACCCGATCCCTCCGGCGCGGGCGGCGCCGTTGAGCACCGCGACGACGGGTTTGGGGGCGCCCATGATCTGCTCGAAGACCGTGGGCAACTCGGGCGCGGGTTCGACCGGCTCGCCCCGGAGCGCCGCACCGACCTCCTTCAGGTCCGCGCCCGCGCAGAAGACCGGTCCGGTCCCGGTGAGAACGACGCCGCGCACGTCGTCGTCGGCCATCGCGTCGGACAGGGCCTGGGACAGCTCGGAGCGGAGCCGGGCGGACAGCGCGTTGCGGTTGCGGGGCGAGTCGAGGGTGACCGTGGCGATGGCGCGGTCGACGGTCAGGTGTACCAGGGGGCCGTCGTCCGGGGACGTCGGGGACGGGTGCTGCGTCATCGCAGACTGACCTTTCTCCGTGAGATCGCGCGCGGGTCCTGACGACGCGGCGCGCCCGCGCCGGGCTCGTGGCCTGGCACGTCTCGCTTGTGGCGGTATGCACGAATCCGGTTCAACCTTAGACGGCCGGATCGTTTCGGCACCACGCCTGCCGACACCGTGTTCGTTAAGTCCCCGTCACGCCCGTGTTCCGCGCTGGCACGGAGTCCGGTAGGCCACTGGCCCGAGACGGTTACCGGGCCGTCACCGCCGAGAGCGCGTCCGCGAAGCGCATCATCGCCGCGACCGCAGCCGCGCCGTCCGCGGCCTCGCTCACGCGCAGGGTGAGGGGCTCCGCGGTGATCGCGCCGGTGTAGCCGTGGTCGAGCTCGCAGGTCTCGTCGCGCAGGCGGCCGGTTCGAGGTCGATGTGGGCGGCCGTGCCCCAGTTCACGGACAGGTTGACGCTCAGCACCAGCTCACTGGGCAGGCTGCCGGGCGTGTACTGCGCGGGGTTGGCGACCACCCGGGTGAGCGCGACCGACTGGACGTTGCCGATCTGGATGCTGTCGGTGGTGGTCGAGGCGTGCGAGGCGCCGCCGGGATCGGTGGGCGGGTGCTCGTCCGTGTGGCACACCACGAGCCGGGTCGCGGTCAGCAGCATCACGGTGATGTGCCGTCGCATCTCCATCGCCGGGTCGAACGTCGCCTCGTGGTGGACGATGAAGGCCTCGGCGTCCTCGTCCCCCAAGGCGGTGGCGACGGCGTCGATCACCAGAGCGGGGTAGTACCCGCTCCGCTCGATCTCCATCCGCCAGTCGGTGGACACGGCACGTGATTTCCTCATGCCCCTATCCTGCCCTCTCCGGGCGACACCTCGCGACCGGGACGGCCAACGCGCGGGCCAGCCCATGATCAGAAGGTCACCCCTCCCAGGCGGCGGGGACCCGCGTCGGGCCGGACCTCGGGGGCCTCGCGCAACCACATGCGCGCGCCGAGCACGTGCGCACCGGTGGCGTTCACCAGGACCGGGTCCAGGTCCACGTAGCCGATCTCCGGGAACGCCTCCACCAGGCGCGAGACCCGGATCAGCAGCTCCTCCAGCGCCTCCACGTTGGGTTGCTCGGCCAGCGAGGTGGCGCCCGCGGGCAGCCCGAACAGCAGGGGCGCGGCGCGCACGGCGTGGATGAGGTCGGCGGCGTCCATGTCGGTCAGGGGGGCGAGCCGGAACGAACGGTCATCGAGCAGTTCGGCGGTCACGTCGCCAGGCCGAAGGAGACGACCGAGCCGAAGGACTGGTTGTCGCCCGCACGGACCACCGTGGGCACACCGGGCGCGGCCATGCGTTGGACGACGAGCCCCGCCTCCGCGCCGAACCGGTCGTGCAGGGAAAGGAAGGCGCTGCGCACGTCGTCCGGGGTGCGCAGGTCGGCGCGGACGAACGTGCCCCCCGCGCGGACCCGCAGGTCGGGAGCGTCGGCCTTCACCACGACGGGGTAGCCGAGCTCGCCGGCGGCCACCACGGCCTCGTCCGCGGACGTGACCGGTATGTCGGGGTAGGCGGCGATACCGTAGCAGGCCAGGAGTTCGCGCGCGTCGGCGCTGGAGATCGCCGTGTCCTCGTCGTAGCGGCGTTCGCCGCCGAACCACGCCACGGAGTTCTCCGCGGGCGCGCACTTGAGCGCGCGGGTGATGGCGGCGCGGGCGCGGGCGCGGTCGATGTCGGGCAGTTCGGGGTGCCGGCCGGGCTTGCGGTTGCGCCACTGGGCGTACCGGGTGGCGTGGGCGAGCGCCCGCACCGCGTCCTCCGGCGACGGGTAGGAGGGCACCGATCCGCGCAGGGTCTCGCCGCGCTCGCCGACGTGGCGCAGCTCCTCCGGGATGCCCTGCCGGGCGAGGTAGGTGGCGACCACCGGCTTGTCCGAACCCAGGGAACGTGCGCGCAGCACACGGGCGACGTCGTCGCCGATGGGGTGCAGGGCGGGCACGAACACGACCACGACCGAGTGCACGTCCTCCGCCGCCAACGCGGTCTCCAGGGCCAGGTCGAAGTCCTCCGCGGTGGCCTGGGGCCCAAGGTTGACGGGCTCGTGCGGTTTGAGCCCCTGACGCACGGCGGCGTCCTTGACCAGGAGCTCCAGGGAGTCCGAGTTGCCGATGACGCCGACCCGGGGGCCATCGGGCAGGGGCTGGTAGGCGAACACCTGCGCGGCGTCGAACATCTGGGTGATGTCGTCCACGCGCACCACGCCCGCCTGCTGGAACAGCGAGGTGACCGCGTAGTCGGGCAGGGCGAGCCCGCCCGCGGCGTGCCCGGTGGGTGTGGTCTGGGCCGAACCCCCGCTGCGCACGGCCACGACCGGCTTCTGCTTGGCCAGGCGGCGGGCCAGGCGGGTGAACTTGCGTGGATTGCCGAGCGACTCCAGGTACTGGAGCACCACCTCGGTGGCGGGGTCCTCCTGCCAGTACTGGACCAGGTCATTGCCGGACACGTCGGCGCGGTTGCCCGCCGAGACGAAGGTGGACAGGCCCATGCCGCGCTCGGCGACCCGCTGGAGGATGGCGCGGCCGAGGGCGCGACTGGGAGAAGAAGCCGATGGGGCCGCGCGGAGGCAGGTCCGGGGAGAGGGTCGCGTTGAGTGAGACCGTCGGATCGCTGTTGGCGATGCCGAGGCAGTTGGGGCCCACGACGCGCATCCCGGCGGCGCGGGCGGTGCGTACCAGTTCGTCCTGCCGGGCACGTCCCTCGGGACCGACCTCGCCGAACCCGGAGCTGACCACGACGAGCCCGTGCACGCCCTTCTCCGCGCACTGCTCGACAACCTCGGTGACGGCCTCGGCCCGTACCGCGACGACGGCGAGGTCGACCTGGTCGGGGATGTCGAGCACGGACGGGTAGGCGCGCACGCCCACGACCGCCTTGGCCTCGGGGTGGACGGGGTAGACCGGGCCCTGGAACTCCCCGGTGAGGAGGTTGCGCAGCGAGGTCTGGCCGATCGTGTGCGCGGTCCGGCTGGCACCGATCACGGCCACGGACTCCGGGAAGAGCAGGCGGGCGATCGATCGCGACTCGGCGCGCTGCTCGCGGGCCTGCATGACCTCCCTGGCGTCGTCGGTGGGTTGAAGGTCCAGGGTGAGCCGGATGACACCCTCGTCGAAGGTCTGCTGGGCGGTGTACCCGGCCTCGCGGAAGACGTTGATCATCCGCCGGTTCTCGGGGAGGACGTCGGCGACGAAGCGGCGCACCCCGCGTTCGCGCGCGGCGGCGCCGATGTGCTCCAGCAGGACCGAGGCCAACCCGCGGCCCTGGTGGGAGTCCTCCACGACGAAGGCGACCTCGGCCTCCTCCGGGGCGACCTTGTCGTAGCGCACGACGGCCACGAGGGCGTCGGAGATGGTGGCCACCAGCGCGACGCGGTCCTCGTAGTCGACGGTGGTGAAGCGCCGCACGTCCCGGTCGGAGAGCCGGGGGTAGGGAGCGAAGAACCGGTAGTAGATCGTCTCCGGGGAGAGGCGGGAGTGGAAGTCCCGCAGCAGATCGGCGTCGTCGGGGGTGATGGGGCGCAGGTGCGCGGTGCTCCGTCGGTGAGGACGACGTCGGCTTCCCAGTGGTTCGGGTAGGACTGCACGACAGCGAGACTAGACGACATTCGGTCGAATCCGGGGAAAGTCCATGCGGGAGGACCCGGGGTGCCCGGTGGCGGTGTGAGCCGTCCGGCGGCCGGGGCGCGGAGCGGACGCGGAGCGGCACCGCCCGTACCCGGCCACGTACCCGTGGAACCGTCACTTCGTTACACGCCGCTGATCGTTAACCTGTTAACGTCGTGCGGGCACGGATTCTCATAACTCGGTGGTGGCTGGCGAAATGACACGAGTGGTCGTAATCGGTGACCTCATGACCGATGCCGTCGCGCAGGCGTTCCACCCCCTGGCCCGTGGCAGCGACACGCCTGCGTCCGTGGTCATGTACGGCGGCGGTTCCGGGGCGAACATCGCCTCGTGGCTGGCCGTGGAGGGCGTCGACACCACGTTCGTGGGACGCCGGGGCTCCGACATCACCGGCAGGACCCGTGAGATGGAGCTCATGGGGTACGGGTTGGACTCGCGCATGGTCATGGACCCGGAGCGGCCCACCGGAACGTGTGTGGTCATGATCACGCACCGCGGTGACCGCACGATGCTGAGCGATCCCGGCGCCAACGCCCGGCTCCAGCCGGAGGACCTGCCGCGCGACGTGTTCGCGCCGGACTCCCATCTGCACGTGTCCGGGTACACCCTGATCAACCCCGACTCCCGACGCGCCGCCCGGGTCGCCCTGCGCATGGCCCGCGAGAGCGGCATGTCCATCTCGGTGGACGGCGGTTCCCACGCGCCGCTGGAACGCGCGGGAGCGGAGAACTTCGTGGAGTGGACGCAGGGCGCACGGCTGCTCTTCGCCAACCTCGGCCAGGCCAGGGTGCTCTCCGGCCGGGACGAACCGGAGGCCGCCGCCAGGGTGCTGACCGCCCAGTACCCGAACGTCGTGCTCAAACTCGGTGAGGAGGGTGGCCTGTGGGCGTCCAGGACCCGCGAGGGCGTGGTGTCCGCGCCCGCGGAGCCGGTCGACCCGAAGCCGGGTTCAGTCGGCGCGGGTGACGCGTTCATCGCCGGGTTCCTGCCCGAGTGGCTGGCGGGCCGCCACCCCAAGGAGGCGCTGGGCCGGGGGCACCGGCTCGCGGCACGCGCCCTGCACCAGCCGGGCGCCCGCCCGGAACTGGGCGACGGACAGCCGGTCCGGCGCGGCGCCCCGCGCGGGCAGCGGCTGCGCTGACGCTCCTGGGTGCGCTGCCCCGGGTGCGGGGGACGGCGTGCCCGGCCCACGGCTCGCGTGCGCGCGGCAGGCGCGCGGCCCCGTGCCCGAACCGTCGAGCCGACCCCATGATCCCGGTGGCCGAACAGACCGGTGGCTCCGCGCCCGACGCGGCACCGGTACCCGACGCCGCACCGCGACGGCCCGCCGCACCTCGGCGTCGACCGGGCCGCACCCCCGTTCGCCGCCCCGTCGGGCTCGGTCACCCGCCCATCGTGGCCAGGGTCAGTGGCAGCACCTCCGGGGCGCCGGCCCGGCGCAGGAGCGCCGCGCCCACCGTCAGACTCCACCCGGTGTCGGTGTAGTCGTCCACCAGCAGCACCGGCCCCGGTGACCCGGCCTGGAGTCGCGCCAGTCGGTCGGCCGCGTCGTCGCCGAGGACCAACTCCGAGTACACCTGATGCAGACGCAGCGCGCTGTTGTGCCGACGCGGTCCCGGCCCGGCCTCCGAGCGGTATCCCAGCGCGCCGACCGGGGTGAGCCGGCCCAGATCGCACAGGCGTCGCGCCAGATCGGTGACCATCGTCGGCCGGGTGCGCGAGGGCATCACGACCACGCCGACCGGTCGGGTCTGCCACCCCCAGGCGGCGAGCACCCGGACGACCCCCTGGAGCACACGTTCGCTCACCGGCTCGTCGGGGGCGTCCTCGGCGAGGATCCGGCGCAGCTCGGTACCCCAGCCGACATCGGTGAACCGTGCCAGCGCCCGTCCCTCGCCCGCGCGGGAGCCCTCGGCGATCCGCCCGGACAGGTTCACCCCCAGGGCGTCCATGCCGGTGGGCCACTGGCGCCGGGGGGAGACCGGGGCGCCGGGGCGGTCGAGGTGGTCGGCGGCGGCCTCGCGCCTTGCGGGGTCCGTCTCCGTGGGCCAGTACTCCCCCGTGCACACGTCGCACCGGCCGCACGGCTCGGCCGCGCCGTCGTCGAGCTGGCGGCGCAGGAACTCCATCCGGCAGGTGTCGGTGGACAGGTAGTCGAGCATGGCCCGCTGCTCGCGCTCACGCGCCGCCGCGACGGCCGCGTACCGCTCGGCGTCGTACTCCCAGGACCGCCCGGTGGCGACCCAGCCCCCGCGGACGCGCCGGACCGCGCCGTCCACGTCCAGGACCTTGAGCATCTGCTCCAGCCGGGTCCGGCGCAGGTCCACCCGGGTCTCCAACCGGGCGACGGACATCGGCGCCCCCTCGGCGGCCAGGACGTCGAGGGTCTCCCGCACGGTGTCCTCCTCGGGGAAGGACAGCCCGGCGAAGTACGCCCAGATCTGCCGGTCCTCGCGGCCGGGCAGCAGGACCACCTCGGCCCGCTGCACGCCTCGCCCCGCTCGTCCGACCTGCTGGTAGTAGGAGATGGGCGACTGGGGCGCCCCCAGGTGGACGACGAACCCGAGGTCGGGCTTGTCGAAGCCCATCCCGAGCGCGCTCGTGGCCACCAGGGCCTTGACCCGGTTGGCCAGCAGGTCGTCCTCGGCCCGTCTGCGCTCGTCCGGGTCGGTCTGACCGGTGTAGGCCCGCACGTCCAACCCCTGCTCGGAGAGGAAACGGGCGGTCTCCAGGGCGGCGCCGACGGTGAGCGTGTAGACGATGCCCGAGCCCTGGATCCGGGGCAGGTGCTCGGCCAGCCAGCTGAGCCGGGCGGTGGGGTCGGGCAGGTTCACCACGGCCAATCTCAGGCTCTCCCGTTCCAGGGAACCGCGCAGGACGAGGGTGTCCTGGCGGGTTTCCCCCGTCTGGAGCTGTTCGGCGACGTCGCGGGTGACCCGCTCGTTGGCCGTGGCGGTGGTGGCCAGGACGGGGATTCCGTCGGGCAGGTCGTGCAGGAGGGATCGGATCCTGCGGTAGTCCGGGCGGAAGTCGTGCCCCCAGTCCGAGACGCAGTGCGCCTCGTCGATGACCACCAGCCCCGCACCGGCGGCGAGTTCGGGCAGGACTCGGTCGCGGAACTCGGGGTTGTTGAGCCGCTCGGGGCTGACCAGGAGCACGTCCACCTCCCCGGCGGCCACGTCGGCGTAGACGGTCTCCCACGCGGTGGTGTTGGCGCTGTTGACGGTCCGCGCGCGGATCCCGGCGCGTTCGGCGGCGGCGATCTGGTTGCGCATCAACGCCAGCAGTGGGGAGACGATGACGGTGGGGCCCGCCCCTTCGGCCCGGCGCAGGGCCGTGGCCACGAAGTAGACCGCGGACTTGCCCCAGCCGGTGCGTTGGACGACCAGGGCCCTGCGGTGTTCGGCGACCAGGGCGTGGATGGCTGTCCACTGGTCCTCGCGCAGCCGCGCGGACTTCCCGGCGAGCGCACGCAGGTGTCGTTCGGCCGCCTCGCGCAGGGCGCCGCCGTGCGCCCGCCCATGGGGACGCGAGCGGTCGTGGGGGGCGTCGTGGGCCGTGGAGTCGTCCGGGTGGGTCGCGGTGGCGTGCGCGCCGCCAGCAGATGTCGCCATGCGTTCCTTGGTATCAGAGCGGAGGGGGTCGCGGCGGATGTCCACAGGGCGGACTTCGTCGGAACCCTCTCGCGCCGGAGGCGTCGACCGGGACGGGCGAGGCTCTGCGCCCGCGACCGCGCACGGGCGGAAACCCCCACACGCGCGCCCAAAACTCCCTCAGTCGCACGGGTCACACCGCGCCAACCACCGGCCTACGTACGTTTCAGTCTCTGGAACAGGCCAGAATTACGGTCATGGCCCGTACAACTTCCCGTCCCCCCGAGGATCTCGCCGAGAAGATCATCGACATCGACGTCTCCGAGGAGATGCGCGGCAGCTTCCTGGAGTACGCGTACTCGGTCATCTACCAACGCGCGCTGCCCGACGCCCGCGACGGCATGAAGCCGGTGCAGCGGCGGATCCTCTACCAGATGAACGAGATGGGGCTCCGCTCCGACCGCGGACACGTCAAGTGCGCCCGCGTCGTCGGCGAGGTCATGGGCCGACTGCACCCTCACGGCGACAGCGCCATCTACGACGCCCTGGTCCGTCTCAGCCAATCCTTCGCCATGCGCGTCCCGCTGGTCGACGGGCACGGCAACTTCGGTTCGCTCGGCGGCGACGACGCCCCCGCGGCCATGCGCTACACCGAGGCGCGCCTGGAGCGCAGCGCCGAACTCCTGGTCTCGTCCATCGACGAGGACGTCGTCGACTTCAAGCCGAACTACGACGGCCAGGAGACCGAGCCGGAGGTGCTCCCCGCGGCGTTCCCCAACCTCCTGGTCAACGGCGCCTCGGGCATCGCGGTCGGCATGGCCACCAACATGGCCCCGCACAACCTGGGCGAGGTCGTCGCAGCGGCGCGCCACCTCATCGCCCACCCCGACGCCACCCTGGAGGAGCTCACCGACTTCGTCCCCGGACCCGACCTGCCCACCGGCGGCGCCATCGTCGGCCTGGACGGCATCCGCGACGCCTACCGCAAGGGCCGGGGCACGTTCAAGACCAGGGCCACCGTCTCCATCGAGAAGGTCTCCGCGCGGCGCACCGGACTGGTGGTCACCGAACTGCCCTACAACGTGGGTCCGGAGAAGGTCGTCAGCCGCATCAAGGAGCTGGTGCAGTCCAAGAAGCTCCAGGGCATCTCCGACCTCAAGGACCTCACCGACCGCAACCAGGGTCTGCGCCTGGTGATCGAGCTCAAGAACGGCTTCAACCCCGAGGCGGTCCTGGAGGAGCTCTACCGGCTCACGCCGATGGAGGAGTCCTTCGGCATCAACAACGTCGCCCTGGTCGACGGCCAGCCGCAGACCCTCGGCCTGCGCGAGCTGCTCCAGGTCTACGTCGACCACCGCCTCGACGTGGTCCGCCGCCGCAGCGAGTTCCGCCGCCGCAAGCGCCAGGAGCGCCTGCACCTGGTGGACGGCCTGCTCGTCGCACTGCTCGACATCGACCGCGTGATCGCCCTGATCCGCGCGGCCGACGACACCGCCGCCGCCCGCGAGTCGCTCATGGGCGCCTACGACCTCTCCGAGATCCAGGCGCGCTACATCCTCGACACCCCGCTGCGCCGCCTGACCCGCTTCGACCGGCTGGAGCTGGAGACCGAGCGCGACCGGCTCAACAAGGAGATCGACGAGCTCACGTCCATCCTGGAGTCGGACAGGAAGCTGCGCCGCGTGGTGTCCAAGGAGCTCGCCGAGGTCTCCAAGCAGTTCGCCACACCGCGCCGCACCCAACTGCGCGAGAGCGACGGCGCCGCCCGGGGCGCGGTGATCCCGCTGGAGATGGCCGACCAGCCCTGCCACGTCCTGCTCGGCGTGGACGGCACCGTCGGCCGCAGCCGGGGCGCCACCCCGCCGCCGATGTACGAGGGACTGCGCACGAAGCACGACGCGATCGCCGCGTCAGTGCCCACGACCTCGCGGTCGGACGTCGGCATGGTCACCGACCTGGGCCGGATGATCCGCGTGCCGGTGGTCGAACTGCCCGAACTCCCCGACGAGGGCGAGGAGCGCCCGCCCCTGGCATCGGGGTTGGACGTGTCCGAGTTCGTCCAGCTCGACGGGGACGAGCGGGTGGTCTCGGTGGTCGCGATGGACCCCTCGGGCGCGGGCTTGGTTGTGGGCACCGAGGGCGGCGTGGTCAAGCGGATCGCCCCCGACTACCCGCCCAACAAGGACGACTTCGAGATCATCACGCTCAAGGACGACGACCGCCTGGTCGGCGCCGCGCAGCTGTCCAGCGGCGACGAGGACCTCGCGTTCATCACCTCCGAGGCCCAGCTGCTGCGGTTCTCGGCGGGCGCGGTACGCCCGCAGGGCCGCCCGGCCGGCGGTGTGGCGGGCGTGCGCCTGTCGGAGGAGGCGCGCGTCCTGTGGTTCGGCGCCGTCCCCTCCCCCGAGGACTCGGTGGTCGTGACCGTCTCGGGCGCCAGCAACGCCCTGGAGGGCACCCAGGCCGGATCGGCCAAGGTCACACCGTTCGAGGCCTACCCCGCGAAGGGGCGCGCGACCGGCGGGGTACGCTGCCATCGGTACCTCAAGGGAGAGGACACGCTGCTGTTCGGCTGGATCGGCCGGGCGCCCGCCCGCGCCGCCCGCGAGGACGGCAGGCCGGTGCGCCTGCCCGACGCCACCGACCGCCGGGACGGATCCGGTGAGACCCTGCCGCGCGCGATCACCACGGTGGGCACCGGGCGCACCGACGTGGGACTCACCGGCCCCGGACAGAGCGTTTGAGAGTAGTGCGACGTGCCGTGTACACGGGCCCGGTCGCGTGTACACGGCCCATGGCCATGGAGACAGGGAGTGAACCCGCGTGAGTGAGTCCATCGACCCCGGCCGCGCGCCGGGCGCCTTCGACGACGTGTTCGCCGCCAACGACGAGTACGCGGCCCGCTTCGCGCTTGAGGGCCTCAAGCCGATGGCCGCCCGGGGGTTGGCCCTGGTGACCTGCATGGACTCCAGGATCGAGCCCCTGGACATGCTGGGTCTCCAGCCCGGCGACGCCAAGATCCTGCGCAACGCGGGCGCCCGGGTGACCGATGACACCCTGCGTACGCTCGTCCTGGCCGTGTACCTGCTGGGCGTGGAGCGGGTCCTGGTCCTGCCGCACACGCGCTGCAAGATGGCCTCGGTGGACGACGACGGCGTGGTGCACGACCTCATCCAGGAGGAGTACGGGGTGGACACCCGCAGCCTGGAGTTCCACACCAACAGCGACCAGCTCGGCGCGCTCAGGCACGACCTGGAGCGGATCCGCCACCACCCCCTGCTGCCCGCGGGGCTGCCCGTGGCGGGGGCGTCTACGACGTGGACTCGGGTCGGGTCAACCCGGTCGACCTCTGACACCGCCGGGCGGCCCGGTCGCCGGACGCCGGTGACCGGGCCCGCGTGTGTGCGCACCGCGCGGTCCGGGGATCCCTATGTATGGGGGCGGGTGCGGTGCGGTGTTCCACGAGTGCGCGCCGAGTCCCTCCCGGCCCCGTGTCTCGCCTGGGAATGCGGTCACTGCGGTGGCCGTTGTGATGCGGGACGGCAGCGCCGTCGAGAGGAGCACCGTGGAAGAGAGCACCTACGAGACCTTCAACCGCGCACGCATGTTCATGGAGCTGGGCGACCCGATCTACGCCGCCCGCACCCTGGAGCCCCTCGTCGAACACGAGCCGAACAGCCGCTCCCTCCTGGAACTGCTCGGCCGCGCCTACTTCTTCTCCGCACAGCTCAACAAGGCCGAACGTACCTTCCGCAGGATCATCGAACTAGACCCGGTCGACAACTGGGCGCACATCGCCCTCGCCCGCACCCTGGAACGCCAGAGCCGCCACGAGGAGGCCGCGACCTACCGGCGCATGCACGCCGCGATGTCCGGCGGATCGCTCGACTGACCGTTCCGGACCGCTCCGGCGCGGTGATCGCCGCGCGTCCTCCCCGGGCGTCCGTCGGGGACGGACGCTCCGGGTGGCGGCGCCCGGGTCCGCCCCGGTCCGGGTCATGGCGCCGGCAGGCAACGGCTACGCTGCTGCACATGCCACCTCCCTCAGCAGCCGACGGCCCCGACCCCTCAGACCGCTCCGCGTGCGTGGACCGCACCAGTGAGCGCGCCCGGGCCTGGGCCGACGAGGCGGTTCGCAAGGTGGTCGCCGACGCCAACCGTTCGGCCGACACCCACCTGCACGTCTTCCCGCTTCCGTCGGAGTGGGGTATCGACCTGTACCTCAAGGACGAGTCGGTGCATCCCACCGGCAGCCTGAAGCACCGCCTGGCGCGATCACTGTTCCTCTACGGCCTGGCCAACGGCTGGATCACCGAGGACACCACGATCGTGGAGGCCAGTTCGGGCTCCACCGCCGTGTCCGAGGCCTACTTCGCACGGCTGGTCGGACTGGGCTTCGTCACGGTCCTCCCCCGCCGCACGAGCCCGGAGAAGATCGCCCTGATCGAACGGTACGGGGGGCGTTGCCACTTCGTCGACTCCCCGCCCGACATGTACACCGAGGCCGAGCGGCTCGCCCGGGAGACCGGCGGCCACTACATGGACCAGTTCACCTACGCCGAGCGCGCGACCGACTGGCGGGGCAACAACAACATCGCCGAGTCCATCTTCGAGCAGCTCTCCATGGAGCGCTACCCGTGCCCCGAGTGGGTCGTGGTCGGCGCCGGCACGGGCGGCACGTCCGCCACCATCGGCCGCTATCTGCGCTACCGTCGCCTGGGCACCCGCCTGGCGGTCGTGGACCCGGAGAACTCGGCGTTCTTCCCGGGCTGGGTGACCGGCGCCTCGGACTACGCCACGGGGATGCCGTCGCGGATCGAGGGGATCGGCCGCCCCCGCATGGAGCCGAGCTTCGTCCCGTCGGTGATCGACCTGATGATGCCCGTGCCCGACGCAGCGAGCATCGCCGCGATGCGCCACCTGCACGACGTCACGGGTCTGAGTGCGGGCGGCTCCACCGGCACCAACCTGTGGGGCGTGTGGCACCTGGTGGCCAGGATGCTCCGTGAGGGGCGCAAGGGCAGCGTGGTCACCCTGATCTGCGACGGCGGCGAGCGCTACCAGCACAGCTACTACGACGACGCGTGGGTGGCCGAGCGGGGGCTGGACCCCGCGCCGTACCGGGCGGCGGTCGACCGGTTGCTCGACAGCGGGGACTGGGACCCGCCGCCCCCGCCCGGGAACTAGGTTCCCGAGCGGGCCGAACCGGAGCGCGGGCCCGAAGGGGCACAGTCAGGCGTCGATGCGGGCGACGTCCAGTTCCTGGGCGCCCTCCTGGATGAACTTCCGGCGCGGCGCCACCTCGTTGCCCATGAGCAGGTTGAACACCGAGGCGGCCTCCTCGGCCTGCTCCACGCGGATCCGGCGCAGGGTCCGCCGACGCGGGTCCATGGTGGTCTCGGCGAGCTGGTCGGCGTCCATCTCACCCAGACCCTTGTACCGCTGGACCGGCTCCTTCCAGGAGATCTTCCGCTTCTCCAGGTCGAGCAGGGTGCGCGTCAGCTCGGCGTCGGAATAGGTGTAGACGTAGCGGTCCTCGGGACGGGCACCGCGCTTGCGCCGGGTGTTGGTCAGCTCGATCCGGTGCAGCGGCGGCACGGCGGCGTAGACCCGGCCCGCCTCCAGCATCGGCCGCATGTACCGGTAGATGAGCGTGAGCAGCAGGCACCGGATGTGCGCACCGTCCACGTCGCGTCGGCCATGAGGATGATCCGGCCGTACCGTGCGGCGTCGATGTCGAATGTCCGGCCCGAGCCGGCGCCGACCACCTGGAGGATCGCGGCGCACTCGGCGTTCTTGAGCATGTCGGAGACCGACGACTTCTGCACGTTGAGGATCTTGCCCCGGATCGGCAGCAGCGCCTGGAACTCCGAGTCGCGGGCCAGCTTGGCGGTGCCCAGAGCGGAGTCTCCCTCGACGATGAACAGTTCGCTGCGGTCCAGGCCCTCGCTGCGGCAGTCCACGAGCTTGGCGGGCAGAGCGGAGTTCTCCAGCGCGTTCTTGCGACGCTGAGTCTCGCGCTGCTGACGGGCCGCGAGCCGGGCCTTGGCCGCCCCGACCACCTTCTCCAGGACCGTGCGCGCCTTGGCCTTGTCCGTCTTCTTCGTGGAGGTGAGGAAGTCGCGCAGCTCCCTGCCGACCACCTGGGAGACGATCCGGGAGGCGGCCGAGGTGCCGAGGATCTCCTTCGTCTGCCCCTCGAACTGCGGCTCGGGCAGGCGGACGGTGACGACCGCGGTCAGACCCTCCTGCGTGTCGTCCTTGGTCACGGGGTCGTCGCTGTTCCTGAGCAGCTTGGTCGCGCGCAGCTGGTCGTTGACCACCCGGACCAGGGCGCGCTCGAAGCCGGTCAGGTGCGTGCCGCCCTTGGGCGTGGCGATGACGTTGACGAACGAGCGGACGGTCGTGTCGTAGCCGGTGCCCCAGCGCAACGCGACGTCCACGTCCAGGCGGCGCTCGACGTCGGCGGGGACCATGTGCCCGGCGTCGTCCAGGACGGGAACGGTCTCGGTGAACGTGCCCGAGCCCTGGATGCGCAGGACGTCGCTGACCGCCTCGTCGGGGGCGAGGAAGGTGCAGAACTCGCCGATCCCGCCGTCGAAGCGGAACTCCTCGGTGTAGGCGGGCTCGCCTTCGGCGCGCTCGTCGCGCACGGCGATGGTCAGTCCGGGCACGAGGAACGCGGTCTGGCGGGCGCGGTCGAGGAGGGACTCACGGGCGATCTCCGCCTCCTTGAGGAAGATCTGCATGTCCGGCCAGAAACGGATCCGGGTCCCGGTGATCTTGGCGGCGACCTTGCGGACCTGCTCCAAGCCGGAGACCGGGGTGAACTCGGCGTCGGGTCCGGCACCGGCGAAGCGGCCCGCGATGCCGCGGCGGAAGCTGATCGCGTGGGTGCGGCCCTGGCGGTCGACCTCGACGTCCAACCGGGACGACAGGGCGTTGACGACGGAGGCGCCGACACCGTGCAGTCCGCCCGAGGCGGTGTAGGAGCCCGAACCGAACTTCCCGCCCGCGTGCAGCTTGGTCATGACCAGCTCGACGCCGGACAGACCGGACTTGGGCTCGGCGTCGACGGGGATGCCGCGGCCGTCGTCACTGACCGAGACCGATCCGTCGGTGTGGAGGGTGACGTCGATCCGGGTGCAGAAGCCGCCCAGCGCCTCGTCGACGGAGTTGTCGATGATCTCCCACATGCAGTGGGTGAGGCCGCGGCTGTCGGTGGACCCGATGTACATGCCCGGCCGTTTGCGTACCGCCTCCAGGCCCTCCAGGACCGAGAGGTGCCGAGCGGAGTAATCCTCGGGGTCGTGGACGGCTGCGGTCAAGGCGGTCACTCGGACATCTCCTGCGTCTTGAGGGCCATCGGAGCTCTGATGCGGTGCGTGGTGCCCTTTGTACCGCGCCGCGCCGACGATAGGGGGCAGGCCACGGCGTGCCGGGCGGATTCCACGTCGTGGGGTAGCGGGGTCGTGGGCCGCCGCGGCGGCGGGCGTCGTCGCCGAGCGCCGCCCGTGCGGGGCCGCCGGAGCGCGGCGACGGGTGCTGCCCCGCGCGAGACTACCACCTCCTGTGGATGCGACCTGGATACTCCCACTTTCTGGGGATGCCGGAGGCCCACAGGGGGTATCAGGGAGGTAGGGAAGCGACAGCAAACCACAAACCCCCACATCGACCCCCCAGGGAACCAACCGGGCAGATTCCGCTGTCGGCGTACACCCGAGCCGGTTGGGAACGTCCCTGGCTGGTTAGATGTTGTCAGAGGTGACTAACGCCGAGTATTGAGGATGGCGAAGTGACTGGAACCCTTGCCCCCACCCAGCAGCTGACGGCTGCCGACCGTTGCGACCGTTGTGGCGCGCAGGCGTACGTCCGGGTGCTCCTGAACTCCGGCGGCGAGCTTCTCTTCTGCGCGCACCACATGCGCAAGCACGACGAGTCCCTCCGCAAGATCGCCTCGGACATCCACGACGAGACGGACAAGCTGACCGCGAGCAAGGCCACCGCCGAAGAGCGTTAGCCACGGGACGACAACTTCACACGGAATCCAGACGTACGGCGGCGGACCCGGAAGGGGCCGCCGCCCTTCGTCGTGCGCCCGCCACCGCCCGCGGTCCTACCCTCACGTCGCCCTCCGCCACGGCGTACGCGGCTACGGCTCGCCCACCCGGAAGTGGTAGCGGTCCGTCCGGATGAAGCCCGCTCGCTCGTAGGCGCGCAGCGCCGCCGTGTTCCCGTCCATCACGCACAGGTAGGCGCGCTCGGCTCCCCGGTCGCGCCCCCAGGCGAGCAGCGCGTCGACGATCCCCGCGGCGAGCCCCCGGCCCCGGGCCTCAGGCGCCGTGAGCATGGCGTACAGACCCACCCAGCCGTCCGCGAGGGACGCGCATCCCCGGGCCGCGCCAGCGGCCTCCACCGCGTACGCCATCTCGGGGACGCGGTCCATGATCCGGTGCTGGCCCTCCACGACCCGCGCGCCGGTCCCCTCTGCCGACCACAGCGCCCGCCAGCGCTCGTCCGGGCGCGCGAGCACCTCGAACCGGCCCCCCGGACCCTTGACGTCGTCCAGATCGCGCACCATGACCAGGGCGGGGTTCACCGAACGGTAGCCCCGCGCGGACAGGTCCCGGTCGAGGTCGTCCATCCCGTCCCAGACCTGGACGGCCGGAGGAGCACCCCGCTCCCGGTAGAAGCGTTCGACGGTCTCCGGGTCCGCGCGTTCCGGGTCCAGCGCAACCGCCGAGTTGGCGCGGAAGGTCACCCCTCCCGCGAAGCCCAGGTGCCATCCCCCGGTGACGCGCACCTCCTCCGGCGGCCAGTCCCTGGAGATCCTCCGTGCCCACGTGTGCATTCCAAGCCCCTCGACGGTTGCGATGATCCGATGATGCCAGGGCAGACCCGCCACCGGCACGTACCATGGCAGGGCCGCCTCCGGCTCTCCACCCGCAGTACCAGGAAAGTCCCGCCATGCTCATCTTGCTGCCGCCCTCCGAGGGCAAGGCCACCTCCGGGGAGGGGCCGCGCCTGGACCCGTCCTCGCTGACCTTCCCCGATCTGACCGGGGCCCGTGAGGAGGTCGCGGCGGCGCTGGCCGAGGTGTGTTCGGGTCCCGAGGAGACGGCCCTGGAGGTGTTGGGGCTGTCCGCCGGGCAGACCGACGCCCTCAAACGCAACCTGGACCTGGCCACCGCCCCCACGCTCCGCTCCGCCGACCTGTACACCGGCGTGCTCTACGACCGGCTGGGGCTGCCCTCGCTGCTCGGCTCCCCCGCCGCCGGGCGCGCGCGGGAGCGGGTCCTGGTGTTCTCGGGCCTGTGGGGTGTGGTCGCCCCCGAGGACCGGCTGCCGCCCTACCGCCTGTCGATGGGGGTCAGGCTGCCCCCACTGGGCGGGTTGGGCGCGTACTGGCGGCGCGCGGTGAGCGGCCCGCTGGGAGAGCTGGCTGAGGGACGGCTGATCGTCGACTGTCGTTCGGCCGCCTACGCAGCGGCGTTCCGACCGAAGGGAGCGACCGCCGAGCGCACGGTCTCGGTCCGGGTCCTGCACGAGAGAGTGGTGAGCGGTCAGACGCGCCGATCCGTGGTCAGCCACATGGCCAAGGCCACGCGGGGCGACATCGCACGCGCGCTGCTGGCCGAGGGCGTGGACGCGGCCACCCCGTACGAACTGGTGTCCGCCCTGCGCGACCTCGGGCACACGGTGGAACTCCAGCCCGCGGCCAAGGCGGGGACCGCCCGCACCATGGACGTGGTCGTTCAGGACTGACCGGGGCCGTCGTGCTCGGGGGAGGGGCCGGCCCCTCCCCCGAGCACGGGACTTTATCCCGCACCTACACCTGGGCTGGCAGCATGGCTGCCGTCGGATGGACGTCGGCACACCCTGGAACGCATGCGGGAACACGCCCCACACGCCCGAGGACACGCGGGAGTCGCCACACGCGTGGACGGCGGGGCGTCAGCGGACCGGTGCGCCGTCCCGGTCCCTCGGGACGGCGCAGTGGGCACAGCCTCTCAGACCATCACTGACAGGACCGCCCTAGTCCAGGTAGTCACGGAGCACCTGCGAACGCGACGGGTGACGGAGCTTCGACATCGTCTTGCTCTCGATCTGCCGGATGCGCTCGCGGGTGACGCCGTAGACCTTGCCGATCTCGTCTAAAGTCTTCGGCTGGCCGTCGGTGAGACCGAAGCGCATGGAGACCACGCCGGCCTCACGCTCGGACAGGGTGTCGAGCACCGAGTGCAGCTGCTCCTGCAGGAGTGTGAAGCTGACCGCCTCGCCCGGCTGGATCGCCTCGGAGTCCTCGATGAGGTCACCGAACTCGCTGTCGCCGTCCTCGCCCAGCGGGGTGTGCAGGGAGATCGGCTCGCGACCGTACTTCTGGACCTCGACCACCTTCTCCGGGGTCATGTCCAGCTCCTTGGCCAGCTCCTCCGGGGTGGGCTCGCGGCCCAGGTCCTGGAGCATCTGGCGCTGCACACGGGCCAGCTTGTTGATGACCTCGACCATGTGCACCGGGATGCGGATGGTGCGCGCCTGGTCGGCCATCGCCCGGGTGATCGCCTGACGGATCCACCAGGTGGCGTACGTCGAGAACTTGAAGCCCTTGGTGTAGTCGAACTTCTCCACCGCGCGGATCAGGCCGAGGTTGCCCTCCTGGATCAGGTCCAGGAACAGCATCCCACGACCGGTGTAGCGCTTGGCCAGCGACACCACGAGTCGCAGGTTCGCCTCCAGCAGGTGCTTCTTGGCGCGGCCGCCGTCCTCGGCGATCCACTCCAGCTCGTCGCGCAACTCGAAGGTGAGGACCTCGCCCTCCTCGGCGAGCTTCTCCTCGGCGAACAGACCGGCCTCGATACGCTTGGCGAGTTCGACCTCCTGCTCGGCGTTGAGCAACGGCACCTTGCCGATCTGCTTCAGGTAGTCCTTGACCGGATCCGCGGTGGCGCCGGCCGCGACCACCTGGGCGGCGGGAGCGTCGTCGTCATCGTCGTACAGGACGAAGGACTCGTCCTCGGACCTGGGCGCGGTGGGCGCGCCGACCGCCTCGGGCTTGGCGGACTTGACGTCCTTCTCCGGAGTGTCCTCGACCAACTCCAGCTCGGCGCCGGTGTGTTCGAGGTCGTCCAGCCCCTCCTCGTCCTCGAACTCGGCGGCGGGCGCGAGCTCCAGGTCCTTCTTGGCCGTCTTCTTGGCGGCGGCGGTCTTCTTGGAGGTCGCCGCGTTCTTCGGGGCGGCCTTCTTCACCGCGCCCTTCTTGGCTGCGGCTGGCTTCCTGCCGGCGGGCTTCCCCGCGGCGGCTCCCCCGTCGGAGGTCCCCTCGGGGTCGCCCGAGTCGACGACCGCGGTGACCGTCTCCGGCTGCTCCTGGGCCGCCGCGGCGCGCACGGGCTTGGCCGACCGGGCGGCCGCGGGCTTGGCGGTGGCGGTGGTCTTGGTGGACCTGGTCGAGGTGGACCGCGTGGTCGCCGTCTTGCGCCTGGGAGCCTTGCGCCGTGAGGAGGCCGACTCGGGCACGAGCACGGTCACGCCCTCCTTGGCGAGGCTGCGAAGCACGGACTGCGCCTGCGACATCGGGATTTCGGCCTCTTCGAAGGCACGGCGCACGTCCTCGGGCTCAAGAAAGCCCTGGGACCGCCCACGCTCGATCAGCTGCTGAATGACGGGCTCTTGCAGTGACTCGGACTGCTTCGAGCGAGTCGAACTGGCAGATGACACAAACACCTCTCGAACGGACGTGTGGCGAGATTGTCGGACCCGGTGGTCCGCCTGGCCGGGACCGGGCGCGCGCCCTCTCCCACCTGCGGCCTGGGATCGTCCCCACTGGGGCGGGGAAGCCGTTTGTCTATCAAGCGTATGCGCTCCGGGAGGTCATCCCCCTGGAGGATCACCCCCGCGTCGCGGGGCGGAACGGCTTCTTCACTGTAGGCAAGGCAATGGACTTGTTCGTACGGTCTACCGCTCCGACGCGGAGTCGATCACCGGAAGCTGAACGGCGAGCAGAGTGACGTCGTCGTCCTGCTCGTACCCTTCGAGCATGCTCTCAACAAGGTACTCCAGCATCTGCTGTGGGTCGCCCACCGCCTCGGGTGGCGCCGAGGCGGCCACGTCGACCAGCTCGTCGAGTCCGGAGGCGACGGACCGTTTGCGGTTCTCAACCAGTCCATCGGAGTAGAGGGCGACGGTGTTACCGGGTTGGACGAAGAATTTGTGGTGGCCCCTGGGAGCACTGACACCCAATGGCGTGTCGGGCTCGCCCTCCAGCAGGGAGGGGCCGGCGCTTCCCGCGACCACGAGGGGCGGCAGATGCCCCGCGTTGCTGAGGTCGAGCTGTCCGGTGACCGGGTCCAGCACGAAGTAGACCAGCGTCGTCACCTGGTCCAGCCCCTCGGTGGCGGCGAACATCCGGTCGAGCCCGGTCAGGACGTCGGCGGGTTCGGGCATGTTGAACGCCAGGGCGCGCAGCGCGTTGCGGATCCGGCTCATGCCGGCGGCGGCCGGGATCCCCTTGCCCATGACGTCGCCGAGCACCCCGGCGACGCGGCCGTCCGGCAGCGGGAAGGCGTCGTACCAGTCGCCGCCGACCTGCACGTGCTGGGAGCCCGAGCGGTAGTAGGCGGCCAGCCGTACGCCCGTCACCACCGGCAGCTCCTCGGGCAGGAGGCTGTGCTGGAGGGCCTGGGCGGTGTCGTGCTCGCGCTCGTAGAGCTGGGCGCGGCCGACGGCCAGGGCACACTGTCCGGCGAGGGCCTCCAGGAACACGCGTTCCTCGTCGGTGACTTCGCGGGTCGCGACGAAGGCCAGGCGCAGGGCGCCGATCGTGCGTCCCGCGATGCTCATGGGCAGGGCGACCCAGGAGCGTTCCGGTGTGGTCTCGACCAGTTCCACGGCTTCGGGAGCATCCTCGAACAGGGCGCGCAGCTCGGCCGGGTTCGCGGCCAGGCACGGGGCCTGGTCGGCCACGGCGCGGGCGGCGGGGTCGGGGTGTTCGAGCGGGAAGGAGGCCCTGGGCAGCGGATGGGTGCGCTCGGCGGCCATGGTCCGCAGTCGGAGGCGGTCCCGGTCGAACAGGACCACGTGGGCGTGGTCGGCGCCGACCCCGGAGCGCCCGATCTCGGTCATGGCGTTGACGACGTCGTCGACGGTGAGCGCCTCGGCGAGGTCGGAGGTGGCCTTCTGGAGCCGCGCGGTGCGCATGGCCGCCTCACCCAACTGCTGGTTGAGCCGCTGGCGGAGTTCGTCGGCCTCGCGTTCGGTGGTGACGTCGACGAACGTGCCGATCCATTCGACGGTTTCGGTCCCGTCCTTGATGGGGTTTGCGCGTGCCCGGTAATGGTCGTAACCGCCGGAACGGGTGCGCACGCGGAACATGGCGTCGAAGGGGGTCACGTCGAGCACGGCGTCGTCCCACGCGCGCTCGACCCGGGTCCGGTCGTCGGGATGGACGGCGCCGAGCCAGCCCCGTCCGAGGAAGGCGTCGGGTTCCTGACCGGTGAGCGATCGCCACTGGGGACAGTCCTCCTGCATGTCGCCGCCGGGTCCGGCCGCCCAGACGATCTGCTGGCCCGCATGGAGCAGGGCGCGCAGCCTGCGCTCGTCGCGTCGGGCGACGGAGGCCTCGTGCTCGGGCGCCGCGATCAGGCCGACGCGCTCCTCGTCGGTGTCGGGATCGGTCACCGGGAACCAGGTGAGGTCCCAGACCTGTCCCCTGGACGCGCGGAACCGCTCCCGAACGGTGCCGCCCCCGGCCCGGACGGCGCGCAGAGAGGCCCGCTGGGCGGCGGCCCCGGCCGGGTCTCCGGCTTCCTCCAGCAGGTCGGCGGGGGTCCGACCGAGGCACTGGGCGGGTGCGGCGCCCAGCAGCGCGGCGAAATGCTGGTTGACGGTGGTCAGACGCTCGTCGGAATCGACCAGGGCGAATCCGATGGGGGCGTCGGTCAGAAGCGATCTGACCGCGTCAGGCAGTTCCGCCCCCTCGATTCGGGGTGGCGGAATGGACGTCTCGGCGCTCACCTGCTCGACACCTCCGGAACCGTCGGACTCCCCACCCGTGTTTCGCTGGGGACGCTGCCTGGACCGCACGACCCACGTGAAGCACGTGTACCGGCCACGGCGTGTGCCCGGGGCCAGTCGCGAATTACGTACGGGGGCTCGCGGCCCTCGGGAGTCACACTCCAGGACTCCTCTCGGCCGCTGTCACCGCCCCAGCATAAGACACACCCGTCCTCACGCAACGGGCCCTGTGGAGGGGAGTACCACGGGCACGGAAGGTCATCATCGGGCCACACGTCGGCCGTCGGACGGTCAACCGGCGGTTTTTCGCCCGTGTTTTGCCCTCATTACCGATGCCTACCACACGCGACCGGTTTCCTCCGTGCATTCCGAAACAAGACTGTTATATGGCGGAAAAGTCCATTTTGTACCGTTGACCTGCGTTGATGGCGAGACCAGAGTAAACGCCGTCCCCCGAGGTTTTGACGACAGCGCACCGGAACGGGGGTTGACAGTCCGTCCAGAACAAGTGGAATGGGTGGAGGTCACCGTCCAGGCCATCTTCCAGCAAGGGGTGTGAGCGAGAATGCTCCAGACCTTCCCGGTCCAGGATCTCAGGCGGATCTCGGCGAGGCTCCACGACGAGTTCAGCGGACTGTCCCATCGTTGTGTCGAGCGTTGTGTCAGTGACACGTGGAACTGCGTCGAGCACCTGGGGATCGCGGTCACCCCGCACCTGGTCGAGAGGGTCGCCCGAGAGCACCTGGAGGCCATGGTCAACTCCGTGCCGCCGTCCGAGATCGGCGCGGTACGCGGTCACCGCGGCCCCGGGCACGGAGCCGTCCCCCGGCCGCGCTGACCGCACCGGCGGTGCGCCGCCGGACCCCGCGAGCCGCCGTCCTCGGGCGGGACCACGCCCCGGCGGCGCTGGCATACCCTCAGGTGGTGTCCAACCCAACGCCTCCCCCCGGACCCGAGCCGGTGCCCGGCGCCGTCTTCGACGAGATGCTGCGTGCGGCCCGAGCCCTGCTCGCCATGCGCGAGCCCCTGGACGCCGAACTGGCCTTCAGCGAACTGCTCGGGACGTGGTGGGGTGAGCGCGTCCCGGGCGTGGACGTCGAACGGCTGCTCGGCGAGGGACTGGTCGCGCACGCCACCGCCTCCGGCACCCCGGCCGGGCTCGGCGTGCTGGCGGCGGTCGCCGCGCTGGGCACCTCGCGCCCGCAGCGGCACCTGGCCGAACAGGGGGTGATCGCGCTCAGGGAACGCGGCCTCCAGGTGCCCGAGTGGGCCTCGAAACTCGGCGCGGTCACTCCGCTGGCCGCCCATGTCCACGGCGACCGTTTCGGAGACACCGACGACATCGTCTGCGTGTTCGGCAGGGCCGACGGCGACGGCGCACCGTCGCCGCCCGAGCACGCCGTGATCCTGGTCGTCGACCACAACGGCGGAGGCCTGCTGCGCGACGTGTGGGTCACCTCCAAGGTGGACCGACTGCTCGAACGCTGCCGGGAGCGGGCCGAGAAGGATGACTTCATCAGGTTCGCCCCGATCGGGCTCGGCACCGCCCGCGCCCTGCTCACCCGCGCCCTGGAACGGACCGACCTGGTCGTGGGCGGTGCGTCCAGCGACCCCGGAGCGGGTCCCACCGTGCGGGCCGTCGGGCTGACCGCCGCCGACCTGACCGACGGTTCCCTGGCCGCCCACTACGCCCTGGTCCGCGCCCGGATCCGAACCCTGCCCGCGACGGCCGCGGAGGCCGCCCCGGTCCCGCTGTGGCGGCGCGACGACCGCGCCGTGCTGGCCGCCCGCTTCCTGGCCTCGGACGAGGCTGCGGGACTCTCGGACTCCTACGCCGCCAGCCGGTGCGTCGACCACATCATCGCGTACGGCTGCGACGTGGACGCCGGTCGGCCGCTGCGCGTCAGCCCCCGCAAGGTGGAGTCGTTCCTGCTGCACTGGCTGCCCGGTCGCGTCGTGCTGCTGCCCGAGGAACAGGAGGCGATGCCGCACGTCCTGGCCGCGTGGGTGCGTTGGGCCGGTCGGGTCGCGCCGGAGGCGTCGGGCGGGTGCTCCGGCGGGCCGGGCGCGGCATCGGTCTCCCGGCTGCCGGAGGTGGCCCTGGGCGCCACCCTCGACGCCGTGTGGGAGTGCACCGGCGCGTTCGTGGGCACCTACCGCGACCCCGCGCGCCCCCTGGGCCTGCGCCAGGAGGCGGTGCGCCGCCTGCTGCCGGACGGTGACTTCGCGGCGCTCGCGCGCCGGATGTTCGCCTTCCCGCTGCTGGCCAGCGAGATCGTCGCGGGCGCTCCGGACGAGTTCGACCCCGCCACCCCGCGCGGTCGGCGGGCGCTGCTGCGGCTTGACCACTACGGCGAGTACGAGGCGGCCACACCGCACAGCGGCCGCCACTCCAGCGGACAGGACCACTGGTACCGGCCGGTGACGCGCACCGATCCCGAGCGGGAGCAGGAGTTGGACAGGCACGAACGGCTCGCCGAGCGGCTGTGGCACGGGCGGCCCGTCCACCTGTGGCGGGCCGCGAGGCGCCTGTTGGACCGGGGCGTGGACCGGCGCTCCGTACTGACCGCGCTGAACGCCCAGTTGGAGACGGCCTCCGACGAGACGGATCTGCGCCGACGCCTCGACGCTCTCTGAGCGGCGGTGGCCCCGAGCCCCGTTCGAGCCCGCCAGAACGCATCAGCACAGCGAGGGGCGCACCGGGATCCACAGGAGAAGCCAAGCCGCGAGCGAGGAACGAGCGACAGGCGAAGGCGACGACGAAGAGCCCGGTTCCCCGCGCCCCGAGCCCCGTTCGAGCCCGCCAGAACGCATCAGCACAGCATCCGCTCCCGCAGGCGCTCGACGGTGTCGGCGGACACCTTGAGCCCCTCGGCTACGTATTCGTCGAAGGACCCGTACACCTCGTCGATCTGGGTCAGCGCGGTTTCCAGGTACTCCGGGCGGACACGCGTCATGGGAACCAGGTCCGCCCAGTCGAGCCCGCTGTTCGCCGACAGGCGGCGCATCCACCGGTCGGTGCTCTCCTGGCGCCCGTTGCTCACCAGGTAGTCGGCGACGACCGTCGCGTGGTCCACTCCCAGCAGGCGCAGCAGCAGAGCGGCGCCCCATCCGGTGCGGTCCTTGCCCGCGCTGCAGTGGAAGACCAGGGCCGTGGGCCCATCGGCGGCGCGCTCGACCAGGTCGCGGTACCCGTCCAGGGCCGTCTCGTCGGTGACCAGTTCCCGGTAGACGGCGTGCATGAAGCGCTCGGCCGCGCCGTCGCCGAACATGGCGCGGGCGGACTCGGGGTCGGCGAGCACGTCGGCGAAGTTGGCCCCGACCGCGTCGGGGTCCTGGACGGCCACGGCGGCGTACTCGGCCCCGTCCGGGGTGATGTCGGGCAGGCGTTCGCGCTCGTGGGCCGTGCGCAGGTCGATCAGCTGGCGGATGCCCAGGCCGTGGTAGACGGGCAGGTCCTCGTCGGCCACCGAGTGCAGGGCGTCGGAGCGGAAGAGGACCCCGGTGCGGACGGTGTGTCCCGAGGTGGTGCGGTGTCCGCCGAGGTCGCGGAAGTTGGGGGCGCTGGGGAGGAGGAATCCGTCTCTTGTCACGCTCGTGACGATACCCATGCGCCCCAGCACCGGATCAGCGGGCATCGGGCGAACCGGGGACGATCGGCCTAACGTTCCCGCTCGGCCTCGCGTGTGGCGGCGATCGCCTCGCCCGCCTCCTTGACGTCCTTGGCGGTGTCCACCCCGCGCCAGAAACCGTCGATGCGGTAGGCGGTCAGGCGGCCCTCCTTGGCCAGCCCCGGGAAGGTGGAGGACTCGTGGTCGCCCTTGGCGGGCAGCAGGGGGGTGATCCCGGGTTCGAACAGGTACACGCCCGCGTTGATCCACACCGGCAGCAGCGGGCTCTGGGTGAAGCCCTCGATCCGGTCCCGGTCGTCGACGTCGACGATGCCCCACGTGGTGCGGAACTGGGCCAGGGCCAGCGTGGCCAAGCCGCCGCGCTCGCGGTGGTGGGCGGTCATCTCGTCCAGCGGGAACCAGGTGAGCACGTCCCCGTTGAGCGCGAGGTAGGGCGCGTCCGGGTCGCGCAGACCGGTGGCGGCGTAGCGCAGGGCGCCGCCTCGGCCGAGCGGTTCGTCCTCCACCAGGAGGGAGATCCGCGGACCCCCGGCGCGGGCCGACAGGTGGTCGCCCAGCACCTCGGCCTTGTAGCCGCAGGAGACGACGACCTGCTCGACGCCGTACGAGGCGAGCCACTCCAGCTGGTAGTCGATGATCGGCCGTCCGGCCACCTCGACCATGGCCTTGGGGCGGGTGTCCGTGTAGGGCCGCAGCCGTGTGGCCTGGCCGCCGGCGAGGATGAGCGCCTGGGTGACGGGGGGCGCGGAAGGTGAGGGTGTCGCGGTCATGGGTCGGACCATAGCAGTCACGAGAGCGGCCCCCGGGGCCGCTCCCCTCAGGCCTGCTGCGTCGCGTCCGCGTAGGCCAACCGGACGTCCGCGCTGGTGACCACGGTGAGCTGCGCCGCGGTCGCGGCCTCGCCGACCTCCTGGGAGACGCGCAGGTCGCGGTGGGAGCACGCCCTCTCGAACAGCGAGCGGGCGAAACGCCCGTTGCCGAGTTCGTCGATCCAGCCCGTCGCGCACACGTGCGCGAAGATGCTGCGCAGGTCCTCTCGGGCCGTGGCGTCGAAGGCGTCGCCGGTGCGCGCGGCCACGGCCTCGGCGATCGCGGTCAGCTCGTCGGCGGTGTAGGAGGGGAAGCGCACACGCACGTTGAACCGGGAAGAGAGCCCGGAGTTCGAGGCGAGGAAGCGCTCCATCTCGTCGGGGTACCCGGCCAGCACCACGACGAGCCGTTCCCGGTCGTCCTCGGCGCGCTTGAGCAGGGTCTGCACCGCCTCGGTCCCGAACGCGTCCCCGCCGCTGTACCCGGGGTTGACCAGAGCGTAGGCCTCGTCGACGAACAGCACCCCGCCCAGGGCGCGGTCGACCAGCCGGTTGGTCCGGATCGCGGTGGCGCCCAGGTGCTCGCCGACCAGGTCGGCGCGCTGGGCCTCGACCACCTCGGCCCGCCCGAGCAGCCCCAGCGCGGAGAAGACCCGACCGAGCACGCGCGCGACCGTGGTCTTGCCGGTGCCGGGCGGCCCGGTGAAGACGAAGTGCCGCATCGGCGCCTGGTTGGGCAGCCCCTGCTCCTCGCGGAGCTTGGCGACGCGCAGTTGGGCGACGATCGAGCGCACCTGCTCCTTGACCGGCTCCAGTCCGATCATGGCGTCCAGTTCCGCCATCGCCTCCTCGATGCCGGGCGCCTCGCCGAACCCGGGCAGGTGCGAGGTGAGCTCGGCGTAGGCGTTATCCACGTCGGCCCCGCGGACCGTGATGAGATCCTCGGCTCCGGGACGCGGCGCCGGTCCCCCGTCCCGGACGCCCGACGTCACCACGCGCACGTCGCGCGCCTGGGCGGCCTTCTCCACGACCGAGCGGGCGAAGCGGCCGTTGCCGAGTTCGTCCACCGCCTCGATCCGGACCGCCTGGTCGAATCCGCGCCGCAGCGCCGTGGCCGCGCCCGGGTCGAGGCTGTCGCCGCGCTGGGCCAGGAGGGTCTCGGCGATGCGGAAGAGCTCGTCGGCGGTGTAGCTGGGAAAGGTGATGCGGGTGGCGAAGCGCGAGGCCAGCCCGGGGTTGGAGGCCAGGAAGGAGTCCATCTCCTGTTCGTAGCCGGCCAGCACGATCACGAGCCGTTCCCGGTCGTCCTCGGCACGCTTGAGCAGGGTCTGCACCGCCTCGTTGCCGAACCGGTCGGGTTGGCCGTCGCCCTCGTTGACCAGGGAGTAGGCCTCGTCGATGAAGAGCACCCCGCCCAGGGCGCGGTCGATCAGCTCGTTGGTCCGGATCGCGGTGGCGCCCAGGTACTCCCCCACCAGGTCGGCGCGCTGGGCCTCGACGACGTGGGCGCTGGGCAGCAGGCCGAAGGAGTGGAAGATGGTGGCCAGGGTGCGGGCGACGCTGGTCTTCCCGGTGCCGGGAGGCCCGGAGAAGACCAGGTGCCGCAGGGGGCGTTCGACCGGGAACCCGGCGTCGGCGCGCAGGCGGGCGGCCTCTATCGAAGCTGCCAGCCCCCGGACCTGCTGCTTGACCGGGTCGAGTCCGATCATCGCTTCGAGTTCGGCCAGGGCCTGGTCGACGGGGACGGGGTCGGCGTCGTCGGAGGTGGCGCTCCGGCCGCGTGTCGGGCGCGGGGCGTGGTCGGCGCTACCGCGCACGGGTTCGGGGCGGACTCTGGCGGCGCGGTCGGCGCCCGAGGGAGGGCGGGAGGCGGAGGTCGAGGTGGCGCGGGCGTCGGCGCCCTCCCTGATGATCTGGCGGGAGGCGGTCAGCCGCCACACCAGGCAGGCGCCCGCCGCGGCGTAGAGCAACGCGACGCCCCACGCCGCGGACAGGGCCGGGACCACCATTCCGGCCAGGGCGAGGGAGTATCCGGAGACCAGCCCCGCGGTCAGGGCCAGCGCGCAGGTGTGCCACACCGGGAACTCGCGGACCCGGCCCGCGGCGAGGGCGACCAGTGGGGGGACCGGCAGGAGGAGGAGCGTGACGGGCTCTCCGGCGAGCGGGATCTGGAAGAGCGGAAAGGTCACCGCCAGCCACACGACGCACACCGTCACCGTGACGAACGCGTCCAGCGAGCGCATGAGCGCGGCAAAGAGCAGAAGGAGCGCGAGGGTGGCGGCGAGCGCGCCCACGACGGGCAGGCCCGCCACCAGAGCGACGACGGCGACGACCGTGACCAGGACCAGCGCGGCCACGAGCCGTCTGGCGAGGGGGACACGGCGGTACCGGGCTCGTAGACGGGTGAGCCCGGACGCGCGTCCCGGTTCCGCGGCTGCGGTGGAGTGCGTCTCGCGCGTCATCCATACCCTTCCTGCCAGGGGGTGCGTGGGAGGTCGGCTCTCCTGACCGTGACGGCCGGGCCGGGTGGTGTCGGGGGGACCGACGTGTACGGCATGGCTACGGCACCAGCCTTGCCCGAAGTGGTGTGGATGTCCAGTGCGGGGCGGCGTGTCGCGGCCCGTGGGTCCCGCGGAACCGGGCGCGGCCACGTTCCGCTTCGCGGAGGCGCGGGACCGCGGGCGGTCAGAGCAGGGTCAGCTGTTCGTCCTCGTCGGCGGTGGCGGGCGCCGCACGCCGCCTGCGCAGGTGCTTCCAGCGGGGCAGGGCGTCGAGGTAGGACCAGCTCAGCCGGTGGTACGGAGTGGGTCCGGACTCGGCGAGGGTCGCGCGGTGCGCGGGTGAGGGGTACCCGGAGGCGCGGTCGAATCCGTAGCCGGGGTGGTCCGCGTCGAGCGTGGCCATGAACGCGTCCCGGCGCACCTTGGCCAGGACCGCCGCGGCGGCCACGCTCACGCACGTCAGGTCGCCCTTGACCTGGGTGCGTACCCGCCAGGGGCGGCCGATGAAGTCGTGTCGGCCGTCGAGGATGACCGCGTCGGGGGGCCTCGTCAAGCCGTCGAGGGCGCGTCGGGCGGCGCGACGCAGCGCCTCGGTCATGCCCACTTCGTCGATCTCGGCGGCCTCGGACCAGCCGAAGGCGTGCTCGGCGACCCAGGGCTCCAGCCGCGCGGCGAGCTCCCGGCGACGCTTGGGGGTGAGGCGCTTGGAGTCGGTGAGCCCGGCGGGCGGATCGCCCACGCCGGGCACGGCGGCGCAGACCAGGAGCGGACCGGCCCACGCGCCGCGTCCGACCTCGTCCATCCCGGCCACGACGCGGGCGCCGTGGCCGCGGAGTTCGTCCTCCACCTCGAACGTGGGTGCGGCGGGCGGGCTGGCGCCCGTGGATGTCGTGCTCACGCCTCCACCCTAGGGTCAATGCCGGTGAGTTAGGGCTGGGACGGTCCTGTCAAACCAGCCGCCGAGCCCCCTGCACACGCGAACGGAGACCCAGTAGAACGGGAGTTCTTCGACAAACCATCCGTTCGAACCCACTGGATCTCCGTTGCCCTCCCAGTCTGCCACCCCTGCCATGGCCACCGCCACCACGGCCACCCACCACGCCGCGACCACCGCCGCAGGCGTGTTCGCCCCCGGCCACCTGGGCGAACTCACCCAGACCCTGCCCTTCGAGATGATCGACGAGGCCTTGGCCGATACCGGCCGCACCCAACAACGCCTACGCCGGCTGCCCTCACGCGTCGTGGTCTACCTGCTCCTGGCCGGGGCCCTGTTCGCCGACCAGGGATACCAGCAGGTCTGGGCCCGCCTGACCGCGGCCCTGGACCGCCCGGGAACCGCACCGTCCTCCTCCGCGCTGGCCCACGCTCGCAGGCGCATCGGAGCCGCCCCCCTTCAAAGCACTCTTCGAACTGGTGGCGGGCCCACCACCCGCACCCGCACGCTGGAAGGGCCTGCTGGTGTGCGCGATGGACGGCACCACCCTGTGGACCCCCGACAGCCCGGCCAACCTGGCCCACTACGGCCGCCACGCCCAATCCGGGTACCCGATGCTGCGGCTGGTCGCCGTGGTGGCCTGCGGCACCCGCACCGTGCTGGGCGCCGTCTTCGGGCCCTCCAGCACCGGCGAGACCACCTACGCGCCACGGCTGCTGGACTGCCTGAGAACGGGCATGGTGCTGCTGGGCGACCGCAACTTCGCCGTGGCCGACCTGGTCGGCCGGATCACCGCCACCGGCGCAGCATTGTTGGTGCGCTGCAGGAACCAGCGGCGCCTGCCCGTGCTGGAGCGGCTCGGGGACGGGTCGTGGACCTCCCGCTTGGGCGGGGTGGTGGTACGGGTGGTCGACGCCCACGTGATCGTGGACCTGCAGGGCGGCGGCCGCCGCAGCGAGCACTACCGGCTCATCACCACACTGGTTGACCACCGCCGGTACCCGGCCGCCGACCTGGTGGCCCTGTACCACCAGCGGTGGGAGGTCGAGACCGCCTACCGGGAGCTGAAGTCCACGATCCTGGACGGGCGGGTGCTGCGGGCCCGTGCCCCGTGGGGTGTGGACCAGGAGGTGTACGCGCTGCTGACCGCCTACCAGGCGTTGCGGTTGGCGATGGCCGAGGCCACCGCCACCGCCGGCCATCGACGATGACCGGGCCGGTTTCACGGTGGCGCTGCACGCCGCACGCGACCAGGTCGTGCGGGCCGCAGGGGTGGTGGCTACCGGGGCCGTGGACCTGGTGGGGCGGATCGGCCGCGCGGTGCTGGCCGATCCGCTGCCCCCGCGTCGGGTGCGTGTGTGTCCGCGTGTGGTCAAACGCGCGATCTCCAAGCATCGGGCCAAAGGGAGCGTGGACCGCACCAACTACCAGGCGAAGATCAGCATCTGTGTGCTGCACGATCCCGGGTTGACAAACGATCCAGCACCCTAACTCACCGGCATTGACCCTAGGGTGCCGCGCGGGTGGTGCGGTCCGGCGCCGGGAAACGCGCCATGTGGCGACTCACCGAGCGTGACAACAAGTCACGAGCGGATACTTTCGGTAGTTTCCGCTTGTCAGCACCACCACGATCGGACCACAGGGGTGCACATGCGGGCCGCCAGGAGTCGACCCCGGATCTCTCGGGGACGCCTGTACGACGTCGCCTCCGCGCTCACCCGCGTCGGCGTCGGGTGGATGTTCGTCGAACACGGCCTGGGCATGCGGGGACGGACCGACCCGGTGTCCGTGCGGCTGCCGACCCGGGCTCCGCGGTGGCGGGCGTCCTGAGCCCGGCCCTGCCCGCGCTGCTGGTGGCGCTGTCGGTCGCCTTCGCCGTGGGACTGCTCACGTGGTTGACCGGCCCCCTGCTCGCCGGTGCGGCGATCCTGGCCGCGTTCGCCATCGGCGGCGGGGGTCCGCCGGACCTGACACCGTTGGGGTCCTGGCCCACGACGGCGCTGGTCACAGCGGTGTGCGTGCTCATGGCCGTCCGTGGCGGGAGGTGGTCCTGGGACTATCTGGTGCTCTCCTCGGGCCCCGTCGTCCAGCGCCCGGGGACGGTGCGCGCGGCCGAGCCCGCGACGGCGAGTGCGCCCGCCTTTTCTCGCCGTCTCCCCGAACACGCTCCGCCACTGCTCTATCCTGTCGGTGAGGCCGCGTTCCGACGGCCGTCTCGACTGTGACGCGGCCGACCCGCCCCTTTCGGCGTGCCTGCCGGTCCGTCGCACCCGCGGAATCCACGGAGGGGAACGTATGTCGGCCGCAGGTACCGGTTCGGACCCCCACGGGTCCGTGGCCAAGCTGATCGAGATCGCCGAACAGCCCACGCTCGGCCAGCGGCTCATCAGCTGGGCCTCGCGCCCGCCCGGGCGGCTCTACATCCCCGCCTGCGGCGCCGTCGCGCTCGTCCTGGTCTTCGAGGACAGCGTTCCCGCCGGGCACCTGCCCACCTTCGCGGTCGGGCTGGTCTGCGGCCTGCTGCTGGCCGCGATGGGCGCGCTGCGGCTGGGCATCGCCCTCGCCGTCGCCCGGCCGATGATCCGGCACTACTGGCTGCGGTGGATCTCCGCACCGCTGATCGCCGCCGCCGCGCTGGGCGTGTCCGGCGCCGACATCCCGCTCCAGTTGCGGGTGACCGCGTCGGCCGACCAGTTGCTGGCGCTGCGCGGCGAGGTCGAGGACGGGCAGACGGTCGCACGGGACGGGTCCTGGACCGGGACCTACCCGGTGACGGAGGTATCGGTCTCCGGAGACATCACGCACTACACGGTCCAGGGCGCCGGTGTCCTGGTGCCCTCCGCCGGGCTGGCGCACAGCCCCGAGGGCATCCCCGTGGGCGTGTTCGTCCCCGGCCAGGGGTCCCGGATCTACGAGCACGTGTCCGGAGACTGGTACGCGTGGGTGAACCACTGACCTCGCGGGAGGCGTCACGGACCTGCCGTGGGGCTTTCCGGCCGCTCTGCCCCCGCTGAGGTGCTCCAACCCCGCTCTCACCTTCGGTCGGTAGACAGGTGTGGCCCCCTGGGAAGGGTCCCCGACCTCTCCCCCGCCGCAGCACCGACGCCGAGGAGTCGCCCCATGCGCGAGTTCGCCCTGACCCTCCACCTGCGGATCCACGACGCGATCACGGCGCTGCGCCGGGCGCACGCCACCGGCGACGACGATCTGGCCAGCTCCCTGGCGGGCGAGGTCGAGGACCTCGTCGAGATCGCCGTCCGCAACGGCATCGACATCGCCGCCGCGTACGCCTCCCTGTCCGTCACGGGTTGAGCCGAAGTGCCGGCGTCCCCGGGGGACGTGCACACGAACGGGGCCCGCGACCACCCCCTTGGACTCTGGGGCTTGGGTTCTAGTGGTGGTCGCGGGCCCCGTCTGTTCCGGGGGTCAGCGGCGGCCGTGCCCCTCGCCGTGCTCGAACTGCTGGCGCATCGCGGCGTCCTGCTGGCGCTGGTACTCCTGCGCCATCCGCTGCTGGCGCTCGGCTGCGGTGGCGATCGCGCCCTGGGCGGACTCCGCCATCTCCTGGGCGCCCGCGGACGCCACGGCGGAGGCCGCACGGGAGGCCGGCGCCGCACCGTTGAGCACCTGCGGCAGCAGCTGCGCGGTGAGCAGCGTGGCCAGTGCCGAGGAGTCGCCCGAGCCCGCCTCGGTCTGCACGACGACCGGCCGCGGCGCCCGCTCGGCCAGCGCGGCGCCCACGTCCAGGCGGCGGCGCGCCAGCTCGTACTCCAGCACCGCCCGGTTGTCCCGGTAGGCGGTGGACAGGCGCCGTTGCGCCTTCGCCTCGTTCTCCGCGGCGACCAGGTCGGCGCGGCCGCGGGTCTCGATCTCGTACCGCACCCGCTGCGCCTCGGTCTCCTGCTCCTCCAGCATCTGTGCGACGTCCTTGCGCGCCTTGTTCAGGGCGGCGTTGACCTCGACGATCTTCGCGTCGCGCGTCTTCTTCGAGCGCTCGATGTCCATGAGCAGGGTGTCGATGCGGCGCTTGCGCGTCAGCTCCCACTCCTGTTCGTAGGCGACGAGCTCCTTGGCGACCCGCTCCCGCGTGGCCAGGTGCTGCTGGTACTGGTTGGGCAGCTGCACGTCGGGGATGTTGCAGCCGGTGATGCGCACGCCGTACTTCTCCAGCTGGGAGTTGAGCAGGCGGCGCATGTCCTCGACGTTGGAACCGCGCAGGTCGTAGGCGGACTCGGTGTTGACCAGGCGGCTGCGCTGGCGGATCGCGTCCTGCACGGCGCTGGAGAGCACCAGGTCGAAGTTGCCGGCGCCGATGATCGTCACGAACCGAATCGGGTCGATGATCTGGAACTGAGGAAGAACTCGATCGACTTCAGCGGCACGTTCTCACGGGTCGGGCAGGCCAGGACCGGGGCCGTGTAGGGGATCTCCGTGCGGGTGTCCACCACGAAGTCCACACGTGACCAGGGGTGCCACAGGTAGTGGCGGCCAGGTCCGACCGCCCGGACGATCGCGCCGTAGCGGGTGAGGATCCCGTGGGTGCCCTCCTCGATCTCGATGATCGAGCCGCGCCACCACCACAGACCCGCGCCGAGGATGCTGAGCAGCCCGACGAGCATCGTGGGGACCGCCAGCAGGGTGTAGCCGACCGCGCTGTCGCCGATGACGGCGCTGACCGCCATCATCAGGGCCGAGCACAGGGAGAAGAGGCCGAACCAGACCAGCACGGTCCAGCGCAGGCCGCGGGTGTCGCGGGGGATGACGACGGGGACGAGGGCGCCCTGGTCGCCGCCCCGCAGCAGACCGGCCAGGTCGCCCCAGGAGGCGAGCGACTCCTTGATGCTGGAACCGCCGCCGGTGTTCACGGGCTGGCTCATCGAGCGAAACCTCCCTGGTTCGGGTCGCGGTCCTCAGGGCCGTGCTGCGACCACGGGGGCGGGGGCGGCGTCTGAGGTTGCTGGTACCGCGGGTCGACGGTAACGGAAGGGTCGGCCGGAGCGGGCCGGGCGGCGAGGGGCGCGGCCGGCCCGTCTGCTTCGTCGGGCTCCTGCGAGGTCTCGGCGAGGCGCACGTCGATCGCCTCCTCCGAGACCGACTGGCGGATCTCCTCGACCAGGTCCTGGCCGGGGTCCTCGTCCTGGGGCCGGCGGCGCGCCTCGCCGACGTCCCCCACGAGGGAACTGATCTCCTGTTCGCGCTCGGCGATCCGGGCGGAGATCTCGCCCAGTCGGGCGCGGATGGCCGCCATGTCCGCCTCGGAGAACAGGGCGGTGTCGGTCTGGCCGATGATCTCCTGGGCGATGCGCAGGTAGTCGACGGAGGCGGTGTCGCCCGAACCGATCCGCAGGACCTGCGGCAGGCTGTCGGCGACCGCCTCAAGCTTGTCCAGAAGGTTCTCGCGGAAGCGGTAGTTGAGGATCTCGGGAGCCTCGGCGGCACTGACCGCGCGGATGTCCAGGGCCTGGGCCTGGAGCAGGGCCGCGTTGGCGTTGGCCTCGGACTCGGCCTCCACGAAGCGCTGGCGGGCCAGGGCGCGCGCCCGGTTGGTCTCCCGTTCCAGAGCCGTGTCCATCTGCGCCTGGTACTGGGCGATGTCCGCCTGGATCGCTGACAGGGTCTCCTGGAGGGTCGCCAGCTCCTTGTTCAGGTCACCCTCGTTCTGCTCCTTGCGCAGCTGGAGTTCGTACTCGAAGGTGTAGGCGTCCTTGGCGACGCGGACCATCTCCGGAGCCGCCAGATCCATCCGGTACTCCTGGCTGGAGGGCTCGGCGTGGGTGATGTTGGCGTTGGTCAGGACCACGATCCCGCCGAACTGCTTGTTCAGCTGGTCGAGCAGGGCGTGCGTGCTCTCGCCGACCATGTCGTAGATCGCCGAGGCCTCCTGCTCGTAGATGAGGCTGCGGGTGGTCTCGCTGATCGCGTTGTTGAGCTTCTCCTGAAAGCCCTGCACTCCGCCCAGCGTGTAGACGAAGCTGGTCGCGTCCTCGATGCGGAACTGGACGAACAGGTCGACCGAAGCCTGGACCCCGCTCTTGGTGGGAGCCGAGCGGATGGGGGCGTGAAGGGGTACTCGCGCGTGGTGTTGACGATGTAGGAGACGCGCTTCCAGGGGTTGAGCAGGGTGACGCGCCCGGGCTTGAAGTTGTCCTCGCGCTTGCCGAAGCGCGTGACGATCGCCTCGCAGCCCTCGGGCACCATCACCATGCCCTGGCGCCACCACATGAAGGCCGCGACGGCCGCGGTGATGATCCAGTAGTGGATGCCGAAGAGGGGGTTGAGCAGGGGGTTGCCCCCGGCCAGCGACCACGGGATGAGGACGGTGAGGGAGCCGAGGAGTCCGAGGACCACGAGCAGGATCGCGGGAAGCATGGTGAGGAACGTGCGGCCGCGCGGGATCACCATGGGGCAGATGACGTGCACGGCGCCGCCCCGGCCGCGCTCGGTGTGGCTGCGGTTGAGCGCCTCGCCCGCGTTGTTGAGCGAGGTGGTCTTCTGCTCGATCCGGGTGCCGACGGACTCGCCCTGCTCGCGGGCGGCGATGAAGTCACGCGGGTCCAGTCCGCCTCCCCCCTCGGACTGGGCCTGATCCGAGACCTGTTGGACGGCGCTGGCCATCGCCTGGCGCGGATCGCCTCCCTGAGCGATGGCGTCGGCGGCGCCGCGCACTGTCTGCGCGAACGACATAGGCGTGGACTCCTTGCTGGCGGAGATGGGGAACTATCGGGTTCGACGCGGCGTACACCCGCCCGGTTCCAGGTGGGAGCGACGCGAGGGCGGGCGCAACGGTATCGGATGGGGACAACGGTGGCACGGCTTCGATCCGAAACCCATGGGTCGTGCCCTGAGCGTGACCAGCCCTGTCACGGCGGACGGATCGGTCGCTGTTCCCCTCGCGGCGTCTCCGTGTGCGTGCCGGTTGGCAGCCGCGCGGGGACGGGGGCTAACGTCGTTCGAGGGACGGGCCGAAAAGCGGCCGCGACGAGGAGGAGCGCCCCCGATGACCGCAGTACCGAGTGCCGTGCTGACCACCGCCGGGCTGATCGGCGGCTACGCGACCGCCCGCGCCACCGGAAACCGCCCGCTGGGAGGAGTGGTGCTGGCGGCCTTCGGCGCGGCGGCGTTCGAGTCGTGGCGTCGGCGTTCGGGGCTGGGCACCGCGATCGCGCTCACCGGGGTGTACGTGGGGGCGTTCGGCCTGGCGCACCCGCTGGCCGGGAAGGTCGGCTCATGGCCCGCCGTGCTGGGGGTGACCGCGGCGACCGCGGCGGTGGCCGTCGCGGTGGGAGACCGGGGCGGGGAGTAGCCCGCCCGGGCGCATCCGCTGCGTCGCGCCCGCATCCGACCGTGCTTCCGGCGCCTGGTCAGGCGCGGCGACCCTGGATGTAGGCCTCCAGCGCGGCGCGGTCGTCCTCCAGCACGCTCAGACGGCTCTTGACGACGTCGCCGATGCTGACGATGCCCACCAGCCTGCCCCCGGACAGGACGGGGACGTGCCGGAACCGCCGCAGCGTCATCGCCTCGCTGACGTCCTCGACGGTGTCCTCGGTGGAGCAGGTGAACACGTCCCTGGTCATGATGGCCGAGACGGGGTCGGAGAGGAGTTCGGGGCCGCTGCGTTGGAGGGCCCGGACGACGTCGCGCTCGGAGACGATGCCGACGACGCGGTCGTCCTCGGCGACGACGACGGCGCCGATGTCCTGGCGGGCGAGTTCGGTGAGGAGTAGCGCGATGGTCGCGTCGGGGGCGACCCTGACCACCTCCGGCCCCTTGGACCGGAGGATCGCGGCGATCAGCATGGGGACCACCTTCCGCTGAAGGGCGCTCGGTCCCGAAGAGCTACCCGTTCCGCGGGTCGGCCAACCACAGGTCTGGACCATCCGCGTGCTCTCCGTACACAGCGCACCCCGGGGAGCCACGCGGCTCTGTCGAGGACCAGTGTGCCCCCGTGGCCACTTTCCTGTCGGCCACGCCGCCTCCACCATCGCCTCGGGGCTGGGGGCGTCCTTGATCTCCGTGAGCACACCGGAAGCCGGTGGCCGCGCCAGTTCGCCATCCCGGTCACTCGGCGCTCCTCCCGATATCAGCTGCACCCGCTGGTGGCGCCGCACCCCTCACAGGCGTAGCAGCTGCCCGACGGCCGCATCTTGGTGCCGCAGGTCATGCACAGCGGCGCGTCCGCGACGAAGCCCTGCCGCAGCTCCAACAGTTCCGTGCTGGAGTGCGGCTCCCTCGGCGGGGCCTCCTCCCGCTCAGCGCCGGGGCTCTCGGCCTCGGCGTCCCGGGTGGGGGCCGACTGGGCGTAGGACTCCACCTCGGCCGCGACCTGGGTCGGATCCCCGTCCGCGACCCGTGCCGCACGCTCGTCCGACGAGAGCACACCCAGCGCGGCGCGTTCGTCGTAGGACAGGTGGTCCAGGGCCAGACGCCGGAAGATGTAGTCCACCACCGACTGCGCCATGGGGACGTCGGGGTCGTCGGTCATGCCCGCCGGTTCGAAACGCATGTTCGTGAACTTCTGCGCGTAGGTCTCCAACGGGACGCCGTACTGGAGGGCGATGGAGACCGCGATGGAGAACGCGTCCATCACCCCGGCCAGGGTGGAGCCCTGCTTGCCGAGCTTCAGGAACACCTCGCCCAGGCCGCCGTCCGGATAGGAACCGGCGGTGATGTAGCCCTCGGCGCCGCCCACCGCGAACGACATGGTCTCGCTCGGGCGCTTCTTGGGCAGGCGACGGCGGACCGGGCGGGCCGCCTCCGCGGAGCGCGGGGCCGCGGAGCGCCCCTCTCCCCGCCTCTGCGCCGCCGGCCGACAGCGGTTGGCCGACCTTGCAGTTGTCGCGGTACACGGCGAGTGCCTTCAGACCCATCCGCCAGCCCTCGAAGTAGAGGTGCTCGAAGTCGGCGACGGTGGCCTCCTCCGGGACGTTGACCGTCTTGGAGATCGCCCCGGACAGGAAGGGCTGCACCGCGGCCATCATGCGCAGGTGACCCATCGGCTGAATGTGGCGGCGGCCCATCGCGCAGTCGAACACCTCCAGGTGCTCGGGGCGCAGTCCGGGAGCGTCCTCCACGTGTCCGTGCTCGGCGACGTACTCGACGATCGCCTCGATCTGCTCGGCCCGGTAGCCGAGGGTGCGCAGGGCGCGCGGGACGGCCCGGTTGACGATCTGCATGGAGCCGCCGCCGACGAGCTTCTTGAATTTGACCAGCGAGAAGTCCGGCTCGATCCCGGTGGTGTCGCAGTCGAGCATGAAGCCGATGGTGCCGGTCGGTGCGAGCAGGCTCGCCTGCGCGTTGCGCCACCCGTGGCGTTCGCCGAGGCGCAGGCACTCGGCCCACTCGCGGGTGGCCGCCTCGTGGACGGGCTCCTCCAAAGCCCCGACGGCGCGCAGGTCGTCGTTGGCGGCGACGTGCTTGCGCATGACGCGGCGGTGCGCACGGCTGTCGCGCGCGTACCCCTCGTACGGACCGACCACGGCGGCCAGTTCGGCGCCGCGGCGGTAGGCGGCGGCCGTCATCAGGGAGGTGACCGCGGCGGCGACGGCGCGTCCGCCGTCGGAGTCGTAGGCGTGGCCGGTTGCCATCAGCAGGGCGCCGAGGTTGGCGTAGCCGATGCCGAGCTGGCGGTGGGCGCGGGTGGTCCGCGCGATCGTGTCGGTGGGGAAGTCGGCGAACGTGACGGAGATGTCCATCGCCGTGACGACCAACTCGGTGAGCCGGACCAGGGACTCCACGTCGAAGGAGTCGTCCTCCCGCAGGAACTTCAGCAGGTTGATCGAGGCCAGGTTGCACGAGGAGTCGTCCAGGGACATGTACTCCGAGCAGTTGGCCACGACGGTGGTTCCCACCACGTACGAGTGGTTGCGGGGTTCGGTGAGGTTGTACGTGGTTTCGAACCCCTGGGACTCCCGGCCGACCAGGCGGACCGAGGTGTCGGCCGCGTGTACGCGAGCGCGGCCCAGCGCGGCGCGGAGTTCGTCTTGCCTGATCCCGAGGGAGGAGCCGACCAGGGTGGAGAACTCCCGCAGGAACCGGCCGGTGATCCGGAGAGCGTGCGCGGGCCCGTCACCGCCGGAGGCGAGCCTTCCGTCCTCGCGCGTCTGGGGAGGGGAGTCCGGTCCGACCCGGGACCTCGTGTGGAGGCTGCTGGCGATGCCGAAGGAGCCGAGAAGCTCCTGGGCATCGCGCAGGAGACGCTCGGAACGGCTGGTCAGCTCCACGTGGCGCGTCCCGTCGGACTGCTCGGCCACTCGGCCGCCCGCGTCGAACAAGCCCCGGAGGAACGCGAGGACCGCCTCCTGCGGCCCCTCGAAGAGCGCTTGGGGAACGACCCCGCCCGCCGCCTCCGTCCCCAACCCGAGTGCGCGGACGAACTCCACCAGCGCCGGACTCGCGACCCTCAACCGTCGCGTCCCCTTCGGCCGGACGCTGGACGCGCCCGGCAACCCCGTGAGGCGCTCGACCAGCGCACGGTGGCACGGGAGGACGTCCGCCCGCTCCTCAGCGCTGCCGTAGACGGTCACGACCGAGCGCTCCCCGACCGAGCCGCCCCCCGCGAGCCATCCCAGGTAGTGGGCGAGGTCCGGGTCCTCGTCCCATGTGTCCGGGAGGTTCAGCGCACGGACTCCGGGCCTGGCCGCGGCCGCGCGGGCGGTTTCCGACGCCGCCCAGGGAATCCGTGGGGCGGGGTTGGAGCGTGGGGCGTACCGGAGCGAGCGCACGATCCGGTCGTCCTCGGTGAGGTCCTCCGCGGCCACCCATCCCCGGTCCGTCGTCCACACTCGGTGGCCAGGGGTGCAGCGCAGGATCGAACCGTCCGAGAAGCGCAGGGCGAGGATCTCGTTGGTCCCGGTGACCATGTACCGGACGGGCGCCGAGGCCACCACCGCGTCCCGTGGGTCCTCACCGGACGTGACGTCGTTGGTGTAGACGCCGAACGTCTCGCCTCGGGCGGCGCGTTCGACGAGTGCGCCGATCGGGATCTGCCCCCGGTCGGTGAGCACGCGCTGATCAGCTGGGAAACAGGGATTGCTGGCGCTGACACGCCCGCCCCCGGGGTTGGTGTGCCAGTCCTGGATGGTGCCGTCGTACTGGATTCCGGGGTCGGCGCACTCCCACGCGGCCCTGGCCATCCGGTGGAACAGGTCCTTGGCGTCGACGGTGGCGATGACCTCGCCGGTGGTGCGGGAGGTCAGTCCGAACTCGGATCCGGTCTCCACCGCGCGCATGAAGGCGTCGCAGACCCGCACCGAGTTGTTGGCGTTCTGGTACTGGACGCTGAACGTGTCCGCGCCGCCGAGGTCGACGTCGAATCCCGCGTCGCGCAGGGCGCGGACCTTGTGCTCCTCGCGCGCCTTGGTCTCGGTGAACTCCTCGATGTCGGGGTGGTCGACGTCCAGGACGACCATCTTGGCCGCCCGGCGGGTGGCGCCGCCGGACTTGATGGTTCCCGCGGAGGCGTCGGCGCCGCGCATGAAGGACACGGGCCCCGAGGCCATGCCGCCGGACGAGAGCGGTTCCCGGCTGGAGCGGATCCGCGACAGGTTCACACCCGCTCCGGAGCCGCCCTTGAAGATGATCCCCTCCTCCTTGTACCAGTCGAGGATTGACTCCATGGTGTCGTCGACGGACAGGATGAAGCACGCGCTGACCTGCTGGGCCGAGGTGGTTCCGACGTTGAACCAGACCGGGGAGTTGAAGCTGAAGAGCTGGTGGACCAGGGCGTACTTGAGTTCGTGGTCGAAGACCTCGGCGTCGGCGTCGTCCCTGAAGTAGCCGTGGGCGCGGCCGGTGGCGGTGTAGACGCCGACGACGCGGTCGACGAGCTGCTTGAGGCTCCACTCGCGCTCGGGGGTCCCCGGGGCGCCGCGGAAGTACTTGCTCGCCACGATCTGCGTGGCGTTCATCGACCAGGGGGCGGGGAACTCCACACCGCGCTGCTCGAAGTTGACCGTCCCGTCACGCCAGTTGGTCATGACGACGTCGCGACGCTCCCAATCGAGGGTGTCGTAGGGGTGGACGCCGGGCGTGGTGTGGACGCGCCCGATCCGGAGCCCCTCGTGTCCGGCCTTGCCGCCGGTGTTCTCCGTCATGACGGCATCTCCCCCGAGAATGCGCCTGGAGGGTGTCACCCGGTGGTCGAGCCCGTGTCGGCCTGGTGGTCCTGACGCAGGCTCGCGATCTCGGCCTCGAAGTCCGCGAGACTCTCGAACCCGCGGTAGACGCTGGCGAAGTGCAGGTAGGCGACTTCGTCCAGTTCGCGCATGGGGCCGAGGATGGCCAGCCCGATCTCGTGCGCGGGGACCTCGGCCAGACCCCGGCTGCGGATCTCCTCCTCGACGCGCTGTCCGAGCTTGGCGAGCGCGTCCTCGGAGACCGGGCGGCCCTGACAGGCCCTGCGCACTCCGGCGATGACCTTGGTTCGGCTGAACGGTTCGGTGACCCCCGAACGCTTGGCGACCATCAACAGGACGGTCTCCTGCGTGGTGAACCTGCGCTCGCACACGGGGCAGGACCTGCGGCGTCTGATGGCCGCGCCGTCGTCGGTGGACCTGCTGTCGATCACCCGGGTGTCCGGGTGGCGGCAGAACGGACAATGCATCCCTGTTCACCTGCTTCCTCGCGACGACCCGTACGTCCACTTAACCACAAGTCCTGGACTTTCGCTTCTCTGCCACTCCCAGATGTTGTGGTTGAACCTCGACCGCCACCCGACGTCCCGCAACCAGCCCGGAGTGTGCCCCGCCCACGGGGCCGCGGGCACGGACGGAGCGGCCCCGCCAGTGCTCACGAGGGGATGGAGAGGGTCGGCGGACAGTCCGCGGAAGGGGCACGGGTCCGCCCGAAATCCGGTTGCCAGGATACCGCCGAACGGCCCCCCAACACCGCGCCCGGAGGTTCGCGAAACCGTCGACAACCGCGTGCGCAGGGAGTTCGCGACGCGGACGGCCCCGGGGAGACGAGACCCACACCGACACCGGCGGCATCGTGTTCGCGTATTCCGGGGACAGCGACGGGAGTACACGTGTACACGTAAGTGGAGGCCGGTAATTGACCGCGAAAACACCCGGCAATTATCCACAGCCTCGAACGCTTGTTTGATATCACCGTCTGCAACGACTAATGTTGACGTTGATTTCACTCCGGTTTCGTCGGCACGTGGACCCACGGGTCCGCGCTGGCGCGGACCGGAGCCAGGCAGTCACCCAAGCAGGCCCCGACCGAACCGAACGCCGAGGAGGCCCGGCCGTGCCGGAGGAGAATCCCGGAAGCACCACCGTCCTCTCGCCCGTGGGCGACACGGGCGGGCCGAAGCCCGACGCCCCCAAACTCACGGCGCGTCAGCAGAGCGTGCTGAACTGTATCCAGCGGTACGTACGGGAGCGCGGTTTCCCGCCCTCGATAAGGGAAATCGGTGACGCGGTCGGACTGTCCAGTCCCTCCAGCGTGGCGCATCAGCTCAAGGTGCTCCAGCGCAAGGGGTACCTGCACCGTGACCAGAACCGCCCGCGGGCGGTCGAGCTGCGCACGCCCGGCCGTGCCTCCGGCGTCAAGGCGGACCCGGCGGAGCCGAGCGCGGACGCCTCGCGAGCGGCCGCCGTGCCGTTGGTCGGCCGGATCGCCGCGGGCGGACCGATCCTCGCCGAGGAGTCCGTCGAGGACGTGCTGTCCCTGCCGCGTCAGCTGGTCGGAGAGGGTCGGCTGTTCATGCTCACCGTGGTCGGTGACTCGATGACCGACGCGGCCATCACCGACGGCGACATGGTGGTCGTCCGGCAGCAGCCGGAGGCCAACAACGGCGACATCGTGGCCGCCCTGCTCGACGACGAGGCCACCGTCAAGGTGCTGCGCCGCGAGGACGACGGCCACGTGTGGCTCATGCCGCGCAACGACGCCTACGAGCCCATCAACGGCGACGACGCCACCATCCTGGGCAAAGTCGTCGCCGTCATGCGCCGGGTCTGAAGGGCGCGGGCCGGCCCGCGCCGTCCGGGAGGGCGCCAGGCTCCCGGACCGGGCCGCCAGGCCGTGTGCCGCGCACCCGTCCCTGCTGCGCGACGCCCCGGCACGGCTCTCGCCGCGTTCTCATCAGTCGAAAGGACCCCGACCTCGCTCCCTCTTCGGCCTCACGACGGGCGGCATCCGCGGCACACACCGTAGGCTGAGGTCATGTCCACACCCGCCTCCTCTCCCGCGACCGGTCGTCGGCGCGCGCTCGCGGCCATCGGCGCGACCACAGGTCTCCTGCTCGCCACAGCCTGCTCAGGCGAGACCGCCTCGGTCCCCCCGCCCGGGGTCAGCGGCTCCGAACGGGACCTGTCCTTCGCCGTGGACGGGACGGAGGTGTTCGCGACCTTCACGTCCCCCACCAACGCCACGGGCACCGTTCCCGCCGCCCTCATCGTCTCCGGCAGCGGGCCCACCGACCGGGACGGCAACACGCAGACCCGACCCGACGCGGGCACCAATCTGAACCTCGCCCGGGTGCTCGCCGACACCGGGGTGGCCTCACTGCGCTACGACAAGATCGGCAGCGGCCAGACCGGTCTGGGCGACCTGGATCCGGAGGCGTCGATCGACCCCGAGGTCCACGACCGCCAACTCATCGCCGCCTACGAGGAACTCCTCGCCCAGCCCGGCGTCGATCCCGACCGCACGGTCGTCGTCGGACACAGCGAGGGCGCGTTGTTCGCCCTCCGAGCGCATGACCTCCTGGACACGTCGCCCGCCCTGGTTCTCGCCGCCCCGCCCGGCACCCACTACCTCGACCTCGTCGACCGCCAGCTCACCGAGCAGATCCGCGTGGGCGAGGCCCGAGGCCACATCGGTACGACCGACGGTGTCACCGTGCTCTCCGACGCGCGGGCCGGGCGGGCCGCGCTGCGCGGCGGGCGGGAACTGCCCGACGACCTGTCGCCGCTGCTGGAGACCGTCTACTCCGAGCAGAACGCGGCCTTCCTCAGGTGGATCGACACCTTCGACCCCGTCGAGCTGGCCGCGGACCTTCCCGACGGCACCCCCGTACTGGTGCTGTGGGGCGAGGAGGACGTCCAGATCCCCCGCTCGGACGTGGACCGGCTCATGACCGGCTTCGCCGACGCCGAACGCCTCGACGTCCCCGACGCCGACCACGTGTTCCGCGAGTTCCGGGACCGGCCGGGCACCGCCGCTCTGGATGCCGACCGTCCCTTCGCCCCCGAGGTCGCTCCGGCCCTGGAGGAGTTCCTGGACCAGGCCTGGTGAGGATCAGGAGGGCAGGTCCGCAAGCACGGCCCTCGCGAGTTCCTCGGCCGTCTCCAGTCCGCGCTCCGGCTCGGCCGCGCGGGTGACGGCGTAATCCGCCGCCGCCCCGTAGCAGGTCTCCACGTACAGGTTGGACACGCGCGCGCCCACACAGGCGAACGGGAAGTCCGTTTCGTCCGTCCACGAGAACGCCTCGTCGCCGATGCCCTCGACGCGGTCGGCGCCCTGGTTCGCGGTCGTGTTCCGCAGGTTGCCGGCGGCCGTCTGGATCCCGCCGGGGTTGGGCGCGGCCACCATGACCAGGGTCACGAAGGACGGAACCACGTCGCCCGGCCCCTCGGGGGTGGACCACCGGCACTGCCATCCGGTGCCGAACGAGTCCTGTTGGCTCCCCACCGGCTGTTCCAGCTCCAGGGTGTGGGCGGGCACCAGCTCGCCGAGCACGTCGGTCTCCCCGGCCGCGCACGCGGGCGCGGCGTCGAAGTCACCCGACTCCAGGGTGTCCCGGTTGACGACGAACCACACGCCGCCAGCAACAACCAGGACGACGACCAGTGCCAACGCCACCACGCCGACCACCGCGCAGCCCCGGCTCCGGGGTTGGGCCGAGGGGACCGCCAGGGGGGTTTCGGGGTTCACACGGCCTCCACGAGTCGCTCGGCGACGCGCACCGCCGTCTCGCGCGCGTCCTCCCACTCCACCGGGTCGCCTCCGGAGACGCCGGAGTAGGCCACCCGAACCAACAGATTGTCGGCCTGGAAGGCCAGGCCAGCGGTGCCCGGCGCGCGTTCCGCCCACACGTGCGCCGCGACGTGCGCCCCGAGCACGACCTCGTCGCCGCCGCGTGGGACGACCGCGGCCAGCGCGCCCTCGGTGTGTTGGACGCCTGAGACCGGCTCTTCGCCCGACGTGTCGGTGAACAGCGCGGAGAACTCCACCCGCAGCGTACCGGGGGCTTCGGCGCGGCCCAGCGAGGTCCACGCGCACACGGTGGTGTGGCCGCCCGGCCGCGGGCCGGACTCGGCGGACTCGACCACCGCGTCGGTCAACGCCTCGGCCACGGCGCTCTCGGGAACCACAGCGCAGTCGGGCGCCGAGGCGTGGACGTCGTCCTCCCCGGGAACGTCGGGGTCGCCGCCCGCCAGGACCAGCCCACCGCCGATCGCCGCCGCGGCGAGCACTGCCGCGCCGCCCGCCATGACGGCGCCGCGCACCAGCGCACCACCCGCCCTACCCGATGGGGACACCCGCCCACCGCCTCCCTGTCGGTCGTCGCTCACGTCGGCGCCTCACGCGGAGGCGGCGGCCGCCGAACGCGACCGCCGCCTCCGCCGCCGGATCAGCCGACGACGATGTTCACCAGTTTCGGCGCGCGCACGATCACCTTGCGAATCTGCTTGTCGCCGATGAATCCCTGGGCCTTCTCCGAGGCCAGCGCCAGCTGTTCCAGCTCCGCCGGGTCGATGTCGGGCGCCACGGACAGCTTGTCGCGGACCTTGCTCTGCACCTGCACCACGCAGGTCACGGACTCCTGGACCAGCAGGTCCGGGTCGGCCTCGGGCCAGTTGCCCACCGCCACGCTGCCGGTGTGCCCCAGCCGCTCCCAGCCCTCTTCGGCCACGTACGGCGCGAACAGCGACAGGGCTACGGCCACGAACTCGGCCGCCTCGCGTACGGCCGGGTCGGCGGCGCCGGGGCCGGAGTCGATCGCCCGGCGCGCGGCCGTGACCAGTTCCATGGTGCGCGCGATGGCCACGTTGAATCTGCGGGCCTCGACCAAAGCGGTGATCTGATCGATGCTGCGGTGGGTGATCCGGCGCAGCCCGGCATCCCCGGCTGCGGCGTCGGTCCCCGGCGCGCTGGCCGCGCCGGCCTCGCTCATCACCCGGAACGCGCGGTTGAGGAACTTCTGCGCGGCGGTGCAGGAGACGTCCGCCCAGTCGACGTCCTCCTCGGGCGGGCTGGCGAAGAGCATGGTCAGGCGGACGGCGTCGACGCCGTAGGCTTCGATCTCCTTGCCCAGGTCCACCCCGTTGCCCAGGGACTTGGACATCGCCCGGCCCTCGTTGATGACCTGGCCCTGGTTGGTCAGGCGGCGGAACGGCTCGGTGAAGGAGAGCATGCCCAGGTCGTGCAGGACCTTGGTGAAGAAGCGCGCGTACAGCAGGTGCAGGGTCGCGTGCTCCTTGCCGCCGATGTAGTGGTCCACGGGGCCCCACGTGTTGACCGCCTCGGAGTCGAACGGCGCGGTGTCCAGGTGCGGGGAGCAGTAGCGCAGGAAGTACCAGGACGAGTCGACGAACGTGTCCATGGTGTCGGTGTCGCGCTTGGCGGGGCCGCCGCAGGCCGGGCAGTCCACCTCGACCCAGTCGGTGGCGGCGGCCAGCGGCGACACGCCCTGCGGCGCCAGCTCGGCGCCCTTGAGCTCGGGCAGGGCGACCGGCAGCTGGTCGTCGCGGACCGGCACCTCACCGCAGGTGGGGCAGTGGATGATCGGGATCGGCGTGCCCCAGTACCGCTGGCGGGACAGCAGCCAGTCGCGCAGACGGAAGTTGACGGCGGCGTCGCCCGTGCCGCGCTCGGCCAGCACCTCGATGATGCGGTCGATCGCGTCGGTCTTGGTCAGACCGTCGAGCGGCCCGGACTCGCGCAGGGTGCCCTCGCCCGCGGTGGCCACGCCGGTCTCGGCCGGGTCGGGATCACCGGTCTCCACCACCACCTTGACGGGCAGGTCGAAAGCCAGGGCGAAGTCGAGGTCGCGCTGGTCGTGCGCGGGCACGGCCATGATCGCTCCGTGGCCGTAGTCGGCCAGCACGTAGTCGGCGGCCCAGACCGGCATGCGCTGTCCGTTGACCGGGTTGACCGCGTACCGGCCCAGGAACACACCGGTCTTGGGCCGCTCGGTGGCCTGGCGCTCGATGTCGGACAGCTTGGCGACCTCGGCGCGGTAGGCGTCGAAGGCCGCGCGCTGCTCGGGCGCGCACAGTTCCTCGGCCAGGTCGGCGTCGGCGGCCACCACGAAGAAGGTGGCCCCGTACAGGGTGTCCGGCCGCGTGGTGAACACGGTGACCGGCGAGTCGCGGCCCTCGATGGCGAAGTGGACGTCCGCGCCGACGGAGCGGCCGATCCAGTTGCGCTGCATGGCCAGGATCTCGTCCGGCCAGCGGCCGTCGTCGAGTTGGTCCATGTCGTCCAGCAGGCGCTGGGCGTAGTCGGTGATCCTGAAGTACCACTGGTTCAGGCCGCGGCGGACGACGTCGGCGCCGCACCGCTCGCACCGGCCCTGGACGACCTGCTCGTTGGCCAGCACGGTCTGGTCCTGCGGGCACCAGTTGACCTGGCCGTCCTTGCGGTAGGCCAGCCCGCGCTCGAAGAACCGCAGGAACAACCACTGGTTCCACTTGTAGTACTCGGGGTCGCTGGTGTGCAGGCGGCGCGACCAGTCGACGGCGATGCCGTACCGGCGGAAGGAGGCGGCCTGGGTCTCGATGTTGGCGTAGGTCCACTCGGCGGGGTGGGAGTCGTTCCTGATCGCCGCGTTCTCGGCGGGCAGCCCGAAGGAGTCCCAGCCGATGGGGTGCAGGACGTTGTCGCCGCGCTGGAAGCGGTAGCGGCCGATGACGTCGCCGATGGCGTAGGCCTCGGCGTGGCCCATGTGCAGGTCGCCGGAGGGGTAGGCGAACATGTCGACCACGTAGCTGCGCGGCCGGGTGTCGCCGGGGTCCTCGCTGCCCTGGAACGGAAGCTCAGCGGCCCAGCGCGCCTGCCACTTGTCCTGGAGGGCGCGGGCGTCGTAGGTGTCGCCCGTCTTCTGGTCGCCGTCTACCGCTGTCATCGCTGCAAGTTCCTTAGCCGGTCTCTCACGTCGGTCGCACGCGCGCGCCGGGATCGGGCCCGGCGTCCCCGCGTGCAGTTCCCAGGTTAGCGGTACCCGCCCTCGGCCGCGGACCCGTTCGGCCACCCTGTGGACGGCTCCCGGTCACGGCGGCGACGCGGTTCCTGCGCCGTCCGCGCGCCGGCGCCGGAACGCCGCGGGCGAATCCGCGGCACGCGTTCCAAACACCGTTAGGTTTCGATCCAGCTCAGATCTCCACACCGACCAGCTGGTTTGTTACGCTGCCGTCACGTGACGCGCACCACGAGACCCAGACCACACCTGGGTCCGTCACTCACACGTAGCGGGAGGCCCCAATGCTCAACCTGTCCGTGCTTCTGGAGGACGGCGCCCGATCGGTACCCGACAAGGAATGCCTGGTCTTCGGCGATCTGCGCCTCAACTACGCCCTGACCGACATGATCGCCAACCAGGTCGCCAACCTCCTGGTGGCCCGGGGTGTCCGACCAGGCGACCGGGTCGCGCTCGCCAGCCCCAACCTTCCCTACTTCCCGTTCGTCTACTTCGGCGCTCTCAAGGCCGGAGCCGTCGTCGTTCCCCTCAACGTGCTCCTCACCCCGCGCGAGATCGCCTATCACCTGGAGGACTCCGGCGCCACGGCGCTCTTCGCCTTCACCGGCACCCCCGAGCTCCCTCTCGGCGAGCGCGCCTTCGAGGCCTTCCAGCAGGTCGACACCTGCGAGACCTACATCGACCTACCCGCCGCCGCCGGTGCCACCGAGTCCGCCATCGACGGCGCCGAGACCCTGTGGAAGGCACTCGACGGCCAGCCCGGCACGTTCGAGACCGTGCAGGCCAACGCCGACGACACCGCCGTCATCATCTACACCAGCGGCACCACGGGTCGGCCCAAGGGCGCCGAACTGTCCCACCACAACCTGATGACGAACGCGATCGTCGCCGCCGAGCTGTTCAACCCCCATCCCGACGGCCGCGACGTCGCCCTCACCGTCCTGCCGCTCTTCCACATCTTCGGCCAGACGGTGGTGCTCAACGCCTCCCTGTACCGGCACGGGACCCTGGTCCTCATGCCGCGCTTCGACGCGGACGAGGCGCTCAAGCTCATGGACAAGGAGGGCGTCACCGGATTCGCCGGGGTGCCCACCATGTACTGGGGCCTGCTCAACGCGGTCCAGTCCGCCGAGCCCGGCACCTACGACCTGGAGAAGATCGCCGGCGAGATCGTCGACGCCTGCTCCGGCGGCTCCTCCCTGCCCGGCCAGCTCGCCGAGGACTTCGCCAAGACCTTCGGCGTGGAGATCAAGGAGGGCTACGGCCTGTCCGAGACCTCCCCCGTCGTCTCCTTCAACAACCCCCGGGTCCGGGCCAAGACCGGTTCGATCGGCCTGCCCGTGTGGGGCGTGGAGATGAAGCTGATCGACCCCGACTGGAACGACGCCGAGGACGTGGGCGAGATCGCCGTGCGCGGCCACTGCGTGATGAAGGGCTACCACAACCGCCCCGAGGCCAACGCCGAGGTCATCCGGAACGGCTGGTTCCGCACCGGTGACATCGCCCGCCGCGACGAGGACGGCTTCTACTTCATCATCGACCGGTCCAAGGACATGATCATCCGCGGCGGCTACAACGTCTACCCGCGGGAGATCGAAGAGGTCCTGATGACCCACCCCGAGGTCAGCCTGGCCGCCGTCGTGGGCGTGCCCCACGAGACCCACGGCGAGGAGGCCAAGGCGTTCGTGATCCGCGGGGCCGACTCCACCCTCACCGAGCAGGAGTTGGTCGACTGGGCCAAGGAGCGCCTCGCCGCGTACAAGTACCCCCGCCAGGTCGAGTTCCGCACCGAACTGCCGATGACCGCCACCGGCAAGATCCTCAAGCGCGAACTCACGTGACCCGCGGCCGCCCCTCCGCCGCCCGGCTCCCGGGGGCGGAGGGGCGGCGCGCCGTCCCTGCTGTGCCTCACCCCTTCACGGCCCCCTGGACCAGCCCGGCGACCAGCCAGCGCTGGACGAGGACGAAGAAAACCATCACCGGGACCGTGATGATCGTGGACGCGGCCATGACGTGCCCCCACTCGTTGGCGTACTGGCCGAAGAACTGACGCAGGCCCACCGCCACCGTGTACTTGTCGCTCTGCTGCATGAAGGTCAGGGCCAGCACGAACTCGTTCCAGGCCACGATGAAGGAGAAGACGGCCGTGGCCACCAGACCCGGGGCGACCAGGGGGAAGAGCACCGACCAGAACATGCGCGGCCAGGAGGCGCCGTCGATGTAGGCGGCCTCCTCGACCTCACGCGGGACCGCCGCCACGAAACCGCGCATCATCCACACCGCCAACGGGAGCGAGAGCGCCACGTACACCACGCCCAGCCCCAGCACGGTGTTGAGCATCCGCAGGTCACGCACCTGGAGGAACAACGGGATGACCAGGGCCTCCAACGGCACCATCTGCACCACGAGGATGAGTACCAGCACCGTGGTCCGGAAGCGGAACCGGAACCGCGCGACCGCCACCGAGGCCAGCAGCGCCAGCAGGCACGCCCCCACCACGGTGATGCCCGCGACCGCCAGGGAGTTGCGCAGGTACACGGAGAACCGGCCCTCGGTCATCACGTACGCGAAGTTGTCGAACGTGAGATCGGTGGGCAGCAGCACGCCGGTCCCGGAGGTGCTCCGATCGGAGAACGCGCTGACCAGCATGAAGTACACGGGGAACAGGGTGAAGGCCAGCAGGACCGCCACCCCGGCGGACCTGGCCGCGCGCCGCGCGGCCGTGCTCGTGTGCAACGAAGCTCCTCTCACCGGCACCCGTCGCCGGGCCCGGTCCGATGATGGGCCGGGGAAGGGGGACGGCTAGAATCCTGCTCTGTTCGTGCGGGGGCGCTCGTACCGCCCCGATGACGGTTGAGGGGTGATGGCCGTGTCGACGTGGTCGTCGGAAACGGTGGCGTGAGCCGTGAACAAGTCCGCCGGCCCCTCCCCCACCGAGGTGGTCATCAGCTGGATTCCGCACGACGCGCGCTTCCGTGACCGCGCCGTGCGCCACGCGCTCTCCGACCTGACCGGCCAGCGTCTGTTCGTGTACGTCAACAACCTCGTGACTCGGAGCCACGACGACGGCCGCCCGCTGGGCGAATACGACCTGCGCACGATGGACGCCGTCCTGGAGGACCTGGACCACCGGCCCCTGGCCGCCGTGGACTGGCGGCGGGTCCGCGAGAAACTCATCCAGGCACTCGGCTGACGGGGCGTGCCCGCAACGCCCCCGAGGCGCCGGCCCGCCCGTCATCGCAACTCGTCCTCCCGGAACAGGGCGCGCAGGTACAGCACCGTGACCGCCAGCAGGAGCAGGGTGAGCAGGACCGCGACGGCCGATCCCGTCCCGAAGTCGTTGTGGCCGAAGGAGCGCACGTACGCCCACACGCCGAGATTGAGCATCTCCGAGCCGCCGACGTCCCCGCCGGGCATGAGGTAGATCTGCGCGAACACCTTGAAGTCCCAGATCGTGGACAGGACGGTCACCACGGCGAACACCGGACGCAGCACGGGGAAGGTGACGTGCCAGAACCGCCGCCAGGCGCCCGCTCCGTCGATCATCGCCGCCTCGTGCAGGTCCCGCGGGACGGTCATCAGCCCGGCCAGCACCGTGACCGCGACGAACGGGAACCCGCTGTGCACCACGTTGAGGGTGACGACGCCGTAGAAGAACAGGCGGTCGGCGAACCAGTTGTACCCGTCCGGGCCCAGGAGTCCGAGGGACGTCAACGACTGGGCGACGATGCCGTCGTCGACGTCGAAGATCCAGATCCACACGTACGTGCCGCTCACTGCGGGCATCGCCCAGGCCACCATGACGCACGAGACGACGATGACGCGCGTGAGCGGCCGCAGGGTGGACAGCAGCAACGCCACGAGCGTGCCCAGGACCACCGTCGCGACCACCGCGACCAGGGCGAAGCCCACCGTGTTGGGCAGCACGACGCGCCACAGGTACGGATCGCCCAGCAGTGCCGCGTAGTTGGCCAGGCCGACGGACTCCGAGGTGCCGGTGACCAGGTTGCGCAGATGGAAGTCCCGGAAGGACAGCCACACGACGCGCCCCAGGGGGAAGAGCAGGAGCAGCCCGATGACCGTCAGGGCGGGGGCCAACAGCGCCCACGGCAGGAGCGCCCGCCGGGCGCCCCCCGTGAGGAGCGGTGCCCGGCGGCGCCTTCGCGGCCGTGCCCGCGCCGGGACCGCCGAGCGGCCGACCCGCTCGGGCCGCCGCCGCGCCTCACTGAGTCCGACCGGTGTGCCCACGTTCAGTCCCCGTTGAGGATGCGTTCGACCTCGTCGGCCGCGTGCTCGGTGGCCTCCTCCACCGTGGCGTCGCCGTTGAGGACGTCCTGCTGCATGGCGACGATGACCTTCGCGGCCTCCACCCGCCCCCAGGCCGGGGTGACGGGGGTGCCGCGGCTGGCCGCCTCCAGCTGGACCGCGAACGGCCGGACCAGCGGGTTCTCGGATTCGGCGAACGTGCGCACCGCGGCCGCGCGCCCCGGGAAGAACCCGGTCTCCTCCGACCAGCGGATGGAGAACTCGTCTCCGGTCAGGTGCGCGACGTACTCCCAGGCGGTCTCCTCCTGCCCCGTCCCCGCGAACACGGACAACAGGGAACCGCCCGCGAAGGAGTCGGTGTACCCACCCTCCCTGCCCGGGATGGGAAAGGCTCCCAGGCGGCCCTCCAGGTCGGGGTTGGACTCCAGGATCGCCTTGGGGGTGGCGCTGCCGGAGATCGCCATGACGGCGCGCTCCTCGGCCAGGGCCTCCATGACGTCGATCTCGTTCCAGTTCACCGCTCCCGTGGTGGACACTCCGTCCTCCAGGGCGAGGCCGGTGAAGAAGGACATTCCGGCGCGGCCGCCCTCGCTGTCGATGTCGGACACCCACGTGCCGTCGGGTCGCTGCGCCGCGAGCTCACCGCCGCCGCCCCAGATCCACGGCATGACCGAGTACTGGGCGTCCCCCGGGACGGGGAAGGCGGTCATGTCCTCCTCGGCCTCGGAGAGCGCGACGGCGGTCTCGCGCAGCTCGGCCCAGTCCTGCGGGACCTCCTGGCCGTGCTCCTCGAACAGGTCGGAGCGGTAGACGATGGAGCGGATGGCCGCGTACCAGGGCACTCCGTAGATCCGGTCGTCGATCTGGCCCATGCGCAGCATGCTCTGGGTGTACAGGTAGGGGTCGTCGATGTGGGTCGACAGGTCGTACAGGGCGCCGGAGTCGGCGAACTCGGGGATGAAGGTGGTGCCGAGTTCGACCACGTCGGGCACCGTGTCTCCGGCGATGGCCGTGGAGATCTTGTTCTGGGCGTCGCTCCACGGCACGAACTCGACCTCGACCTCGACGCCCGTCCGCTCCGTGAACGCGCTGTTGGCCGCGTCGAAGTAGGCGGTCTCGTCGGGGTTGGTGCCCTCCATGATCCAGACGACCAGGGGGTCGGCCACGGGACCGTCGCCCGCGACCGCGCCGCAGGCGGTCGCGGTGAGGGCCAGGGCCAGGGCAGCGGTGGGGAGGTGAACGTGAGTGTGGGTCCGTCTGCGTGCCATCGGCGCGCCTCCCGTTCCATTCGAGGGCCCCCAGGGGGATGGTAGGAAACCTACGTAAGGAAGCCCCCGATGTGAAGTAAACAACGCGTCCTTGTGGCCGAGTCGTGAGCAGACGGTGGCCCGACGGGTAGACCCGGTCTCCGTCAGTCCTCGGCGAGCCCGGTCACCTGGCGAAGCGTGGAGACCAGTTCGGGCCGCCGGTACACGGCCAGTCCGATGGCGGCGCTGAACGCGGCGAGCATGTGCACGAAGACCATGGGATCGCCCTGGGAGATCCGCTCGGCGGCCTCCTCCTCACCGACGGAGTGCGCCTCCCAGGTGGTGCTGACGGCGAACTCCAGTTCGGGCGGGAGCATCTCGGCGACCGTGCGGGCGACGGCCTCGCGCGAGTCGGCGGGCTTCCACACCACACCGGTCTGCTGTACGCGGCGGCTCAGGAAGGCGGCGATGACCTTGAGCTCGGACAGGACGTCGTCGACGTCGTCGGCCGCCCCGGGGACCGCCTCCTCCAGCTCGTCCCGGTTGCGGTCGGCGTAGGCGCCCACGAGCGCGATCGCGGTGTGCTTGACGTGGTCGGGAAGGTCGGGCGCGGGCGACTCGTCGCTCTGGGGCGCGTTCTCTTCTGAGGACACTGGCTGGTCCCTTCACGGTGCGTGGGGCCGGTGTGACGGCTTCCATCATGCCGTCACCGGACCAGCCGCGGGCGCCTGACGGGCCGGTGTCCCCTCCCGGCGAACAGGAGGGGACGTCCATCGGTCAGAACTCGGGACGCAGCGGCATGTGCGCGTCGGCGCCGTCCAGTCGGACACCGAGCACCTGGTGCAGCTGGACGACGTTGCGCTCGAAGCCGAGCACGCATCCGGCCATGTACAGACGCCAGACGCGGGCTGTGCCCTCACCGACCAGCGCGACGGCCTCGGCCCAGTTCCGATCCAGGTTGGCCCCCCAGTGGCGGAGGGTGAGCGCGTAGTGCTCGCGCAGGTTCTCCTGGTGGCGGATCTCGAACCCCGCGTCGTTCATCGCGGTCTGGATGACGCCCGGCCCCTCCAGTTCGCCGTCGGGGAACACGTACCGGTTGATGACACCCTTGGGGTCCAGGGCCTTGAGGTCGTTGCGCGGCCGGGTGATGCAGTGGTTGAGCAGCCTGCCGCCGGGGACGAGTTTGGCGTGCAGCGACGCGAAGTAGGCGTCCAGGTTGCGCGCGCCGACGTGCTCGGTCAGGCCGATCGAGCTGACCCGGTCGAAGCTGGCGTCGGGCACGTCCCGGTAGTCCATGTGCCGGACCTCGGCCAGCTCGGACAGGCCCTCCTGGGCGATCCGCTTGGCCGCCCAGTCGGCCTGCTCCTTGGACAGGGTGACCCCCAGCGCCTTGACGCCGTGCTCACGGGCGGCGTGCATGACCATGCCGCCCCAGCCGCAGCCGACGTCGAGCAGGCGCATGCCCCGCTCCAGTCCGAGCTTGCGGGACACCAGCTCGTACTTGCGGAATTGGGCGCTCTCCAGAGCGCCGTCGAAGCGGCCCACCCGCCGCCCTCCACCACCCTCGACGGAGGGCCTTCGGCCCGTGCCGTCCTCTCCTGCGGACGCCTCCGACGCGGTCACCCCTACCCGGTCGAGCGCGCCGTCCTCCTCGTCGAAGACGGCGCAGGTGTAGGTCATGGACGGGCCCAACACCAGTTCGTAGAAGTCGTTGGACACGTCGTAGTGGTGGTGGATGACCTCGGCGTCACGGCTCTTGGAGTGCCGCCAGCCCAGGCCCGCGAGTCTGCTCCGGCTCATCTCCTGCGGCGGTGGCGCCACGCGGTTGACGAACTTGACCCAGCCGACCGACCGGACGATGGCGGCGAGGTCGCCGAACGACAGGTTGACCCCCTTGGCGAGGGCGAAGTCGGACATCCTCCGCAGGAGCGTGTACATGTCGCCCTGGACGTCCAGATGACCGGAGACGTAGGCGCGGGTGAGGCCGACCGCGTTCGGCGACTGGGCCAGGTAGTTGACCGCGACCGGCGTGCGCACGTGAAGGGCGACGTCGGAGTCGGGAGCTCCCGCGGAGCTGCCGTCGTAGGCGGTGAAACGGATGGGCGCGTCGGGACCGACGACCCGCTCGAAGATCTCGGCAAGCCGCATGTTCTCGTCCTCCCTCTCCCGGACGCGACCAGGGGCCGCCCGGTGCGTGCGGTGTCAGCGGTTGCGTACGCACTTGGCGTACAGGTCGAGCAGCCGTCCTCCGGGGTCGTAGGACTCCTTGAGACGGGAGTAGGCGGGGCCGTCGTAGAGGCGCCAGAACTCGTCCTCGGGGTAGAAGGAGTCCGAGTACAGCGACTTGTGGCCACCGAGCCGCGCGACCTCCTCCTCCACCAGCCGGTTGTGGTGGGCGCGGCGCTGGCGCGGCTTCATGTCGACCAGGCCCCAGAACCCGAAGTTCACGTAGAGGCGGTCGTTGTCGAGGGGGTAGAGCGGCCAGACGTGGTCGCCCTCGCCCGCTTCGGCCGGCCGGGGTTCGCGCAGCCGCAGGGGGCACATCCACACGGGGGTCATGCCGATCTCGGCGTGGAAGAACTCCAGGAACTCCGCGCCGCGCTCCACGCCCACCTCGACGTCCTGGATGAGCGGCTCCTGGGGGCGCCTGCCCCGGTAGTGGTTGAGCAGGCGGGAGAAGTCGGTGCGCCGGTCCCAGGCCACCAGCCTGCGGTAGACGTCGGAGCGCTTGAGGGAGCGCGGCCACAGCGGCCGGACGAGGGGGTGCTGGGCGCCGAAGGCGCGCGAGCACCAGAACCAGTCGGTGTCCCACCGCCACAGGTAGTCGTGGACGGTGAGGTAGTCGCCCGGGCCGTTGCCCGCGTGGCGTCGGATGGACAGGTAGTAGATGTCGGTGCCCGTGTAGTCGCTGGCCCAGGGCGCTGGTCGGTGAAGCGCGCCAGGGAGAGGTAGAGCTCGTGGGGGCCGAAGGCGACACCGTCCACGAAGTCGACGGGCTGGCCGTCGTGTTCGGCGTCGGCGCAGATCCGTGCGAGCGCGTCCATGGCCTCAGCCGCGTCGTGGAACCGCAGGTGGCGCAGGTGTACGTAGGGGGAGACGGGTTCCAGTTCGACGCGCAGGCGCAGACCGTAGCCGAGGGTTCCGTAGGAGTTGGGGAAGCCGTGGAACAGGTCGGCGTGCTCGTTGTCGCGGGTGGCGGTGACGACGTCGCCCGCGCCGGTGAGGATCTCCATCTCCTGGACCGACTCGTGCGGGAGTCCGTTGCGGAAGGAGGAGGACTCGATGCCGAGACCGGTCACGGCTCCGCCGAGGGTGATGGTGCGCAACTGCGGGACGACCAGCGGCATCAGCCCGTGCGGAAGGGTCGCGGCGACGAGGTCCTCGTAGGTGGTCATCCCGCCGACGTCGGCCAGGCGTTCCACCGGGTCGATCGAGATGACGCCGGAGAAGGCCGACACGTCCAGCGGTGGGGAGGTGGCCGGTTCCCTGAAGCGGAAGAGGTTCGAGGTGGGTTTGGCCAGTCGTACGGGCGCGTCCGCGGGCAGTGCCCGGTACTCGCGACGCAGGCGCTGGACCGCCGCGATGTGCGCCGCCAGCCCCGACCGTTCTCCGCTGGCCCTGTCCGTCCCCTGCTGTCGAGTCGCCATGTTCCCGCTTCCGGTCTCGGCGCGTGCCGCACGGTGTCGTCCGACCCGGTCCCGCACGAGCGGGGACGAGCCGATTCCCTCAGTTCTACCCACGAGAAATGCCTCGGTGCCACCCCATTTCCGTCCGTGTCGCCGACGCAAGCCTGCGACCTGCGAGGAGTAAGCGGACCGTCCGGCTGTGGCGTGGGCCACGCTAGGGCGCCCGGCGCGACGGCCGCGGCTAGAATCGGCTACCGTGCGCATCGCTCTCGTAGACTCGGGCATCGGGATGCTGTCCACTGCGGCCGCCCTGCACGCGGCCAGGCCGGACGCCCACCTTGTGCTGTCCATGGACCCCGACCACATGCCGTGGGGCGCTCGCACGCCCGCGCAGATCATCGGACGCGCGCTGGCGGGAGCGCGCGCGGCCCGCGAGACCGCGGGGGCGGACGGCCTGGACGCGGTGGTCGTGCCGTGCAACACCGCCTCGGTGCACGTGCTCCCCGAACTGCGCGCCGAGTTCGAGCCGCACGTCCCGGTGATCGGGACGGTTCCGCCGATCAAGCCCGCGGTGGCAGCGGGGGGACCGATCGCCGTCTGGGCGACGACCGCCACCACGCACAGCGCCTACCAGCGTCGGCTCATCGAGACCTTCGCCGACGACGTCGAGGTCACGCCGGTGGCCTGCGTGGGCCTGGCCGAGGCCGTGGAGTCGGCCGACCCGCGCCTGATCGAGGAGGCCGTGGCGTACGCCGCCGCACGCACCCCCGACGACGTGCGCGGCGTGGTCCTGGGCTGCACGCACTACGACCTGGTGGACGAGCGCGTCACCGCGGCGCTGGCCCCGGCGGCCCGGACGTTCACCGCGGCCGGCGCGGTGGCCGCGCAGACCCTGCGCCGGATCGGCTGCGTCCCGCCCGGCGATCGACCGGGACGGGTGAGCGTCCTCGCCAGCGGGCGCCCCGCCCGGCTGCCCGCCCAGGCTCTGACCTACCCGGCGGGGCGGGCGCTGGCCACCGCCTCCCCGACCTCCGGAGCGGTCCGGTAGTCGTCCTCGTGCGGCACTCCCGCGGTGAGGGTGCGGACCAGGTCGCGCACCCCCGCCGTGTCGTTGTCGTGCATCAGCGTCTCCAGCAGTGACAGGGCCGCCCGCTGGTCGCCGGGACGCTCCCGGATATGGCGCCACTGCGGTTCGGTGGCCGCGTCGGAGAGCATGAGCGTGCGGCCCACCTGTCCGAGCGCCGACAGCAGCGGAGTGTCGTGCGGAACGGCCGCCAAGGCCGCGTTGACCTGTTCGGCCTGGCGTTCGGGGTCGACCTCCTCGGCGGGCTGGGCGCGCAGGTACTCCAGGATCCGGTCGGCTGGCGCCAGGGGCTGGACGGGGGTCATGGCCGTGACCATGGCACGGACCTCGTCGAGGTCGCCGGTGATCTCCTCGGTGGCGCTCAGCTCGCCGATGAGGCGCTCGGCGCGCCGAGTCGAGCAGGTGGCCACCCAGCGCGCGCCCCGGCCCGCCGCCAACCGCGCGGCGGCCAGGGCCAGTTCGGCGCCCCTGCGCGGGGCCCCGACCCGCTCGAAGTAGCGCGACCAGGTGGTGACGCGCACGCCCAGCCGCCAGTCGTTGCGGACCGCGCCCTGGCAGACGAGGTTCTCCACGGCCTCCACCCAGGCTGGCCGCAGGCTCGGGTACGCCTCGGCCTCCTCAATGGTCGGCAGGGGCACGATGGCGTCGCGGGACGGGTACAGGCCAAGACGGGCCAGCCAGGACAGCAGCCGCGCGCGTTCGAAGCGGACCAGGCGGCGCAGGGAGACGCGGCGTCCGCCGTGGACGTCCGGCGCCAGCGCGATCTCGGCCTCCAGCCGGTCCAGCGCCTCCAGGGCGTCGGTGTGCTTGTCCTGGTGGCGGAGCGCACGAACCAGCGTGAACACGCCCTCCGCACCGAGCAGGGCGGGGCCGGTGGCTGTGTGCTCGTAGCGACGCAGGTCCGCCTCGGCGCGGTCGGGCCTGCCCTCGTCGATGAACAGTTGGGCCCGGGCCAGGCAGAAGGCGGGCCAGGCGGGTGACTGCTCCCATCCGGCCAGACGCCGGGAGGACAGCAGTTCGCCGCGCTCGGCGGTGGTGCCGCCCGCGTCGACGTTGGCGTGACAGCGCACGAGCGTCTCCAGTGCGGAGACCGGGAGCGGTCCGTGCGCGCGCGGATCGGGCACGCCCTCGGCCGCGGCCGCGGCCTGTTCCAGGGCACGCCGGCCCTCGGCGAGGGCGCCCACCCGTACCGCCAGGGGCCAGTGCGCGAGGTAGAGCAGGGTGGGCGGGCCGAGCACCCCCGGCACCTCGGCCCGGTCGCCGCCCGCTTCGAAGACCAGCCGACGGGCCGTGCGCAGGGCCGAGCGTGCGACGGCCTCCACCCGGACCGCCTCCCCCGACTCGCACAGCTGCGGCAGACTCGTGACCGCCTCGGCGAGGTCGACCTGACCGACCGACCGCAGGTGACGCGCGGTCTCCCCCGCCCATGACCACATCGGCATCATGACTCCCCCTACCTCACGCCGTGCGAACAGAAAGTAGCAGCGCGGTGACACTCCTGTCCGGAGAACCCGTGAAACCGGTGCGCTCCCGCACCATCCGCGCCCGGCCGGATGTCGGTGGGCGGGACTAGAATCAGTCCGAGCCGCGATGTCCCGGGTACCGGCCGGGGCGCCGGGGCCGATCCGGCCGATAGACACGTGAGGACATGAGCGCCGATGGGATGGCGAGACCGCTTGGGCCTGAGCAGGGCCAACCGCACGAGCAAGGCCCGTTTCGACCGAATCACCAAGGACGACGACATCAAGGCGCTGATCGAGTTCGCCAGGAGCCGGGTCGGAGTTGAGTTCTTCGTCGAACCCGTGACCTTCGCCACCCAGACCACGGCCGTGGCTGTGGCCACCGACGGGGAGTGGACCCGCCGCCGGTGCGGTTCCCCCGACGTCATCCGCAAGGTGGCCGGGCGCCTGGCGGCCCCCGTCTACGACGTCCAGATCGTCGGGTATCCGCAGCGGATGCGGGACTGGACGCCCGGAACAAACGCGGGCTGTCCCTGGACGAATGAGATCGGACGCGAGGACCTTCCAGCCCGGGTCCGGTCGAAACCCCCGACTCGGTCATTTTGGGCATTGATGACGACACCTTGCCGCGACTTCCTCGCCGAACGGGTTCCCTAACGGGCCTCATCCATCGCATACTCGCCTGGGAGGGGGGACTCTGATGAAGCAGGATCTCACTGCCCTGTGTTGTGAGTGCGGCATGATCCGCGGGGTGAGCGACTACCAGAGCGTGGGCGAGGCCCAGTCGGCCTACGGCGTGGCCCGCTGCGTCGTCTGGCGCAAGTGCCGTAAGTGCGGCTACCGCACCTACCACGCCTACCTGCGCGGTGACGAGGACCGCGACGAACTCGAAGACGCGCTCCGTCTGGACGGCGCCCTGGCCGCCGAGGCGCTGGACGAGGAGGTCGAGCAGCTGCGCCTGTGCGGGGTGGAGGTCGGCCACGCCCCCGTCCCGGCGATCTGGGACGGCCAGTCCGTGGGGATGGTGACGCAGCGGCTCACCGACCAGACCTACTCGATCGTGCTGGACCCCGAGGCCTCGGTGGTGTCCCGGCTCAAGCTCATCGACATGATGTGGAACGAACTCCTGGTCGGCGCGCACGACGACCGCTGGTACATCCAGGAGCCCGAGGACGACTCCCCCGGCTACGCGATCCGCCTCTTCGGTTTCCGGGACCGACGATAGCCCTCGACTCCCGCGAACGTCTCAGCCCCGTACGTCACCCCCGCCGCCCTCCGCGCCCCACCAGCGACGGGTGAGTCCCACCCTCCGGTCGCCCCCGGCCCGCAAGAGCCCCCCACGGCCCCGTCTGCTGAGGCCGACCGCGCGGGTCCCCGTACGCGGGTGAACGGCCCCCGCCGGACACGTCGGCGAACGGTGCAGGACCCGCGAAGACCATCCGTCCCGGACCTCGCCGCCCCGAACGCGCGGTCAACCCGCCGCAGAGACGGCCTCCGTCGTCGCGGACAGCCGTCGCAACGCCGACCTGGCCACGGCGGGGTCGGTCGTCCCCCAGTAGGGCGGCAACGACGCGCGCAGGAACCCCCCGTAGCGCGCCGTGGCCAGTCGCGGGTCGAGCACGGCGATGACGCCGCGGTCGTCGGTGGACCGAAGGAGGCGGCCCGTGCCCTGGGCGAGCAGCAGGGCGGCGTGGGTGGCGGCGACCGAGAGGAAGCCGTTGCCGCCGTGCGCGGCGACCGCACGCTGACGGGCCGAGGCCAGCGGGTCGTCCGGGCGGGGGAACGGGATCCGGTCGACGATCACCAGTTGCAGCGAGGCGCCGGGCACGTCGACGCCCTGCCACAGCGACAGGGTGCCGAACAGGCAGGCCCGCTCCTCCTCGGCGAACCGGCGTACGAGCTGGCCGGTGGAGTCCTCCCCCTGGCACAGGATCGGGTGCTCCAGGCGTCCGCGCAGCTCCTCCGCGGCCCTCTGGGCGGCTCGCATGGAGGAGAACAGGCCCAGCGCGCGGCCGTCGGCGGCCTCGATCAGCTCGGCGATCTCGTCCAGGTAGGCGTCGGCCAGACCGTCCCGGCCCGGCGGGGGCAGGTGGGTGGCCACGTAGAGGATGCCGCTGCGCGCGTGGTCGAAGGGCGAGCCGACGTCGAGCGCGCGCCAACGGGGCTCGCCCGCCGCGCGGTGCGGTCCGTCGTCGTCGGGATCGGGGGCCTGGTCGGTTGCTGGCTCGGTCTTCCCGGCCGCGGCGCGCTCGGCGGCCTCCTCGGTGACCTCGCGGCCCAGGCCCCACTGGCGGGCCAGTGCGGAGAAGGAGCCGCCGAGGGTGAGCGTGGCCGAGGTGAGCACGACCGTGGGGTCGCCGAAGAGCTTCTCGCGGAGCAGCCCGCCCACCGCGAGCGGAGCCACGTTGAGGGAGGGCGGCCGGGACGGGCTCCGGGTGAGCCAGACGACGTCGGTGCGGTCGCGCAGGGCGGGTTCGAAGGACTCCAGGACGCTCACGGCGGCGTCGTGGACCTCCCCGAGGGAGGCCAGGGCCAGCCGGCGGTCGGAGGCGGTGTCGGGGTCGAGTTCCCCGGGGGAGGGTCCGATGGCGCTGACACAGGCCGACGCGGCGTCGCGCACGGCGGCGACGGCGCCGGCGAGGCCGTCGTCGATGTGGTCGAGGCGGCCGTCGGGCGCGTCGGCGAGCATCAGCCCGAGGCCGTCGGCGCACTCGGCGAGGCGCTCGCCGATTCCGGGTTCGACGAGTCGTCCGGCGCGTTTGGCGGCGGTGCCGACTGCGCGCTCGGTGAGGCTCTCGGTGGCCACGGAGGTGGCGCGGTCGACCAGCTCGTGGGCCTCGTCGATCATGATCGTGTCGTGCTCGGGCAGGATGTGGCCGCCCTGGGTCATGTCGATGGCGAGCATGGCGTGGTTGGTGACCACGACGTCCACGCCCTGGGCGGCCTCGCGGGCGAACTCGGCGAAGCACTCCTGGCCGAACGCGCAGACCCGGGCTCCGACGCACTCGTTGCCGCCCACCGACACCTGGCGCCAGGCTAGGTCGCTGACGCCGGGGACGAGCTCGTCGCGGTCTCCGGTGACGGTGTCCTCGGCCCACTCGTGCACACGGGCGACCTGACGGCCGAGCGAGGAGAGCTGGCGGGGGTCGAAGAGTTCGGCGTCCTCGGCCTCGTCGTCGGCGGTGTTGAGGCGGTTGCGGCAGAGGTAGTTGCGACGCCCCTTGAGCACCGCGAACGTGGGCTCGCGCGGCAGTAGCGACGCCAGAGCGGCGGCCAGGCGTGGCAGGTCGCGGTCGATGAGCTGGTTCTGGAGTGCGATGGTGGCCGTGGAGACGACGACGGTGCTCTCCGTGGCCATCGCGTGTCTGACCGCGGGTACGAGGTAGGCCAGGGACTTGCCGGTGCCGGTTCCGGCCTGGACCACGAGGTGCTCGCGCCGGTCGACCGCCTCGGCGACGGCTCCGGCCATGGTCGACTGGCCCTCGCGGGGGGCGCCGCCCAGAGCGGCGACGGCCGCGTCGAGCAGAGTGGGGACGTCGGGAAGATCTGCCACGGATCGACAGTACCGGGCGCGGGCGACGGCCGGAGCGTTGTCCACAGACCCCGGCGCGGAACGGGAGGAGATCCGGGCGACGCGGGGCCGGCGGAAGTCGCGGAACACGCTCAGCGCAGCCCGGCGAACAGGCGGCCGATCTCCGTCTCCGCGCTCAGCACGGTCGACAGGAGTTCGGACTCGATCCAGTCGCGCTCACCCGGCCGGGCCCTACGGGCGCGAGGCCCCAGGTCCTCGGCGATCGCGGTCAGAGCCGTGCGGATACGGCGGATCCGCGCCAGGTCCTCGGAGTGGGCGGGCTCACTCGGGGTGTGGTCGGCCAGGAGGGCGTAGCTCTCGGACAGGACCTCGTCGATCTTGTCGATCACCGCGACCCGGACCACCTGGCCCCACTCGGCCGCGGTGAACGGCTGGCCCGCGGGCCGGGGGACGTCCGCAGCGGTGGTCGCGGGCGCGGGCGCACAGCGGGGACAGGGGATGGACGCGACCGTCTCGGCGCGGCGGAGGAAGGAGGGGAGGGGGATCAGGTTCCACAGACTGCGCATAGCACCCCGAATGTGTTGAGTATGTGGATTTGTCTGTTTGGACGCCCGCGACGACGGCCCCGTTCCTCGATCAGCCGACCCCTCCGCCCCCGAGTCCAGGACAGTAACTGACCTCAAGGGGTCCTAGGGTCGGTCGAGCCGTAACCGCCACGACACGAAGGACGTCACGATGACCCACCCCAGATCGGCGACCACCGGCGGCACCGCCCCCGCCAGTGAGCGCGAACTCGCACCCGACCTGGCACGGGGGGCGATGCTGCTGCTGATCGCCATGGCCTACGCCGGGGTCTACGCGGGGGTGTCCTTCGGTGCCGCGGCCGAGCGGACCTCACCCCTGGACGACGCGGCGCGGTTCCTCACCGTGCTCGTCCTGGACAACCGCGCGTTCTCGATGTTCGCGATCCTCTACGGCTACGGAATGGGGTGGCTTGTCGCCCGTCAGCTGAACGCAGGGAAGGGTGAGCGCGAGGCGCGTCGACTGATGCGGCGGCGCAGCCTGTACCTCCTCCTGTTCGGCTCGGTCCACGCGTTCCTGGTCTTCCCCGGAGAGATCCTGGCCTCCTACGGCCTGGCGGGGCTCGCCCTGGGGTGGCTGCTGTTCCGCCCCGACCGCGCGATCACCCGCGCGGTCGCGATCCTGACCCCGGTCTACGCGGTGACGGTGACCCTGGGCATGTTCGCGGTCGCCTCCAGCGAGCAGGGCGAGGCCTCGGGCCAGTGGGGGCTGCCGGGCTACACCACGGCGGAAGACTGGGTGAGCCGACTGTCCGGTGTGCCGTTCACCCCGCTGTTCATCGCGTTCGCCTACCCGCTGCTGCTCCTGGTGGCACTCGGGTTCTGGGCCGGTCGCCGCAAACTCCTGGACGACCCCGCGGCGCACCGGGTCCTGCTGACCCGTGTCGCCGTGGTCGGAACCGCGGCCTCCGTACTGGGCGCGTTGCCCGCCGCCCTGGTCACCGTGGGCGTCCTCTCCCCGGGGCCGGTCTCCACCGGACTGCTGCTGGCGCTCCAGGTGCTCACCGGCGTCTTCGGCGGGGCGGGATACGCGGCCGTGTTCGGCCTGCTCGGCCTCCGGTTCGGCGATCGGCGGGGGCCAATCGTCCGGGCCGTCGCCGCCGTCGGGCAGCGGTCGCTGACCTTCTACCTGGCCAACTCGGTGCTGGTGGCCGTGATCCTGCATCCGGACCTGGGCGGCCTGGGCGCACGAGTGGGCGCGTTCGGCGCCCTGTGCACGGCGTTCGCGGTGTGGCTGCTCGCCGTCTGCGTCGCGGCGTGGATGGACCGCACGGGCCGGCGGGGGCCGGTGGACGCACTCCTGCGCGCGCTCGTCTACCGCGGCGCGGCGAAGTAGCGGACCGGGAGGGCCGGTGTGCCGCAGGCTTTCGGCGGGAGCCGAGCGGCACACCGGAACCCCGGGGGGGCTTCCCCCGAAAGCACGAGGGACGACCCTGCTCGCGCGTGTCCGCGCCCGCCGGGTCGTCCTGAGTCCGTGGAGCTATGGGGATTCGAACCCCAGACCTCCTCCATGCCATGGAGGCGCGCTACCAACTGCGCCATAGCCCCTGGTGAAGTGACGGTGAAGAGTCTACCGGACGAGGAGCGGCGACCTGACCCGACCAAGGGACCATCCATCGCCGAGATGAGCGATGCCCTGCACGCCAGCCGCACGGCGGTCACGAGCGCGGTCGGCGCCCTGGAGGACTGGGCCTGGGTCCAGCGGTCGCGCTCGGCCGGAGAGCGTGTCGACCGCGTGCGGTTGGACCCGCGGATCTGGCTGCGCCTGATCGACGATCCCGCCGGGTACGAAGCGCTCGGAGCCCTGGCCCGCCGCGGCCTGGAGGCGATGGAAGGCGAGACCGCCGAGCGCCGGGCCCGCATGGAGGAGCTCGTGGAGTTCACAAAGTTCCTCGGCGAACGCATGCCCGCGCTGGCCGCCGAATGGCAGGAACGGCTGGCGACCCTGCGCGGTGGCCGCACGTCCTGACGACAGGCCCCCGAACCACGGTTACACGGCCGGGCAACCACCGACAACGAAGGATCCCCATGCGCTTCGACCACGCCCACTGGCAGAACCGCCTCGACACCCTCCGCGAGCGGCATCTCGTTCCCGGCGCTTCCCCGGCCGTCCCGGTGGTGTTCTCGCGTCTGACCAACGGGACGCCGTGCGTCTACATCGGCATGCGTGCGACGCCCAAGTCCGCCTGAGTCCCGGCCCGGTCGGTCGTCTCGGCGGCAGCAGGCCGAGCAGCGCTCCGGAGGCCTGGGGCGCCCCCAGAAGAAACGAAGGACGACCCGGCGGGCGCGTCCGCGCCCGCCGGGTCGTCCTGATCCGTGGAGCTATGGGGATTCGAACCCCAGACCTCCTCCATGCCATGGAGGCGCGCTACCAACTGCGCCATAGCCCCTGGTGTGCCGGGCGGTTCCCCCGCTCGCGTTGGCAACACTCTACCGGAGTCCGTGAGTGGGTTGAGCCACCGCCCGGCCCTGGGCGGGGAGTATCCCCGGGCGGAGCCGAATACTCTGGAGTGGTGCCCGAATCAAAGCTTGAAATCCAGATGCTCCACGATCGCCTGTTGGTGAGGGCGGTCCCGGACAAGAGCGAGCGGCGCAGCAGCGCCGGGCTGGTCATCCCGGACACGGTGAAGCTGGCGACCAGGCTCGCGTGGGGTGAGGTCTGCGGCGCCGGGACGGGCGCCCGCCACGTCAAGACGGGCGACCGCGTGCTGTTCGACCCGGATGACCAGGGCGAGGTCGAACTGAACGGCGAACGCTACGTCATCCTCCGTGAACGAGACGTGCACGCGGTGGCCAACGAGTCTCCCGAGCGCGGGACCGGCCTCTACCTGTGACCCGGCTCCCCGGTCAGGCCCGCCTGTCGTCGGACACCGCCTTGACCAGGGACAGCAGGCACATGTTGAGCGCCTCGAAGGCCGGAACGCGGGCCACGTTGACGTAGACCGCCCCGGCGTACAACCCCGACCACAGCAACTGCTGCGCCCACAGGGGCGTGATCCTCGGATCGATCGTGCCGTCCTCGTGCCCGCGTTCGACGAGGTCGTAGAGGGCGAGGTCGGCGGGACCGCTCTCGCACTCGGCCGGCTCCCGCGGGACGTCCTGGTCCCCGAAGGCGGCCAGGATGGCCTTGCGCGCCCCGAAGTACTCCGCGACCAGCCGGGAGAAGGCCTCGATGGCGGTGCCGTCGGTGGTGCGCGCCCGCACGGTGGCCTCGTTGACCAGCTCCTCGACGTACTCCCCCAAGGCGCGGGTGAGGTCGGAGCGCTCGGGGAAATAGCGCTGCAGCGTGCTCCGCGCCACCCCGGCGGTTCTGGCCACCTCGGACAGCGGCGCCGCGGAGTTGTCCCCCAGGACCTCGACCGCCGCTTCGAGGATCGCCCGGCGGGTCCGTGCGCGCGTCCTCGTCTGGTCCATCGCAGTAGTCCTGTTCGCCATGCCCACCATCCTAGACCGATGGGTATTCATTTGACGAGAATCGGTCATGCATGACCTAATATAGATCATGACTGATCGAAACCTGGACACTAATGCCCATACTACCGCTGGGAACGAACCGAGATTCGCCCAGTTACGCGTGCTCTGGTCGTTCGTGCACCCCTACCGGGGCACACTCGTCCTCGGCCTGTTCCTGGCACTCTTCGGCTCGGCCCTGGAACTGGCCAGCCCCATGGTCATCAAGCTGGTCCTGGACACCGTCGCCGACGCGGGTGATCTGGCCATGCCGGTCGCCCTCCTCCTCGGCCTGTTCCTGGTGGGCGCCGTCCTGGGCCTGTGGCACTGGATCCTGCTGGGCACGATGGCCGAGCGCATCGTCCTGGACGCCCGGACCTCGATCGTCCAGCGCTACCTCCGCGCCGCGCTGCTGCCGCTGACCAAACGGCCGCCCGGCGAGTTGGTCACCCGCGTCACCTCCGACACCGTGCTCCTCAACGAGGCCGTCGGGCGCAGTCTGGTCGCCCTCGTCAACGGCGCGGTGCTGCTGGTCGGGACGCTCGTCATGATGGCCCTGCTCGACCCGGTGCTGCTGGGCACCACCGTCGTGGCGGTCATCGTCGTGGCGCTGCTCTTCCTGACCCTGATGCCCGCCATCGCCCGGCACGAGGAACGCGCCCAGGCCTCGCTCGGTTCCATGGGCGGCGTCCTGGAAGGCGCCCTGCGGGCGATGCGCACGGTCAAGGCGAGCCGGGCGGAGGAGCGGATCGCGCCCGCGTCGTACGCGACGCCGAGGATTCGGCGCGGCACAGCGTGCGCGCCGTGCGCCGCCAGGCCGTCGCGTTGACAGTGGCCTTCAGCGGTGTGCAGCTCGCGATCATCGCCATCCTCGGGCTGGGCGCCGTGCGCGCCACCGGCGGTGCGATCGAGGTCTCGACCCTGGTCGCCTTCCTGCTCTACGCGTTCACCCTGATGGGACCGGTGTCGGAGCTCTCCCAGAGCGTCACGGCCCTCCAGTCGGGGGTCGCCGCGGCACGCCGGATCCGTGAGGTGACCGACATCCCGCTCGAACCGGCCGCGAGCGCCCCGGTGAGCGCGCCCGCTCGCTCCGGCTCCCCCGGCGGCGCGGTCGTCGAACTGCGCGGGGTCACCGCCCGCTACGCCCCCGGCACGAGGGCGGCGCTCGACTCGGTCGACATCACGGTGCCGAGGCGCGGGCACACCGCGATCGTCGGGCCGTCCGGGGCGGGGAAGACCACCGTGCTCTCCCTCCTGCTGCGCTTCCTGGAGCCCGAGGACGGCCGGATCCTGATCGACGGCCAGCCGTACCCCGAGCTGAGCCCGGCTCAGGTGCGGGAGCGTTTCGCCTACGTGGAGCAGGACACCCCGGTGGTGCCCGGGACCCTGCGGGAGAACCTCGTGTTCGGCCGCCCGGACGCGGACGAGGCCGACATCCGGCGGGTGCTGCGCGAGGTGCGGTTGGCGGACCGGGTGGATGCTCTGGAGGAGGGGCTGGACACCCCGCTGGACGCGACCTCGTTCTCCGGGGGCGAGCGCCAGCGCGTCGCCCTCGCCCGCGCCCTGTTGTGCTCGGCGGACGTGCTGCTGCTGGACGAGGCGACCTCGCAGGTGGACGCGATCACCGAGGCGGCCGTCACCGACAGCGTGCGCCGCCACGCCGACCGGGCCGCGGTGGTGACCATCGCACACCGGTTGTCCACGGTGATCGGCGCGGACCGCATCATCGTCATGGAGGACGGCCGCGTGCGCGCCCAGGGCACGCACCGCGGGCTGCTGGAGGACGACGCACTGTACCGCGAACTGGTCGCGGCGCTGCGCATCGCCGGGGTCCCGGAGGCAGACCCCGGCGTGCCCGAGGCCGCGTCGGCCGGGTGACGGAGCACCGCGGGCGGGCGGCGCCCGCCCGCGGTCAGACGATCGTCTCCCGGCCGTCGACGACCGCGAACTCCCGCCCCGAGGCGAGGTCGATGTCCGGGTCGGGGACGAGATCGAGCGAGACCAGGCCGTTCGCCGTGGTCTCGGCCGACTCGACCCGGAACCCGGTCGGGACCGAGCCCTCGTCGAACAGCCGCTTGCCCTGACCGACCACGACGGGGAAGACCAGCAGCCGGAAGAGGTCGACCAGACCCGCCCCGTGCAGGGTCTGGGCCAGTCGCCAGCTGCCGTGCACCTGGAGTTCGTCGCCGGGGCGCTCCTTGAGTTCGCGAACGCGGTCCTCGACGCGGTCGGCGATGACGGAGGTGTCGCCCCAGTCGGCCTCCTCCTCCGTGAGCGTGGTGGACACCACGTGCTTCGGGTAGGTGTTGAGCACCGTGGCCACCCGGTTGTCGGGTTCGGTGACCGACGACCAGTAGGGGCGCATCATCTCGAAGGTCGTGCGGCCGAGCAGGACCTCCCCGGTTCGGGCGAACCACCCGTCGACGATGCGGCCCATGTCCGTGTCCGCGAACGGCGTCAGCCACCCACCGCGCCCGAACCCGCCGCTGGTGTCCTCCTGAGCCCCGCCCGGACCCTGCATGACGCCGTCGAGGCTGACGAAGGTGTTGACGGTGAGTCTCATATCCGCTCCCTGGTGGATACGCGCGTTCTGTTGACCGCACTCTTCCTACCGACGACGAACGACGAACCGTGGCCTCGACACCCGGGGAGGACTCTTCCCTTCGAAGATCGCGGACCTTGCGGCGCATCGGATCCACCAGTATTCTATTGATCATTAGATCAATAGATGAAAGAGGCATCGTATGTCCGGGCCGTCAGGATCCACCCCCGCAGCGCGAGTCCCGAGGGACTACTGGGTCTGCCGCACCTGCGGCGCCGTGTTCGCACCCGCGACCAGCGCGCCGGACGCCTGCCCGATCTGCGTGGACGAGCGCCAGTACGTCCCACCCACCGGACCCGACTTCACCACACGCGCCGCACTCGCGGCCGAGGGTTTCCGCGTCGTGACGCGCCCGGTCCAGGACCGCGTCACCGGGCTGGGCGCGGAGCCCGGGATCGGCGTGGGACACCGCGGCGTCCTGGTCGAGACCGAGGCCGGGAACCTCCTGTGGGACCCACCGGTCTTCCTGGACCGTGACGCCGTGGCCGAGGTGGAGCGGCTGGGGGGCGCCGCGGTCGTCGCCTCCAGCCATCCGCACATGTACGGCGCGGCCGTCGAGTGGGCCGATCTCCTCGACGCCGAGATCGTCCTGCCCGAGGCGGACGAGCCCTGGCTTCCGTGGCCGAGCACGCGGGTGCGCCGGTGGAACGGCACGCTCAGCCCGCTGCCCGGGCTGACCCTCGTCCAGACGGGCGGGCACTTCCCCGGCAGCGCGGTCCTGCACCTGGCAGACGGCGCCGGGGCGCTCTTCACCGGGGACACCATCATGGTCACCCCCGGCCGTGACCGCGTGACCTTCCTGTACAGCGCGCCCAACCGGCTCCCGCTGCCCGAGCGGCTCGTCCGCCGAGTCGTCGAGGCCGTGCGCGACCTGGAGTTCGACACCATCCACGGCGGGTGGTGGGATCTGAGCGTGCGCGGGAACGCCAGGGACGTCCTCCTGCGCGACGCCGACCGGTACGTGTCCTTCCTGCGCGGCGACCTGCCGAAGTACGGCTAGAGCATGACCGACTTCCCCGAAGCCCCGATCTACGAACACCTCGCCCGGGTCGGCAAGGCGCTCGCGGCGCCGGTGCGCCTGCGGTTGCTCGACCTGCTGGACCAGGGCGAGTGCACGGTCGAGGAACTGGCGCGCCGGGGCGGGCTCCCCCTGAAGAACACCTCGGCCCAGCTCCAGCAGCTGCGCGCGGCGGGGCTGGTGACGAGTCGGCGCGAGGGCACCCACGTCCACTACGCGCTGCGGGACGAGGAGGTGTCGCGGTTCCTGGGGCGTTTCCAGGACTTCAGCGAACAGCGGATGGGCGGCCTGCGGGAGGAGGTCGAGCGTCATCTGGGACGGGAGGGCGGTTCGGGCGCGGTCACCTCCGAGGAGCTGGCGCAGATGGTGGCGCACGGCGAGGCGGTCGTGGTGGACCTGCGGTCGACACGGGAGTTCGCACAGGGGCACGTGCCGGGCGCGGTCTCGGTCCCTTCCGGGAGCTGGAGGGGAGGATCGCCGAGCTGCCGTGGGACACGACGATCCTCGCCTACTGCCAGGGCCCCTACTGCGTCGTGTCACCCCGCGCCGTCCGTCTCATCAACGCCACGGGCCGCCATGCGCGCAGTCTGCGGGGCGGCTACGTCCGCTGGAGGCGCGAGCGGCGCACGGGCTGAGGGCCCACCCCCAGAAGAACGAAGGACGACCCGGCGAGCGCGATCACGCGCGAGCAGGGTCGTCCTGAGTCCGTGGACCCTGGGCAAGCCAACTACAACCCGTGGGGCGAAGCCCCACACCGGGGGTCTGGGGGTCGCCCCCAGAGGAGACGACGAGACGACCCGGTGAGCGCGTTCACGCGCGAACAGGGCCGCCTCGGAGGCGAGTGGAGCTATGGGGATTCGAACCCCAGACCTCCTCCATGCCATGGAGGCGCGCTACCAACTGCGCCATAGCCCCGTGTGGGAGTCGTGCGGGCGGGTGGCCCGCCGACTCCCAGAACGATAGCGGAATCCGGCGATTTCGTCGAAACGATTCAGGCGTCGTCGCTGAGCACCACCGGTTCCGGCAGGTTCGCCGCGTTGTGCTCCATCAACCGCCATCGGCCCCGCCGAGTCTGGAGCACGGACCAGCAGCAGTTGCTCAGCGGGCCGAGCACCTCCCGCTGCTCGTCGGAGATCCCCAGCATCCTGGCGATCCCGGCGCGCACGGCCGCGCCGTGGCTCACCACGACGACCAGCCCGCCCGAAGGCGTCCGGGCCAGCGCCCGGTCGACGGCCGCGACCACCCGGTCCCCGACCTCGCAGACGTGCTCGCCGTCGGGGATGTCCATCCGGGCGTGCCGCTCCGGCCAGCGCGCGGACAGCTCCTTGCCGGTCAGCCCCTCCCAGGAACCGCCGTAGCGCTCGCGCAGACCCTTGTCGTACTCGACCCCGACCCCGCAGGCCCGGCTGAGGTACCCGGCCGTGTCGGCCGCTCTGCGCAGGTCGGAGGCGACGATGACGTCGGGGCCGAGCTTGGCGAGCACCTTCCCCGCCCGTTCGGCCTGGGCGTGCCCGACGCGGTCGAGTTCGATGTCGGTCTGTCCCTGGAAGCGGTTCTCGACGTTCCAGGCCGTCCGTCCGTGCCGCCAGAACAGCACGCGGGGGGTCGTGTCGCTCACGTCGTGGTGTCTCTTCCCGTTCGGAGGCTACTGCTCGGGCGTGCGCTCGGCGCCGCGCGCGCTCTCGGGAAGGCCGATCTCGGGGCAGTCCTTCCACAGGCGTTCGAGGCCGTAGTACCCGCGCTCCTCCTCGTGCTGGATGTGCACGACGATGTCCGCGTAGTCCAGCAGCACCCAGCGGCCGTCCCGCTCGCCCTCGCGGCGGACCGGCTTGGCTCCGGCCTTGAGACGGAGCTGGTCCTCGACCTCGTCGACGATCGCGCGGACCTGGCGGTCGTTGGGCGCCGAGCACAGCACGAAGGCGTCCGTGATGACGAGCTGGTCGCTGACGTCGTAGGCGATGATCTCCTGTGCGAGCTTGTCGGAGGCGGCCTCGGCCGCGACCCGGACCAACTCCAGTGCCCTGTCGGTGGCTGTCACGTTGTGGTTGCTGCCTTTCAGCTCTCCCGGTAGAGCCCGGTCTTGTTGATGTAGCGGACGATGCCGTCGGGGACCAGGTACCAGATGGGTTCGCCCTTGCGGACCCGTTCCCGGCACTCGGTCGAGGAAATGGCCAGCGCGGGAACCTCCACCAGCGAGACCTTGCCCTCGGGCAGCCCGGTGTCACTGAGGTGGTGCCCGGGTCGGTTACAGCCTACGAAATGCGCGAGGTCGAAGAGTTCGTCGACGTTGTGCCAGCTCAGAATGGCGCCGAGCGCGTCGGCTCCGGTGATGAAGTACAGCTCCACGTCGGGACCGTAGGAGGCGCGCATCTCACGCAGGGTGTCCAGCGTGTACGTGGGTCCGGAGCGGTCGATCTCGATGCGGTCGACCCGGAACTGCGGGTTCTCGGCGGTGGCGATCACCGTCATGAGGTACCGGTCCTCGGACGGGGTGACGGTGTCGGGGTCCTTCTGCCAGGGCTGACCGGTGGGGACGAACACGACCTCGTCGAGGTCGAAGAGGTGCGCCACCTCACTGGCTGCGACGAGGTGCCCGTGGTGGATGGGGTCGAAGGTGCCACCCATGATGCCCACCTTGGTGGGGGGGGATCCGGCCCGCTTGGGCGCGCCGGTCGTCTCGTTCGCCACTGTGCGCTCCGTTTCGCCGTGGTCGTTGCCGGGATCGGCCCACCGAGAGTAGCCGACGGGATGTACCGCCAACGGCCCTCGATCCCGATATGTCCTTCGCACTGGGTCAACGAGCGGCGGCGCGGCAACCTTCCCGACCGTTCCCGAAGGATCCGCGAATCGCGTCATATCTCGATCACCCCCAACCGTGGCCAAGCACCGATCCGGCGCATAGCATTCCGGTATGGCGAACTCTCCAGACCGCGTACGCGTCCGGCTCTCCGAGATCTCACCTCGTGCCTACGAGCATCCCGCCGACCGGGGCGCCCTGGTCGCGCTGCGTTCGCTGCGCGGGTTCGACGAGGTGTTCAAGCGCATGTCCGGGCTCTTCAACGAGCGGGCGCTGCGACTGATGTTCCTGTCCAGCGCGGTGCGTGTCGGACCGACCCAGTTCCCCCACGTGTACGACTACGTGCGCGACGCCGCCTACGTCCTCGACCTGGACGAGGTCCCCGAGCTCTACATCCAGATGAACCCCAAGCCCAACGCCATGGCGATCGGCAGCCAGAAGCCGTTCATCGTCATGACCACGGGCCTGTTCGACCTGCTCGACGCCGAGGAGCAGCGGTTCGTCATCGGGCACGAGGTCGGCCACATCCTCAGCGGCCACGCCGTGTACCGGACCATGCTGCTGGCCCTCATCCAGCTCGCCGCCCGGGTGGCGTGGATTCCGCTGGGCTACATCGGCATCCGCGCCATCGTGGCCGCCCTGGAGGAGTGGTACCGCAAATCCGAGCTCTCCTGCGACCGCGCGGGCGTCCTCGCCTGCCAGGACCCCGAGGCGGTCAAGCGCGCCCTGATGAAGATGGCGGGCGGCTCCGCCCTCGCCGAGATGAACCCCGACTCCTTCCTGGAGCAGGCCCGCGAGTACGAGCGGGGCGGAGACGCGCGCGACAGCCTCCTCAAGCTGCTCAGCCTCAGCGGCCAGACCCACCCGTTCGCGGTGGTGCGCCTGGCCGAGCTGCACCGGTGGGTGGAGAGCGGCTCCTACCAGCGCATCCTGGGCGGCGACTACCCGCGCCGCGCCTCCGACCGCGACGCGAGCGTCGGCCAGGAGGCCCGCAACGCCGCCAACCACTACAAGGAGGCGTGGGAGCGTTCGGAGGACCCGCTGCTGGGCACCCTGCGCGACGTCGCCGGGAGCGCGGCCAGCGCGGGCGGGAAGCTCTTCGACTCCGTCGCCGACCGCTGGCGCAACGGCTCCTCGCGGGACTCGTCCAGCCCGTCCTGACCGTGGTGGGTCAGACCTTTGCCAGGTGGGCCCGGACGACGTTCCAGACGGGGTGCCCGGGGTCGATGACCGCGAAGTGGTCGGCCCCGGCCTCCTCCCGGTAGTCCACCGCGTCCCCGGCCGCGCGGGCCGCCGCCACGTAGTCGCGGCTGTGCTCGACCGGCACGCGGTCGTCGGCGTCGCCGTGCACGACCAGCTGCGGCACGCCGTGCGGCACCCGGTGCAGGGGCGAGGCGGCCGCGTACCGCGGAGGATCCGCGTCGGGTCCCAGGAAGACGTCGGTCGCGCCCTCGCCGAGCCCAGCTTCGGCGCAGCGCCGCAGGTCGGTGATGGGTGCGAGCGCCACGACGGAGGTGACGAGCGTGTCCGCGGCGGTGAGCAGGGCCAGGTGCCCGCCCGCCGAATGGCCGATCGACACCACACGGGAGGCGTCGAGCGCGCCGTCCGCGCGGCGCACGGTCTCCGCGAGCAGGCCGAGGGCCTGGACGACGTCATCGCGGGTGTGCGGCCACCCGCCGCCGTCGGCGCCGGTGCGGCGGTACTCGACGTTCCACACGTCCCACCCGGCCGCGCTCAGGTCCGCGGCCAGCGGTTCCATGAGCTGGGCGTCGTGTCGGTCGCGCCACCAACCGCCGTGCAGCAGCACCGCGACGGGCGCGGTCCGGTCGGCGCCGCCGACGGGCGTCCACCGGCGGACCGTCTGGCTGGGGTGGTCCCCGTAGGTCATGGTCGTCGGCACGGTCCTGTCCTCCTCGGGTCTCACGGGCCGGGCCGCCAGCGCCGGTGGCGGGTGGCGTCGGCTTCCGGGGAACGTAGCAGGTCGAGTCTGGGCCGGGGCCCGTCGGTGCGGCCGGTGGGCGGCTTCCGGCTGCCCGCACGGAAGGGGGCGGGCCAGACGGCGCCGGGCCCCTCGTAGCCCTGATCGGCCGCCGCGTGCAGGGTCCAGTGCGGGTCGTACAGGTGGGGGCGGCCGAGCGCGCACAGGTCGGCGCGCCCGGCCAGGATCGTGGAATTGACGTCGTCGTGGGAGGAGATCGCCCCGACCGCGATGACGGGGATTCCGGTCTCCCGGCGGATCCGCTCGGCGAAGGGCACCTGGTAGCTGCGGCCGTGGGCGGGCCGTTCGTCGGGGGTGACCTGGCCGGTGGAGACGTCGACGGCGTCGGCCCCGGCGTCGGAGAGGGCACGCGCCACCTCCACGGCCTCGGCCGCGGTGGTGCCGCCCTCGACCCAGTCGGTGGCGGAGATGCGCACGGTGAGCGGTTTGCGGTCGGGCCACGCGGCGCGCACGGCGGTGAGCACCTCCAGGGGATAGCGCAGCCGGTCGGCCAGCGCGCCTCCGTAGGCGTCGGTGCGGCGGTTGGTGACCGGGGACAGGAAGCTGGACAGCAGGTACCCGTGGGCGCAGTGCAGTTCCAGCAGGTCGAAACCGGCCCGGTCGGCGGCGCGCGCGGCGGCGACGAAATCGTCGCGGATCGCGGCCATGGCGGCGGCGTCGAGTTCGCGCGGCACCTGGTTGACGCCCTCGCGGTAGGGGAGGGGTGAGGGCGCGACGACCGGCCAGTTGCCGTCCGGCAAGGGCTCGTCGATGCCCTCCCACATGCGGCGGGTGGAGCCCTTGCGTCCGGAGTGGCCGAGTTGGACGCCGATCCGCGCCCCCGTGTGGGCGTGCACGAAGTCGGTGACGCGCCGCCACGCGGTCTCGTGCTCGGGTCGGTACAGGCCGGAGCAGCCGGGCGTGATGCGGCCCTCGGCGGACACACACACCATCTCGGTCATGACCAGTCCCGCGCCGCCCAGGGCCCGGCCGCCGAGGTGGACCAGGTGGAAGTCCTGGGGGGTGCCGTCCACGGCCGAGTACATGTCCATGGCCGAGACCACCACGCGGTTGGCCAGTTCCAGCCCGCCCAGACGGAAGGGGTGGAACATGGGGGGCCGGGGCCGGGCGGGGTCGGCGCCGACGCGGCCGGCGAACCAGCGGTCGACCCCGGCGACGAACTCGGGGTCGCGCAGGCGCAGGTTGTCGTAGGTGACCCTGCGGCTCCGGGTGAGCAGGTCGAACGCGAACTGCACCGGCTCCTGGCCGACGTGGCGGCCGATCCCCTCGAACCACTCCATGCTGGCCTGGGCGGCGCGCTGGGTACTGGCCACGACGGGGCGGCGTTCGGCCTCATAGGCGGCCAGGGCGCGGGGCAGAGTCGGGTTCTCGCGCAGGCACGCGGCCAGGGCTAGGGCGTCCTCCATCGCGAGCTTGGTGCCCGAGCCGATGGAGAAGTGGGCGGTGTGCGCGGCGTCGCCGAGCAGCACGACGTTGCCGTGGCGCCAGGAGCGGTTGCGCACGGTGGTGAACCGCTGCCAGCGTGAGTTGTTGGGGATCAGGCGGTGGCCGTCGAGCACGTCGGCGAAGAGCGACGCGCACCGGGCGATGCTCCCGGTGTCGCTGTGGCCGGGTCGGGGGTCGCACGCCTCGGCCAGGTCGGCGAACCCGGCCGCCCGCCACACGTCCTCGTGCGTCTCCACCAGGAACGTGCTGGCTTCGTCGGAGTACGGGTAGCAGTGCAGCTGCATCACGCCGTGCGGCGTCTCCAGCACGTGGAACCGGAACGCGTCGAACACCCGGTCCGTCCCCAGCCACATGAACCGGTTTCGTCCGTGGTCGAGTGTGGTGCCGAAGGCGTCGGCGTACGCGTCTCGGGTCCGACTGTGGACGCCGTCCGCCGCCACCACCAGGTCGTGGGCGGCGGCCAGGTCGGCGGTGGGCGGAGCGGGCGTACCGGTGAGCACGCGCACGCCGAGGTCGGCGCAGCGCGCGCGCAGGATGCGCAGGAGGGCCCGGCGGCCGATCGCGGCGAAGCCGTGGCCGCCGGAGGTGACGACGGCGCCCCGGTGGTGGACGTCGATGTCGTCCCAGTGGGCGGATTCGGCGGTCAGCGCTGCGTACACGGCCGGGTCGGCGTGCGCGATCCCGCCGAGCGTCTCGTCGGAGAACACCACCCCGAACCCGTAGGTGGCCTCGGCGGGATCGCGTTCGTACACGGTGATGTCGTGGCCGGCGTCGAGCTGTTTGGCCAGGGCCGCGAAGTACAGTCCGCCGGGGCCCGCCCCGACACACGCGACGCGCATGCGGTCCGCCTTCCTGTCGGTGTGGTGCCGCCGGTCAGCGCTCGTCGCGCAGCCGGAACCGCTGGAGCTTGCCGGTCGCGGTGCGGGGCAGTTCCGCGCGGAACTCGATGGAACGCGGGGTCTTGTACGGGGAGATGCGCGAGCGCACGTGCTCGCGGAGCCGCTCGGCGCGGTCGTCGTCGGGGGCGAGGCCGTCGCGCAAGACGACGTAGGCGCGCACGATCTGGCCGCGGTCGGGGTCGGGCACTCCCACGACCGCGGTCTCCTCCACGTCCGGTGAGGTGAGCAGGGCTTCCTCGACCTCGGCCGGGGCGACGTTGTACCCGGCGGTGACGATCATGTCGTCGCTGCGGGATCGGTACCACAGGTATCCGTCCGCGTCGCGCACGTAGGTGTCGCCGGTGAGGTTCCAGCCGTCGCGGACGTAGTCGCGCTGGCGGTCGTCGTCGAGGTAGCGGCAGCCTACCGGGCCGCGGACGGCCAGGTGTCCGGGCTGGCCGTCGGGAACGGGGCGGCCGTCGTCGCCCAGGACGGCCGCGGTGAACCCGGGGACGGGTCGGCCGGTGGAGCCGGGGCGCGTGTGCTCGTCGGTGGAGGAGATGAAGATGTGCAGCATCTCGGTGGCGCCGATCCCGTCGAGCATGCGCAGGCCGGTCGCCTCGTGCCAGGCGTGCCAGGTGGCGGCGGGCAGGTGCTCGCCCGCTGATACGCACCGCCGCAGCCGCGACAGGTCGTGCCCGTCCAGGCGTGCGAGCATGGCCCGGTAGGCCGTGGGCGCGGTGAACAGGACCGTCACACCGTGCCCGGCGACGGCGTCGAGCAGGGACTCGGGGCGCGGCCGTTCCAGTAGGACCGAGGAGGCGCCCGCCCGCAGGGGGAAGACCAGCAGCCCGCCGAGTCCGAAGGTGAAACCCAACGGCGGGCTCCCGCAGAACACGTCGTCGGGGGTGGGCCGGAGCACGTGCGCGGAGTAGGTGTCGGCGACGGCGAGCACGTCTCGGTGGAAGTGGACGCAGCCCTTGGGCGTGCCGGTGGTACCGGAGGTGTAGGCGATCATGCAGGCGTCGTCGGCGGCCACGCGCACGGGTGCGAGATCGGTCGGCGCGGCGGCGGCTCGGACGGTGAGGTCCCCGGGGTCCGGTCCCCCGTAGGGGACCACGCGCGGGGGGACGTCCATCCCGGCGGCGGCGGTGGCCAGGTCGTCGAGGAAGCGGGCGTCGCACAGGGCGTGGGTGACGCGGGCGGCGCGCATGACCGTGGCGAGCTCGTCCGCGCGCAGGACCGGCAGGACGGTGACGGCCACTCCCCCGGCCCACAGGACGCCCAGCCAGCAGGCGGCCAGCCACGGTGAGTTGGGGCCGCGCAGCAGGACGCGCTGGCCCGGGACCAGGCCGGTTTCCTCGACCAGGACGCTCGCCACCTGGTTGGCCCGGTCGCGCAGGGCTCCGTAGGTGAGGGTCTCGTGTTCGCCGAGGAGGCAGGTCCGGTCGCGCCGTGCTCCGCGATGGCGCCGTCCAGGAGTTCCTCGGCGCAGTTGAGCCGGTCGGGGTAGCGCGGCCCGAGCGGGTCGGGGACGAGTTCGGGCCACTGGTCGGGTGGCGGCAGGTGGTCGCGGGTGAAGGTGTCGACGTGGCCGGTGGGTGAGAGGGTCGGCGGCATGGCGGGCCTCCGCGGTCGGGACCTACGAGGGGGACGGGGCTCCCGTGATCGGGGGCAGGTGGCGGGCGATGATCTGGCGCTGTACCTCCGAGGCGCCCTCGTAGACGCGGGGCGCGCGGACCTCTCGGTACAGGCGTTCCATGGGGTGGCCGCGTCGCAGGGCGCGCGCACCGTGCAGCTGCACCGCGGCGTCCACCACGTACTGGGCGGTCTCGGTGGCCAGCAGTTTGGCCATGGCGGCCTTGAGGGTGACCGCGTCGCCGCCGGTGTCGTACTCCTCGGCCGCCGCGTAGACGAGGAGACGGGCCGCCTCCGTCCGGGTGGCCATCTCGGCCAGGGTGTGGGCGACGGTCTGGAGGCGGTCGAGCGGTGCGCCGAAGGCGTGGCGGGCGCGGGTGTGCTCCCTGGCCGCGGCCAGGGCGGCGTCGGCCATCCCGACCGCGAACGCGCCGACGCTGGGACGGAACAGGTCCAGGGTGCGCATGGCCACGGCGAACCCCGCGTCGGGACGGCCGATCACGTCGTCCGGTCCGACGGGGACGCCGTCGAAGACCAGGTGGCCCAGGGCGTGGTCGGCGAGCATCTCCAGTGGGGATCCGGTGAGGCCGTGGCGGTCGGCGGGGACGAGGAAGGCGGTGACGCCCCGGGACCGGGCGCGGGGGTGGTGCGGGCGAAGACGGTGTAGACGTCGGCGTCGGGGGCGTTGGAGATCCACGTCTTCTCCCCGTGCAGGCGCCATCCGCCGCCGCCTGGTTCGGCTCGCAGGGCGAGGGCCGCGGCGTCGGAGCCCGCGTCCGGCTCGGTGAGGGCGAAGGCCGCCACGGCCTCCCCCGAGGCGACGGCGGGGAGCCAGCGGCGGCGTTGGAGTTCGGTGCCGGACTGCAGGACGGGGTAGGCGCCCAGCCCCTGGAGGGCGAGGGCGGTCTCGGCGTGGGTGTCCGCGCGGGCCAGGTGTTCGCGGAGCAGGCACAGTCGGATGGCCGGGGCCTCCCGGAGGGGGCCGTCGCCGTGTGTTCCGGGAAAGAGCGCGGGGAGGAGGCCGAGACCGGCGAGGCGGCGCAGGAGGGGGCGGTCGACCCGACCCGGTCCGGCGGGCGGGACGACGGACGGCTCCGCGACCAGCGCGGCGGCGCACCCGCCCACCCAACGGGCGAACTCCCGGTCGTCGTCGTTCAGTGCGAACCCCATGGGCGACCTCGGCTCTCGTGGTGATCCGACCCACGCTCCGAATGTACAGGTTTGGTGACGACCGTCAAGGGTCCATCATGGACTCGTTGGTCCTAGCGCATACGTCACCCATGAAGGCCGGGTGATGGGAGGAATGCGAACAGAGGCGCTATCGTGTCCGCGTGACGGAGAACAACGAACGGACACACGAAGAAACGACGGCGGACGGGACCGACGACGTACGGGTCAACCGCCGGCCGCGCTCACTCATCGTGTCGTTCTTCGGCACCTACGCCCGCGACGTCGGGGGATGGGTCGGTGTCGCGGACCTCATCGCGCTCATGGGCGGCCTCGGCGTCGACGCACCCTCCGTGCGCTCGGCGGTCTCCCGGCTCAAGCGGCGGGGTCTGCTCGCCTCCGAGCGCATCGGCGGCGTCGCCGGATACCGTCTGTCCGACGACGGGCGCCGTGTCCTCGGGGAGGGCGACCAGCGCATCTTCGGCCACCGGGTCGCCCGGACCGACGACGGATGGGTGCTCGTGGTCTTCTCCGTGCCCGAGTCCGAACGCGACCGCCGACACGCCCTGCGCACGGCGCTCACCCGGCTCGGTTTCGGCACCACCACGGCCGGGGTGTGGATCGCCCCGGCGCACCTGACCGACCAGGCCCGCCGCGTGCTCCGGGAACTGGGCATGGAGGCGTACGTGGAGCTCTTCCACGCCGACCACCTCGGGTTCGGCGCCCCGGCCGAAGCCGTGGCGCGCTGGTGGGACCTGCCCGCGCTGCAGGAGATGTACCGGCGGTTCCTGGCCGAACACGAGCCGGTCCTGCGGGCCTGGCGGCGCGGCGGCCGCACGGGAACGCCCTCACCGGGACCTGAGGCCTTCGCCGACCACCTGCGCGCCGTGGACGCCTGGCGGCGCATGCCCTACCTCGACCCCGGACTCCCCCCCGAACTTCTCCCGGACCGGTGGGCGGGCAGCCGGGCCGCGCGTGTCTTCTTCGACCTGCACTCCCTGCTGCGCGGCCCCGGCCTGGAGTACGTCCGCTCCACCGTCAGGGGGTAGCCGGTGTTCGCCTCCGGCGCGGCACCCTCCACATCGTCACCCTCCACCACCCTCAAACGAGGCCTCCGTCCCCCGCCCGTCCCCACCCGCCCCGGCGCGCGTGGACTCTCCGGGACCACCCCCGTCCCGACCAACTCGACCAGGCGTCGGGGTCGAACAGCGCGGTCACGCCGAACAGGGCCATCGCCGGGTAGTGGCGGCCCACACGGGCCCGGTAGGCGCGGCCGATCTCCCCGGCCGAGGCACGGTATCCCGGCACGTCGGTGGTGTAGACGGCCAGGTTGACCAGGTGTTCGGGGGAGCCGCCCGCCGCGTCCAGTGCGCTCAGGACGTTGGCCAGGGCGAGGTCGAACTGGGCGACCAACCCGTCTGCGGCCACCGTGCCGTCCGGGCCGGAGGCGATCTGCCCGGCCAGGTACACGGTCCGGCCGGCGACCGGGACCACGGCGTGTGAGAACCCGGAGCCCGGTCCCATCGCCGGCGGGTCGACCAGGGTGTGCGGTGTCGGGGGGACGCGCGAGCCTCCATCAACGGCCCTTCCACTCGGGGTCGCGGCGACCGGTGAACGCCGCGTGGAACTCGGCGTAGTCGGCGCTCTTCATCAGCAGCGCCTGGGTCATCGCCTCCAACTCGACCGCGCCGGACAGGTTCATGTCCAGCTCGCGCGAGAGCAGCGCCTTGGTCTGGGCGTAGGCGAACGCGGGGCCCTCGGCCAGCCGGGCGGCCAGCGTCGAGACCGCCGTGTCCAGTCCGTCGTCGTCGACCAGTTCGCTGACCAGCCCGTAGCGGTCGGCCTCCTCGGCGCGGACGGTGTCGCCCAGCATGAGCAGTGTCGTGGCCCGGCCGAGACCGACCACGCGCGGCAGCAGGTAGGCGGCGCCCATGTCCGCCCCGGCCAGGCCGACCTTGGTGAACAGGAAGGCGAACCGGGCCGAGCGCGCCACCACCCGGAAGTCGGCGGCCAGCGCCAGGACCGATCCGGCCCCGGCGGCGATGCCGTGCACGGCGGCGATGACCGGGACGGGGCACTCGCGCAGCGCCCGGACCACCTCGCCCGTCATCCGTGTGAAGGCGAGTAGGTCGTCGGGGTCCATGGCCAGGGTTCGCCCGATGATCTCGTGGACGTCCCCGCCCGAGCAGAACCCCCGGCCCCGGCCGCGCAGGACCAGGACCCGGGTGTCGCCCCGGTGGGGCAGCTCGACCACCAGGTCGCGCAGGTCGGCGTAGGCCTCGAAGGTCAGGGCGTTGAGACGGTCGGGGCGGTCGAGGGTGACGGTGGTCACGCCGTCGGCGCGCTGGACGTCGAAGTGGTTCCAGTCCTCGGTCAGGGGGGCGGACGCGCGGAACGGACTCACCTGTGGATTCCTCCTCCGTCGATGGTCAGGGCCTGGCCGTTGACCGCGCGCGCCATCGGACTGACGAAGTAGGACACGGCGGCGGCCACCTCCTCGGGTTCCAGGAGTCGCCCGAGGGGTGTGGCCGAGGCGAGGGCCGCCTCGGCCTGTGCGCGGTCGCGGCCGGTACGTTCGACGATCCGGGCCACGGACCGCTCGGTCATGGGTCCGCGCACGAACGTGGGGCACACCGCGTTGCTGGTGACACCGGTCCCGGCCACCTCGGCGGCCACGGCCCGGGCCAGCCCGATCATGGCGTGCTTGGACGCGGTGTAGGCGGCCGTGTAGCGTGTCCCGGCCAGCGCCGCGGTGGAGGCGACGTACACCAGTCGGCCGTGGTCACGGTCGAGCATGCCGGGCAGCAGCGCGCGGGTCATGAGGAAGGCCGAGGTGGCGTTGGTGCGCAGGTGGCCCTCCCACAGGTCGAGCCCGGTGCTGCGCAGGGGCGCGGTGGTCGCCGTTCCCGCGTTGTTGACCAGGACCGAGACGGGTCCGAGAGCGTCGGCGGTCGCGGAGACGGCGTCCTCGTCGGTGACGTCGCACACGCGGGCGGAGACGTCGAGCCCGTGCGCGCGACCCTCCCTCTCCAGGGCGGCGAGCCGCCCGGAGTCCCGGCCGAGGGCGACCACTCCGAACCCCTCGGCGGCGAGCGCGCACACGACCGCCCGTCCGATACCGCCCGATCCACCGGTGACCACGACACGCCGCACGGAGTCAGCCATGCGTGGACTGTATCACCCGACTTTGACCGTCGTCAGTAGAACGATATATAGCCACGTTTCAGTACGAAGCACTCCGAAACCACCCCTGGGCAGGCGGAAGCGGCGCCGACGGACGTCGACGCCGCTCGGAGGTTCGGGTCGCACCCGGTCGGGCCACGCCGTCCTAGAAGGCGGGACCTGCGGCCATGGCCTCGTCGATGGTCTCGGTACGGGCCTCCTCGACCTCCTCGACCAGCTCTTCCTCGTGGGCCTCGAACTCCTCGACGACGGCGGCGGAGAAGGAGCGCAGCGCGACCTGCTCGGTCAGGACGTCACCGCGGACGCGGTTGTTGTCGCCGACCTGGGCCGTGGGCTGGTTGCCGGAGGTGCTCAGGTCGCCGCCGACGATGTTGTTGTCCACGTACACGCCGCCCGTCACGCCGGTGACGGTGAGGTCGCCGTCGACGTAGTTGAGCGACTCGCAGAAACCCTCCTGTTCGCCCGCGCCCACGGCGACCGGGCCGCCGGCCCCGGAGTAGGCGGCCTCGCCCAGGACCTCGCTGTCGCACAGGATGCCGCCGCTGGCGGAGTCGGTGACGGACAGGTCGCCGCGCACGGCCGTGTCGAAGACGTCGACGTACTCGACCCCCTCGGCGGTGACCGCGCCGCCGACACGCGAGCCGCTGACGTAGAGCTCGCCGACCTGGGAGCTGAGGCCCGCGACCGAGGAGTCCACGACGAAGACGAAGCCCTCGGTGTTCCCGACCTCGGTCGGGACGGCGCTCACCTCGGCCCCGCCGGAGGTCTCCTCCAGGTGGGTGCCGAAGGAGCCGTTGTTGACGACGCCGTCGCCCAGGGAGGTGCCGGAGGCGTCGAAGTAGCCGTTGCCCTGGACGGTCACCTCGCCGTCGATCTCGCCGCCGATGATGTGCAGGTTGGCGTTCTCCCGGACGGTGACGTCGCCCTGGATGACCGTGCCGTCCAGGTAGCAGCTCTCACCCTCGGGCACCGCCAGGTCGGTCGGCAGGGTGACCGCGCCGCCGTGACCCGAGCAGAGGGTGATGAGGTCGGCCTGCGCGGGGGTGGCCACCAGTGTGACCCCGCCGACGGCGAGAGTGGCGGTGGCGAGCGCGGCGGCCTTGCTCGGAAGCTTCATTCGGGGGTGTTCCTTTCGTCTGTGACCGTGGGGGCGGAACTCCGGGGTCTGATGCGGGCGGAGCACCGGGACACACCCAGCGAACGTATCGAGACGTAGTCGCTTTGGGAATACTTCTGAGGCGAATAATCGCGTTTGTCTAGGTTGCTGCTGGGAAAACCGCACGAACACCAAGAGTTCCCAGAGCGCTCATGTGAGACATGTGTCGCATGGTGCAGTTGCGAAGGTTGCGGACATCGGGTCAACGTTGGAGGTCGCCAGGCGCACCCGGCGACCCCATACGCGCACGACCGGTGATTCCTACTTCAGATGTCCGTCACCGGTCACCACGTACTTGGTCGACGTCATCTCCGTGAGCCCCATCGGACCCCTGGCGTGCAACTTCTGGGTGGAGATACCGATCTCCGCGCCGAAACCGAACTCGCCCCCGTCCGTGAAACGGGTGGAGGCGTTCACCATGACCGCGGCCGAGTCGACGCGGGCGACGAAGTACCGGGAGGCGGACAGGGAGTCGGTGACGATGGCCTCGGTGTGCTGGGTGGAGTACCGGCGGATGTGCGCGAGCGCGTCGTCGATCGTCGGGACCACCCGCACCGCCAGATCCATCGACAGGTACTCCGTGGCCCAGTCCTCCTCCGTGGCCTCGACCACGGTCGCGGACGTCCCGCTCTCCTCGGCGGCCGCCAGTACCCGGGCGTCGCCGTGCACCGTGACGCCGGCTTCGGCGAGGGAGTCCAGCACGCGCGGCAGGTACGCGTCGGCGACCGCCTCGTGCACGAGCAGGGTCTCGGCCGAGTTGCACACCGAGCAGCGCTGCGCCTTGGCGTTGGTGGCGATGGCGACCGCCTTGTCGAGGTCGGCGGCCTCGTCCACGTACACGTGGCACAGCCCCTCGCCGGTCTCGATGACCGGAACCGTGGAGTCGCGCACGACCGCCTGGATGAGCGAACGGCCGCCGCGCGGGATCAGCACGTCGACCAGTCCGCGCGCCCGCATGAGCGCGGTGGAGGACTCGCGTGTGCGACCGGGCACCAACTGGACCGCGTCGACCGGGACGCCGGTCCCCGCCAGGGCCTCGCGCAGCACCGCGACGATGGCGGCGTTGGAGGCGTAGGCGGAGGAGGAACCGCGCAGCAGGGCGGCGTTACCGCTCTTCAGGCAGAGCGCGGCGGCGTCGACCGTGACGTTGGGCCGCCCCTCGTAGATGATGCCGATGACACCGAGCGGCACCCGGATCTGGCGCAGGTCCAACCCGTTGGGCAGGATCGCGCCGCGCACCGACTCGCCGACCGGGTCGGGCAGCTCGACGATGTGGCGCACGGCGTCGGCGATGGCCTCGATCCGCTGGGGCGTCAGCGTGAGACGGTCGATCATGGCCGGGGAGGTCCCCTCGGCTCGGGCTCGCTGCACGTCCTCGGCGTTGGCGGCGGTGATCTCGTCGCCGCGCTTGACGAGGGCGTCGGCGACGGCGCGCAGCGCGGCGTCCTTGACGGCCCGGCTGAGCGGGGCGAGGTCGACCGCCGCGTCCCTGGCGCGTTCGGCCACCGCGTGGACCTCGCGCTCGATGTCACTCATGGGTGTTCTCTCTTGTGCTCGGGAAGCAGCCCCGGCGCTCCGGTCGCGCCGAGGGCGGGACCGGCGCCAGGGTCGTCGACCTCCAGGGTATATCCGCCACGTCACGCGCCACCCCTGGCGCCACGCGTCGGCGCGACTTCCGTCCGAACTGCCGAGCGGGGATCATTCCATTTCTGTCGTATTCCCTCATGGTATTGAAAGTTCATGTGATCAACGTCACAGGATCAACAATGATCTTGAGCTGACCTCGCAACCACCTCCGACAAGATGGAATAACGATACGCATTCGCATGGTCACGAAGAAAGAGACTTCCTTCTGTCCGCCTGTCGCACAAACCTGCTTTACTGTGCGTGTGACACCGACACCACCCCCTGTCGGCCACTGCAGGAAGCTTCCGGGAGTATTCCCGGCGGTTCTAGTTCATTAACGGCACCGCAACCACTCCGGGCGGCCGAAGGCGTCCATCCGGAAATAGCCAGGAATGCGAGTACGCGAATGACAATGACTTCCGGGGCAGAGGAATCACGTTATGAGACCCAGTCTCTGTCCCATGCCCTGGCCAGGCTCTCCAAAATCCCGGTGGTCCGTGAGAAGTACAGCCGCTACGCGGGCGACGAGCGTCCGCCGAGCCTGACGGACCTGCCGACGCTCACCCGGGACGAACTGGGCGAGGCGACCGACGCCTGATGCGCGACGCCCCCGCAGCGCTGAACCGGGCCTCCCTGCACATCATGGGCGGGACCACCTCCGCCATACGGATGGGGGCCCTGCCAGCGGACCTGTACCTGGACGAGATCGCCCCCCACGTCAACCCGTTCGAGCCCGGCGACCTGCTCGCCAGCCTGAGCACGCCCTTCCACATGCGCGCCTCGCATGACCTGCACACCGCGCTGGCCACACGGGCCGGGGTTCCGACGCTGTCCATGGACGCGCCGACCGACAAGTCCATGGGGCCCTACCTCGACCTGTTCGAACAGCAGGGCGTGACGGCCCTGGCCACCACGTTGGACACCGTCCGGCGGCTCCTGCGGTTCTGCGCCGCCGCCAGCCGGGACCTGGACTTCCTACGCAAGGTGGTCTGGAGCGGTCCGGCCATGGACGGCGACACCCGCGCACTGATCCGCGCGCAGTTCCCCCACCTGCGCACCTGGGCGCTCTTCGGTTCGGCCGAGACCTGGATCATCGGGCACAGCGGTCCCTCGTGCTCCGACGACACCCTCCACCTGCTGCCGCACCAGTACACCGAGATCGCCGACGGACGGATGCTCGTCACCGTGACGCACGAGAAGGCGGTCATCCCCCTGCTCCGGTACGACACGGGCATCTCGGCGGAGTGGGCGCACTGCGGGTGCGGCCTGCCCGGTCCCGCGATCAGGACGCACAGCCGTATCGACGCCCCCCTGGGGCCGCTCACCCGCCTGGTCTCCCCCATCGACCTGGTCGCGCTCGCGCACCGGCTGGACTCGGTGGAGGAGGCGCAGGTCGTGGTGGTGGACCCGCACACGGAGGACGAACGCCTGCACCTGCGGATCCGACTCCTGCCGGGGGTCGAGGCCGACCTCTACACGAGCGAGTGGATCCGTCACCACGTGGTGTCCGGCTGCCTGGCGCTGTCCGAGATCACCGACGAGACCCCGGAGGTGTTCGAGGTCGTCCTCGCCCAGCGACTGCTGAACACGCGTCCGGACGGCAGCGCGCCGCCGGTCGTGGTCAGGGAGGGCCATAGGTACGCAAACCAGTCGACATCTGCATTTGATCAGCATTCTTATGGTACGTTGATTACGTAGATTCAGGAGGGTGGACCCTGGGACGTTCACACCGCACGCCGTGGCCCCACGGGCGACAGCGCGGTCTCCTGAGTCGTGTCGTACGACCCCGACCACAGGAGTGCGTCATGCGGACCGCCTCGCTGACCTCCAGCGGCCCCACCGTGTCCGTCCAGGGACTCGGCTGCATGGGCATGAGTGAGTTCTACGGACCTGGTGACGACGCGGAATCCGTCGCGACCCTGCACCACGCCCTCGACATCGGCGTGAACTTCCTCGACACGGCCGACATGTACGGCCACGGGGCCAACGAGGAACTCGTGGGCAAGGTCGTGCGGGAGCGGCGGGACGAGGCCGTCCTCGCCACCAAGTTCGCCATCGTCCGTGACCGTGAGACCGGAGAGCGCACGCACCGCGGGGACCCGACCTACGTCCGGTCCGCCTGCGACTCCAGCCTCGCCCGCCTCGGCGTCGACACGATCGACCTGTACTACATGCACCGGCGCGACCCCTCCGTCCCGATCGAGGAGACCGTCGGGGCGATGGCGGAGCTGGTGGCCGCCGGCAAGATCCGCCACCTGGGGCTGTCCGAGGTGAGCTCCGAGGAGATCCGCGCCGCCCAGGCCGTCCACCCCATCGCTGCCGTGCAGACCGAGTACTCCCTGTGGACCAGGCACGTGGAGGACGAGGGGATCCTGGCCGCCTGTCGTGAGCTCGGGATCGGGTTCGTCCCCTACTCTCCGCTCGGGCGGGGTTTCCTCACCGGTTCCTACACCACGCGCGACGGGCTGGACGAGGACGACTTCCGCCGCCGCAACCCCCGATTCTCCGCGCAGAACTCGCGCGCAACAAGGAACTGCTCGCCACCGTCCAGCGCGTGGCCGACGCCCACGACGCCACCCTCGGACAGGTCGCGCTCGCCTGGGTCCACACCCAGGCCTCCGCCTGGGGACTCCCCGTCGTGCCCATCCCGGGCACCAAGCGGCGCAGCGCCTGGACGAGAACGCGGAGGCGGCCGAACTGGCCCTGACCCCGGACGACCTGGACGCGCTGGATCCGCTCGCCGCCGCGACCGCGGGCGGGCGGTACTGACCCCTCCCGCCCGGGGCCAGGTGTACGCCCGCCCGCCCCGGGTACCGCCCTGGTGCCGGTTCCGGATGGAACGACGAGCACGGAGGGACAATCGCCCTGATATACGATTCGCAGATGACCCAGCTTCCCATGGACCAGCGGATCGGTCATCACCTCAAACGCGCCGAGCAGGAGCTGATCGCGGCCAAGCACGCGGTGCTGCGTCAGTTCAACCTGTCCGTTCCGCAGTACACGGTCCTCCTCGTGCTGTCGGAGGAACCCGGGCTGTCGGGTGCGATCCTGGCCCGACGGTGCCTGGTGACCCCGCAGACGATGTCCTCCGTCCTGGCCACGCTGAGCAGGCGGGAGCTCATCGAGCGCAAGCCGCACCCGCTGCACTCGCACATCCTGGAGACCCGGCTCTCCGAGACGGGCCACGCGCTGCTCACGAGGGCCGACGAGGCCGCGGTCCGGGTCGAGGCGCGACTGAGCCACGCCTTCACCAAGGCCGAGGAGGAGGAGTTCGTGCGCTACCTGGCGCGGTGCGCCGAGGCCTCCGCCGAGGCCCGCACCGAACTCGTGGACCTGAACGAGCGATAGACCCGGACCCCGCGCGCACACGGTCCGGGTCAATTCCTCGCTCGCGGTCCCTCTCAGGGCCAGGGGCGCCCCGGAGCGGCCCGCGAGGATCCGGCGGGCTCCCCCGGACACGGCGCCGGTCCGGCGATCCGCGCCCACTGGCGCTGGCGCGCCCGGATGGTCGTGCGCAGCACCGCGGACAGGACCCGCACCTCATCCGGGTTCGGGCGTTTCCGGATGACGTCCAGGATCAGGCTGTTCTCGGCCACCAGGTCCTCTTCGGTCGTCGCCTCACCCACACGACGCCCCCTTCGACGCGTGCGTGCCGCTCCCGTCCGGCCGCCGGCCCGGGCGTCGGCGCGCATCGCCCCGAGGTCGTCGGAGACCGCGGTCCCCCGGCGCGGGACGACGTCCGCCGAGCCCCGTCGCGCGCCCTGGGCGACCGCCATCAGACGGTCACCGGTGTGGGGACGGAGACCGCGACCCGCCCGACCGGGTGGCGCGGCACCGGGACCGGGCTCCACCGGACCAACGCGAGACCGACGCTCATCCCGCCGCCGAACCCGGCGAGGAGGACCAGGTCGTCACGCTGGAGCAGGCCCGACCGGTGGACGGTGTCCAGGGCGATCGGGATCGACCCCGATCCGGTGTTGCCCTGGCGCTCCACGGTCAGGTGCAGGTGGGCCCGTTCCAGGCCCAGGGACGGCCAGATGTCGGTGAGCATCGCGCCGTTGGCCTGGTGCGGGACGAAGTGGCGAATCTCGTCACGGGCCACACCCATGCCGTCGAGCATCTGGTGGATGACCTCGGGCAGGCGCCGGGTGACGTAGTCGCGCACGCCCCGCCCCTCCATCTGGAAGAAGTGGTCGCCACCGTCGAGCGTGGCCGCGGAGGCGGGCAGGCGGGACCCGCCCGCCGGAACACGGATCAGCTCGTGGTGGTCCCCGTCGGTGAGCAGCTGGGCGCCCAGGACCCCGTCGCGGTCGCGCGCGGGACCCAGCACGACGCGCCGGCGCGTCGCCGAACAGGGTGGCGGTCCTGCGGTCGCTGTAGTCCAGGATGCGGGAGTAGATGTCACCCCCGACGACCAGGGCGTAGGCGTCGCCCTGGGGACGCAGCAGGTGTTCGGCCACGGACAGGGCGTAGACGAACCCGCTGCACACGGAGTTCACGTCGAAGGCGGCCGCCCGGCGGGCGCCGAGCAGGTGCTGGGTGATACTGGCCGTCGCCGGCTGCGGGTGGTCCGGCGTGGACGTGGCGACGATGATGTAGCTGAGCCGCTCCGCCGGGATGGCGGCCTGGGCCAGTGCCCGGCGGCCCGCCTCGGCCGCGAGGTCGGAGGTGGCCTCGCCGGGAGCGGCGCGCCTGCGCTCGCGGATCCCGGTCTTGCGGCGGATCCACTCGTCGGTCACACCGGTCGTGCGCCCGATCTCGTCGTTGCCGACCACGTCGGCCGGTAGGTAGGAGCCGGTTCCAAGGATGGCGATCGTCATCGTGCTGTCTCCCTATGTACTGAACTCTGGAGCGCCGCGTGGGTGTCGGCGCCCGGTCAGACCAGCGCCATGGCGCGCACCGGAGCGCCGAAACCGCTTCGACCGGGGCACGCCGAGCATGAGAGTGGCCCGCGGGCCATGGCGGGCGGCCCCTCAGCCCGCGGCGGCCGTGGCGGCTACCGCGGGAGCCGAGACGTCCCTGATCCGCTCCCAGCCGTGCCGGTCGGCGTGTGCGCCGAGCACCGAGTCGTCGCCGACGGCCACCGGGTGGCCGACCGCCGACAGGAGGGACAGGTCGCTGGAGTGGTCGCCGTAGGCGGTGCAGTCGGCCAGCGGGACACCGCGCACGGCGGCGGCCGCCCGCGCCGCCGTGCCCTTGGTCGCACCGATCATCGGAACCACGACCTCGCCCGTGGTACGCCCGTCGCGTGCGACGGGGCGGGTGCCCAGGGCCCAGTTCGCACCGACGGCCCCGGCGATCGGCTCCAGGCAGGCGAAGAAGGAACCCGACAGCAGGACCACGAGGTCCCCCTGGTCGCGGTGGCGGCGCAGCCGCTCCACGACGGGCGGGTGCCAGAACCCGGCACGGGCGGAGGCGGTCTCGAACCAGGCCCTCCCCAGACCGCGCAGCCGGTCGGTGCTCTCCCCGGCCATGAGCCGGTAGTAGGCGCGGTTGACGTCCTGCCGGGGCGCTCCCCCGGCCGCCATAGCGCGCAGGTCGGCGACCGCCCGGTCGTAGGCCGAGGGCTCGCGCCCGTCACTGGTGAACCGGAACTCCAGGAACGAGAACATGCTCTTGGGGCCGATGAGCGTCTCGTCCACGTCGAAGAAGGCGATGGCTGGTGTGCGGGCTCCCGTGCCGTGCACGTCGCCTGGTGCCGTCATGGGCGTCTCTCCTGACTGCGGTGTGGGTGCGTTCCGGCGGGCCGGGGTCAGGACGTGACCCGGACGAGAGCGACGTCCAGTCGGCAGATGGACACGTCCTCCTGACGCACGTCCACCTCGACGGCGCTGGACGCCGCGGGGTCCGAGGGGTACTCGACCGTGCCGCCCTGGGTGTAGTAGACGTCGCCCTCCTGGGTGTTCTCCCCGGCGGGCCGGACTCGGGCCAGCAGGTCGGTACGGGGCTCCAGCTCACCGAAGGCGGTGAACGCGGCGGTGATCCCGGCGACGTAGGCCTTGGCGGGCGAGGTGCCCCGGGCCTCCAGGAGGGCGTTGAGCGCGAGCTGGCGGGCGGCCTCGGCCAGGACCATGCCCGGGATGTGGTCCTGGGCGTGGTCGAACAGGCTGGGGTGCTCGGGGAGCACGCGCATGGAGGCGGAGACGACGTCGGCGTCCGTGCGCAGTCCGGCCAGGACGACGTTCTCGTCGCTGGCGCGGCCGACCAGGTAGGGGGCGGGGACCTCGCCGGGGACGGTGAACTCGAAGCGTGCGGTGGAGGGCAGCGGCGCGCCGGAGCGGTTGCTGGAGCGCAGGCGCCGGTAGCTCTCCGGCGACTTGAAGCGCAGCCCGACGACGGCAGTGCCGACCTCGGCGTCGTCGACGAAGAGTCGGAAGCGGGCGTCGTAGCCGACCACGCGCCCCTCCTTGACCCGCTTGTCATCGATCGAGGCCAGCATCTTCAACGCGCTGGGCGCCCGGCCGACGACCATCCGGTCCGGGCGGTCGATCGCCACGCTCAGGGTGGTGAGCACGAACTTGTGGTCGAAGGGGACCGCGTAGTGGGTGTGGGCGATGGCGAGCCCGGCCTGACGGCAGGCCTCCAGGAGCAGGACCGGGTCGTGCAGGCGCGGGCGCAGCAGGTGGTCGCCGAAGTAGGCGTGCAACCGCGGCAGCTGCGCCGCCGCCGCGTGGGCGTCGCCGCCCAGGGACCGGGTGTCGGTGACGAAGACCTCGGCCAGGGCCTCCCGGTGGACGACCGTGCGGTCGAGCGTGCGCGCGTAGTCCAGACGGGGGTCGTCGAGCCGCTCCGCCGCCTCGTCGACGGTGAGGAGGTCGTGCGCGGGCATCTGCATGGTGTGTCTCGCATTCCTCTTGCTCGTGGACCTGGTGGGGCGGAAGGCCTGGGGCACGGGCCTCCCGTGGAGCGGGGAGCAGTGGGCGGGGCGGGGTCGCGAAGGCGTCACGCCACCGGGAGCGGGGACCGGCGACCCGGATGCTCAGCCCGAAGCGCGGCGCCAAGGCTCCACAGCCGGGACGCGCGGGCATGGGCTCGCGGGCTTGGGGCGACGGTGGACACACGGACGCCGGCGTCGCCGCTCGCCCGGATCCGGGGTACCGGCCCGCCCTGGGCGTCCGGCCGCGCCGTGATCGGAGTCACCGTTCCTCACTCCTACATCGAATCCTTATAACCATCTAGCTACAGAGAAGCATAAGGTATCTTATTATCATCGTCAATCTTATAGATGCCCCGGGCGGGCGACCCGCGTCCCCCGGGGCCCCAGGATCCGAATCGATCGGAGCTCATTGAGATGCCACTGACCAGTGAGGACACCACCCCCGACCACACACCTCGAACCCCGGTGGAACCCGCGGACGTCCTGATCGTCGGCGCCGGGCCCGTGGGACTGACCGCCGCATGTGAACTCATCCGGCGGGGGGTCAGCGTCCGGCTCGTCGACCGGGCGGAGCACGCCTCCCCCTTCCCCAAGGCCCTGCTGCTGTGGCCGCGCACGCTCGACATGCTGGACGACCTCGGATCCCTCGGCGCCGCCAGGGAGGCCGGCATCGACATCGCCAGGTTCCGCTACTTCTCCGCGCGGGAGCCGTTGGCCACGTTCACCTTCCCCGACCACCTCACCCCGCTGTGCCTGCCCCAGTGCGAGACCGAGCGCGTGCTCACCGACCGGCTGCACGAACTGGGCGGGCGCATCGAGCGCGGCGTGCGACTCCTGGCCTTCGACGGGCTCGACTTCTCGGGCGACATCACCAACACCGACGGGGTCACCGCCGTTCTGGAGCACCGGGACGGCACGGTGGAGCGCTACCGCACGCCCTTCGTCATCGGCGCGGACGGGGCCGGCAGCGCGGTCCGGGCCCAGATCGGCACCGGGTTCGTCGGGAGCACCTACGAGTCGGCGTTCGCCCTGGTCGACTGCCGGATCGAGGGCGACCTGCCCACCGACGAGGCGCTCTACTACCAGTCACCCCAGGGGGCGCTCGTCATCGTCGCCCTCCCCGACGGGGTGTTCCGTTTCTTCAGCAGCCTGCCGCCGGGTGAGAAGGCGAGCGTGGAACTGCTCCAGCGGATCGCCGACGAACAGGGACCCGGCGCGTCCGCCTGGTCGACCCCGTGTGGGAGTCGGTCTTCCGCGTCCACCGCAGGCACGCCGACGACTTCCAGCGCGGCCGCGTCTTCCTCGCCGGGGACGCCGCCCACGTGCACAGCCCGGCGGGCGGACAGGGGCTCAACACCGGGATGCAGGACGCGCAGAACCTCGCCTGGAAGCTGGCCGCCGTGCTCGACGGGCGCGCCGAGCCGTCGCTGCTGTACACCTACCAGCACGAGCGCCGGGACGTGGCGCGCCAGGTCGTGCGCGACACCGACGTCCAGACCCGGGGGTGGATGCTCAAGCACCCGCTCCAGACGGCCGCCAGGGACGCCGCCTTCCGCGCCCTGGAACCCGTGGTGGACCGCCATTACCTGCCGGTGATGGCCGGGTACCGGTTCCGCTACGCCCCGACCCGCAGCACACAGGAACCAGCCTGGCCCTCCTCCTGCCACCTCACCCAGAGGCGGCCCGGCGCGGTCCGCGTCGGGCACGCCCTGCCGCGCGCACTGGCCGTCCGGATCGGCGTCGGCGGCGCCGAGGCGGCGGGCGCGCCCGCTGTCCCTCCCGGATGGACGGTCGCCGTCGTGCCCGGCGCCCCCGCGGTGGAGGACGACCTGACCAGGGCCGTCGCCGACCGGCCCGACGTCACCGTGCGGACGCTGGCGGCGGGCGAGGCCGAGGCGCACCGGCTGTGTCCGGCGTCCGGCTACCACCTGATCCGCCCCGACGGCTACGTGGCCGCGCACGGACACGGGGCCGACCGCGCACGGCTGCGCGCCGAGCTCACCGCCCACCTGGGCGCACCGGCGAAGGCCCCCGCGGTCACGGGCTGAGCCGGGCACACCCGCCCTGGCACTGGAGCCCGGTCGCGCCCTCCCCGGCCCATGGGCGCGACCGGGCGTTCCGGCCAGGAGCCCTCAGCCGAGGAGACGGTCCGGCCGCCATGGACGCGGGCCGGGGCCCGGCGCGAACGCGGCGCGTCCACGTGTTCGGCCCGTCGGTCGGATTCAGCTCCATCCGTAGCGGCTCCGCAGCACCTCCGCGATCAGCCGGAAACGCTTCTCGTCCAGGACGGCGGCCTCCCGGCGGATGTCGCCCTCGTCGGACTCGAAGAGGCGGTCCACCCGGATGTGGGAGTCCCGGCCCTCGCGGTCCCAGGGGCCCGTGCCGATGGGCAGCCAGTCCTGGGCCTCCCAGGCGTCGGGGCTCCGGGAGGAGAGCATGAGCCCGTGCAGGCGCCCGTCCTTGCGCCCGACGACGAGCATGGGCCGGTCCTTGCCCTGCTCGGGGTCCTCCTCGAAGGGGACCCACGTCCACACGATCTCTCCCGCGTCGGCGAGGCCGTCGCGTTCGGGCGCGTAGGCGATCCTGGTGGCGTTGCGTTCGGTGGGGATCTCGCGGACGCGGCCCCGCTGGGGGTGCGGGGCGCGCCCGCGCGTGCTGTGGTCGCTCACGCACCGCATCCTAGGGCGTTCGCCGCGGGCCCACGCCCTGGGACGTCAACGCGGTCCCCGCAGGGCGACGGTGATCCGGCGGCGTGCCCGGCGCCCCTCGGGGGTGGGTGTCAGGGGGTGGACGTGGATCGCCCCGACCGCCTCGTCGAGCCGCACCCGCGTCCCCGCCGCCAGCAGCGCTCCGTGCAGCCGCAGGACGTCGCCGTGGAACAGGTCGCGGGTGCCGATGTACAGGTCGGTCGGCGGCAACCCGGCCATCGGACCGTTGACCGGGCTGATGCGGGGGTGGGCCAGGTCGTCCCCGCCCGCCCAGGCCCGCGCCGACTCCAGGAGGGCGACGCGGCTGAGCATGGGGTCGACCGCCGCCACCGCCGGGATGGACGGGTGGGTCAGGGTGGCGTCGACCCACGGGGAGACGAGCACCATCCGCGCGGGGAGGGGCAGTCCGCTCTCGGGGAGCGACTGCGCGAGGGCGAGCGCCAACCCAGCCCCGGCCGAGTCGCCCGCGAACCCGACCCGATCCGGCGGCAGGTCGTCGAGGAGCCCGCGGTGCACCTCGGTCAGGAACGGGAACGCCTCCCGGTGCGTGTGCTGGGGCGCCAGCCCGTAGACGGGGACATCCACCCGGCAGCCCGCGTCGGCGAGCCGCGAGACCAGCGCCCAGTGCGCGAGGCCGATCTCACTGACGTAGGAACCGCCGTGCAGGTACACCACGGCCCGCTCGGGGGCGGCGACCCTCACGGGGCGGACGGTGTACACGCGGAACCCGCCGACCTCCCGCCGGGTGACCCGGTGCCGGCGGCCGACCCACCCGGGCGGGGCCGGGTCGGTCTTGGCCCGCGCGATCCGCCTCCGGGCGCCCGCGACGGTCTCGGCCGGACGCCTGCGCGTGGACCGGAGGACGCCCGCGAGAGCGCGGACAGCCAAACTCGCCATGCCGTCTCCCTTCCTTGGGGACGGGATGTCCCGGAGGGACCCTCTCACAGGTCGCGGACCAGCCGGCGACCGGTCCTGCTCCGCGGGCTCCGTTCGAGGGGCGGCATCGTGCCAGGAGAGGCGAGGGCCGTGTCCGGTGCCGCGTGGGCGACGATTCGAGGACGGTGTTCGTGCTCGCGGCGCACCATCGCCGCGACGCCTGCCGTGGGAGTGACGACGTCGGTTCCCGCGCCGCGCAGCCCGGGTCAGCAGGTCTCGAAGAGGTACCCGGGTTCGTCGGGGACGACGAGGTCGCGGTCGCGCAGGATCGTGCCGGCCGGGGTGCCCGGGTCGGCGCACACCTCCTCGAAGGGGATGTCCAGCGTGTCGAGGTACTCGACGGCGAGCACGGCGTCACCGTACACGTCCGTGTATGCGGCGCATTCGTCGTAGGCCGCGCACTCCTCGGCGACGGCCAGGTCGAACCCGACCTCCTCCCTCGCCCGATCGGCCAGTTCGGCGGAGTTCTTCTGCGCGACGGCCAGGCCCAGGGCATGCGCCCCCTCCGTGAGTTCGGCGGCGAACGCGAGGGCGTCGTCGGCCGTGAACGCTTCGTCGGAGCGGGTGTAGGAGTCCAGGTTGTCGAACTCCACGGCGTCGAAGCCCCGCTCCGCGCATTCCTCGACGGTCACGCCGACGATCTCGGCGATCTCCGTCCGCTGCTCCTCGGTGGACACGTCCAGCAGGAACTCGTCCGGCCAGTTCGGGTCGGCGACAAACTCCCCGTCCTCGTCGCGCAGCAGCAGGTCCGAGTGGTCGGACACCCACGCGTCCCGTTCCTGCGGCTGGGTCTGGAACCCGTTGACGTAGCAGACCGAGTACAGTCCGGCGGCGGGCTCGTCGGTGGCGTCGCGCACCACCGCCACCACTTCGGAGGCCGGTTCGTAGGCGCCGCCGAGCTGGTAGTCGAACACGCCCGCGGGCGGAAGATCCACCCCGTCCGCCCCCGCGGACGAGAGCTCCGCCCCGTCGGTTCCGCCCGCCGCGCACCCGGCGGCCAGGACCACGAGGACGACCGCAGCGGCGGCGCGCCCCGGGGCGGCTCCGCCACGGTGTGTCACAGGACCACCAGGTCGTCGCGGTGCACGAGTTCGCGCTCGTAGGAGGGACCCATCTCGCGAGCCAACCACCGTGTCGACCTGCCCATCATGTCGGGAACCTCGGACGCGTCGTAGTTGACCAGTCCGCGCGCGACCACGGTACCGCGCTCGTCGCGCAGGTCGACCGGGTCGCCCGCGCTGAAGTCCCCCATGACGCGGACCACCCCGGCGGGCAGCAGCGAGGCCTTCTCGCTCACGACCGCCACGACCGCCCCGGGGTCCAGGACCAGGCTGCCCCGACCGGCGGTGGCGTGGGCCAGCCACAGCTGCCGAGTCGAGGGGCGGCGGCCCCGCGTCGGCGCGAAGAGCGTGCCCACCCGCTCCCCCGCCAGGGCGGCACGCGCGTTGGCGGCGGAAGTCAGCACCGTCTGCACACCGGCCTCGGTGGCGATGCGGGCCGACTCGACCTTGGTCACCATGCCGCCGGTGCCCACACCCCGGTTGCCGCTGCCGCCGATGTCGATGCCGTCCAGGTCCTCGGGGCCGCGCACGAGGTCCACGACGCAGGTGGACGGGTCGGAGGGGTTGCCGTCGTAGAGGGCGTCCACGTCGGAGAGCAGGACGAGCGCGTCCGCGCGCATGAGGTGGGCGACCAGGGCGGCCAGGCGGTCGTTGTCGCCGAACCGGATCTCGTGGGTGGCCACGGTGTCGTTCTCGTTGACGATCGGCACCGCGCCGATGTCCAGCAACCTGCGCAGTGTGCGTTGTGCGTTGCGGTGCTGCACCCGACGCATCATGTCCTCCACCGTGAGCAGGACCTGGGCGGCGTTGAGGCCGTGCCCGGCCAGCTCGGCGGTGTAGGACGCCAGCAGCAGGCCCTGCCCGACACTGGCGGCGGCCTGCTGGGAGGCCAGGTCGCGCGGGCGTCGGGTCAGTCCGAGGGGGGTCATCCCGGCGGCGACGGCGCCGGAGGAGACCAGGATCACCTCCTGCCCGAGCGAGCGTCGGGCCGCCAGGACCTCGACGAGGCCGCGGATACGGCCGGAGTCGATCAGTCCGTCCGGGGTCGTCAGCGACGACGACCCCACCTTGACCACGACCCGCCGCGCGGTCGCCACCGCCGCGCGGCCGGCGACCTCCAGCTCGTCGATGTGTTCGGTTCCCAAGGTTTCCACCGGGGGCTCTCCATCCGTGGCACGGCTCCAGGTTCGGTCGCCGTGCGCGTACCTGAGTGTGGGTCCGGCTGGTGCGTAACGGTGTCCCCGCGCGGGTCAGCCCAGCCGGGCGTCGGTGCCGCGCGGGCCGGACGGGACGACCTCCGCGTCGGTCGACGGGTCCCAGTCGAAGACCACGGAGTCCTCCTCCGTGCCGATGTGCACCTCGGCGCCCTCGGTGGCGCCGGCCCTGGCCAGCTCCTCCTCGATGCCGAGGCGGTTGAGCCGCTCGGCGAGGTAGCCGACGGCCTCGTCGTTGGAGAAGTCGGTCTGGCGCACCCAGCGCGCGGGCTTGTCGCCGCGCACCCGGAAGGCGTTGCCGCCCAGCGGCACGACCTCGAACGGCGTCTCGCCGATCATCTTCGGCCGGATCACGACCCGGGTGGGCTCCACGGGCGGGGCGGCGGCGCGCGCGGCGGCCACCTGCTCGCCCAGGGCGAAGGACAGTCCCCGCAGGCCCTCACGGGAGGCGGCGGAGACCTCCAGGACGCGGTACCCGCGCTCGACCAGCATCGGGGTGACCAGGTCGGCGAGTTCGCGGGCCTCGGGCACGTCCACCTTGTTGAGGGCGACGATGCGCGGCCGGTCGGACAGGTCGACACCGGCGCGCTCACCGTAGGCGGACAGCTCCGCCTCCAGCGCCTCCAGGTCGCTGACGGGGTCGCGGCCGGGCTCGTAGGTGGCGCAGTCGAGCACGTGCAGGAGTGTGGAGCAGCGCTCGATGTGGCGCAGGAACTCCAGGCCCAGGCCCTTGCCGTCGCTCGCGCCGGGGATGAGGCCGGGCACGTCGGCGATCACGTACTGGACGGCGCCCGCCTCGACCACCCCGAGGTTGGGGATCAGGGTGGTGAACGGGTAGTCGGCGATCTTGGGCCGGGCCGCGGACAGCGCGGCGATCAGCGACGACTTGCCCGCGCTGGGGAAGCCCACCAGGCCGACGTCGGCGATGGTCTTCATCTCCAGGCGCACGTCGAAGGCCTCGCCGTCCTCTCCCTTGAGGGCGAAGCCGGGAGCCTTGCGTCTCTTGTTCGCCAGGGCCGCGTTGCCGAGTCCCCCGCTGCCGCCCCTGGCCAGGACCAGGCGTGTCCCGTGGCCGACCAGGTCGGCGACGACCTCGCCGTCCGTCCGGGTGACCACGGTTCCGTCGGGGACGGCGAGCACGAGGTCCCCGCCGTTGGCTCCGGCGCGGTGGCCGCCCTGCCCGGGGGTGCCGTTCTGGGCGGTGCGGTGGGGGCGGCGCTGGTAGTCCAGCAGGGTGGCGGTCTGGGCGTCGACCTCCAGGACGACGTCGCCACCGCGGCCGCCGTTGCCGCCGTCCGGTCCGCCCAGCGGCTTGAACTTCTCACGGTGCACGGAGGCACAGCCATGCCCGCCGTTTCCGGCCTTGACGTGCAAGACCGCCTCGTCGACGAAGTCAGGCATAGCTCTCCCCGTTACTCGTGCGGGCCCACCCCAGGAGGGTCACCGCGAACCACACGCGTCAACCAGTGACAACGCGAGGGGCGGGCCAGTGTTCCCTGGCCCGCCCCGAAACCCACGACGTCCGCGCGACCTACTCGGCGGCGGCGGGGACGATGTTCACGGCCTTGCGGCCGCGGTAGTTGCCGAACTTGACCTCGCCGGCGACCAGGGCGAACAGGGTGTCGTCGCCACCGCGGCCGACGTTCGCGCCCGGGTGGAACTTGGTGCCGCGCTGACGGATCAGGATCTCGCCGGCCGAAACGGTCTGACCGCCGAAGCGCTTGACGCCAAGCCGCTTGGCATTGGAGTCGCGACCGTTACGGCTGGACGAAGCGCCCTTCTTGTGTGCCATCTCTCCAGGCCTCCTACTTCGCCGCGATGCCGGTGACGCGCACCTGGGTGTGCTTCTGGCGGTGACCCATGCGCTTCTTGTAACCGGTCTTGTTCTTGTACTTCAGGATGTTGATCTTGGGACCAGCGGTCTCACCGAGAACCTCGGCGGTGACCGTGTAACCGCTCAGCTTGTCGGCCTCGCTGATGACGTCGTCACCGTCGACGACAAGGATGGGCTGCCAGGTCAGGGTAGCGCCGGCCTCCTTGGAGACCCTGTCGATGTTCAGGACGTCATCGACGGACACCTTCTCCTGTCGGCCGCCCGCTCGCACGATCGCGTACACCGGGTAACTCTCTTCCTGCTCGCTCAACGAATAATGCACTCACTGGGACCATTCCCGGGGGAAGTCCAGGCCCGCTCGCGCGGGGCCCCCGGGTCAGCCCTGCCTGTGCAGGCCTGGCTGTGAAGGGGCCGCTCCCACCGTGGTGGGAAGAAGCCTCGTTCCACGATCCACTGATCGCCTGTAGCGGGGCGCGGGGATCTGAGGGAAACAAACCCTGCGTGGAGAGCACTTCGGTGTCGGGGCGCGGGCTCACGCGGAGCGCGCCGACGCACCGCCCATCAGGTTACCACCGACCCGCCGCGCGGCTGTACGCCCGCTCGCTTTGGTCCTGCGCTTCGCTCCGGACCGCGTTCGGGCGCCGAACGACACCTCGGAGGGCGACCCACGGCACGCGTCCGTCCCCCTGGGAGAGGCCCACGGGGACGGACGCCGTGGGTGGGCTAACCGGCCTCCACCGCGGTCGGCGAGGTGGCCGCCGCCTTGGTGCGCCGGGTCCGACGGCGCTTGGGCCGTTCGGCGGTCTCCTCCTCCGCCGCGGGCGTCTCCGTCTCCGGAACGGCCTCCTCGGCGGGAGCCTCGGCGGCCGCGGCGCGGGCGGTCCGGCGCGTGGTGGCGCGCCGGGTCCGGGGCTTCGTGGCCGGGGCCTCGGCCTCCGGCTCGGCGGGCGCCTCGGCCCGCTCCTCGACCGGAACCCCGGCGGGCTCCTCCTCGGCGGCGGTCGGCTCCTCCACCGGCTCGGCGGCCTTGCGCGCGCGGGAGGTCCGCTTCCGGGTCCGCTTGGCTGGCTTGTCCGCGGGTTCGGCCGCCTCCTCGGCGGCGGGCGCGGGCTCGACCTCGGCCGGTTCGGACTTCGCGGCCCTCTTCTCCGCCTTCGCCGCCTTCGTCGCCTTCTCCGGCTGCTCGGTCTTCTCCGCGGGCTGCTCCGCCTCGCCCTTGCCCTTCTTCTTCTTGCGACCGCCGTTGCCGCCCTTGCCCTCGACCGGCTCGGTGGACAGCAGCAGGCCCCGGCCGTTGCAGTGGTCGCAGCTGTGCGAGAACGCCTCCAGGAGCCCCTGCCGACCCGCTTGCGCGTCATCTGCACCAGGCCGAGCGAGGTGACCTCGGCCACCTGGTGCTTGGTGCGGTCGCGCGACAGGCACTCCAGCATGCGGCGCAGCACGAGGTCGCGGTTGGACTCCAGCACCATGTCGATGAAGTCGATTACGATGATGCCGCCGATGTCGCGCAACCGGAGCTGGCGGACGATCTCCTCGGCCGCCTCCAGGTTGTTCTTGGTGACGGTCTCCTCCAGGTTGCCGCCCTGTCCGGTGAACTTGCCGGTGTTGACGTCGACCACGGTCATGGCCTCGGTCCGGTCGATGATCAGCGACCCGCCGCTGGGCAGCCACACCTTGCGTTCGAGGGCCTTGTTGATCTGCTCGTCGATCCGGTACGCGGAGAAGACGTCACGGTCCTCGGTCCAGTGCGACAACCGCTCCGACAGGTTCGGCGCCACGTAGTCCACGTACTCGTGGACGGTGTCCCACGCCTCCTCACCGGCGACCACCAGGCTGGAGAAGTCCTCGTTGAACACGTCGCGCACGACCCGCACGGTCAGGTCGGGCTCACTGTTGAGTAGCGACGGGGCGCTCGCCGACTTCGACTTGCGCTTGATGGACTCCCACTGATTGGCCAGGCGCGAGATGTCGCGCTCCAACTCCTCCTCGCTGGCCCCCTCGGCGGCGGTGCGCACGATCACGCCCGCCCCGGACGGCATGACCTTCTTGAGGATCTGCTTGAGGCGCGCGCGCTCCTTGTCGGGGAGCTTGCGGCTGATCCCGGTCATCGATCCGCCCGGCACGTACACCAGGTAACGGCCGGGAAGACTGATCTGGCTGGTCAGGCGGGCGCCCTTGTGCGCTATCGGGTCCTTGGTGACCTGCACCAGGACCGACTGGCCGGACTTGAGCACCGACTCGATGCGCTTGGGCTGTCCGTCCAGACCGAAGGAGTCCCAGTTGACCTCGCCCGCGTACAGGACCGCGTTGCGGCCCTTGCCGATGTCGACGAAGGCGGCCTCCATGGACGGCAGGACGTTCTGCACCCGGCCGAGGTAGACGTTGCCCACGTAGGAGCGGTGGGTGGACCGGTCGACGTAGTGCTCGACGAGGACGTCGTCCTCCAGCACCGCGATCTGGGTGCGGTCGCCGTTGCGGCGGATCACGAGGTCGCGCTTGACGGACTCGCGACGGGCCAGGAACTCGGACTCGGTGACGATCGGCGCCCGGCGGCGGCCCTGTTCGCGCCCCTCGCGGCGGCGCTGCTTCTTGGCCTCCAACCGCGTGGAGCCGCGGACCGCCTGGACCTCGTCCTCGATCGGCTTCTCCTGGCGCGGCTCGCGGACCTTGACCACGGTGTTGGGCGGGTCGTCGGCCGTGCGGCCTCCGCGGCCGTCCCGGCCCTGCGGCGACGGCGGCGACGGCGGCGGCTGCCGCGCTCGCCCTCCTCGGCGGGGGCCTGCCCGGAAGCGGCCTCGGCGGCCTCGTCCCCGTCCTCCTCCGCTTCGCGGGCGCGCTCCTCGTCGGCGCGCGACTCGGACTCGGCGGTCTCCTCGCCGGTGCGCGAGCGGCCCCTGCCTCGGCCCCCACGGCGGCGGCGACGGCGGCTCGGCCGCTCGTCGGCGGTCTCGTCGCTCGTGTCCTCCGCCTGGCGCCCGTCTCCTCGACGGCCTCCTCGTCCTCGTCCTCGGCGACCTCGGGCTCGACCGGTTCGACGGGCGCCGAACCGGCCCGCTGGGCGACCGGCGGCTGGAAGAGCATGGCGGGCGACTGGAAGACGGCGGCGCCGGAGGTCCCCTCGGGCTCCGTGGTCTCGGGCTCGGCGACGGGCTCCTCGACGCGGCCCTTCGCGGCCGGGGCGGGTTCACCGGTCGACGCGGCGCTCCTGGTGCTCCTGGTCCGCCTGCGCGGCGCAGGGGACTCCTCGTCGGGGCTGCCGGCCGCGCGCACGGTGCGCCGACGCGGGGCGGCGCTCACGGAGGTCTTGACCGTTCCCCCCTCACCGGAACCGGCGAGCGTGGTCTTGGGCTGGGCGGGGGCGGCGCCGTCGTCCGGTTCGGGGGGCGGTCCAGCGGCGCGGCGCGCGCCCTTGGCGGAGCCGGGCCTGGTGACCCGCACCGCGTCCTCCCCCCGCGGGGGCGTCGTCGCCTTGGCGTTGGCTGTTTCAGTTGTACCCGCGGCGCCGTCGGCGCCGTTCGTGGGCTCGTTGTCGAGCATCCGGGCGGTCTCCCGTCAAAGTCCTCGGGCGCGCCGCGACCCCTCGGTCGGCGGCGCGGCTCACGAGAACTGTCGTCGCTGTTTCAGCGCCGGCGACACCGGGGTGTCGCCGGGGCAAAGTCCTGTGTTCGCGCCCATGGACCCCACCCTGGGGCCGCTCTCGGGCGCCGACGGCCGTGGTGCGTTCTCGCTCCGCTCCAGGTGGTCGTCCGCGAGTCCGGTGCCCACGGTGATGTGGGCGTCGGGCCGGTCCGCGGTGAGCGGGTCCGCGATCGCACCTGTCGTCTCGTCCAGTGGCCCCTGCGCCAGCCGGGTCATCAACGGTGATGACGGCGGCGCGAGGTCGGCCACGAGTCGCAGGCCGGTCAGCACGTCGTCTGGTCGCACGGCAGGTGTCGTGTGCCGAACGACCATTCGAAGTATGGCATATGTCGCGTGTTGTTCCCCTGGGGCGCGCCCGCCGGGCCCGCCCGCCACGTCGAGTCGGACCACGGCCGGTCGTGCGTCGAACCGGCGTCGTCCCTTCTTCGTCATCCGTTCCACCTCGACGCTGTCGGCGGCCAGGAAGGCGCGGGCCGCCGCGGCGGCCGCGTCGGGGTCGACGCCCGTCAGTTCCACCCGCCAGGCGGAGGCCTGGAGCCGGTCGGCGAATCCGGGGCCTCGGGCCTCGACGACCTCGACCACGTCCACGCCCTGGGGCATGGCCGCGTCGAGGGCGGCTCTGATCCGCTCGGGGTCGCGCTCCTCCGCCAGGGTGAGTTCGAGGTACTCCGCGTCGCTGGCGACCCCTGTGGGGGCCGCGCCGGTGTAGGAGACCTTCGGGTGCGGTGAGAAGCCCTCGGAGAACGCGACCGGTACGTCCGCTCTGCGCAGGGCGCGTTCCAGCGCCCGGGCGACGTCGCGGTGACTGGCGAACCTCATCCGGCCCCGCTTGGCGTAGCGGACGCGGAGCCGTTGACGAGACCTGGTGGTGGAGGGTGAGGTGGTGCCCTCGGATGCGGGGGGCAGCTCAACTCCTTTCCTCGTGCCCCCGGTGGGGTCGGCGTGCGACCTGAAGGGGCTGTTCCACAATCCTGTTCAGCGTACGGTGCGCCGTGGTGCACATGCGCCAACAGGACTACGCATACCGGTACCTCCCCCGCTGACCTGCGGTCGAAAAGTCCCCGAGGCGACCGGGCGGAGTGCGAACCGGCATTCACCACCAGAACGCGGGGGCCGCCGAAAAAAATCCGGAGAAAATCCGGATCCGATGGCAACCCGCCGCATCCCCCGCGAGTCCTACTACACGTACGGCCCGGCGCGAGCGGGGCGCCGGGCCGTACTTCTCTCCTTCCCGGGCCGCTCCCCACACGGGGTAGAGCGCCCGGAGCGCGCATCCTACTGGAGAGTCACCCCCTGTGGCCAGAGCGCCCCCTGCCGTCACTCCTTCACGGAGAGTGGGAGCAGCGGCCGTCCGTCGGCCGGGGCGTTGGTCTGGATCTCGGTCCCCATGCTCGGGCACACGCCACAGTCGTAACAGGGGTTCCAACGGCAGTCGTCGACCTCCACCGACTCCTCGCCGTGCAGCGAGTCCCGCCAGTCCTGCCACAGCCACGACCGGTCCAGGCCCGCGTCGAGGTGGTCCCAGGGCAGCACCTCGTCCTCATCGCGCTCGCGCGTGGTGTACCAGTCCAGATCGACCGGCGTGTCCGCCAGCGCGGTCCGCGCGGCCTGCGCCCAGCGGCCGTAGGAGAAGTGCTCGCTCCAGCCGTCGAACCGGCCGCCCGCGCGCCACGCCTCCTCCACGACCCGCCCCACCCGGCGGTCACCGCGCGAGAGCAGGCCCTCGATGATCGACGGACGCCCCTCGTGGTAGCGCAGCCCGACGGCCTTGCCGTACCTGCGGTCGCCGCGCAGTCGGTCGCGCAGCTTCCGCAGCCGGGCGTCCACCACCTCGTGCGGCGTCTGGGCCGCCCACTGGAACGGCGTCTGGGGCTTGGGCACGAACCCGCCGATGGAGACCGTGCACCGGACGTCCTTGCGCCCGGTCACCTCGCGTCCCGTGCGGATCACCTCGGCGGCCAGGTCGGCGATGGCCAGGACGTCCTCGTCCTCCTCGGTGGGCAGCCCGCACATGAAGTACAGCTTCACCTGCCGCCACCCGGCCGCGTAGGCCGCGGTCACCGTGCGGATGAGGTCCTGCTCGGTGACCATCTTGTTGATCACCCGGCGCATTCGTTCACTGCCGCCCTCGGGCGCGAACGTCAGCCCCGACCTGCGCCCGTTGCGGGTGAGCTCACCGGCCAGGTCGATGTTGAACGCGTCCACGCGCGTCGACGGCAGCGACAGTCCCGTGTTGGATCCCTCGTAGCGGTCGGCCAGCCCCTTGGCGATCTCGCCGATCTGGCTGTGGTCGGCGCTGGACAGCGACAGCAGGCCCACCTCCTGGAACCCGGTCGCCCTGACCCCCTCGTCCACCATCGCGCCGATGGTCTGCCTGCTTCGCTCGCGCACAGGGCGGGTGATCATCCCCGCCTGGCAGAACCGGCAGCCCCGGGTGCAGCCGCGGAAGATCTCCACGCTGTAGCGCTCGTGCACCGACTCGGCGGTCGGCACGATCGGCTTCCTGGGATAGGGCCACCGGTCCAGGTCCATCACGGTGTGCTTGTGGACCGTGCCCGGCACGCCGGGGCGGTTGGGCGTGTACGCGGCGATCCGGCCGTCGTCGTGGTAGGCGACGTCGAAGAAGCGCGGCACGTAGACCCCGCCGGTCGCGGCCATCCGCAGCAGCAGCGCGTCGCGCCCGCCGGGCTCGCCCTCCTCCTTGAACTCCCGGACGATCTCCGTGATCGCCAGGGCGATCTCCTCGCCGTCCCCGAGCACGACCGCGTCCAGGAAGTCCGCGACCGGCTCGGGATTGAACGCCGCGTGCCCCCCGGCGAGCACGATCGGGTGCTCCTCGCCCCGGTCGGCCGACCGCACCGGAATGCCCGCCAGGTCCAACGCCGTGAGCAGGTTGGTGTACCCCATCTCGCTGGCGAAGCTCACCCCCAGCACGTCGAACGCCGCGAGCGGCCGGTGGGCGTCGACCGTGAAGTGCGGGACGCCGTGCTCGCGCATCAGAGCCTCCAGGTCCGGCCATACCGCGTAGGCGCGCTCGGCGAGCACCCCCTCGCGCTCGTTGAGGATCTCGTAGAGGATCTGCACGCCCTGGTTGGGCACCCCGACCTCGTAGGCGTCCGGGTACATCAACGCCCAGCGCACCGCCGCCCCCTCCCAGTCCCCGACGACGGAGTTGAGCTCTCCCCCGACGTACTGGATGGGCTTGCCCACCCTCGCGAGCAAGGGTTCGAGCCGCGGAAAGACGCTTTCAACGGACATGGTGACGAAGCCTTCGTGGTCGACGTGCGGTTTTCCCAGGTTACCGAGACCGTGCGGTGATCACTCGAACCCGCGGTCCCGCGAGCTGACGCCCAGGACCAGTCCGAGCGCCAGGAGGTTGGCGACGATCGCGGTGCCGCCGTAGGAGACGAACGGCAGCGGCAGCCCGGTCACCGGCATGATCCCCAGCCCCATCCCGATGTTGATGAAGCACTGGAAGGCGAACCACGTGGCCACCCCCACGCACAGCAGGCGCGGGTAGGGCTGGTCGCATCCCTGGGCGACGCGCAGGATGCGCCAGAGGATCACGGCGAACAGGGCGATCATCGCCCCGGCCCCCACGAACCCGAGCTCCTCCCCCGCCACCGTGAAGATGAAGTCGGTGTGCTGCTCGGGCACGAACCGCCCGTGCGTCTGCTCTCCCTGGAACAGGCCGGTGCCGACGAACCCGCCCGACCCCACCGCGATCAGCGCCTGGGCCGAGTTGTACCCGGCTCCCTGCGGGTCCGCGGACGGATCCATCAGCGTGGCGAGCCGGTCCAGCTGATAGGGCTCCAGCAGATCGAACCACCACACCGCGACGCCCGCCGCCACCCCGCACGCGAGCATGCCCGCCACCCACGCGATCGGGGCCCCAGACATCGTGAGCACCCCCAGGAAGATGGCGCCGAGCACCAGCGTGGTTCCCAGGTCGGGTTGCAGCAGCACCAGGGTGAGCGGCAACGACAGCACCAGCAGGCCGTACAGCACGTCCCGGGTCATCGGCTTGGTCTCGCCGTCGCGGGGCTCCCCGAGCAGCGTGGCCAGCACGAGTGCCAGGCCGACCTTGGCCAGCTCACTGGGCTGGAACTGGAAGCCGCCCAGAACGATCCACCCGCGCGACCCGTTGATCACCGCCCCCATGGGTGTGAGCACCAGGATCAGGCCGATCACCGTCGCGCCGTAGACCAGGTGCGCGTAGGCGCGCACCGTCCGGAAGTCGACCGAGGCCACCGCCAGGCACAGAGCCCACGCGACCGCGAGGTGGGCCAGGTGGCGGCGCACGTGCCCGGTCGCCTCCATCGGGCCGCTCCCGTCGCCGGGCAGGGTCGCCGACCACACCAGCATGGTGCCGATCGCGCACAGTGCCAGCGCCGAGCCGACCAGCGTCCAGTCCAGGCGTCGCGCGGCGCCCGCCGCGGCCAGACCGATCCGGACCCGGGACGTCGGCCCCGGAACGCCCGTGTGAGTGCTCATGCGCTACCGATCCAGCATGTCGATGGAACCGTCGGGGCGGACCGCGGGCAGCCCCGACCAGGGCCTGCCGCCGGGCAGGGCCGGTTCGGAGCGGACCTCGTCGTCATCCTCCCCGTCCTCCCCCTCGCCGTCCTCACGCTCCTCGTCCTCCTTCGCCTCGGCGTCCTCTCCGGAGAAGCCGTAGATGCCCTCGTAGATCTCCCGGGCGATCGGCGCGGCCGTGGCGCCACCGGTTCCGCCCTGGGAGACCAGTACGGCGATGGCGAACTGCGGGTCGTCGGCGGGGGCGTAGGAGGCGAACCAGGAGGAGACCTGTCGGCCCACCACGTCGGCGCTGCCGGTCTTGCCCGCGATCGACACCCGGTCCTGCGGGAATCCACCGAAGGCGCCGCTCGCCGTACCGGCCTTGGGGACCTCGGTGAGGGCGGCCTGGAGGTAGCTCAGGGTCTGCTCGCTCACGGGCAGGCGGCCGGCGACGGCGGGCTCGATCTCCTTGACCACCGACCCGTCGGCGGAGACGAACGCCTTGCCCACGCGCGGTTCGTACAGCGTGCCCCCGTTGGCGATCGCGGCGTAGGCGTTGGCCAGTTGCAGGGGGCTGACCAGCACGTCGCCCTGGCCGATGGCGAAGTTGACCGCCTCGCCCGCGCGCCACTCGAAGCCCTCCACACAGTGCTCGTGGGCGAGCCGCTTGAGGTAGGCGGCGTGGGAGGGGTTGGTCTCGGCCACGTCGGGGTAGCCGTGTTCGCCGCGGTGGCAGTTGGTCTCCCGGTTGGCCTCCCAGAACGAGCGCTTCCACGCGCGGTCGGGGATGCGCCCGCTCGTCTCGTAGGGCAGGTCGATCCCGGTCGGCGAGCCGAAGCCGTAGCCGCGCGCCATGTTCGCCATGGCCTCGTCCGGCTCGCCCTGCGGGTGCAGCCCGCCGTCGCTGAGCCACATCTGGTAGCCGAAGTTGTAGAAGACCGTGTTACAGGAGACCACGATCGCGCGGTGCATCGTGATCGACCCGTGGCCCTGCCCCGCGTAGTTGGCGAAGTTCTGACCGCCGACGTTGATCGACCCGGGGCAGGCGTAGGTGCTGCGCAGCGAGTATCCGCTCTCCGCGGCGGCCGAGAGCGACGACACCTTGAACGTCGACCCCGGCGGGTACTGGCCCTGGAGCGCCCGGGACAGCAGCGGCTCGCCCGCGTCCTCGCTGAGCATCTCGTCGAAGGTCTCCTGGTCGATGCCGCCCTGCCAGACGCTGGGGTCGTAGGTGGGCACGCTGGCCATCGCGATCACGCCGCCGGTGCGCACGTCCAGGACGACGGCGCGCCCGAGTCCGCCTTGTAGCGCGGCCGGGCGGCCGCCATGCCACGTGCCAGGGCCGCCTCGGCGATCCGCTGGACCTCCAGGTCCATGTGGGTGACCAGGTGCATCCCGGCCTCGGGCTGGCGGTCGGAGACGACCTCCATCACCTCGCCGTGGTTGTTCACGCCCAGGGTCCGCAGCCCCGCGGTGCCCCGCAGTTCGGAGTCGTAGACCTTCTCCAGGCCGTCGCGCCCCACGTGGTCGATCCCCGTGAACTGCGTCCGCAGCTCCTCACGGGCCTCCAGTTCCTCCTGGGTGACCGGCTGGAGGTAGCCGAGCACCTGCCCGGCCAGCTCGCCGCCCGGGTACTCGCGGATCGCGTGCGCCTGTGCGGTGACCCCCGGGAACTCGTCAGAGCGCTCCATGATGTGCAGGGCGATCCGCGGCTCGACGTCCTCGGCGAGGGTCACCGGCTGGTAGGGCGACCCCGGCCAGCAGGGACGCCGGACGGCGGGCCCGCACAGCCGCATCCGCTGTCGGAGGTCCGTCAGGGAGACACCGAGCACCCCGGACAGGTCGGACAGGACCGCCTCGCCGCCGTCGTCCATACCCATGAGCTCGTGGTAGTCGGCTGAGACGACGAGTTCGGTCCGGTTGCCCACCAGGGGGCGGCCCCGGGCGCGAGGATCTGTCCCCGGGTGGCGGGGACGACGAGGCGCTGGTGGTGGTTGGAGACCGCGAGTTCGCGGTAGTGGTCCCCCCTCGGCACCTGGAGGTACCACATCCGCACGCCCAACAGGGCGAACAGCGCGATCACCAGGACCTGGGCCATGACCAGGCCCGCCGTGCCGAGCTTGCGGCCGTGGACGGAGGGGCCGACGGGTGGCCTGCGCACGCGATCACCAGCCCCCCGGGCCCATCGGCCCCTGGATGGTGGCGAACTCGTTCTCCGTGAACGCGTTGCGGATCCACAACAGGGGAACCGTGACCAGCGGGGACACGAGCGTCGTCAGGAGCGTGCCGACGCCGACCGCCGCCGCCACCGCGCCCGGGGACACCCGCGGGTCCCCCATCACCAGGCCGACGGCCGCGTAGCCCAGGCCCACTCCGAGCGAGGTGACCGCGGTCACGACGATCCCGGTCCGGGCCGACGGCGGCGCGCCCACGGCCCCCGGTGAGCCGGTGTTGGCGCGCAGCAGGGCCACCAGGTAGGCGGCCACGCACAGCACGAGCGCGTACCGCCCCACCGCGTGTTCGGCGGGCGGCAACAGGTCCATGGCCAGCCCGGCCGTGAACCCCGTGAACGCCGACACGGCGGGGCTGGCGGTCAGGGCCACCGCCACCAGGGCGGCGACCACGAGGTCGGGTCCCGGGCCCCAGTCGAACGGGATCCGGTTGACGGCGGTGGCCTGGACGAGCACCGCGACGGCCAGGATGAGCAGGGTCGCTGCGGACCTCATCGGTCCCCCTCGGATTCGGGTCGGGGCGCGAGGACGGAGTCGCGGGGGTCCTCGGCGGGACCGGCGACCACCACTCCCACCACGTCGAGCGCGGCGAAGTCGACGGCGGGGGCGAGGCGGGCGAGACGGCTGAGCGCGCCCGGTGACGACTGGACCTCCTCCACCGTGCCCAGGGGGACCCCGGGCACGAAGGGGGCGCCGTCATGGGAGCCGAGCGTGAGCACGCGGTCCCCGGCCTCCACGGGGGCCTCCATGTCGAACAGTTCCAGGGTCAGTTCGGCGTCGGGGCCGCCCGGGACGGTGCCGCCCCGGACGACGCCGATCTTGCGGGTGCCCTCCAGACGCGCGCCGACGGCGGAGGCGACGTCGGTGGCCAGGACGACCGTGGACGTGGTCGGCCCCACCTCGACGACGCGGCCCACCAACCCGTTCCCGTTGACCACGGTCATGTCGGGGCGGATGCCGGACTCGCGCCCGCGTCGAGGGTGACCGTCCGGGCGAAGCCGCGCGCGGTGACGCGGGTGACGGCCTGGGCCGGGAGGATCTCGTAGCCGCCGAGCCCGGACAGGTACAGCAGCTCGGCCAACTGGTCGGCGCGCTCGTCGTCGTTGCGGGCGGCGACCAGCCGTTCCTGGAGCTGGGCGTTCTCCGCCTCCAGGTCCGCGATGCGCTCGGCGGCGCGCGGTGCGGCGCGCATGCCGTCGTAGAAGGTCACGGCGGGCGCGGCGGCCCACCCCACACCGGTGGCCGCGGGGGCGAAGACGTACTCACCCGCGACCCGCCCGGCGGAGGTGACGGGATCGCGGCCGGGGCGGGAGTCCAGGACGAGGAGGGCGACGGCCGCCACGACGAGGACGGCGAGGACGAGCCGGGACCGGGGTGAGTCGCGGAACATGTCAGCGCCGCCGTTCGGGGACCAGGACCTGGTGCAGCCGCTCGTAGTTCTCCACGCAGGTGCCCGAGCCGATCGCCACGGTGTCCAGCGCGTTGTCGGCGATGTGGATGGGCATCCCGGTCTCGTGCAGGAGGCGGTCGTCCAGGCCGCGCAGGAGGGCCCCGCCCCCCGTGACGGCCACGCCCCGGTCCATGATGTCGCCGGACAGCTCGGGCGGGCATCTGTCCAGGCTGGCGCGGACCGCGTCGATGATCGCGGTGACCGGCTCCTCGATGGCCTGGCGGACGTCGGTCTCGGACAGGACGATGGTCTTGGGCAGTCCGCTGATGAGGTCGCGCCCGCGCACCTCGGCCTGGAGCTCCTCGGCCCCGGTCGGGTAGGCGGAGCCGATCGCCATCTTGAGCTCCTCAGCGGTGCGCTCCCCGATCATCAGGGAGTACTCCTTCTTGACGAAGGTCATGATGGCCTGGTCGAGTTCGTCGCCGCCCACGCGGATGGACTGGGAGGTGACGATGCCGCCCATGGAGATGACGGCGACCTCGGTCGTGCCGCCGCCGATGTCCACGACCATGTTGCCGGTGGGCTCGTGGACGGGCAGGCCCGCGCCGATCGCCGCGGCCATCGGCTCCTCGATGATGTAGACCTTGCGGGCGCCCGCCTGGTACCCGGCCTCCTTGACCGCGCGGTGCTCGACGGAGGTGATCCCGCTGGGGACGGCCACGATGACGCGGGGCTTGGCGAAGTGGCGGCGCCGGTGGATCTTCTGGATGAAGTAGCGCAGCATGCGCTCGGTGATCTCGAAGTCGGCGATGACGCCGTCCTTGAGCGGGCGGATCGCCGTGATGTTGGTCGGCGTCCGGCCGATCATCTGCTTGGCCTCGATGCCGACCGCCACGATCCTTCCGGTGGAGGTGTTGACGGCGACGACCGACGGCTCGTTCAGCACGATGCCGCGCCCGCGTACGTACACGAGCGTGTTGGCCGTTCCCAGGTCCACGGCCATGTCCCGGCCGAGAAAAGCAAGATTGTTCGGCATGTAACGTCCTCAGGCGCCGTGTCGGACGCGGTTGGCCGTCGCGACCATAGGTAGTCGTTCCGGCACGATAGGTATCCAGCTCCCGCATCGTAACGGACCGCACTTACGACGTTACGCAAACACACCGAATTGTTGCCCAGACCCCGGACGAAAGCCGACATGCCCGGCTGCACCATGGTTCCCGGCCGCCGCCCCTGCGCTGGTAGGGAACCACTCAGGAGCCTCGATCCGGGACCGGTGGGCCGCGCCGTCCGTCGAGCCTATCGCCGCGCTCCCTCCTCGCCGGGGATCGGCCGCATCGACACCGGACGCACCGAGCGCGGTCCGCGGGTGCGCGCGGGCCGGGCGCTCGGTGGGACCGGGCTCAGCCCAGGTCGGGGAAGAACAACTTGATCTCGCGGTCGGCGGAGTAGGTGGAGTCCGAACCGTGCACGATGTTGGCCTGCACCTCCAACGCGAAGTCGCCGCGGATGGTGCCCGGTGCGGCGGCGACCGGGTCGGTGGCGCCGGCCAGGGCGCGGAACGCCTCCACGGCGCGCTCGCCCTCGACCACCATGGCCACGAGCGGGCCGCCGGTGATGAACTCGACCAGCGAGTCGAAGAACGGGCGCTCGGCGTGCTCCTCGTAGTGCGTCTTCGCCGTCGGGACGTCCAGCGTGCGCAGCTCCATGGCGGCCAGCTTCAGGCCCTTGCGCTCGATGCGCGAGACGACCTCGCCGACGATGTTGCGGCGGACGCGTCCGGCTTGATGAGAACGAGAGTGCGCTCCACGGGCGGTACAACTCCTCACTGGATTTCCGCGTGGCACGGGTGGGCGGCGACGCCCGCGGCCTGCGCCGCACGCGGAGAACGGGGTGGGTGGGTGTCACGGGAGGCACGGCCGTGATCGGGGACGCGCCCCGAGAAGGGACCGGCCACGTGCCCGGACCTGCGCCAGACTACCGCGTCGAGGACTCCGGCGCGGTGTGCTCGGCGGCTCCGGTCCCGTCCTTGGCGGTCGCCGCGGCGGCCTCCGCCCCCTCCGCCGCGGACCGCGCGGCGTGGGCGGCGCGCGCCGCGTCCACACGGTGGCCCGTCAGCACACCGACCACCCACAGTGCGGCGAACACGACCGATATCAGCAGCATCCCCGAGACCAGGAACGAGGTGGCCAGCATGACCGCCTGGAGCACCCAGGCCGTGTAGTGGGCCCAGGTGAACCTCTGAAGGGCGCTGAGCACGAGGGCGGCGGCGGCCAGCCCTCCCCAGACCCCGGCCGCCAGACCGGTGTCGATGCCCTCCACGTTGACGGCGATGGGGATGGCCAGCCCCAGGATGATGACCTCGAAAGCGAGGACGACGGCGCAGACTACGCGCACGGCTGATTCCCTTCGTGGTGTCGTCCGCCGCTACTCCCCCGCTCCCCGCAGCAGATGGACGGCGTCACCGGCGGTGACGACCGATCCGGTGACCAGTACTCCGGCTCCGCCGAACTCGGTGCCTTCCTCGGCCAGGCCAATGGCCAGGTCGATGGCGTCGTCGAGTCGGGGAGCCTCGCGTACGCGTTCCTCTCCGAAGATCTCCTGCGCGAGAGCGGACAGCCGCGCGGTTCGAGGGAACGCGGCGAGGAGTTGCGGGTGACGACGATTTCGTCGAGTAGTGGTTCCAGGGGTTCGAGGATCCCCTCCACGTCCTTGTCCGCCATGATCGCGACCACGCCGACCAGCCGGGAGAAGGTGAAGGCCTCCTCCACCGCGGCGGCGGTGGCGGTCATCCCGGCCGGGTTGTGGGCGGCGTCGGCGATCACGGTCGGGCTGGTGCGCACGACCTCCATCCGGCCCGGGGAGTCGACCCCGGACAGGGCCTGGCCGACGATCGCGGGGTCGAGGCCGCCGGCGTCGTCGCCGGTGGCGGCGAAGGCCTCCACGGCGGCGATGGCGACGGCGGCGTTGCCGGCCTGGTGCGCGCCGAAGAGAGGCAGGAAGAGCTGTTCGTAGGCGCCGGTCAGTCCCTTGACGGCGACCTGTTGTCCACCGACCGCCACGTCGCGGGCGGTAACGCCGAACTCCAGGCCCTCACGGGCCACACGGGCGCCGACCTCGGCGGCGTGGCGGACGAGGACCTCGGCGGCGGGCAGCGGCTGCTGGGCCAGGACCGCGACGGAGTCGGGCTTGATGATGCCCGCCTTCTCCTCGGCGATGCCCTCCAGCGAGTCGGGCAGGTACTCGGTGTGGTCGATCCCGATCGGCGTCACCACGGCGACGTCGGCGTCGACGACGTTGGTGGCGTCCCACCGGCCGCCCATGCCGACCTCAACCACGGCCACGTCCACGGGGGTGTCGGCGAAGACCGCGTAAGCCATCGCCGTGAGCAGCTCGAAGAACGACAGCGGCGCGTCGTTCGCCGCGTCCGCCATCTCCACGTACGGCTGGATGTCGTCGAAGGCTTCGACGAACCGCTCCTGGGAGACGGGCTCCCCGTCGACGACGATGCGCTCGCGGACCGTGCGCAGGTGCGGGCTCGTGTAGCGGCCCACACGCAGGCCCCGCGCGCGCAGCAGCGCGTCGATCATGCGGGCCGTGGACGTCTTGCCGTTGGTGCCGGTCACGTGGATGACCCGGAATCCGCGCTGCGGCTCGCCCAGCAGGTCCAGCAGGGTGCGGATCCGGTCGAGCCGAGGGTCGATCTCGGACTCGGGCGTGCGGGACATGATCTCGGCGGTCACCTCGGCGTAGCGCTCATCGGCGCTCGCGCCGTTCACGGCGTCTCGGTGGTCGGGATGTACACGCCGGTCAGTGTACGCGTACGGAAGTGCCGGTCGGACCCGCGTTGACGGTCCGCTAACGCGCTCGACGCGACGCATACTGAAGCCATGGACACCCCTGATCCCTTCTTCACCGAGTGGGCGCGCAAGCGCCCCGGACAGATCCGCAGCCGTCGGCGAGCGCGGCTGCTCATGGAGGCCCTGGACCTTGATCCGGCGTCCGTGCCCGTGCTCGGCGTGGTGGGGTCCAAGGGCAAGGGCGCCGCCGCGACCTACGCCGCGGCGGCGCTCTCGGCCGCCGGGCTGCGCACCGTGCTGGCCACCGGGCCGAGCTTCCGGTCCTACCGTGAGCGGGTCCGGGTGGACGGGGTGTCGTTGACGGACACCGAGCTGGACGCCCTGGGCGCGCGGATCGAGGCCGCGCGGGTACGGCTGCCGCCGGTGGAGGAGACCGGCGGCCACCTGGCTCCGAGCGGGCTGTTCCTCATCGCCGCGCTGCTGCGGGCGCGGGAGGTCGGCGCGGACGTGTGCGTCCTGGAGGCCGGTGCGGGCGGGTACCGCGACGAGTTGCGCGTGATCGGACCGGACGTGGTGGCGCTGGGCAAGGTGTTCGGCGAGCACCTGGGCGTGTTGGGCGACACGATCCCCGAGATCGCCCGCGAGAAGGTCCGGGTCGCGGGTGCCCGCACACGCGCACTGCTGACCCTGCCGCAGACCGACGAGGTGTCCGAGGCGGTGGCGGCGGGCCTGGCCGAGGCCACGGACGGTTCGGTGGTGGCCGAGACCGTGGACCCGGACGCACGGGGCGTGGAACCGCCGGCGGAGCTGCGCCCCGCCGGGCTGTCCGCGGCCTCCGGGGTGCTGGGGACCACGGCGGCGCTTCGCATGCTGGACGTGCTCGGACGGCCCCGCCCATCGCCTGCGCGCCTGCGCGCGGTGCTGGGCACGGTACGGCTGCCCGCCCGGTTGTCCCAACACGCGGTGCCCGGGTCCGACGCGCGGATCATCGTGGATTCGGCGATCAACCGGGACGGTGTGACGACGGCCCTGGCGCACGCCCGGACCCTGTGGGGCGGTGTCGACCACGTCCTGCTCTGCCTGCCCGACCACAAGGACGTGTCCGGCGCGGTCGCCGCGCTCGGGGACGTGCCGGTGACGGCGGTCGTGCTGCCCGAGGCCCACCTGCGGTTCGAGCACGTCCCGCCGCCGCACTGGAGGACCGTGAAGGCCGACGACCTGTCCCCCGCCGCGATCGCGGCGCTGGGCGGACGGCTCCTGGCCCTGGGCACTGTCTACTTCACCGGACGCGTTCTGGAGGCCGTGGACGCGCCCACCGACCGGCTGTTCGGCCCGCAGGACTGACGCCCCGGGACGGCGGAGGGGGCCGGGGACACGCGGTCCCCGACCCCCGTTCGGGCCTGCGCTTCGGCCCGGGTCCGAGCGCCTCGGAGACAGGGATCCCTTCTCCTCGGCGGCGCCCGGACACGGCCCTGTGGGAAGCGGTGGCGCGGCGACTACCGGCGGCCGTTGCCCCTGCCCGGCCGGTACACCGGCTGGGACTGCGGGTTGAACTCCTCCATCCGGACCCGCTCGGCCGCGCGCAGCCTCGGGTCCTCCAGCCGCAGGACGTCGATCCCGCGCACGATGTCGGACGAGTACACGTAGCCGTTGTAGTAGTACGTCGACCAGGTGTCGTTGTCCTGGACGCCTTCCTCGACACGCGAGTCCATGTCGAAGTAGCCGATCTCACGCGGCTCGCCCGGGTCGTTGAAGTCGATCACCGAGACGCCGCCCTGGTACCAGGACTGCACGAAGAAGTCCCGGCCCGGGACCGGGATCAGTGACCCGTTGTGCGCCACGCACGTCTGCTCGTCACCCTGGTAACGCTCGATCTTGAAGTAACTGGCGAACTCCAGGGCGGGCCCGTCCCCGTCGTGCTCGATCGTGTAGATGGCGTCCGCGCCGCGTTCGCCGCCGATCTCCGGGGTGCAGGTGGGGGCGCCGCCGCCGCCGAGTTCGTCGGTGAACATCACCGTATCGCCGCTGTTGGTGAAGGTCGCGGAGTGCCAGAACGCGAAGTTCTCGTCGGTGATCCGCTCGGTGACGACCGGGTTGACCGGGTCCGAGATGTCCATGAGGACGCCGTCGCCCATGCAGGCACCGGCCGCGAGGTCCCTGGCCGGGTAGACGGTGATGTCGTGGCAGCCCTGGGTCGGCAGCAGCAGGTTGTCCTGGTCGTGGTTGCCGCCGTCGGGGAAGAGCACCGGCTCGTTGACGACCGCCGCGTCCTCGGGGGCGTCGTGCGGCACCTCGATCACGGAGATCTTGTCGTGCGGGGGCTGGCAGTTGGGGAAGGCGGAGGAGGGGGAGTAGGAGGACACGTAGACGATGTCGCTCTGGCCGTCCTCACCGGGCACGAGGGTGTTGGTGTGCGAACCGCAGTCGGTGCGCACGGCCGCCACGTACTGGGGGTTGGCCTTGTCGGAGATGTCGAAGACACGGATGCCCTCGAACCCGTTCGGGTTGGTGGTGGACGTGGCGGGGGCGCCGCACTCGTCGCTGGCCCGGGGGTAGTCGACGGAGAAGTACAGCAGGTCGCCGCTGACGCTCACGTCGCCCTGGCCGCCGGGGCACAGGACCTCGGAGACCACCTGCGGGGACTCCGGCTCGGAGATGTCGTAGACGACGAAGCCGTCGTAGTTGCCGCCGATGGCGTAGTCGCCGGTGAAGGCCAGGTCCGAGTTGACGCTGCGGACCGCCTCGGGCTTGGGCACGTTGGTGACGTGGGTGACGTTGTCGCTGGTGATGCTGTCGGAGGGCGGGGTGTCTGCGAGGGCCGTCGCCGGGGCGAGCAGCCCGACGGCGAGCGAGGCGGCCGCTGTCAGGGCCAGGGCGGCCGACCGTCTCAGGCCGCGTCGGGCAGGCGTGCGTGCGCGCATTGGGATCTCCTCGTGCGCTCGGGGGGGTCACGTGGTGTCTACGAGGGTGGTGTGAACGGACGGCGGGGCCGCGGCCGTCACGGCCGCGGCCCCTCTCCCGTTGCCCTGGCTCCCCAGGAGGAGCCGCCGGGAGTTCTGGCGGATCAGCCGCGACCGTAGCCGCGGCCCGGCCGGTAGCTGGGCTGGGACTGGGGGTTGAACTCGTCCATGCGGACGCGCTCGGCCACGCGCAACCTCGGGTCGTCGAGCCGGATGACGTCGAGACCCCGCGTGATGTCGGAGGAGTAGACGTAGCCGTTGTAGTAGTAGGCCGACCACGAACCGCCCAGGACGAGGGAGTCCTCGTCGATCGGGTCACGGTCGAAGTAGGCGATCTCGGTGGCGTCGGTGGGGTCGTTGAAGTCGATCACCGAGACGCCGCCCTGGTACCAGGCCTGGACGAAGAAGTCGCGGCCCGGGGTCGGGATCAGCGAGCCGTTGTGCGCCACGCAGTTCTCGGTGTCGCTCTGGTGGCGGGGGAGCTTGTAGTACCCCTCGAAGGACATCTCTGGGTCCCTGCCGCGGCCGATCGTGTAGATGGCGTTGGCGCCGCGCTCGGAGCCGACCTCCTCGTTGCAGGTGGCGCCGCCGCCACCACCGAGCTCGTCGGTGAACATCACGGTCCGACCGCGGTTGGTGAAGGTCGCCGAGTGCCAGAAGGCGAAGTTGTCGTCGCGGACGACGTCGGTGACCACCGGGGCCGCGGGGTCGGAGATGTCCATGAGGACGCCGTCGCCCATGCACGCGCCCGCGGCGACGTCCTTCTCCGGGTAGGCGGTGATGTCGTGGCAACCGGAGGTGCCGGTGTGGCCGCCGTCCGGGAAGAGGACGGGGGCGTCGATGACCTCGGCCGAGGCCGGGTCGTCCAGCGGCACTTCGATCACGGAGATCTTGTCGTGCGGGGGCTGGCAGTTGGGGAAGGAGCTGGAGGGGGAGTACGAGGACACGTAGACGTACTCGTGCTCGCCGTCCTTGCCCGGGACCAGCGTGTTGGTGTGCGAACCGCAGTCGGTGCGCACCGCGGTCACGTACTGCGGGTTGGCCTTGTCGGAGATGTCGAAGATCCGGATGCCCTCGAAACCGTCCGGGTCGGTGGTGGACGTGGACGGGGCGCCGCAGTCCTCGTTCTGGCGCGCGTAGTCCACGGAGAAGTACAGCAGGTCGCCGCTGACGCTCACGTCGCCCTGGCCGCCGGGGCACAGGACCTCGGAGACGATCTCCGGGCTCTCGGGCGCGGAGATGTCGTAGACCACGAAACCGTTGTAGTTGCCGCCGATGGCGTAGTCACCGGTGAAGGCCAGGTCCGAGTTGAACGCGTCCATGGACTCGGTCTTGGGGACGTTGGCGACGTGGGTGAGGTTGTCGCTGGTCTCGGCGTCGCTGGTGAAGGCCTCCTGCGCCAGCGCAGTGGACGGACCGAACAGTCCGGTGACGAGGGCCGCCGCTCCGGCGAGGGCGAGACCGGCAAGGCCTCTTCCACCGAAGGGGCCGCGGGGGCGTGGGGGTGACGCCATATGTACTCCTGGTTCCGAAAAGTGCGAAACACGAAGAACGTACACAGTTAAGGGTCGGAATGTATAGGGGGAGACGAAGGAAACATCATCGTTGACACCATGTCGCCCTGACCCGATCCGCCTACACGCCGTGCCTAGCCGCCCGGAAGGAGCGGCTGGGTCTGCGGGTTGAACTCGACCAACGTGACGCTCTCGGCCGGTGTGAGGCGCGGATCGGTCAACCGGAGCACGTCCAGACCCCGCCGGATCCCGGACGAGTACACGTGGCCGTTGTAGTAGTAGGCGGACCAGGAACCCGCCGTGCGCAGGGTGCTGGGGTCCCAGGGCCCCCGGTCGAGGAAGCCGATCTCCACGGGGTGGTCGGGATCGGTCAGGTCGATGATCGAGACGCCGCCCTGATACCACGACTGCACGAAGTAGTCGGCGCCGGGAACGGGGATCAGCGATCCGTTGTGCGCCACACAGTTCTCCGTTTCGGACTGGTGGCGAGGCAGTTTGTAGTAGCTCCGGAACTTGAGGCTGAGCGTGTCCCCCTCGCCCTCCAGAGAGTAGACCGCGTCCGCCCCCCGCTCGGGCCCGGTCGCCTCGTCGCACACCGCCGCCGAGCCGCCGCCCAACTCGTCGACGAAGACCACGTTCGCCGCGTCGTTGGTGAAGGTGGCGGAGTGCCAGAACGCGAAGTTCTCGTCGCGCACGCGGTCGATCACCACCGGCCGCACGGGGTCGGAGATGTCGAGCAGCAACCCGTCGCCGAGGCATGCGGCGGCGGCGATCCGGCGCTCGGGGTAGGCGGTGATGTCGTGACACCCCGTGGTGTTCTCCAGCCCTCCGTCGGGGAAGAACTCGGGCTCGCCGACGATCTCCGCCTCCTCCGGCGCTCGTGCGGCACCTCGATGATCGCGATCCTGTCGTGCGGGGGCTGGCAGTTCGGGAACTTCTCAGAGGGGGAGTACGAGGACACGTAGACGTAGTCGCGTTGGCCGTCCGCGCCCGGGACCAGGGTGTGGGTGTGCGAACCGCAGTCGGTGCGCACGGCGGCGAGGTACTGGGGGCTGGCTTTGTCGGAGACGTCGAAGATCCGGATGCCCTCGAACCCGCCCGGCTCGGCGGGCGAGACCGGCGGCGAGCCGCACTCCTCGTCGGCCCGGGGGTAGTCCACGGACAGGTACAGCAGGTCGCCGTTGACGCTGACGTCGCCCTGCCCGCCGGGGCACAGGACCTCGGCGACGACCTCGGGGGCCGCGGGGTCGCCGATGTCGTAGACGACGAACCCGTCGTAGTTGCCGCCGATGGCGTAGTGTCCGGTGAAGGCGAGGTCGGAGTTGTAGGCCGTGGAGTGCGCGAGCCCGGCGGGCTTGGGCACGTTGGCCAGGAGTTCCACTCCGCCGCCGGTGACCGGCGTGTCGGCGGCGTACGCACCGGGTGCCGCCACCACCGCCACCACCGCGACCCCCGCAGACAGGCGCCCCATCGCGCCGCCGGACCGACCCCGTCCCGTCGCACGCACGCAGCCATCGCGGACACCCCCAGCCATCACAACGTGAAGTCAATCAACTACCCAGTGTTTTACTCCCCCATGTCAACACACTCCAGACGAAACGCCGAGATCGGACATTCGACCTTGGCGGTAGAACCGCGCGACCTGGAACGGAGCCGCCCCTTCGGGGGTCCGCGACCGCGCGACGCGGCCCGGTCGCACCCCCCCGGGGCTGGACAAAGCACCCGCTCACTGAGTAGAAATCCGGCAAGGTGTCGCGTCGGCACCGCACCGCGGACCCTCGTCCGCCGACCCCGTCTGGAGGACTCTCGTGCGTCGCCTGGCACTCGCGGCAGGAACCGCGCTCACCCTGTTCGCGGTCTCGGCCTGCATCGACGGCGGCCAGCAGTCGGCGAACGTCATCGCCCCGGGCGCCCCCGGTGAGTCGTCCTCCCCCGCCACCTCCGAGCAGATCGCCGCGCTGGCCGAGGAACAGGGGCACACGCGGCCGACGTCAACTACCTCGTGCTCATGATCGAGCACCACCGGCAGGCACTGGAGATGGCCGACCTCGTTCCGGACCGGCATCGGCGCGAGGGGATCGACAGCATCGCCGACCGCATCGCAGCCGCCCAGGGGCCGGAGATCACGGCCATGGAGAGCTGGCTGGAGGAGAACGTCCTCGGGCCCGCCCGGGAGAACCCTGCCTACCGGAACTTCTGCGGTCTGGAGGGCGACGGCTCCCACCACGGCGGTGACGAGGACCTGCCCGGGTGCGACCTCGACGTCGACCACGACGACATGCCGGGGATGGCCTCCGACCGGGAGCTGGCTGATCTGGAAGCCGCCGAGGGGGACGAGTTCGACCGTCTCTTCGTCGAACTGATGACCACCCACCACGAGGGCGCGATCACCATGGCCGAGGAGGTGCTCACCGACGGGCACGACCGCACCGTGACGCGGATGGCCAACGACGTCATCGCCGAGCAGAGCGCCGACATCGCGCGGATGGAGCAGATCCTCGCCAACGAGTGAGCCGCCCGGCGGCCGTGCTCCGTGCCCCGTGCCCCGTGCCCGCCGAGGATTTGACCCCCGGTGACATTACCGGGAGTGACATCCGGGTAGTCCCGTCCGGGGCCGACCGTCGGCCCGACCGGTCGGGAGGAGCGCTCGATGGCGGACATCCTGTTGGTGCACGGCGCCGCGTCGGACGGTTCGAGGTGGAACGAGGTCATCCGGGTCCTGCTGCGTCAGGGGCACGACCCCGTGGCCGCGCAGCTGCCGTTGACCTCGGTCCCCGACGACGAGGCGGTGGTGCGGCGAACGATCGACGGGTTGGGCGGTCCGGTCGTGGTCGTGGGGCACTCGTTCGGCGGCGTGGTCATCTCGCAGGCCGCCCACCGCAACCCCAGAGTGGGCGCCCTGGTCTACGTCGCCGCCTTCGCCCTCGACCAGGGCGAGTCGGCCGTGGACGTCCTCACCGCGCACGCCCCGGAGCCGACCCCGCCGGAGCGTGTGCTCGTCGTCGACCGGTGGGGCTACTTCACCGTCGCCACGGACGAGTACCCGAAGTACGTCGCCCAGGACATCGACGCCGACCTGGCGCGGATCCAGGCGCGAACACAGGGACCGACCGACGCGGCCAGATTCGAGTTCGTCTGCGGTCCGCCCGGGTGGCGGGAGCATCCCAGCTGGTACGTGGTCGCAGGCAACGACCGCATAATCCACCCGGCCGCGGAGGCGTGGATGGCCGAGCGCGCCGGGGCGAGGACCACCACGGTGCCCGACGCGAGCCACATGGTGCACATGTCCCACCCCCAGGAGGTGGCGGACGTGATCGCCGACGCGGCCTCGACCCTGTGACGCACGACGGTCCCCGCTCCCCTCACGGGAGCGGGGACCGTCTCAGGTCGTCGCCGCCCGGCTCAGGCGGATTTCTCCTCCGGTCCCTCGTCGAGCTGGCTCCGCGGCACGATCGTCGGGTTGACGTTGTCGATCACCGTCTCCCGCGTGATGATCACCTGACCCACATCC
>NZ_MKKC01000132.1 GCF_001942255.1 Nocardiopsis sp. CNR-923
AACACTCCTGCGGAGGTGTACGCGGCCCATCAGGAGATGCGTCTGGCCGCGTGATGCGGACGGTTCAAAGCCTGTCCGGAAACAGCAGGGCCCCTCAACCAGGAGCTCACGGTCCCGCTTGGGAACAGTGTGCGCCACGGAACGGGCCTGTTGGGCAGCGCGTTGGACGTGCGGCCATCGGGTACCGACGTCGCGCAACAGGTCACGGGCGACCTCGGCGGCCCACCTCACGAGTTCCAAAGGGATTCGCCTCCTACCTCGGCCCAGTTTCCCTGGACCTGTTGCTTCGGTCTGAAGTATGGGCACGGCCGATGCCCAACGTCAGAGGACTCCCGACTCTTCACTGAACGGGCACCGCCACGGTCCTCAGGACGCCCCCGAAAGCGCGAAACCTCGTCCCGACGACAAGGCGGCAGCAGGCTCGGGGCTCTCCAGACGCCTGCCCTCATTCTCCGTACTCCCCTCCCGGGCTCTCTCGTTTCGTTACCGTCCTGTCCATGGCACCCACCGGTACCCCGCACACCCGGCTGATCACGATCCGGGGCAACTCCGTCTCGGGCAAGAGCACCCTCGCCGCCAGGCTGCGTGCCGCCCACGGGCGAGGGCTGGCGGTGATCGGGCAGGACCTCGTCCGTCGGGACGTGCTCAAGGAACGCGACCGGCCAGGCGGGGCGAACATCGGGCTGATCGACACCATCGCCCGCTACGCCCTGGACCACGGCTACCACGTGGTGGTTGAGGGCATCCTGTACGCCGACCACTACGGCCCCATGCTCACCACCCTCGTGGCCGACCACCAGGGCACGTCCTGCTGCTTCTACCTCGACGTGCCCTTCGACATAACCCTGGAGCGGCACGCCACCAAACCGCAGGCGGACGCCTATGGGGAAGCCGAGATGCGCCAGTGGTGGCACCCCCTCGACCTCCTCCCCGACGAACGGGAAGAGATCATCGACCAGCACAGCACGATCGATCAGAGCGTGTCACGCATCCTCCGCACCAGCGGACTCGACCTCAGTGCCCCGCGGACCCGTCGCGCCTGATCCGTTCCAGGACCCGTGACACCGGTATTGAACCCACAGGACTTCGAAAGCGAGCCTTCCCGTGTCCGACACCCCCTGCACCCCGCGCACGTTCCCCGTCCGGTCAAGAGCGTCGTCATCCGCGACGGCCAGGTGCTGTTGCCGCACAACGAGCGCGACGAGTGGGAGCTGCCCGGTGGCAAGATCGAGATCGGGGAGACTCCCGAGGAGTGCCTGGCCCGGGAGATCGAGGAGGAGACGGGCTGGCCCGTGCGGGTGGCCGAGATCCTCGACTCGTGGATGTACCACATCACCCGGGTGGACCGGCGCGTCTTCATCGTCACCTACGGATGCCACGTGGACTCCCACGCCCCGGTCGTGGTCTCCAGCGAACACAAGGAGGACGGACTGTTCACCGAAGCCCAGGTGCCCGACCTGCCGATGCCCGAGGGCTACAAGCGGTCAATCCTGGGCTGGTTCGCCCGGTCGCGCACGTAACCAGCACTCCCGCCATCCGCTGGCTCTGACTACTGCTCCTGAGGCACTCCGGGTAAGGCACGATCCCCTCTCGTGAGTCTCACCGGGGGGCTACCCTGGCTGCAGAATCTGGTGCGAGTTCGGGTGCTTTCAGCGCCTCGATGGTGGAGACGGGATACAAGACGCAGTGACCACGACAGTGCACGACATCGTTGACTCCATCCGTCAGTCGTCTACGTCCAACCACGAACGGGGCACACGTTTCGAACGGCTGATGGTCTCCTACCTGACCACGGATCCGCTCTACGCCCAGGAATTCACCGATGTGTGGCGGTGGGCCGACTGGCCCGAAGCTCCCAACAAGAACGACGACGGCATCGACCTGGTCGCGAAGACGGTCGACGGCGGCTACTGTGCCATCCAGTGCAAATTCTACGAGCCGCACCACACCCTGCAAAAATCCGACATTGACTCGTTCTTCACCGCCTCGGGTAAGGAGCCCTTCACCAGCCGCATCATCATCTCCACCACTGACAAGTGGGGATCCAACGCCGAGAAGGCACTGAAACAGCAGCAGATCCCCGTCACGCGTGTGGGGTTGGACGACATCGCCCAGAGCCCCCTTGAGTGGGAACAGGTCTGGCCCACGATCGATGTCGAGATCGACCTCCCCCGACAGCACCCCAAAAAACTGCGCCCCCACCAACAGGACGCTGTGAACGCGGTCTTCGACAACTTCGTCGCGCACGACCGCGGCAAGCTGATCATGGCCTGCGGAACGGGGAAGACCTTCACCTCCCTGAAGATCGCCGAGAGGCTTGCACAGGAGCGGGCAGCCGACGGTGAGGGCCCCACCCGAGTGCTGTTCCTTGTTCCCTCCATCTCTCTGCTCTCCCAGACTCTGCGGGAGTGGTCCGCCCAGTGCCAGACCACGCTGCGCAGCTTCGCAGTGTGCTCCGACACCAAGGTCAGCAAAAAGAACGCGGACAACGACTTCCAGGACATGAGTACCCATGACCTGGCCCTTCCCGCCACTACTAGTGCGGCCAAGCTCATCGAACAGGTCAACGCCACCGCGGCCGCCGACGGGCTTCAGGTGGTCTTCTCCACCTACCAGTCGATCCAGGCCGTGCACGAGGCTCAAAAGGCCGGTCTCGGCGACTTCCACCTCATCCTCTGTGACGAAGCGCACCGCACTACAGGCGTCACCTTGGCTGGTGAAAGCGAGTCACACTTCGTCAAGGTCCACGACAACATCTACCTACGTGCTGAGCGGCGCCTCTACATGACGGCCACCCCCCGGCTGTTCGACGACAACACCAAGAGCACCGCCAAGAACAAGGATGCTGTCCTGTGCTCGATGGACGATGAGGATCTGTTCGGCCCGGAGTTCCACCACCTCGGCTTCGGCCAGGCTGTCGAAGAGGACCTGCTCACGGACTACCGGGTGCTCATTCTCAACGTCGACGAGGAGTTCCTGGCCCAAACGCTGCAGACCCAGCTGGCCGAGGACGGCGAGCTCAAGCTCGATGACGCCGCCCGGATCGTGGGTTGCTGGAACGGCCTGTCCAAGCGTGCGGGACACACCCCCGAGGGGCAGGGTTTCGAGCCTGGTGAGGCCCCGATGCGCCGGGCGGTGGCCTTCGCCCGCAACATCGCTGAGTCCCAGCAGATCGCCGCCAAGTTCCCCACGGTCATCGACGGGGTCAACAAGAAACGTGACAAAGAAGGTGTGCCCCGACTGCGGTGCGAAGTCGAGCACGTCGACGGTAGCTTCAACGCCCTCAAACGCAACGAGCGTTTGGAATGGCTCAAGGCCGACCCCGGCGAGAACACCTGCCGGATCCTGACCAACGCGCGGTGCTTGTCCGAGGGTGTGGACGTCCCTGACCTGGACGCGGTGCTGTTCCTGCACCCCCGCAACTCGGTGGTGGACGTCGTCCAGTCGGTCGGGCGCGTCATGCGCAAGGCCGAGGGCAAGAAGTACGGCTACATCATCCTGCCCGTAGGCATCCCCACCACAGAAACGCCCGAACAGGCACTCAACGACAACAAGCGCTATAAGACCGTCTGGCAGGTGCTCCAGGCCCTGCGTGCCCACGACGATCGGTTCAACGCCACTGTCAACCAGATCGACTTCAACCGCAACAAGCCCGACAACATCATGGTTGGTCATGTCAGCGCCGAGGACTTCGACGGCAGCCGGGAAGGGGTCGGCGGAGACGGGTCCTCCAGTAACGACGACAAGGCCAACTCGGCCGTTCAGGCCATGATCGAGTACGACTGGGGCGAGCTCCGCGAGGCCGTCTACGCTCGCATCGTGCAGAAAGTCGGCGAGCGGCACTACTGGGAGGACTGGGCCAAGGATATCGCTCAGATCGCCGAGCGCCACGTCACCCGGATCAAGGCGGCGATCGCCGACACTGACTCTGACAAGGCGAAGGCCTTCGAGCAGTTCGTCACCGAACTGCGGGCCAACCTCAATCCCGGGGTGACGCACGAGTCCGCCATCGACATGCTCGCCCAGCATATGATCACCAAGCCGGTGTTCGACGCGCTGTTCGCCGACTATGAGTTCTCAGCGAAGAACCCGGTGTCCCTGGCGATGGAAGGGATGCTCGAAGCCCTGGAAGACGAGTCAATCGACAACGAGGCCGAGACACTGGAGGGCTTCTACGCTTCGGTGCGCAAGCGGGCCGAAGGGATCGACAATCACGAAGGCCGCCAGCGGGTCATCACCGAGCTGTACGAGAAGTTCTTCAAGACGGCCCTGCCCAAGACCGCCGAGGCATTCGGGATCGTCTACACACCGGTCGAGGTCGTCGACTTCATCCTGCGAGCCACGAACCAAGCCCTGTACAAGCACTTCGACACGCATCTGTCGGACGAGGGCGTGCACGTCATCGACCCCTTCACTGGGACCGGGACCTTCGTGGTGCGGCTGTTGCAGTCCGGGCTGATCAAGCCCGGGGACCTGCTGCGCAAGTACAGCCGGGAGCTGCACGCCAACGAGATCGTGCTGCTGGCGTACTACATCGCCGCGGTGAACATCGAGGCGGCGTTCCACCAGCGCTACGACGGGGAGTACGTGCCCTTCGAGGGGATCGTACTCACGGACACCTTCCAGCTCGCCGAGGACAACGACACGCTCGAAGCCGTCATGTTCGGCGACAACAACGAGCGGGTGCGCAAGCAGCAGGAGCAGGACATCCGGGTCGTCATCGGCAACCCGCCGTACTCGTCCGGGCAGACCAGCCAGAACGACAACAACCAGAACCAGAAGTACCCGGTGCTGGATGGGCGGATCACCGACACCTACGCCGCTCAGTCCACCGCTCAGAACAAGAACTCGCTGTACGACTCCTACATCCGGGCGATCCGGTGGGCCTCGGACCGGATCAAGGACGAGGGCATCATCTGCTACGTGTCCAACGGCGGCTACATCGACGGCAACACCGCCGACGGCCTCCGAAAGAGCCTCGTGGACGAGTTCGACACCATCTACTGCTTCAACCTGCGCGGCAACCAACGCACAGCCGGTGAGCAGTCCCGGATGGAAGGCGGCAAGGTCTTCGGCTCAGGGAGCCGGAGCACCGTCGCGATTCTGTTGCTGGTCAAGGATGGTAGCAACTCCGGCACCTGCCGCCTGCTGTACAAGGACATCGGCGACTATCTGACCCGAGAGCAGAAGCTCAAGATCGTGGCAGAGAAGAACCTGGACACGATCGACTGGCACGAGATCACCCCCAGTCCGGAGGGTGACTGGGTCAACCAGCGTGATCCCAGGTTCACAACGTTCGCTCCGATCGGTGACCGAGACACTGGCAGGGGGATCTTCGAAGCGTACTCCCGAGGCATGGCGTCAGGTCGTGACGCATGGGTCTACAACTACAGCGAGGCCAAGCTCCAGCACAACGTCGAGCGCATGATTGACTTCTACAACGATCAAGTTGATGCTTTCCAAGAGCACTGCCAGCACAGGGGATCATCAAACCATCCCCAAAGGACGTTGAATCTTTCATCGATTATGACGCGACTAGAATCAGCTGGAACCGACCTGACAAGACTGGGATCAAAAACGGAAAGCACTACTCGTTCACTTCGAACTCCATCACGACTGGCACTTACCGACCTTTCAATAAACAGCGCGTGTACTTCAACCGTCGACTCAACGACATGGTGTACACCCTACCCACAATTTTCCCCTCAACAGCAGAGGCGAACTTCGGGTTCTATTTGACTGGAACTGGAACAGACGAGCCGTTCTCTGTGCTCGTACTTGACACGCTGCCTGATCTACATGCAGTCGGCACCATGAGCGTGGGACCGCTCCTACCTCGATACACCTACCAGGAGACCGGCAACGGTGATGACCTGTTTAGTTCTGCTGAGGAACCTGGACTGGAGCAAGTCGACAACATCACCGACGCCGCCCTTGCTGACTACCGCAAAACCTACGGGTCCGAGGTCACCAAGGACGACATCTTCTACTACGTCTACGGGCTGCTCCACTCCCTCGACTACCGAAGCCAGTTCGCCGCAGATTTGAAGAAGTCCCTGCCCCGCATCCCCAAGGTCGCGGACTTCCACGACTTCGCCGACGCGGGACGCAAGCTTGCCAAGCTGCACATCGGTTATGAGAGCGTGCAGCCGCACCCGCTTGAGGAGAAGGTGAGCGGCCCGACCCCGACGCCGCTCGCCGAGCTGTACCGAGTGCAGAAGATGAAGTTCAAGAACAAGGACGACCGCTCGAAGATCGTCTACAACAGCCGTGTCACCGTCAGCGGGATCCCAGAGCGGGCCTACCGGTACCAGTTGGGCGCCCGATCCGCCATCGAGTGGATCATCGACCGCTACCAGGTGAAGACCGACAAGAACAGCGGGATCGTCAACGACCCCAACGACTGGTCCGACGACCCCCGCTACATCATTGATCTCCTGGCGCGCATCGTTACGGTCAGCCTGGAAACCGTGGACATCGTCGAGGCACTTCCCCCAATGGAGATCCTGGAAGGACCGACTTCTTCCTGACGGTTTCGCCGGGTGGTGCGCTCTCGACGGCACCACCGGCCCGGGTGCATTGCCACCACCAAGCCTTTGCTGCGATCTCGTGCTCGCCAAGGGGCTCAGATCTCTAGAGGCGGACAAGTATCAGACAGACGGGGATGCCCGCACGTCAGGTCCGGAGTTCGGCGCTGCAAGGTCAGCAACAAGGCGAGGTCACAGATGCCATCCGTGTTGATTCTGGTGAATTACTCAATTAAAACTTAGCCAGGATCTGCCAACTCGAGAGAAAAATCTCACCCGTTCTCGCGGCATGTTGTTTCTTTTTTGCCAGCAAGTCCACGAGCGGAATTCTGGCCTCGAGGACAGCCGCCAAATCTGCCCCATCCATGAGAATCAAAACCGGCCTCGACCCAAGAGCAGCGAGATCAAGCGCATTCGTCTGAAACCCATTCATTGAAACAAAAAGTCCAAGGGTGTTATCCAGCTTTCGCTCAACCTTCCTTGAAAAAATATCCAAGTCAGATGTTGGCGTAAGATCTTTCTGCCACTTTGCCTCTAGGAGAAATTCTGTACCATCAAAAGTGAAAGCGCCATCAATCTGTTCACCCCTGATTCGAAATGAGCCTTTTGCATCAATCTCAAACAAAGCAAAGAGCCTATTAAGAAGATCCTCTAGGGAGCATCCCCTCTTCTGAGCGGGCTCCGACCTGATCTGTACAAAGGTTCGATTCAAATCTGCAAGCTCTGCCGCCTTGGCCCGCTTCTCTGTCGCCGAACGCTTTTCCTCTTCGCGACGGCGAGCGGCAGCATCAGCCTGTTCCTTTATCTTCCTGTACGGTTCGACATAAAGACAGAGGGTGGCGACAGCTTCAACGGCTTCCTGATACTTTTCCTCCCCCTCCTCAAGCCTCTTCAGGTGAGAGGGGTCGTTCACCCCAGCGACAGCGAGGATCAGGCTCACGAGAGTACTGAAGTAGCGATGCTGATTGTCAACTAGATAGGAGACCAGATCGCGCACAATCGCACGCTTAGTCAAATCCCTGTCCAAGCGCTCAACCAGAGAGCGATCCTTGAGCGTGGCATTCAAGAAGTCAAATAGATCGTTCTTATACCAATAAATAGCAACCAAGGCATCCTGGAGAGGAGCAATGACACCAGGGTTGACTCGCTGGGTGGGCATAGAGGTCATACTAGTCCTCCTCAGGGACAACCGCGTATCTTCGCTGGTTGGGCGGCCCAGTCCGTGCACCCGCGCGGGTGCACCACGTCGGCGAAGGGCATGCACCCGGAGGGTCGACGGAATCCGGCAGAACGCGGGGCGACCGGGGACAACCAGGGGACGCGCGACGCCCCTACCTGTAATTTCTCATATATCCGCAGGTCAACGCCCTGACGCTGGGCGGTTCCTAGTCCGCCTAAACCACAAGCTCCCCCACACCGAGGTCAGAGCGCATCAGGAGGCGGAGCTGCTCGATCCGGCCCCACACCCTCTGACGCTCCCCTTCAGCGCTGTCAAAGTTATCCCCAGCCCTGGGGTTCCCATTGTCGAGCCTCTTCACCACCCCGAAGAGGCTCGTCAGGGTCCGATTGACCTGGGACGCGGCCTCGAGGATCTCGTCGTTCACCGACAGTTGCGCCTCGGCATAGCACAGTCGGTACGCCGAACGCGCCTGCTCCAGCGCCTCCCGTTCGCCATCGCGTGGTTCGTCCAGTTGCACGGCATGGAGAAGGTCGGTCAGAGCGGCGTGGAACTCCCGAGCCGCGGAGTTGAGCGCGACATACGTGGACCGGCGTTGCTCATCCAGCAACTTGGACTCCTCGGACCGTTGCTGCTCAAGACGCACGCGATCAGCGTGCTTGAGCTCCTGTGCCTTGATCCGGTGCGCGAACAGTTGGGTGGTGAAGGCTGTCACCACACTGCCGATCGCACCTGCCAAGCCACCGATCACGATCGGATCCATCAGCTACACCCGTCCATCGCCCGTCAACAAGACTCCAGCTTGCCACCACGGGTGAAACCATGGTGAAACAGGTCTGGGACACGCACTTCGGAACTGATGTGTCCTGCGTACATCCGCATAGGAGGCTGCACCGCGATGAACATGTCACCCTGAGTCAGTCATCCTCCTGCCGTACCGGTCGTTATCCACAACACGCGGGTACCCCCTACCGGACTACGAAAGCTCTTGTTATGTTACGAACTCATGTTCGATCAGATCGTGATTTCCTGAACCTCAGCGACATCGTTCGTCTCCGTGGTTAAGTCGACGTTGACCGGTGTCGCCGGTCGGACCCGATCTCTATTGAAGGGCGGTGGTGGCCATGTCTGACAGGAGCTCCATCGAGTGGACGGAGGCCACGTGGAATCCCACGACCGGATGCGATCGGGTCGCCTCGGGGTGCGACAACTGCTACGCGCTCGCGCTCGCCAAAAGGCTCAAGTCCATGGGCGTGGACAAATACCAGACCGACGGAGATCCTCGCACGTCAGGACCGGGGTTCGGCGTCACCACCCACCCCTCCGCCCTTGATGTGCCCCGGTCATGGAAGAGCCCGCGTACGGTCTTCGTCAACTCCATGAGCGACCTGTTCCACGCCAAGGTGCCCAAGGACTTCATCCGCCAGGTCTTCGAGGTCATGGCCGACACCCCGCAGCACACGTACCAGGTACTCACCAAGCGTTCGCTCCGCTTGGCACGGCTCGCTCCCGAACTGCCGTGGCCACCCAACGTTTGGATGGGGGTCTCCGTGGAGAACGCGGAGGTTCTGGATCGTGTGGACCATCTCCGAAGCGCTCCGGCCGCCGTTCGCTTCCTCTCGTGTGAGCCCCTTCTCGGGCCTCTCCCCGGGCTAGACCTGACGAGCATCCACTGGGTCATCGTAGGCGGGGAGAGTGGCCCACGGCATCGCCCGATGGAGGCCAGTTGGGCCCGAGAAATCCGGGACCTTTGTCTTGAATCAGACAAGCCCTTCTTCTTTAAGCAGTGGGGTGGGCGTACACCGAAGGCAGGGGGGCGGCTCCTTGACGGTCGGACCTGGGACAATAGCCCCCATAGCACGAATACTTACGCGCACCAGTGACCGAATTTGGCCATGTTGGGCCGTTATCCGCGTTCATCATGGTGGTAGATGCCAGGTATGGCGACCCCCGACGACACCACCTGGGATCTCGACCCCCATACCGAGGCCAAACACGTCATCATCCGCGAGTACCTCAAAGCCTGGTACCCGATCTGCACAGGCGGCCAGTTCAAGGAGTTCACGTACGCCGAAGGCTTCTCGGGCCCCGGCATCTACAAGGGCGGGGAACCTGGTTCACCGGTAGTCGCCCTGGATGTCTTCCTACGCCGCAGCGAACTGCTTCGCCCCGCCCAACGCCTTAACGTGCTCCTCATCGAGAAGAGGGATGACCGTGTGGAAGAGCTCCGGCGCCAGGTCAGCCGGAAGCTCGATGAGTACGGCGGCCGACCTGCCCAGATGAAGATCACCTTCCGGGAAGATGACTGCACGACGGCGTTACTCCCCGCTCTGCAAGAGCTATCTCCGAGGCGCTCCCCCTTCTTCGCCGTACTCGACGGCTGGGGAGGCCCCGACGCCATACCTCTGGACATCGCCCGGAGCGCTGCCAACCGGCCGGGTGGGGAAGTTCTGGTCACCTTCCAGCCCCAGCACCTGGTCCGCTTCGCCACGGTCGAGACACGCGCGCAAGCGGGCGACAGGTGCTTCGGCAGCGACGCCTGGCGCGCGGTCGTGGACCAGCCCAAGGACATGAAGAAGAAGTTCCTGGTGGACTGCTACCGGAAGTCCCTCTTCGATGCCGGCTTCGGCTACGTGGCGTCCTTCGAGATGCGAGACGAGCACAAAAACGAGCTGCATCTCGTCTTCGCGAGCAACCATCCCAAAGGCCTCATCAAGATGAAAGAGGCTATGTGGAAGGTGGACAAGCAGCAGGGCTTCATGTTCCGTGACCCGCGCGACCCTGCCCAGTTGGCGTTCTTCTTCGAGGAGAAGCCTGAGCTCGGTCCCCTGCGCCGTGCTCTCCTCAGCAAGTTGGAGGAAGGGCCCACGGAGGTGGAGAAGCTCCGCGATTTCGCGCTGCGCGAGACGGTCTACCGGGATTCCCACGCCGGGACTTTGCTGAAGGACCTGTTCAAGGAAGGCATCATCGAGAGCTCGACCGGGAGGGTTCCGCGAAAGCAAGACCGCGTCTGGTTGGCGAAGCAGACTCCGCCAAGCACGCAACCCCAGCAGGGTACCCTCTTCTGACCGCCCTCGGCCACGCTGTTCCGAAGGTCGACCGTCTATCAGACTGTCCCGCTTCGCTGGAGTGGTGCACCCGCGCGGGTGCACCAGAACACCGGACCCCGTGCACCCGGAGGGTGCACACTTTCCAGCGGAACGCGGGGCAACCCGGCACAACCGGGGAACCACCTCCCCCATTACCTGCGACTTCTCGCATTTTCGCAGGTCAGAACGCTTACCGATCCCAGTTCGATTCCCGTCGTCCGCTCCGTTCGAAAGACGGCCTCTGACCTGCGGAAATCGTTCGCACACCAGGAGCCGTCTTCGCGTTGAGGGTGCACCAGCGGGTGCACGGGGCCGGGATTCGGCCGATGAGTGTGTTCCGCCCACCCCGTCATACACACCCCGGGCCGGGGTGCACGGGGGTGCGCGCACGGCCGACCTTCTGGCCCACAACCACAACCGTGTGGGGACTCTCGATCGTGGCAACGGCGCCCCAGGCGCTCTGGACCTACTGGACATCGCTGCTGTAGCGGTAGCGGGTGGGTCGCCGAAAGCACCGGCCACCCTCCAAGGACCCGCATGCGGGGCTCACATGGACGGGCTACGCAGCATCCCCGTCCCCGGATAACTGAGAACGCAGTAGTGCTGCGCGGCGGCCTGCGAATGCTCGGCACTGACCACACCCTCAAGTTCGTCCCCCTCGCCCAGGTCCTCAAGAGCCGGTTCCGCGAATGCGGCCAGCACTGGGTCCGTGGACCGTGCGAGGATGTGCGCCGTGCTGACGGCCGCCGCCCCGGGGCTGATCCGGAAATCGACCATCAGGTCGTACTCGGCGTCGACGGCCTCGCAGGTCTGCCGACCGTTCAACGGCCCCTCCTCGGTCGCGCCTCCGACACCATTCCGATGTACGGGGTACCCCTTTCGACATCCGGTTCGGGGCCAGGGGCAGAAGCGAACTGCGGCAGGACCACGGCGCCCAGGGCAGCCACCACGGTCAGCGCGAGGACGTCGTACCAGCGTCCCGGGGTTGGGCGAACCGACCACGGTCGCGGCCCGACCGCTGCTCGCAGGGATGAGACCGCCAAGCCACCGGAACGCACACCAGGAGGAGCGAGGCAAACACGAAGGCCCCGGAGTCGACGGCGCCGAAGGACCTCTCGCCAAGACCCTCGAAGGCGCTCCCGCAGGCCCCGGGCTCACCGACCATACGGACGCAGGTACCGGCGGCTATACCCATGTGTATGGCGTGACTGGCTAGGAACGAGGTGATGAACAGCGTGACCACCGTCGCGGACAGGACCCGCCCCCGTGCGCCTCTTCCCCCGAGCGTCCAGGCGAAGACGATCGTGACGACCAGAACCGCTCCCAGGCAGACAGCCAGGAGAGGTAGTAGCACCGACACCATGGACAGCACCGAATCCGACTCCTGGGCGTCGTCCAAGGGCATTCGCTCGATCAACCACCGCAGCGCCCATGCCACTGTGACGCCCAGGCCCAGCAGCACCACCGCGGAGGAGGCCACCGGCAGCCACGGCGGGCACAGGCGTACGGCCGCGTTCCGTCCGGGCAGTTCCCGGCCCCACACCAGCGAGGCCAGCAGGGGCAGGGCAGAGCCAAGACAGCCCACCACGATCCAGGTCGGATCAATGATCGGCAGGACGAGCAACTGCAGGATCGAAAGAGGCACCGTACGCCCGTGTCCCATGAGGGACATGTGCCCCAGCACGTAGAACCACTGAGTCAGGGCCAGGATGAACATGAGCGCGCTGACGACCGCGCACGGCCACAGCGGCCAGACCGACTCGGACGCCGACAGCCAGGTGGTGGACACCATCAGGATCCACCGCAGGATAACCGCGAACACGACCCACAGCACCACCGCGAGCAACAGGGCCGTCCCCGGGCGAAGAGCCAGGAGGTAGACCCACGAGGTCTCCAGACTGCCGGGCCCCACCACCTGACCGACCAGAACTCCGGCGGTCAGCGCCGAGGCGGCGATGCTCGCCCGCATACGGCGCTCGGCGCGCACGAGGGCCCGCAACGAGGACCGCCACACGAACACGCAGACCACGAACCCCAACAACACACCGAAGAGCACACCCGAGGCGTTGGCGACGAACCAGGTGTACGGGGCGCCAACCGCATCGGTGGTCGCGCGCGCCAGGTGCTGGAACCCGACGTAGCCGACTCCCGCGGCACATCCGGCATAGAACAGGTCGAGAACGTGGGTGTCCTGGAGGTGAGAGGGGTCCCTGATGGTCTCCGCGCGTCTGTCCGGCAGCGGGTGTGAGCTGCTGAGCGCGCGCCACCAACGGGTGATCGGGCATTCCGAGCGTGACGTGGGCAACAGGCGTAGAAGCGGCCCCGCGATCCCAGGGCCGCGCGCGGCCCGGACGTCAGCGTAGTACTCCCGAACTTGAAGTACCCGGGAGCGCCCGTGGCTGAGGACCGTGAGTACGACCGCGAGCAGGACGATCCGCCCGGGGCCCACCATCGGGGTGAGGAACATGAGCGCCGTCGACGGAACCACGCACAGGACCAGCCCCCACCAGATCGCGACGTCAGGTAGGTGATGTCGATGTCGCGGTTAAGGACGTGCGCGGCCTCATGGTGTATGAGCGCATCGCTCGGGCTCGGCGGCCTGCCGGAGGGTTCGCCCAGCCGCTCGGACGAGCGGCCATTCATGGGCTCGCCCCGGGGATCGGACGCGGGCAGCAGGTGGCGATCGATGGCGATCCAGTACCGCCCCCAGGCGCCGAACGCCCTCGCGCCGCCTGCGGTTCCGGGCGTGATGAGCAGGCGCGCCCCGCCCCGCCGAGCGCCCAGCGCCCGTTCCAGCTCCCGCTCCGCGTACTCGAGCTGGCCGGGTTCGGGTTCAGTCTCCGGGGCCAGGCGTCGGCACAGTGCGCGCGGGTACACGGTGTAGATCAGGAGTCCGACCAGCAGGGGGAGCACGAGGGAGACCACCCATGCCCCGGTGTCGACCTTGTGCGCGAGAGCCGCGCAGTCCAGGTACTCCTGGCGCAGTTCCCGCGCGGGGGCGTCCCCGACCCAGGCGAGGGCGTCCTCCGGGCAGCGCGTGCGCCACACGTCGGGGAGCACCCCAAGTTCGCCGGTCAGGATGATGACCGTGTACAGCGGCTGGGGAAGGAAGTAGAGGGCGACACCGGCCGTCGCCGCGACCAGGATCAGGAAGCGCGTCGTGGTGGCGCTGGGCAGCCGCAGTAATTGCGAGGTCCCGGTGGGCTGGCGACCGTCTTCGGCGGGCCGGTCGTCGGCGGCGCTGGACGTCCGTTCGCCGCTCGGCGCTCCGTCACTCGGAGGGCGGAGCGTCATCGGTGTCTGACGTCAGTGCGGCGACAATCGCCTCCGCGAGTTCGTCGACCTGCTCGTCCTGGAGATCGGCCTTAGAGCTCATCTCAAAAGCCGTGCGAGGTGGCCCTGCGCCTGGCATGATCACGTGCTGTGAGTGATGTGTTGCCCGATGGGCTCTGGGAGATCG
>NZ_MKKC01000133.1 GCF_001942255.1 Nocardiopsis sp. CNR-923
ACACCATCACCGAGGCCGTCCACATCCGCCGCACCCTGGCCCAGCAACGCCCCGACGCCTACCTGCCCAACCTCGCCCTGTCCCTGAACAACCAATCCAACCGCCTGGCGGGCCTGGGGCGGCGCGAGGAAGCCCTGGACGCCATCACCGAGGCCGTCCACATCCGAACTGCTCTGGCGAAGAAGCGTCCTGCCGTACATCAGGAAGACCTGGAGCGGTCTCTCCGTGTGCTCGAAGGCTCAGGAATTTTGACGCCGACCAGGAATAGCATGCGGAAGCGATCGCTACGCTTGGGCGACTCATCATTGCCGGTCCGTGGCCAAGGAGTACCTCGCGAGGTGCCATCGGACGCCACCAACCGGCCGTGCGTGCTCCGTTCGTGCTCTTCAGTTCCGTACTGACACGACACCAGACGGCATCCCACGGCCCCGGACGGCATGACGGATCGGATGGGGTGACACGAAACGGCACGAAAAGGCACGGGGCGGCACCAGATCACCGGACTTCTAATCCGATGGCCGCAGGTTCGAATCCTGCCGGGTGCGCCACAAAACCCCAGGTCAGACGGGGTGCGCGAGTCGAACAAGCGAGGTGTGGGACCTCGCCTGAGGGCCTGAAATGCTCCTCGTGTGCTCCCCAGTGCAAGGTCCCGTACAAGTGGGCACCCACCTCGCGGAGCATTTTACCGTCCCGTGACCCCAGTAGCCCCGGGCCGGGGGCGGCGCGTGTCCGCCCACCAGCGCCGCGCACCCGCCACCGGACGGACCATCACGACCCCGTAGGCCCCTGTAGCCGCACAGCGACCGGATCCGCCGATCCCCGCGAAATCCCTTACCCCATAGGATCTGACGGACCATAATCCGATGCCATGAACAAGCCACAACGCATCGGCACGAAACCGGCCACCCCGACCAACCACCCGGAAAACCGGCAGCGCCCCCTCTGAATCTCCCCACCGCAAAGGCATCCACCGATGAGCCGCGCGCAGAAGACCGCCACCGCAGCCTCGGCCACACTGGTGCTGGGCACCCTGATCGCCACCGGCCTCTGGGCCAGCGGAGGATGGGACTGGCAAGCCGTGGAGCGCACCGGATGGCTGGCCAGCATCGGCGCGTTCACCCTCCCGATCACAGGCGTGTGGGCCTGGGCCCTGCGCAAACAACCCCCCGCACCCGCCGTGGAACCACCGCCCCACACCACCCCGGCCCCCGCCACGCAGAGCACGGACAACACCGTGCACGGCGACATCCAGGGAACTCTCGTCCAAGGCCGCCGCGTCCACGTGGACCACTCCTCCTACGGCGCGACCGCTTCGAGATCCACAGCAACGAACACGTCCAGGCGGTCATCGGACAGCACAAGACCGAACACCACCACCACTACCCGCTGCGCGCTGAAGTGGACTGGCCCGTCCGTACCGGCGCCGTCCCCGAAGCCGCCGCCCACTACCAGCACCGCACCGTCGCCGACCGGCTCGACCGGGACCTGCACAACTTCGGCACCGTCATCCTGCGCCAGGTCCTCTCCGGCACCGGCGGCGTCGGCAAAACCCAACTCGCCGCCCACCACGCCCGCACCCTGCGCGCCATCACCGACCCCCACCACCGCGTCGACCTGCTCATCTGGGCCAACGCCGCCACCCGCACCGGCATCACCACCGCCTACGCCCACGCCGCCCGCCAGCTCTACACAACCGTGCCCGACGATGCCGAGGACGCCGCCCAACTCCTCCTGGCCTGGCTGTGCGACCCCAACCAGCACCAAGGGCGGCGCTGGCTCATCGTCTGGGACGACCTGGCCGACCCCGCCGCCGTGCAGAACCTGTGGCCCCCGCACGACCAGCCCTGCGGCCGCATGCTGGCCACCACCCGCCGCCGCGACCACACCCTCACCACCCAGGGCCGCCACCTGCTCGACGTCGGCGTCTACACCCCAGCCGAGGCCCGCGCCTTCCTCACCGGAGCCCTGGACGAGGCCGGGATCGCCCACACCGACACGGAGCTGGACGCCCTCGCCCACGCGCTGGGACACCTGCCCCTGGCCTTGGGCCAAGCGGTGCCCTACATGGCCGAACTCGGCCTGGACTGCAACGGCTACCTGGAAGTCTTCCACGACCGGATCAACACCCTGCGCGAGGTCTTCCCCGACTGGGACAGCGACACCCCCCTGGCCGCCACCTGGGACCTGTCCCTGGAGAGGGCCGACACCTTCCAGCCCCAGGGCGTGGCCCGACCGTTAATGGGGCTGATCGCCCTCCTGGACAGCGAGGGCATCCCCCTTCCGGTGCTCACCGCCCCACCCGCCCGCGACTACCTGACCGCCATACGGGACAAGACCGCACACACAGCGGGAGAGCCGAAACGGACGCCCCCAGGGTGTCAGAACATCAGGTGCGCGCCGCGCTGGCCGCGCTGGCCCGGTTGAACCTGACCACCCGCACCACCCCACCCCCACCCCAGGAGCAGGGGAGCCCCGCAGGTGGCACTGGTGAGATGCCACCAGCTCGTGCAGCGCGCCACCCGCGAACACCCCGCCACCCGGCCCACCCCGGAGTCGGCCCGCGCCGCCGCCGACGCCCTTCTGCACGCCTGGCCCGACATCGAACGCGACACCGGCCTGGGAGTGCGGCTGCGCGCCCACACCCGCGCGCTGCGCACCCGCACCAGCCCAGCGGGCAGCGTCGAGGAGTGGCTGTGGCAGCCCGACGGCCACCCGGTGCTGTTCCGCGCGGGCACCAGTCTGGGCGGAAGCGGGCAGGTGAAGGCGGCGGTAGGCTACTGGCAGGAGATGGCACGCACCGCCGGGCACCGCCTGGGCCCCGACCACCCCCACACCCTCACCACCCGCCACAACCTCGCCCGCTGGCGGGGCGAAACCGGAGACCCAGCAGGCGCAGCCAACGCCTTCGAACACTTGCTCACCGATACGCTGCGGATCCTGGGCCCCGACCACCCCCACACCCTCACCACCCGACGCAACCTCGCCGACTGGACCTATGAGTCCGGTGACACGGCTAAGGCCGTCGAAGTGTTGTCAACCCTGGCAGACGACCAGGAACGGGTGCTCGGCCCCGACCACCTCGACACGCAGGCCAGCAAACAGGTCCTGCGGCTCTGGCGAGACGAACTCTCCGACGGATGATCCGGCCCATCAGACCTCCAATCCGATGGGATGACAACCCCGGGAACGAGGAATCCCCAGGCCAGCGGGGGTGAACCTCCCGCGTGGCCCGGGATTGGAGGCGCCTTCTCGCTCCTGGTGTGCTCGCCGGTCCTGCTACCCCGCCGCTACGCGCGCACGGGCCTGAGCAGGGCCGCTGTGGCCTCGGCCGCTGCCTTTGCGACCTCGGGGAACACCGTCTGGTAGGTGTCCTGGGTGAAATGCGTGGTCGCGTGCCCCAGCTCGGTGGAGACCACCTTCACGTCCGCCCCCGCCGCCAGGGCGAGGGACGCGGCCCCGTGGCGGAGCCCGTGCAGGTGGATCGGCGGCAACCCCGCAGCTTTGACGATCCGGTTGAACCACCGGGTCACCACCCCTGGATGCCACCCCGCCCCATCAGGCTGGGTGAACACCAACCCCGAATCAGTCCAGCCCTGGCCTGTCTGGAGGCGGGCCTCGTTCTGGAACCGCTTCCAGGAACGCAACACCTTCACGGTGCCGGAGTCCAACGTGATGGTCCGTTGCCCCGCGGCGCTCTTCGGGGTGGTCGTGATCGTCTTCCACCCCAAAGTGATGACTTGGGTGCGGATGTCGACCTGCCCGTCGGTCAGCCTGGTGTTGGACCACGGCAACCCGACCGCCTCACCCCGCCGGAGCCCTTTGACGGCGATGAGGTGGAACATCGGGAACAACCACCGGTACTTCCTCGCGTGGGTGAGGAAGGTGATGGTCTGCTCCGGGGTCCACACCATCACTTCCCCCGGCACCACCCCGTCCACCTGCCACTGGCGCACCCGCTCGGCCGTCCACACCAACGGCTTGCTGCGCGGACACGAGGGAAGGCGCACGTGGGAGGCGATGTTCGCCCCCACCGGCAGGTCCGGGCGTCGCACCGCTTCGGAGAACGCGCTGCGCAACGTCGCCCTGATGCGGTGTTTGGTCGACAGCGAGATGATCCGTTGCCCCTTCACGGACGCCCGCACCTTCGCGTCGTCGGACTCGCGGCACTCCAGAATGTGCGCGTTCTTGTCCTCGATCGCGGCGAACATCTCCTCCACCTGCCACGAGGTCAGCTTGTCCAGGCGTGTGGCCCCCAGGTGCGGCACGAGGTAGTTGCGGATGTGGCCCTCGTAGGAAGCCCGGGTCTTCAACGCCAGGTCGGGTTTGCCGTCCAACCATTCCTTCAACCACTGGGCGACGGTCGGAATCCGTTCGCGGGTGCGCGTCCCGGCCCCGATCCGGCGTTTGACCTCGGCCGCCTCCGGCAACGGACGACGCGCCCGCAGAGCTTGCTGGATCAGGTCGGCGACCTGAACCTGAACCTCCGCCTCGCCCTCGGCCAGCCGGACCAGCGCTTTGACGTGGTCGAGCTGGGCCTGGGCCTGTTCCTGCGAGCCCAAGCCGCCCCGCCGTGCCTGGCGGCGCTTGCCCTCACCGGTGCGCGGCAGCTCGAGTTGGAAGGCCCACTCGCCGTGGCGGGAGTTCCACGCCCCATCCTCACGGCACAACTTCGGGCACTTCGTACCGAGGAGCTTGCCTGTGCTCTCGTGGCGGCATCCGCATCGTTTGAACACCGACCCCTCATGAGAACCCATTCACGGCCTCGCTTTCCTGTCGTCCTCGCGCGCACCACACCCGCACCCACCACGGTGGAAGACAGCGGCGTCCAAACCGAGGTGGGCCAACACCCCGGCGGTAGGCACCACCCACGCCCTGCCCGCCCGATGCGCGGGAACGGGGAAGGCTCCTGTTCGGAGGAGCCGGTAGGTGGTGGTCCGTCCCAGGCCGAGCATCCGCCCGGCCGTCACCGGGTCCAGGACCACCGGTAGTTGGCCGATCTCGGCCAACGTGACCTCTCGGTCCGTCGCCACCTTCACCACCTCCTCACCGTGGTTGACGTGCACGAATGTGGTTTGCGGCCCCGCGCTTGGCGGGGCAGCAGACATCCACGCTCGATCTCGCCGAGATGTGCAAGCGGATTCGGTGTGTTCGTCAGCGGTTCCACGCTCCCCCGTCCGCCACCCGACCCATTTCGGGTGGTATGTCGTTTTCGCTGTTCAGGGCGTGTGTGCGCCTCTGTCGGCCCCACACACCCCGGACCGGGGTGGTGGGGCAGCCCGGGACGGCGGGGCGGGTGTGGGCCACACAGCGCCCCACACCCGCCCGGGTGCGCCCCGGGGTCCCTGCCAGGGGACGGGGGGAACCACCCCCGCCCCCGCCCCCGCCCCCATCGGCGGGTGTCGGTCAGTCCGGGCGGACGTGGCCCGTGTAGGTCAACCACGCCCGATACTGGGCGCGCACCTTCTCCGGGATCGCCACCACCCGGTAGCGGGCGCTACCGCGTACGTGTTCGACCACCAGGTGGTCGCCCTCCCACGCGGGCATCACCCCGAGCACCGCACCCGCACAGGCCACCTCGGCGAACGCTTCGGCATCGCGGTCGGTGTGCGGGAAGTAGGCCAGGTCCACGCTGGTGTGCGGGCTGATGGGCAGGTCCGGGTTCGCGTCGAGGAAGTCGGCCAACTCCCGCAGATCGCCGATGATCCGACAGCGCCGTCCACCGCTGGCGGCGTCGCTGAATCGCTCGGGCGCCTGTCCCGTCTCGCAGTCCTGGTTGGTCTGGTGGTCGGTCATGCGGCCTGGGCCTCCTGGTCGGTGGTGGGGTTGGTGAACACCAGGGCGTCCTCGTGCTGGATCACGTGCACCGGGATCCCCGCCTTCCTCAAGCGGCGGGTCTCGATGAGCTGGAAGAACGAGGTCCGTGACACGACCTCGCCGTCGCGCACCGCGCACAACAAGGCGACGCACCGGTCGATCTGGACCAGCCCGGCCCGCCGGCCCGCCTCAGCGACCTGGCCGGGGAAATCGATCAGGTGGCCGTCCTTGCGGTAGGGGCGGGTGGTCACCACGACCACCCCGCCCGGCGCCAGCAGCGGGCGGCACGCCGCCAGCATCCGGGAGAACGAACCCAACAGAACCTCGGGCTTCTGGTAGGCGAGGTTGGCGACCTTCTCGTCCCGGCCGCGGGCGTAAGCGTGGGCGTACTTCTCCACCGCCTGCGCACCATCCCTACGGGAGCGGACCTGTCCGTGGGTCATCGACCCGTACGGAGGAGAGGTCAGCACCAACCGCACCCGACCCACGAGAGGCGAGTCAGCCAGCTCGGTGGCGACCGTGGAGCCCTCTCCGGTGTGCACCGTCCCCTGGCCGGGTGCTCCGTGGACGGTGGCGGTCTCCAGGTTCAGCCGGGCGATGGACGCCCACTTGGGCTCCAACTCGATCCCGACCGCGTCCCGCCCCAGGTGCACGGCTTCCACCAGGGTGGTGCCGATCCCGCACATCGGGTCCAACACCACCTCCCCCGGACGGGTGTAGGCACCGATGGCGTGTCGGGCGATGGCGGGCAGCATCTTGGCGGGGTGTTCCACCGACAACCGCGAGTACCTCCTTCCCCGCTGCCGGGGGGCCTGGTGCTGCCCCGTGGTCCACACCGACCAGCCCGCACCCGACAGCTGGTCGTGTTCCCCGAGGTGGGTGTGGTCGTGGCCGCGGTCCGGGAAGGCGAGGTCGTCGCCGTCGCAGCCCTGGTTCACGCGCCCACCTCCCCACGGACCTCCGCGGTGGCGGTCCGATACCGCTTGGGCAGGCGGAACACCGACACGTTCAGGTGCGCGGGCGAGGTGATCGTGGCCGCCGCCTCAGCCACCGAGGCCGGCAACCCCGCCCCGACCTCGCCCTCCTCCCAGTCCGGATCGAACGCCTCCTCCCGGTCCGGGCCGCACGCCTGCCCCCGTTCGAGGTCGCAGACGTCGCCGCGCACGGGGATGGTGGCCCCGAGCCCGACCTCGCAGATCGGGGCGGTCAACGCGATCACGTGCTGCACATACACCAGCCCCGCGCAGGTCGCGGCCCGCACCACCCCCGGAGCCGGATCCACCACCTCCCCGGAGGGGGCGTGCCCGACCGGCGTGATGACCGCGACGATCCCGCCCGGGCGGGTCAGGGTCGCTGCGAAGACCACCCGCGCCTGGGTGCGGCGTTCACGCCGCCTCGGGTCCTCCTCGCACACAGCGGGGAGAACCGTGACGGTCAGGTCGGCCCAGGCCACCCCGAACACCGTCACCTGCTCGCCCTGGTCGTACGCGGTGCGGGCGGGCACCTCGGCCGAGCGCCCCCGCAGGCGGGCGATCGCCGCCACCCGCCCCTGGGTACCGGTCACATCGGCGACCACCTGCCCCGGGCGGGTGTACTCGCCCACCAGCCGGTGCGCCAGGCGGTCCGGCACCACCCCGTCTGTTCCCTCGTGGGTGGGGTGGTGGGGGGTCGGAGCGCACGGCCACACCGCCAACGGCGGTCGACCCGTCGGGTTGTCATAGGACGTGTGTGTCATCAGGCGCCTCTCCTTCTTCTTTCTCGCCCTGATGACCTCCTAAGAAGACGCCCCCACCACGAATGCGACACCGACCCCGCACAACTTCGAGGGGAAAGGTGAAGGCCCGGGACCACACCACCGGCTCGGTGGTGTGGGTCCCGGGCCTTCACCCGGCTCACGGAAGGTCGTGTTACTTCCTCGGTTCCTGGAGGCGGCAGGGGCACCCGGCCTCCTGCACCATGTCCCGCACCAGCAACGGCAGCGGGAGCGCGATGATCACCGCGAGGTGGCCCAGCGGGGTGCCGTGGCAGCACCGGCCGGTAGCCGCATCGTGCACCGCCAGGCGGTGGCCGCACTCCCCGCACACCGTCCCCGGCCCCGTGTCCTCCCGGTGCACCACCCCCGGCCACCGGTTGGCCAGGTAGTAGGTGCGCAGCAACCGGTGGGCGCGGTTGACCACCCCCACCAGGGTCACCGTCACGCACAGGGCGGACAGAACGAGGGTGTACTCCCACTCCACACAGCCCAGGCCGGGCCAGGGCCACATACCATCCAACATCTCATACTCCCTAGGGGTATATCGGAGGTGGGGGTGCGGGCCCTTGTCTGGCCCGCACCCCCTGGGGGTCGGGTCGCTAGCTCGCGGCCTTGGCGGACCGGTAGCGGCGGGGCTTGTCGCAGGTGCGCACCGCGTAACCGTCCTCGGCCAGGCGGGCGAGGTTGTTCTGGATCGCGCCGATCGACCGGCCCTGCAACAGGTGGCTGATCTCGGTCGCGGTGAACTCCTCACCCGGGTCGGCGTCGAGGATCGCGCGCACCATGAGCTTCAGCTCGCCCGGGGCGAGCCGGGTCGACCCGCTCACCGGATTCACGTCGGCTGCTGTCGCGGTCACCGTGGTCCGGGGGGAGGCCGCCCGGGGCTTGGGCGGGGTGGCCGGGGCCGGGGCGGGCTGGGCCGGAACGTCCGGGGTAGGCGAGGGTGCCGTGGCCACCTCCTCGACCGGGGTCACGTCCGCGACCGGCGCCTCCTCGACCCGCACTTCCTCTGTGACCGTGTGCGGGGCGGAGTCGTCCCCTCCCGCGTCCAAGGTGGACGCGACCACCTCCGGAACGGTGTCCGACCCGGGGCCGGTGTCCGGGGCGGCGTCGGGCTCTACGGGTACGGTGTCAAGCCCAACGGGCGCGGCGTCGCCCGTCACCCCCTCACCCACCTGAAGAGGGGAGGTGTCCGCGCCGTCACCGGTGGTGTCCGAGGCCACGGAGGTGGCCGCGTGCCAGGCGTCGGGCAGGCGACGACGCCCCTCACGCCCGCCCGGGGTACGCACCGCCAACCCCTCCTTCTCCAGAGCCGGGAGGTGCTTGCCCACAGTCGACTTACCGACCCCCACCGCCTCGGCCAACGCGGTGACGGTGATCGGTTCGGGTGCCTCGGCCAGAGCGGCCAGGACGAGGCCACGGGTACGGGTGCGGGTCGCGGAACGGCGCGCAGCCGAAGCAGTCGTGGTGGTGGTCATAACGATCAGTTCCCTTCGCAGAGCAGCGGTGTGGTGTGTGGCGGGGGCCGCCCCGCCCCGTGCGGGGCGACCCGGTAGGAGGTGGTGGTCAGGGGTTGCGGCGCAGGTAGCGTCCACCTCTTCCCTGATCTGGTAGGCGGTGTACACGGCCACGGCGCGGTTGCGGATCTTCGCCGTCGTCCCGCTCACGCACTGGCCGTGATCGAAGATCTCCACCCGGGACCGCCGGGTGCGCGGGGAACGAGCGGGGATGCAGGTGGTGACCGTGATACGCGGGTGTTCGCCGCACACGTAGGAGTCGGTGACCTTGCCGCTGCGGTACCAGGAGCGGGCGTTCAGCTCGAACCCGAAGTCCTGCATCTGTTCGCGCATGATGGGGATGTCGAAGCTGGTGCGGGTGATGTCGTCCACCCATGGGTCCATGATGTCCAGGACCGCGAAGTCCACCTTGTGGGCGAGCTCTTCCCACACCCGGTCCCCGTACTCGGGCTCGAAGTCGGTCAGGTCCTGAACGAGGTTGGCGTGCCCGTAGACGATCGGGGTGGTCTGGGAGAGCGGGGACAGGGTGCGCGCATGGGTGATGCGGTAGCAGCGCCCGGGGGCGTCGGCGATGATGACACCGCCGGGGCCGACACGCTGCACCTCTTTGAGCAGGTCCGACGTGATCTGACTGGCCGCGAACCACTCGCTCGCAGTACGGGTGGTCATGTGCTCGAACACGGTGAGTCCTTTCGTGTGGGCGCGCCGAACACAGGCGCTCGGCGCACAGGTGTGGGTGTTGGGTGGCCGGGGCCGCCCCGCCCCTTTCCGGTCAGGGGCGGCCCCGGGTGGCGTGTGCGCGGTTAGGGGCGCAGGTCCAGGTGGGTACGCGCCCGCACCGGCGCTTCGGTGACCGGCGCGGGCACACCCGTGCGGGTCAGGGCCATGGGCCATGCCCCGACCGGGTGGCCGTGGTCGAACATGGTCAACAGGGCCCGACCCCGGGCGGAGGTGTACTGCACCGCGCAGGTGGTGAAGCTGATCCTGGGCTGGTCGCGGAAGGTGTAGGTGTCGGTGACCGTGGTCAGCCCCGTGTCGGTGCGCTCGTACTTCGGTCGGCGGTCCAGGCCCATCCCGTTCACGCGCATGTCGTCGCGCAAGGCGCGCACCAGCGCCCCGATGCGCATGGTGCGGTGGGCCCAGTTGTCCAGGCAGTCCCAGGTCTGCTCGGTCAACGCCCAGGCGATCTCGGCCAGGTCGCCGTCGTAGTAGTCCAGGTCGTGGGCGAGGTCGCCGTGGCCGTAGAGGATGACGTTGGCCCGGTTGCCCAGCGGCAGGGTGCGGGCGCGCATCAGGCCGATGGTGTTCTGGTTCAGCCCGGCGGTGATCAGGGTCCCCGGACCGGCCTGGCGCAGGCCGGTGAGCATGGTGGCGGTGACCTCCTGGTCGGCGAACCTCTCACGCATCGTACGGATCATGGTCACGGTGAGTCCCTTCGTATGGGCATGCCGGACACAGCGCCCGGCGCAAGGTGTGTGCGGTTTGGGGTGGAGGGGCCGCCCCACCCCTGTCGATGGGGTGGCCCCGAAAGTGCGGCCCGGTTAGGCGTTCACGTCCAGGGCCTGCCAGACGGTGCACGCGATCAGGTCCGAGGCCGCCCGGTGGGTGAGCGTTCCGCCGGTGCGCAGGGCCAGGTCCGCGACGGGTCGCGCCCTGTCTGCCGGGTCGTGGCTGAGGATCCGGGTCGGTTCCTCAAAGGCCCAGGTCACCGTGACTTGCGCGATCCGGTCGCACTCGGCCAGACGGTAGTAGTCCGTCATCCGGGGCAGTCCCCGCCTGTACGGCTCAGCGGTGGGAGCCGCCGTCAGGTACACACACCAGTCCGCCAGGTGGCTACGCAGGTCCTCGCACACCAGGTTCATCGCGCGCACCTGGGGCCAATCCCCCCACCAGTCACCGGCCAGGTCCGTCAGATCGCGAGCGAGGTCCTCATCTGCGGCCTCGCGCCCCTCGGCCGTGTACAGGTCGGCCAGCTCGCCCAGCCCGCGCTGGGAGGCGATGATCATCCGGGTCGGGACGATCGCCTTGCGCGGCAGCACCGCCTCGACACGGCCCGTGTCCTCGTCCCAGGTCAGACACGTCCCGGGCCCGTTCTCGCGCAGGGCCGCGACGTGATCAGGCGTGACGTGGATCGGCGTCGGGTAGGGCATACTCGTGCTCACAGCACACTCCCCTTTCAGGGGTTGTTGTGTAGGGCCCGCACCCGACCCGAGACGGGTCTCTAGTTCGTGCCGGGTGGGCGCGGGTGTTTCCGGTGGGGCCGGTCTGAAGGCGGCCACCTTCAGACCGGCCGCATCAGGCCGAGGTGAACTCCTGCAGGGGCACGAACACCACCGGCCTCACGGGCTGTGCCCCGCTCTTGGTCTGGCCGGGCAGGTCCCCGTAGGTGATGCACAGCGTCGACCCGTCCCGGTGGCTGTAGTCGGGCCTGTTCCAGCTCGGTGCCCAGTCGGTGGGCGCAAGGTCGCGCACCCCTTCCAGGCACTCGGGGCAGATCTTGTCCGAGCCGAACACCCCAGGTATGGGCCTCTTCGTCATCAGGTCCTCCTTCGTCGTGGTCGTGGATTCAGCGCCGTGCGGTGGCCGCAAACCTGCGGTGAGCGTGCAGCTGGAACAGCACACTCCCCAGGTCCTGCCGGTACCGCTCCGCCCGCACGTGGTCCTCGCCGGCCCGCCGTGCAGCCCGGCTGGCCGGTTGGGTGCGGTACAGGTGCGCCGCCTTCCCGCGTGCGGCCAGCTCCCGGGCGATGGCCTCCTCGTAGTCGGTGGCCAGCTCCCGTTCCCGTTGGGCCCGGGCCCGGTCGGCCAGCTCCGCCTCGGTTAGCGGTCGGGGCGGTGCGAAAAACGCCCGGTAATGATTGCGATAGCGCGCATGGTGCGCATTGTTTCAACCCCCTAAAATGTGCGGGTGTTCGCCTTCGGCGGTCCGAGGTTCACTTGGTTGACCGGTGTTTGTCAACTCGTGGCGTGAACCTTTTTCCGCCCACCCCTGGGAACGGTGCCCGTTTCCGGGGCGGAACCCAAGGTGAACTTGGGTGGCGCGGGTTTGTCAACTCGCGTCGCGGAAGAATTTTCCACCCGCCCCGGAACCGGTGTTCCGCCCCAGGGAGCACGCCAATAGGAACTTGGGCGAGGCGGGGTTGTCAAACCGTGGCGCGAACTTTTTTCGAGAAAACTTTTTCGCGGCGCGCCCACAGGAAGGAACCGCGCCCGGGCGCGTACACGCGCGAGGGCATCCCCGAGGCGGGGGTGGGCGATCATTGTTTTCATGCGCGCGGCCGGCCTGGGTGATCACGGAAAAGGCACACAACCGGGGTTGTGTGCTTATGGTTGTTTTTTTATGAGTAGGGGTGGTGGGAGGGGAGGGA
>NZ_MKKC01000134.1 GCF_001942255.1 Nocardiopsis sp. CNR-923
CCTCCCGGGGGACGGTGCTGCGCCGGATCGCACGACTGGATCCGGTCTCGGCCACCACCGCGCGACAGGGAAGCGAGGCGGCCCGCCCGCTGCGGTCGGCCGGGGGCGTGCCGCCCGCGGTCACCGAGTTGCTGGAGCAGGTGCAGATCGACCACACGCCGGTGGATGTGATCGTGGTCGACGAACAGCACCGGTTACCGATCGGCCGACCGCATTTGACGGCGGCGATCGACATGGCCAGCCGGTGCGTGGTGGGCCTGGTGGTGACCTTGGAAGCGCCGTCGGCGACCTCGGTCGGGCTGTGCCTGGCGCACACGGCGACCGACAAGCGGCCCTGGCTGGAGCGGCTCGGGGTGGAGGCGGAGTGGCCGATGAGCGGCAAGCCGTGCGAGCTGTACGTGGACAACGCCGCGGAGTTCAAGAGCGAGGCCCTGCGCCGCGGCTGCGACCAGCACGGCATCAAGCTGGGCTACCGGCCGCCCGGCAGGCCGCACTTCGGCGGGATCGTCGAGCGGCTGATCGGCACGACGATGCAGATGGTGCACGAGCTGCCGGGCACCACCTTCTCCAACACCGTGGAGCGCGGTGCCTATGACAGCGACGGCACGGCCGTGCTGACGCTGGCGGAGCTGCAACGCTGGCTGGCGTTGGCGGTCGCCTCCTACCACGGCCAAGTGCACGAGACGCTGGGCCGCACCCCAGCCGGGGTCTGGGCGGACAAGGCCGCAGCGGCCCCGCCGGTGACGGTGACCAGCCAGACGGCGTTCCTGGTGGACTTCCTGCCGGTGATCCGCCGGACCCTGTCGCGGTCGGGGTTCGTCATCGACCACGTGCAGTACTACAGCGACGCGCTGAAACCCTGGATCGCCCGCCGCGAGAGGCTGGGCCGGTTCGTCCTGCGCCGCGACCCGCGCGACATCAGCCGGATCTGGGCCCTGGCCCCCGACGGCTTCACCTACGTGGAGGTCGGCTACCGGACGCTGTCACGGCCGCCGATCACCGCCTGGGAGCAGAAAGCCGCCATCGCGCGGCTGCGCGACCTCGGACGGGCCGAGGTGGATGAGAACGCGCTGTTCGCCATGGTGGAACAGATGCGCGAGATCACCGATGCCGCGTCGGCGTCCACCCGCAAGGCCCGCCGCGACCGCCAGCGCCGCACCGAGGTACCGCCCCGGCCGCAGCCGACGAATCCGGCGGTACCGCCCTCTGCCCCGGCAGGCGAAGCCGCGGCCAGACCGTTCGAGGTGATCGAGCAGTGGTGAACTCCGACGAGCCGGTGGACCTGGCGCACCTTCACCCGGCCGCCCAGCAGATCGCGCGGCTGCCGGACGCCGAGAGGCTGCGGTACGTGCGGGCGGACCGGTGGATCGGCTACCCCCGCGCCAACGAGGCCTTGGAGCGGTTGGAGACGCTGCTGGCCTGGCCGTCCAAGCAGCGGATGCCGAACCTGTTGCTGATCGGGCCGACCAACAATGGCAAGTCGATGATCGTGGAGAAGTTCCGCCGCTCCCACCCGCCGGTGTCCCACCCCGACCGCGAAGAGTTCCCGGTCCTGGTGGTACAGATGCCCTCCGAGCCGTCGGTGGGCCGGTTCTACACCGCGCTGCTGGCCGCGCTCGGTGCGCCGCTGCGGGCACGCTACCGGGTGGCGGAGCTAGAGCAGTTGGTGCTGCGGCTGCTGCGCTCGGCCGGGGTGCGGATGCTGGTGATCGACGAGCTGCACAACGTGCTCGGCGGCCGGGGCGACACCCGCCGGGAGTTCTTGAACCTGCTGCGCTACCTGGGCAACGAACTGCGCATCCCGCTGATCGCTGTCGGCACCCGGGACGCCTACCTGGCCATCCGCTCCGACGACCAGTTGGAGAACCGGTTCGCCCCGCTCCCCCTGCCCCGCTGGGAGGCCGACGCCGACGCCCGCTCGCTGCTGGCCAGCTTCGCCGCATCGTTCCCGCTGCATAGGCCCTCACCAATCGCGTCCGCCGAGATGGCCGCTTACCTGTTCACCCGCAGCGAAGGCACGATCGGCGAGCTGACCCACCTGCTCACCGACGCAGCCGTGGCCGCGATCGAGTCCGGCGAGGAGGCCATCAACCAGCGCACCCTGGGGTTGGCGCCGTACGCCGGGCCGAGCGAGCGGCGCCGACAGTTCGAGCGCGAGCTCACATGAGCTCACTGCGGCGCTGGCCGCTGCACCCCGCCCCGGCCCACTGGAGTCGTTGTCGTCCTGGCTGGAACAGCTCGCCGAGCTCTACGAGATGCCGGTGCGGGACCTGCTGACCCGAAACCTCGGCCTGGTCGACCTGTGGGTCCCCGACGACCTGGATTACGATCCGCCCCAGGCGATGCTCGCCGCGCTGGCCGAGCGCACCGGCGTGGATCTGGCCCAGCTGAAGGCGATGACGTGGGTCGGCTGGCAGCCGTGGCTCTTCGACATGCTTCCCGTACCAGCACAGGCCGCCCAGACGGTGTTCGACACCTATGTCCGGGACAACTCCGCACTCCTGGCCCCCGATGAGGCCGGAGCCAACAACGTCGCGCCCCGAGGGAAGCGCTGGCGGGGGCCGTGGTTCCCGTACTGGCCGCCGCACCGGGCCTGCCCGCTCTGCGCCACCGACTCCGAGCGCGGCCGTGCCCTGGTGTGGCGGCTGCCGCTGATGACCGGCTGCGTCGAGCACGGGTGCCGACTGGAGGACGCCACCGAGGTCACGCTGTCGGTCACCCTCGGACGCCAAGGTCCGGGCCCGGTCCCGTCGGAGGGACCGTTGGCCACCGTGGACCGCTACACCTACGAAGCGCTCACCACCGGCCGGGTCGCGCTGCCGGGCCGCAGCGTGCACGCCGGGGTGTGGTTCCGGCTGCTGCGCGGCCTGCTGGACGAGGTCAGCCTCGCCCTGACTACCCGCAGCGCCCACGGCCGGGCCACGCTGGAGCGGATCTGGCAGGCCACCGGCCGCGCCGAACGCGCCGGGCTGAACACCTGGCGGCCCTACGAGCATCTGAAGCCGGAGATCCAAGAGGCGATGCTGCACGCGGCGGGAACCGCGCTGCACCTGGCCGCCGACGGAGTTATCGTCCCCCGGGGCAGACTCGCCTCCGCGCTGCGGCCCCCGCCGCACCGGCACGTCTACGACGGCGACCAGCCCTCCCCCCACCGCAACGCCTGGCAGGAGGCCGTCACCCAACTGGAAGCGGCGCTTCGCCTGGCGCGCACCGACCGCGGCTTCGCCCGCCAGCTCCTGCACTTCCTCACCCGCGGCTGCCGCACCCTTGACCGGTTCGAGGTAGAGCGCGTCTTCCTGTCCGGCGCCGGGGTCCCCGCCGAGTTCCTGCCCAGTGCCCGGGAACTCGGCCGCGAGGACCTGACGTGAGGAGCGTTCCACATCCTGGAAGTGGAACGGATCGGATGGCGCGGGGCCCGGCGTGCGCATCCTGGGCGGATCACCCCGCCGATCGTTCCGAAAGTCGTTCCACAAGAAGTGTTCCGAAAGGCCCGTACGGAATCGACTTGCGGTACGGTTCGGCCATGGGAACCCACGACCGCCCCGCCACCGGGGTCGACCTCGGCTACGCCCGGGTCTCCACCACCAAGCAGCATCTGGAGCGCCAGCTCGCCGCCCTGGCCCAAGCGGGCATCGGCGACGACCGAATCTACGTGGACAAGAAGAGCGGCGCCACCGTCGAACGCCCCGGCCTGGCCGACCTGCTCGCCTACGCCCGCCCCGGCGACACCGTCATCGTGCACACCCTCGACAGGCTCGGCCGCAACATGCGCGAAGTCCTCAACCTCGTCCACGACCTAGGCGAGAAGGACATCGGGGTGCGCTCGCTGGCCGACCCCCTGCCGATCAACACCGCCGACGAGGGCATGGGCCACATCGCCTTCCTCCTACTGGCCCTGTTCGCCGAGATGGAACGCACCTTCACCGCCGAACGGGCCGCCCACGCGCGCAGTGTGGCCGAGGCGGCCGGGCGCCGGATCGGCCGCCCCGTCGCCCACCCCACTGACAAGATCGAGTACGCCAGGCTGCTGAAACAACAGGGCACCAGCCTCGGGCAGATCTCCGCGAAAACCGGAATCCCGAAGACCTCCCTTCATCGCTACCTCGCGGAGGCAGGGTCCGCCGTCATGCCAACAGGGGAGGCGCAGCAGTGAGAGACCAACTTCTCGGGGGCCGCTACCGGCTGGTGCGAGAGCTCGGCGAGGGCAGCATGGGGCAGGTATGGGAGGCACAGGACGAGACGCTGGAGCGTTCCGTCGCCGTCAAGCTGATCTCCCAGCTCGCCGGTGGCGGAAGCCACGGTGATGAGGCGCGCGCCAGGTTCCTGCGCGAGGCACAGATCACCGCCCGACTACAGCACCCCAACGTCGTGACCATCCACGACCTCGGCGAGACCGGCACGGGAAATGACCGTGTCCCCTTCCTGGTGATGGAGATGGTCCGCGGCGAGGGCCTGGACGTGGTGTTGAAGCGAGGCTCCGTCGCTCTGCAGGACGTGGCCCGGTGGGGTCTACAGATTTGTGAGGGGCTCGCTGATGCGCATAAAGACGGGATCGTGCACCGGGACATCAAGCCGTCCAACGTCTTCGTCACCCCCTCCGGCGGCGTGAAGGTCCTCGATTTCGGCATTGCGAAGGCAACCGATCCCATCGCGACCCGGGTCACCAGAACGGGCTTCATCGTGGGCACACCCGCTTACATGGCCCCTGAACAGGCACGAGGCTACCCAGAACCCAGCAGCGACTTGTACGCCCTGGGTTGCCTTCTCTTCGAGCTGATCACGGGCCGGCCGCCGTTCCAGGCCCCCGATGCCATGGGCTACCTCACCGCGCACTTCACCCAGCAGCCGCCCGCGCCCAGCTCGGTGGCCGAGGGTGTCCCGCCCGACTGGGACGATCTCGTGCTGACCTTGCTCGACAAGGACCCCGCCCGGCGGTACTCGGATGCCGCTGCTCTCTCGCAGGCGCTGCGGCAACTCGACAGCGGCCCGTTGGGTCCGTTCCACATCTGGACGTTCGCCAACAGGAGCCTGGACGTTTGGGGCGTCAGCACCGAGGACAATACGAGGATCGTCCAGCACAGTTGCCACGGCGGGCCGAACCAGCAGTTCACCTTCCACCCAACAGGTGACGGGTTGTACGAGATCAGGACGTTCGCCGGCAAGTGTCTGGACGTCCAGGGCGCCAGTACCGAGGACTGCGCGCCGATCATTCAGTACAGCCGCCACGGCGGGCCGAACCAGCGGTTCTCCCTCCACCCGGTCGGCCAGGGGCTGTTCGAGATCAGGACGTTCGCCGGCAAGCGGCTGGACGTCCATGAGATCCGCACCGATGACCATGCGCCGATCATTCAGTACACCCGCCACGGCGGGCCGAACCAGCTTTTCCGCCTTGTGCTGGTTGGCTCGGAGAACCTGCCCGGGTAGCAGTGTTGGGGTGGGCAGCATGGAGAACGCGGCCCACCCGCGCTGCTACACCCCGTCTTCGGCGAGGTGTGAGGGCCTGGTGTACCTACTCACCGGCCATGCGTGCAGCGGACTCCGGTCATCCGTGCAGACGGCTTCGGAAAGCGACAGCCCTCGAGGGCGCTGAACCGGGCCCGGGAGTGTCGGTAAAACGTGTTGGAAACCCGCGGTGTCCACCAAACCACGGCATGGGGTTTTTCGTACACTTCACGCATGGACACCACGCCCGCCCTCTCCCACCCGGACGATCCGCTCGCCCCCTTCCCGGCCAGGTGGGGCGTTGGTCGGCTACGCCCGCGTCTCCACCCCCGACCAGAAACTCGACCGCCAAAGCGCCGCCCTCCAGTCGGCCGGGTGTGTGCGGGTGTTCGCCGACACCGCCTCCGGCCGCGACGCCCACCGCCCCGAACTCACCGCCTGCCTGGACTTCCTACGCCCCGGAGACACGGTGGTCGTGGTCTCCCTGGACCGGCTCGCCCGCTCGTTGGCCGACCTGATCACCCTGGTCAGCGACCTGAACCACGCCGGCGTGGGTTTGCGTTCGCTGCACGAGGCGCTGGACACCACCACCCCCGGCGGCCGGCTCGTGTTCCACGTCTTCGCCGCCCTGGCCGAGTTCATCCGCGAACTCATCGTGGAGAGCACCAAGGAGGGCCTGGCCGCGGCCCGCGCCGCGGGCACGCGTTTGGGCCGGCCGCCGGCGTTGACCCCCGAGCAGGTGCGTCACGCCCGGAACCTGCTGGCCCGCCCGGAGAACTCGGTGGCCTCAATCGCCCGCCTGCTCGGCGTCTCCAGGTCGACGCTGTACAAGCACGTGCCCGAACTCGGCGGCGGCCGACGCGCCCTCACCGGGGGAACAGGCGGGGACACCGAGGGGTGACCGGTTCCGGCGAACCACCTACCCCCACCGAGGCGGGCGGTGGACAATGCGCTCATGCGATGGCTATGGACATGGATCCTGGGATCGGTGACGGTCGTGCTCGGGGCGGCCTGGGCCCTGCCTCACCTGTTTCCCGGTCTGGATCTGGGGTTGGGCGAGGTCAGCCAGCTGGCCGGGATCGCCACCCTGGCGGTGGCGGTGGCCACCGGGGCCGTGACGGTGTGGGCGGTGCTCCACCCACCCAACCCCCACACCCCGAAGGCCCCGGCGGGTGGGGGCGCGGGCAACACGATCACCGGTGACCCCTCCGGGACGACCGTGCAGGCCGACACGGTCGAGGGTGGGGTCGGCAACACCACCCACCACCACGGGGGCGGTGACCACATCGACTTCTCCGGCGGCACCTTCCACGACAAGGTCGTCGGAAAGCACGAGGAGCACCACCACCGTCCCGACGGATCGGACGGCACGGGCCGCCGATGACCGACCCCACCCCCCGCGACCATGTCGACTTCTCCGGTGGTGCCTTCCACGGGCCCACCACCGGCAAGCACGAGGAACACCACCACTACCCGGGCCGGGTGGCCCCGTCGGCGTTGTTCGCGGTGCCGGCCCCACCGGATGGGTTCACCGGACGGGCCGAGCAGCTCCAGGAGGTGCTGGACCGCCTCACCCCCACCCCTACGGGTACGGGCGCGGTCGGGGATCGACCACCGCGGGGGTCGGGTGCGGTGGTGGTGTCCGCCTTGGCGGGGATGGGCGGGATCGGTAAGACCGCCCTGGCGTTGCAGGCCGCCGCGGTGGCGGCCGAGCGGGGGTGGTTCTGCGCCCATCTGTTCGTGGACCTGCACAGCTACACCCCCCACACCTCACCCATAGACGCCACTACGGCGTTGGACGGCCTGTTGCGGCAGGCGGGGGTGGATCCCGACGACATCCCCACCGGTTTGGAGGGGCGGGCGGCGTTCTACCGGGCGGCGCTGCACACCCTCACCCAGGCCGACGAACGGAACCGTCCGGTGTTGGTGGTGGCCGACAACGCCCACACCCACGCCCAGGTCGAACCACTCCTGCCGGGCGCGGGCGGGCACCGACTGCTGGTCACCTCCCGCGAACGGTTGACCGTCCACGGTCACCAACCCCTGACCCTGGACACCCTGGCCCTGGGTGAGGCGGTCGCGCTGATCCGAGCCCGGCTGGGCCCGACCGACCCCCGCAGTGGGGACGGGGACGGGTTGGCCGCGTTGGCCGGGCGGTGCGGGTATCTGCCGTTGGCGCTGAAGATCGCCGCCGCCCTGCTGGCCCGCACCCCCACCCTCAAACCGGGCATCCTGGCAGACCGGTTGGCCGAGGTCTCCCGGTTCGACGATGGGCGTGATGACCTGGCCGCGGTCTTCGACTCGTCCTTGACCCACCTGCCCTCCAAGCACGTGCGGGCCTTCGCCCTGCTGGGGGCCAATCCCGGCCCCGACATCTCCACCCCCGCGGCGGCCGCCCTCACCGACCTCGAACCCGAGGCGGTGGAGGCGGTGTTGGAGGACCTGGCCGCCGCCCACCTGCTCACCGCCCACCCTCAGAGGCGGTGGGGGATGCACGACCTGCTCGCCGACCACGCCCGCACCCACCCCACCCCCGGTGACGCTCCCTCCGACGGGCAGACCGACCCCCGAAACCGGGCGCTGGCACGGCTGCTGGACTTCTACACCGTCACTGCGGCCGACGCTGACGCCCACCTACGCGCGTTGGCAGGCGACACACCACCCGAGACCTTTCCCGGGCGCGAGGAGGCGTTGGCCTGGTTGCAGGCCGAGCACGACAACCTCATCACCGCAGTGCAGGCCGCACACACCCACGGCCACACCCACGCCGCGGTCAGCCTGCCCACCCACCTGGCCTTGTACCTGCACCGTCAGAAACGGTTCAGCGACGCGATCACTGTGCACACCCAGGCCCGCGACACCCATCAACGAATGAACAACACGCGTGGCGAAGCTCGGTCGTGGAACAGCATCGGCGTGGCCCTGCGCCAGGTGGGCGAGTTCAACGAAGCCTCAACGCCCACCACCGTGCTCGCACCCTCCACCACCAAGCGGGCGACGCCCAGGGGCAAGCACGAGCGTGGGACGACCTCGGCCTGGTCCTGCAGGACATGCGGCGCTTGGAGGAAGCAATCGACGCTCACACCCACGCACGCACTACCTACCAACAAGCGGGCGACGCCCACGGACAAGCACGAGCGTGGATCAATCTCGGCCTGGTCCTGCAGGACATGCGGCGCTTGGAGGAAGCAATCGACGCTCACACCCGCGCCCGCACCCTCCTTGACCAAGCAGGCGACGCCCCGGGCAAAGCGTGGGCGTGGAACAACCTGGGCGTGGCCCTGCGCCGGGTGGGTCGGTTCGACGAGGCCATCAACGCCCACCAACGGGCCCGCGCCCTCCACCAGCAGGCGGGAGAGATCCACGGCCTGGCGATGGCGTGGAACAATCTCGGCCTGGCCTTAGCCGAGGCGCGGCGTTTTGAGGAGGCGATCGACGCCCACACCCACGCACGCACTACCTACCAGCAAGCAGGAGACATCCACGGACAGGCCAGGGCGTGGAACAACCTCGGCCGCGCTCTGGCCCAGGCGGGGCATACGGAGCGGGCCCGGGAAGCACTCAAGCTGGCCGTACAGAGCTTGCGCGACAGCGGCGACGAGCACAGGCTCGCTCTCGCCGAGCAGGAACTGACCGAGCTCCGACAAGGCCGCCGGTGGTGGCGACTCGGGCGACGCTGACCGCCGGGAACCAAGGAACGATAGGTTGTTCCGGCGATGTCAGCCCGCTCGGCGCGGTGGCACCTGACACCGACGGTGAGGCTATCCCGGTCGGTGGCCGAGGGCAGAGCGGCGGGGCGTACCCTATTCTTGTCGGCCAGGACACGGTGTCACGAAGCCAGGACCTGCCAAGCCAGAACGGCGGCGAACGCCAAGAGCCCGATCGCCGCAGCCGTGTCCACCCCGCGATGAAAACGCGGGCCGGTAAAGCGCCCCAACACGGACGCGGCCAGGGACAGCAGCGCGAACCAGGTGAAGGTCCCCACGCCCACACCGGCCAGCATGGTCCACGGGGTGATGGAACCCATGTCGGGTACGGCCGAAGACAGAGCAGCGAAGACCGCCGCCCAGGTGCGTTGGGCGTACCGGCGGGCGTCGATCGACCACGTGTCCCAGGCCGGGTGGGGGACGTACCCGGCCTGGACGAGGGTGGCCTGCATCCACCCCATCGCCTGCTCAGCCAACCGGGTGGAGGTAGGCAGCGTGGTGTGCCAGAGCACCAGCGAGGCGGGGGCGGTCACCGGGCCACCTCCGCCCACACTCCGGTCCCGAACCGGAGCGCACCCCAGCCGATGGCGAACGCTTCCACCAGAGCCAGGCCGCGTCCCGTCTCCGCCGTCGACAAAGCGGTGCGGCGTGTCGGAGTGCGCTGACCGCGTGGGCCGCCGTCGCGGACGACCACCCGCACCCGGTCAGGGCACAGGTACAGGCGGATGGTGAAGCGGCCGTCGGTCTGGCCGCTGAGGGAGTGCTTGATGGCGTTCGTCGTCAGTTCGGACACGATCAGCGCCAGGTCGTCGGTGTCGTCGATCCCCCACTCTTCGGCGGTCTCGATTGCCCAGGCGCGGGATTCGGAGATCGAGGTGGGTGTGCCGGGGAATCGGTGGTAGGCGTGGCGGTCGCTGCCGGTGTCGACGGCGATCACTGCTGGCCCCCCTGGTCTGGTGGGTGATGGCCAGCAGGGCGTCCAGGCCGTTGTGGGTCAGGGCGGATGTGTCTGTGGGGGGCTGGGGGAGCGGGGGCACGTGGCCGGTGGGAATGCCCCGACGGAGCCGGTACCGCTCGACGCGTGCGCGAGTGCCGGGTTGAGGGGTGGGTTGTCCGGGTTTGGTGGCCTGTTCTGGGGTGGGTTGCTAGGCTTCATTCGTCTCACCTCGGTCTGCTCGGGGTGGGGCTCACGCCCTGAGGCCGTCGCTACCGGCCCGGGGCGTTTTTCGTTGTGGGGACGCCCTGCCGGGTGTCCTGGTCAGGGCGGCTGTGCCGCTGAGGTCCCTCGAAGCCAGTCCACCCTCGGCTTTCTCGGTGGCACTCCCCGACCCAAGGGCGCGGGCCGGGGCGGATAATCAGGATTCTGAATTCCTGGTTTCCTGGATCCACCCTGCCTGAACAGGAGATATTTCCTCTACATGTAGTCGGATTCTGAATCAGAAGTTTGCCAAGGCGTATCCATGTGGAGCCTTATGTGGTTTCCTGTAGCCATGCCAAGTCGCACCTCATTGCCTGAGAGCGCAGCTATCACTCAGTTTGGAAACGAACTTCGGCGTCTGAGAAATTTGTCCGATATGTCACAAAAAAGACCTCGGTGTGGCAACTGGGACATCAAAACAGCAGGTCGGTGCCGTCGAACGAGGCAACCGGAGGCCATCGAAGAAGTTCGCCGAACTAGCGGACAAGGCTCTGGACGCTCACGGTGGGCTACTGAACCTGTGGCCTGGAGCGAAGCAGACCCAGCCCTGGTGGCTGGAGAAGTTCGTGGAACTCGAAGCGAAAGCGCAGATCATCAACGAATTCCAGGCTCAAGCGATCCCTGGCTTGCTCCAGACGGAAGGCTACGCGAGGGCGGTCATGAGCGCTGCCTTTCCCCCACCCGTTCCTCACGACATCGACGAGATGTTGAACGCGCGGCTGGAGCGGCAGCAGATCCTCGACCGGGACCGCCCTCCTCTCACGCTCTTCGTCGTGGATGAGGGGGTTCTGCGTCGCCCTGCGAGTGGAAAGTCAGTGATGAGGGAGCAGTACAAGCACCTCATGGCCAAGGCCGAACTACCGTATGTCCAGCTCCAGGTCCTTCCATTCGATCGTGGCGTTCACGCAGCCATGGACGGATCGCTCGTGCTACTGACCATGACGCATACGGAGTCTCTTGTGTACGCGGAGACGCCAGGTTCAGGGCAGGTCATCTCGGACTCCCAGATCGTGGCAGACTGCCATCAGCGGTTCGGGGCTCTACGTAGCCTGGCGCTCTCACCGGCTGAGAGTCTCGACTTCATCGCATCGCTGTAAGGAGAAAAGAACGTGAAGGACTGGCACAAGTCCAGCTACAGCGGCAACCAAGGCCACTGCGTGGAGGTTGCTGAAGGTGTCACTACTGCAATGCGTGACACCCAGAACCGGGACCTGGGGCACCTCGACATGCCCGCTGGCGAGTGGGCAGCGCTGTTGACTTCGGTGCGCACCACCCGCTGACATCGCTGAACG
>NZ_MKKC01000135.1 GCF_001942255.1 Nocardiopsis sp. CNR-923
TCCACGCGGCGACCCGCCGCCAGTTGCTGGTCGGCGGCGCGGTCGGGTTGAGCGCCACCGCCCTGGGCGCCCTCGGCGCGCGAGGCCCAGGCGGCCACCACCTCCCGTGCGAGCCGGATCGCCGATCCCTTCACCCTGGGCGTGGCCTCCGGCGACCCGTTCCCCGACAGCGTGGTGCTCTGGACGCGCCTGGCCCCCCGGCCGCTGGCCGACGACGGCCGCGGCGGCATGCCGGACTGGCGCGTCCCCGTCCAGTGGCAGGTGTCCGAGGACGCACGGTTCCGCCGGATCACCGCCACCGGAACCGTGGTGACCGAACCCGGCCAGGCCCACGCCGTGCACGTGGAGGTGGAGGGTCTGCGCCCCGGCGCCGAGTACTTCTACCGCTTCCGGTGCGGCCGCGAGATCAGCCCCATGGGCCGGACCCGTACCGCCCCGGCGCCCGGCGCGCGGGTCGACCGGTTCGCGTTCGCCTTCGCCAGCTGCCAGAGCTACACCAGCGGCCACTACACCGCCCAGGCGCATCTGGCCCGGGAGGACCTGGACCTGGTCGCGTTCCTGGGCGACTACATCTACGAGACCGGCGACCAGGGCGAGATCGGGCGCGGTCACTACCCGGAGCGGGAGATCAGGACGTTGGCCGAGTACCGGCTGCGGCACGCCCAGTACAAGTCCGACCGCGACCTCCGGGCCGCGCACGCCGCCTTCCCCTGGGCGGTGGTCTTCGACGACCACGAGTTGGAGAACAACTGGGCCGACGACCGCTCCGAGGACGGGGACGTGCCGCCGGAGGAGTTCCTGCGGCGCCGCCAGGCGGCGTTCCAGGCCTACTACGAGCACATGCCGCTGCGCCGCGCCCAGCGCCCGACCGGCCCGGACCTGCTCCTGTACCGCAGACTCCGGTTCGGTGATCTGGTGGACATGCACCTGCTGGACACCCGCCAGTACCGCGACGTGCAGGTCCCCGACGCCGACCGCGGCGACCCGAACCGCACCCTGCTCGGCGTCGAGCAGCGCCAGTGGCTGCTCGACGGGCTGACCGGCTCCCAGGCTCGCTGGAACGTCCTGGCCCAGCAGGTGTTCTTCTCCCAGCGCGACTTCGCGGACGGGGACGCCGTCAACGTCAGCAACGACGCCTGGGACAACTACCGCGTCGAACGCGACCGTGTCCGCGACCACCTGGCCTCGGTGGACAACCCCGTGGTCGTCACCGGCGACGTGCACGCCAACTACGTGGTCGACGTCAAGGCCGACTTCGACGATCCGACCTCGGCCACCGTCGCCACGGAGCTGGTCGGCACGTCCTTCACCAGCGGCCGGGACGGGGCCGAGCAGTACCCGACCGACGCGGTCCAGCTCCGGGAGAACCCGCACATCCACTTCATCAACCGCAGGCGCGGCTACGTGCGCAACGTCCTCACCCCGACCGAGTGGACCGTCGACTACCGCGTGGTCGACTACGTCTCCGAGCCCGGCGCCCCCATCGCCGACCGAGCCCGGTTCGTCATCGACGCGGGCACGCCCGGGGCGCGGCCGCAGGGGTGAGCCCCGGCGGACGCCGACGGCTGGCCCGGCAAGACCTCCTGGAACCGGCTCCGCGTGCCCAAGAGTGAGGGGTCGCCGTGCGAACCGGTGCGGCCACGGCCGCACCGGTTCTGTCTCCTCACCCGAGGGGCTTTCACATCACCGTGCCTGGGCGGTTCGGACAGAGGTCAGGAGCGCCTCCCACTCCCGAGGGCCGAAGCCGAGGTGGCCGAGTTCCCGGTGCCGGGTGTCGCGGACCAGCACTCGTTCACCCTCCCTGACCTCGACACACTCGCTACGGGCGCCGCTGTAGGTGGACGTGTGCCACTCGCCGGTCCGGTTGATCACTTCAAGCCTCCCATGGCCTTCGTCATCACTTCCCGCGACGCTACGGAGGGTGGGACGGTCCCGGAACTCCAGGAGCCGGAACGCACCAGCAGCAGCACCGTAGTACTGGGTGTCCGCTGGCAGGACCAAGACTCTCACGGTCCCGTCGGCGTCCAGCGCGAGAAGGTGTTCCAGCTGATCCCGCATGACCCCCGGACGGTCGACCCGAGCGTGCACCACGGCCTCGCTGATGATGGCGACCATACGGGGGTTGCTCGCTCGACGAAGGGTGTCGAGGCGGCTCACCCGTAGGTTCACGAGCTGTTCGATCTCCTCCTCGGAGTCGAGCGGTCCACCGTCGCGGAAGATCTGCCACGCGTACTCAGGCGTTTGCAGCATGCCGGGGACCAGTCCGGGGTTCCACATCCTGATCCCGGAACTCTGCTCCTCCGCCGTGACGATCTTGCGATGCCAGTCGGGATCGTCCTCGGTCCGCTTCGCCTCCGCCCAACGGCGCAGGAGATCGCCGTTCGTGGCGAACAAGGCTTCGGCCTCGTTCAGAAAGTCCTGTTTTGGTGCCCGATAGGCGTTCTCATATTTACTGATGGTTGACGCACCGTAGCCGGTTTCCCTGGCGGCCTGATCAAGCGTGAGCCCCTGCAGCTCGCGGAGTCGCCGGAGTTCCTTGCCGAAGCTTACCCATGCTGCCATCACATTCTCTGGCATGAAGAAAATTTTCCAGGGAAGCTCTACATTCCTGTACAGATTCCATCAGATTCCCCTCGGAATTGGGAAATCCATTGAACGTGCGGCCGTCGGCCACGACGATGTCATCGCAGCCAGGAGTGGGGTTGGGGCAGTTGTTCTCGCGACCTTCGCCTGGCTGGGATCCGACCCAGCCCCCTTGGGTCGGGCCCGGGTCGCCTCGCCTGAGAGAGGCGAGGCGGCCACCATCGCCTCCGCTTCGCCCTTCGGTGGAAGAGGGGTGAAGCGGAGCAAGAAGGACAAAGCCAGAAAAGCCCCGGCGTCGATTCGACCGACCCGGGGCACGGTCCCACTTCCAGCGAAAAAGAAAGGAAAGACAAATGCACTGTACCGCCCCGATCCCCGAACCGCCACGGCTCCCCAAACGCCAGGGCGGAACCTCGACGATCTCCCGTCTCGTGGTCGGCTCCGAACCCGGCGACGTAGCCGACCAGCAGGTGCAGCCAGAACACGAACGGCTCCGCGGCGGCGGGCGCGTCCCAGACCTCGATGTTGATCAGCGCCTACGGGAGCGCGCCGAGCACCGCTGCCGTGATGCCGCCTGCGGCGAGACGGCGCAAGAGGGAACGGTGGCGGTCGGGCTCCTCCAGTAGCCGGCGCCGGGCCGCCCACACACCGGTCATGAACGGGAAGACCGAGATCACGACCAGCAGCATCAGACCACGGGCCAGGTCGGGGGTGAGGGAGCGGGAGGAGCCGGACCGGGGCGCTCCGCCCGGGGGCGACACGGGGTCGACGGCGGTGGGGTCGGTCCTGGAGGCCGCCCGACGACTACGTCGACGCTATCGTCGACCAGGCGATCCTGCCCGCGCTGGGAGCCTGACGGATCGGACGCGAAGAACCCGCCGGGCTCCAGCCGATGCGGTCGTGCCGAACGGTCCTTCTCGCCGCGTCGGCGTTCGGGGCCAGCGCCCCACCCGCTACTTGGCGTCCGGGGAGATCCACAGCGCCTCGGCCGCCACCAGACCGAGGGCCTGGGAACGCTCGGGCAGCTCCTCACCGGGGCGCACGGTGATCTGGATCGATCCGGCGAACGGCTGGCGCTCCACCACCTCGACGGACATGCCGATGCCGATGTCGATGTCGGCCAGGTACCGCAGCAGGTCGGGGTCGTTGTCGTTGACCCGGACGATCGCCCCGCGCGTGCCCTCCTCGGCGTCCGACAGCAGCAGCGACTCGCGCTCGACGATGTCGCCGTCGCGGGTGGGGATCGGGTCGCCGTGCGGGTCCACGACCGGGTCGCCCAGGTGGGCGGCGATGCGGTCGACGAACTTGTCCGAGACGACGTGTTCGAGGATCTCGGCCTCGTCGTGCACCTCGTCCCAGGAGTAGCCGAGCTCGGCCACCAGGTAGGTCTCCAGCAGCCGGTGCCGCCGCAGCACCGACAGCGCCGCCCTGGTCCCGGCCTCGGTGAGGCTCACCGCTCCGTACCGCTGGTGTTCGACGAAGCCGAGTTCGTTGAGCTTGCGGAGCATCCCCGACACGGACGAGTTGGACACCGACAGCCGCTCGGCCATCCCGGAGATGGTCACCGGTCCGGTGCCGCGCTCCTGGAGGTCGTAGATGACCTTCACGTAGTCCTCGGCCGAGGTGGACGGCCTGGTCGGTGTGTTCCCCATATTCGTCACCGTATCGTGGCCGGTGATCGGGTGCCCACGCCCGCGCGCGGCCCGTGGACGACCAGGTCGTCCGCCCGGACACGGCGGTCCGCCCCCCCGTCAGCCGGGCGTGAGGGCCCCGGCGACCAGCAGCATCACCAGCACGGCCGCCACCGCGAGCGCCGCGAGCGCGTAGTGTCGGGGCCGCGCGGAGCCGGGCATCCACCGGATCGCCGCCGCCGAGGCGGCCAGCGCGGTGACCCCCACGGGCAGCAGCGCGCGCCAGGCGCGGTCGAAGGAGTCCAGGGGCAGGTAGGCGTCCGCCCCGTACAGGGCCAGGATCAGCGCGGGCAGTCCGATGACGGCCGCGCCGACCCCGACGAGCAGCGTGAAGCGGTTCTGGGCGTCGGTGCTCTGAGCGACCGCGAAGGTCGACATACTGCTGAGCAGGGCGTGCAGCCGCGACACCTCCTCACTGAGTTCGCCGGCCATCGCCTCGCAGTGCCGCAGGCCCAGGCCGTGGGTGGACGCCCAGTCCGGAAGGGTGTCCGCGTCCACGCGTGCGTCGGAGTGCAGCCCGTTGTGGTCGTAGACCGTGTCGTTCCACAACCAGATCCACAGGCCGTCGCGCAGGGCCGCGGAAGCCTGGTCGCGGGCCTGGCCCACGGCGGTCGCGAGTTCGAGGGCGGCGGCGAGGAGGGGTCGCAGGGGCTGGCCGGAGCGGGCGGCGAGCTCGTCGGCGATGCGGCGCTCCAGGTCGTAGCGCAGGGCACGCAGTTGGGCGACGGCGTTGCGCGACCCCTCCGCGAACGCCTTGCCCGAGGCCACCACCACCGACCTGGCGTCACCGTCGATCCGGTGGGCCGGGTGGGCGAGCGCGCGGACGAGTTCGTCGTCGACCTCGGGGGCGACGTCGTGGTCGGCGTGCCAGCCGTCGGCCTCGTGCCAGACGGCGTTCAGGACCAGGGTGACCTCCGGGCCGACGGTCTCCTCCGCGTCGCCGTCGGCGCGCTCCCGCGCGGTGACGCGGAGCTGACCCACGACCACCCTGCGCCGACCGGGCGTGCCGACCACGCGCAGGAGGGGTACGGCCAGGAGGACCTGGGCGGGGGCGAGGGGGGTGTGCTGCGGCTCCTCGGTGTCGGCGGCGGTTCGGGCCGTGAGGAGGGCCCGCACCCCGTGACCGGTCTCGGGGGGCGCCCCCTGGAGGACTTCGTGCCGGTTTCGCAGTGAACGCATGCGAAGAGGCTAGAGGGCGGGGAATCGTCCCGATTCCCCCTCCCCGGCTCCTTCCGGGCCGCCGGGGCGGTCTCGCCTGGTGGGGCCTGGCCGGACGCCATCCGGTCACCGGCGCCGCTCCGCCCCCAACGGCCGCGCCCCAGCTGAGGCGCGCGCACCCAACGTGCACTGATCGTTAACAAGCGCACGCTTCCCCGACGCTCCCGTTGTCCCTACGCTGGGTGCCTTTCGTGCCCCCACACCCCGGAGGTGGACCCCATGGCCGAGGACCCCCATATGTCCCGACGCGGCGCCATCGGCGCGCTGAGCGCCGCGAGTGCGCTGGCCGTCGCGGGATGGCCCGACACCGCCGCCGCCTCCTCCTCGGCCAGGGACGCCCTCATCACCGTGATGGGCACGTCCGACCTGCACGGCTACTGCCTCAACTGGGACTACTTCCGCGACGCCGAGTACGCCAACGACGCCGGTGACCACATCGGCATCGCCAAGGCGTCCAGTCTCATCGAGCGGATCCGCGCCGAGCGCGGACGCCGGAACACACTCCTGTTCGACTCCGGCGACACCATCCAGGGATCGTCCCTGGCCACGTTCTACAACACCGTCGAGCCGTTCACCGAGACCGGCGAGGTCCACCCGATGGCGCGCGCGATGAACGCCGTCGGATACGACGCGGTGGCCCTGGGCAACCACGAGTTCAACTACGGCGTCGACCACCTGGCCGCCTGGATCGAGCAGATGGACGCACCGGTGCTGGGGGCCAACGCCGTCCACCACGGGACCGACGAACCCGCCTACCGGCCCTACGCCCTCAAGCGCATGCGCGTGGACTGCGCGAACCGGCGCGGGAGGACGCCGCTGGTGGTCGGCGTGCTCGGACTGACCAACCCCGGTTCGATCCTGTGGGACAAGCGTCACGTCGAGGGCAAGCTGGAGTTTCGCGACCTGGTCGAGTCAGCGGCCCACTGGGTGCCGATCATGCGGGCGCGCGGCGCCGACGTCGTCGTGGTCAGCGCCCACTCCGGTGACAGCGGCGTCTCCTCCTACGGCGACGACCTGCCGGTCGAGAACGCGTCGGCGATGGTGGCCGAGCAGGTGCCCGGAATCGACGCGATCCTGTTCGGACACGCCCACCGGGACGTCCCCGAACGGTTCGTGACCAACCGGGTGACGGGCGAGCGGGTGCTCATGTCGATGCCGTCGTACTGGGGGCGGAGGCTGTCGGTGATGGACCTGGCGCTGCGCCGCGAACGGGGGCGTTGGCGGGTGGTGGCCAAGAGCGCGCTGGCCCTCAACGCCAACACGGTGGAGGAGGACCCGCGCATCGTGGCGGCCGTCCACGCGCAGCACGCCACGACGGTGGCCTACGTCAACCAGGTGATCGCCACGTCGGTGGAGGAGTTGAGCGCGGCCGAGGCCTGCTGGCGGGACACCGCGATTCTCGACTACGTCCAGCACGTGCAGATGGAGACGGTCCGCGCCGCCCTGGCGGGCACCCCCGAGGGCGACCTGCCGGTCCTCTCGATCGCCGCGCCGTTCAGCCGGTCGGCGGTCTTCCCCGCCGGTGACGTCTCCATCCGCGACATGGCCGGTCTGTACATCTACGACAACACGCTGCTGGCCAGCGAGCTCACCGGTGCGCAGGTCCGCGCCTACCTGGAGCACTCGGCCCGGTACTTCGCCCGGGTCGCCCCGGGCGAGGCGGTCGACCCCGAGGCCATCACCAACGCGGGCGGGACTCCGGACTACAACTTCGACCAGGTCGCGGGGCTGGACTACGAGATCGACATCTCCCGCCCCGAGGGCGAGCGGATCACGTCGCTGACCCTGGACGGGCGCCAGGTGGCCGACGACCAAAAATTCGTGATGGCGGTGAACAACTACCGGCAGTCCGGGGGCGGCGACTTCCCGCACATCGCCGACGCACCGGTGGTCTACAACCGCCAGGTGGAGGTGCGCCAAACCCTGATCGACTTCGCCACCGCCAGCCGGACCATCGACCCGGCGCAGTTCCACGCCGTCAACTGGCGCCTGGTGCGGGAGGGCGAGCCGGTCTTCGGATAGCCCCACCCACGTTCTCCGTCGCCCGGTGCGGATCGGGGGCGACAAGCCCCGGCGACCCCGTCGCCCTCGCCGCGGTGGGGTCTCGGCGGCGAGGGCGACGCTTCGGTCGGAAAACCGGTTGACCCCTTCTGCCGGATTCTCGTAAGTTGCCCGAGACCTTCACCGTGAGAACTGAGGACACGACCGCATGACCCCGCCTGCTCTGTAGACCTGACACCTTCTTCCGCTCACGGCCGACCCTTCGGTCGGCTCCGCCGGGCTGCCCTCGCGCGCCCGGTCGAACAGCGTTCGAGGCCGCGCGCAATCGGCCTCGTGTCAGGTCTGGAGAGACCATGTCCTCACAACCTCACAGCGTGCTGTCCTGGGTCGTTCGTCGGACCGGGCTGCCCCTGCTGTCCTCACGATGCGTGGCCTGCCGGTCGGAGTCGGCCACCGCCGGCGAGGGCAGGTTCCGCGTCAACGCCAACGGCCATCTGCTGGACGTGTGGCTGCTGGTCCGCTGCGTGTCCTGCGATCGGACGAGCAAACTCACCGTGCACGAGCGGATGCCGGTCAGATCCTTTGAACCGTCCGTGCTCGACGGCTACCACGCCAACGATCCGGAGTTGGTGGCGTCCCGGCTGCTGGATCCCTTGCTCGCCCGACGCAACCGCTTCACCCTGGACTGGACGGGGGCCTGGCGGCTGGACACACTGTCCGCGCCATCCGAGGAGGCGTGGCCGGTCCGGGTGGAGGTCGTCTTCGAGGATCCGGTGCCGGTGCGCCCAGAGCGGCTCATCGCGCGGGGGCTCGGCCTCAGCAGGAGCGAGGCGGCACGCCGGATCAAGAGCGACGTCTCGCTGCGCCGTCCGACGAGCTCCGGGTTCGCCTTCACCTTGGTGGCCGACCACTAGGCGTGTGCCGTGGCTGCTGCCCGTCCCGAGCGGCGTCTCGGGGGCTGCTGTCGGGAGGTCGAAGAACGAGTGCCCCTGCTCTGCCTGCTGAGCCGTGTCGCACAGCGGGGCCCGGGTGGGGTCCTCGCGACTGACGGGAACACGGCGGGAGCCGTGCCGGGGCGTCGCGCAGCAAGGCAAGTGTCCGCGGCCTGGTGGAATGCGGCCGGGGCGGCCCGCCCCGGCCGCATTCATGTCTGCCGTGCGGCCCCCGGGTGAGAGATCAGCGGTAGGCGCCGAGGAAGGCACGCACGCCGGCGGCGGCGTAGCGGTCGATGTCGGCCCGGGTGTGCTGGGGTCCGCCGTGGAACATGGCCTGGTTGACGGGGATCCACAGCAGCAGCCCGGAGAAGTGGTTCGCGGCCAGGAGGGGGTCGTCGATCCGGAGCAGTCCGCGGTCGGCCAGGCGTTGGAAGGTGGTCGCCAGCGTGGCCAGCACCCGCTCGAATCCGCGCTCGTACCAGGTGGCGCCCAGTTCGGGGAAGGCGTCGGCGTTGGCGATGATCAGGCGCCGCAGCTGGAGGACCTGGGGCTGGGTGAGGGTGGTCAGGAGCCGGTGGGCGAGCCGGGTCAGGTTCTCCTCCAGGGTGTCGGCCTCGGCGGGGATGTGCGCCACCAGGTCGATCATGGCGTCGACCTGGGCCGTGGTGGCCAGGACGACCTCGCGGAACAGTTTCTCCTTGTCGGTGAAGTGCTTGTAGACGGTCTGTTTGGACACGGCGGCCAGCTTGGCGATGTCGTCCATGCTGGTCCCGGGGTAGCCCTTGGCCATGAAGACCTCGATCGCGGCCGTCACGATCGCCTGATGTTTGCGTACCGACCGGCTCTGGGCGGTCTCCTCCACGTCGCCTCCTTCAGTTTGAGTACTGGACAGTCTAGTTCTTCAGCTAGTACTGTGCCGTCCAGTTCCAAATCAGTACTGGACCGTCCAGTACCAATGCGAGCAGGAGAACTCCGATGTCCCAGAACCACACCGCCCCGGCGATCCCCGCCCCCAGCCGGTCCCACCTGCGGTTCCTGCTGCCGGGAGGTGTCGCCGCGGGTCCCCTGTTCCTCGGCGCGGGCCTGCTCCAGGGCCTGACGCGTGAGGGCTTCGACTTCGGCCGCAACGCCCTCAGCCAGCTCAGCCTTGGCTCCCTGGGATGGATCCAGATCGGGGTCTTCCTCGCCACCGGCGCGCTGCTCATCGTCGGCGCGGTCGGAACACGGCACGCGATGCGCGAAGCGCCCGGCGGCGTCTGGGCACCATGGATGATCGCTGTGTTCGGCGCCTCGTTCCTGGTCGCCGGGGTCTTCACCGCCGATCCCGGCGCCGGTTTCCCGGTCGGCGCGCCCGAGACCGCGCCCCCCGCCCTGAGCGGGCACGGCGCCGTCCACATGATCGCCGGAATGATCGGCTACCTCGCGCTGTGCACCGCCTTCCTCATGCTGGCCCGCTACTTCACCGCCCGCCGGGCACGCGGCTGGGCCCTCGCGTGCCGCTTGGTGCCGCTGTCGGTCATCGCCGGGTTCGCCGCCTCCGCCGCCACCGTGGCGGCCTTCACCGCCGGAGCTGCGATCGGGCTGCTCTGGCTCAGCGCGGTCCTCCTGCGTCTGGCCGCCCAGCCCCAGCGGCCGTGACCGGTACGGATCGTCGCGAGAACCTTGGCCCGCGCCGCTGACCAGGCACAGGGAACCCGTGCGGTGGCTCAGGTGCGGGCACGGCCTGGGCGATCGCCGCGTATGCCGGTCGACGGGTCTTCCGTGCGCGTGGCGTGGTCAGAGCCGACGGGACGGGGTGCCGCCTGTTCGTCTGCGGTGGTGGCGCACCCGGCGAGCGCGCGATCGCCCAACTCAAGAACGTCGACCGGGTCCGGCCCTTCGGCCGCGGCGCGGACGGGAACCCCCGGGAGCCGGACGCGTCCGGGCTGTGCGGGAACTGCGGAGACGGACGGGCCTCCATAGGCCCGGACGGCACCGTGTCCCCGTGCGTGTTCTCGACGTGGATGGGCGTGGGTGACATCCGCCGGGTGCCGTTGGTCGATATCCTCACCGGGCCTGAGATGAACCTGGCCCAGGGAACGATCCGCGCAAGCAGGGACCCGAAGAACCCTCCACCGAACCCGATCCCCTGCGGCCCCGACAGCGACATCTGCAAGCCCGGCGGCCCGCCGAGCTGGTGCAACCCACGAAGGTGATCATGGACGAGCAGATCACGAAGCTGATCGCCCCCCACACAGGAACCATCGGCCTGAGCGAGGCCGTCACGGACGGGTACGGGGGTGCGACCACGGCCGTGATCGAATCCGACCAGGGCCGGGTCTCGTCAAGGCCACCCCGAACACCCCGGGCGGGCACCTGGAGGCGGCCCGGCGCGAGGCCGCGGTCAATCCGTTCGTAGTCGGGGTGGCCCCTCAGGTGCGGTTCACGGTCGAGGATCAGGCGTGGTTCGTGGTCGGTTTCGATGCGATCGACGCCCGCGCCACTGATTTCACCCCGGGGTCGGAGGACCTACCGGTGGTGATCGACACCGTGAACCGGGCGTGTGGGGTGTCCTTGCCCGCCATGCTGGCCAAGGAGTGGGAGGAAACCCGGTGGGACCGGTTCGCCACCGATGAGGAGCGGTCCCTGTTGAAGGGCGACACGCTCATCCATACCGATGTCCACGGGCGGAACCTGCTCATCGACACCGGCGGCCGGGGGTGGTTGGTGGACTGGGAATGGCCCACGGCCGGGGCCGCGGTGATCGTGTCGGGGTGTCTCGCGGTGCAGTTGGTGTCCGCCGGCCATTCCCCTGCGTCCGCGCAGGAGTGGGTGGCCCGCACGCTCAGTTGGCAGGAGGCCACCCCGGAGGCGTGTGCCGGGTTCGCTCGGGTGAACGCTCGGATGAGCCGGTGGTTCGCTGAGATGCGTGGGGAGAACTGGTTGAAGGCGATGGCCGAGGCCGCGGACCGGTGGTGCGAGCACGTGACGGGCCGCTGACCCCGTCCGGTTTCGGTCACGTGTCCTGCACCCGGGTGCGGCTACTCTGGAGAGGTCGCGACATGGAACCGACCCCCGCCAACTGGGATGGCGGGGGTCGGTTCGTTCGTTCAGCGATGTCAGCGGGTGGTGCGCACCGAAGTCAACAGCGCTGCCCACTCGCCAGCGGGCATGTCGAGGTGCCCCAGGTCCCGGTTCTGGGTGTC
>NZ_MKKC01000136.1 GCF_001942255.1 Nocardiopsis sp. CNR-923
GTAGGAGACCGCGAGGAATCCGCCCAGCACGGTGTACAGGACGACGATGCCGACGCCGATGGCGATGGCGGGCGCGGGGTCGAGACCGAAGACCTGGTCTAGAAGTGCCAGGTGGTGCGGCCGGTGCCGGTGGTGCCGTCGCCGAAGTTCCAGCCGTAGGAGACGATCGGCGCGTCCCCGGCGCTGGACCCGGAGGCGTCCAGGCTGCACAGGTAGAACCACGGGTAGCAGGAGCCGCTGAAGTCGGCGGTCGGCGCGGTGTGGTCCGGAGCGCCCACCGTCACCTCACGGTGTCGGAGTTGGTGGCGCCGGTGTCGTCGGTGACGGTCAGGGTGACGGTGTAGGTGTCCTGGCTGGCGTAGGCGTGGGTGGTGGTGGCGCCGCTGCCGGTGGCGCCGTCACCGAAGTCCCAGGCGTAGTCGGTGATCTCGCCGGCGGATGCGGACCCGTCGAAGGAGCAGGTCAGGGTGGTGTCGTCGCAGGAGTGCGAGATGGAGGCCACGGGGCCGTCGGGCGGGGTGGTGCCGCCGCCGGGGAAGACGTCGGGGTCGCTCACGTCCAGGAGCGGCTCGTGGATCCCGTCGCCGGAGGTGTCGTTCCAGTCGTGGTTGCCCGCGTCGGTCAGGGTCTGGTAGATGGCCATGACGCCTGCGCGGTCGGAGGGCCTGGCGTCGCCGGCGGCCAGCAGGGCCAGGCCGCCCGCGGCGTGCGGGGAGGCCATGGAGGTGCCGCTGATGGTGTTGTAGCCGCCGCCGGGCCAGGTGGAGGTGATGCAGGAGCCGGGGGCGGCGATCTCGATGACGGAGCCGTAGTTGGAGAACGTCGACAGGGTGTCGTCGGAGTCACCGCGGCAGCTCAGGCGGCCGCCGTTGCCTCCGGGCTGGCCGTCGGAGTCGGCCAAGGAGGAGACGGTGAGCACGTCGGGGTGGTTGGCGGGGAAGAAGTTGGCGCCGTTGACCGCGCTGTTGCCCGCGGCGACGGCCCAGGCCACGCCGGCGTCGACGGCGCTGGTGATGGCCTGGCTCAGGGCCTGGTCCCTGCAGCCGTTGCAGCCCAGGCTCATGTTGGCCACGGCGATCTGGTCGGCGTTGGCGGTGACGTAGTCCACGCCCGCGGCGATGCCCGCCAGGGAGCCGGTGCCCGCGGAGCTCAGGACCTGCACGTTCCAGATGTCGGCCCCGGGAGCCATGCCGACGACGCCCTGGTCGTCGTCGATGGCGGCGGCGCTGCCGGCGACGTGGGTGCCGTGACCGTTGCCGTCGCTGGCGGTGTTGGACACGCACGTGCCGCTGGTGCAGTTCACCGAGTCGACGACGTTGAGGTCGGGGTGGGACCCGTCGACGCCGGTGTCCAGGACGGCGATGGCCACGTCGGGGACGTAGTCGGGCTGTCCGTTGATGTCCAGGTTGGGGTTGTCAGGGGCGAAGGTGCGGGAGATTCCGGTGGGGGTGTCCTGGTCGAACGCCTCCAGGACCTGGTCCTCCTGGACGTAGGCCACGTCGGGGTCCAAGAGCAGGTCGGCGGCCTCGGCGGCGGTCATGTCCGCCGCGTAGCCGGTCAGGGCGTGCTCGTAGACGCCGTTGGGGTCGTCGCCGTTGCGCTGGGCGACCTCCTCGGGGTCGGCGGCGTCGTCGAGGACGACGATGTAGGTGCGTTCGGTGGGGTCGGTCGTGTCCAGGAACGCGGGGATCTCCGGTTCGGCGGCGGCCGGCGAGGCTGCCAGGAACGGCAGCACCACGCGGCCGCGATCGCGGCGCCGATCTTGCGCATGTGGGGGAACCCTTCGATGGGGGATGCGTGGGTGGGGTGGCCACCCATGTGTCATGGTCCGTGGCGGGGCGTGGCCGAACAATACGTATTTACTACGTAGTTAAGAAGTAATCGGGGTGCTACGTAGCGGACGGATTCGAGGGCCCTGACAGGTCGCGCCGCGAGCGCAGACCGAGTTTGGCCAGAGCGTTGGCCACGTGGGTCTCCACCGTGCGCGGGGACAGGTGCAGCAGCGCCGCGATCTCCCGGTTGGTGCGCCCCTGGGCCGCCAGGGCCGCGATCTCGCTCTCGCGCGGCGACAGCCGCTGGTCCCTGCGGCCGCGCCCGGCCCCCGCCACGGCGACCACCCCCTGGGCGCGCAGGGCCCGGCGCACCCGCGCGGAGTCCCATGCGGCGCCGAGCCCCGTGTAGTCGGCCAGAGCCGCGCGCAGACCCTCCACACCGGCCGGTACGGCTTCCCGGTGGTCGGGGCGGGCCAGGCGGGTACGTGCGGCCGCCTCACGGGCCTGGGCGGCGTCGTAGGGGCGCGACATCGCCCGGTAGGCGGTCTCGGCCTCGGCGTACAGGTGCAACGCCCGGTCGACGTGGCCGCGGTGGCGGGCGATGGCGGCCTCGAAGCGGGTCAGGGCCGCCTCTGCGGCCGGGGCGTGGGCGTCGCGCAACCCCGCGCGGAACCGGGCGCGCAGGTCCCGGGCCACGGCGCGCCGCCCGCTGTCCAGCAACGCCTCCATTCCGGGGACCAGCTCGGCGGCCCACACCCAGATCCCCTTGCTGGCCACCAGGGACACCAGTGCCTCGACCCGCTGCCATGCGGCCGCGTGGTCGCCCTGGGCGGTGGCCAGGCGCGCCAGGAGTCCGGCGGCCAGCGCGCGCACGGGCACGGTGTGGTCGGGAGTGGGGCGCGGCGCTTGGGGATCGGGGTGGACGCGTGCCAGCAGGGTCTGGGTGGTGGCCGGGTCGCCCTGGGCCAGGGCCAGGCCCGCGCGCACGACGGTGAGTTCGGCGGTGACCGCGTGCAGGTGGGCCAGGCGCGGGGATCGCAGATTGCGTTCGGTCTCCTCGGCCAGCCCGGGCCACTTGCCGCGCACCCAGTCCAGCACCAGGCGCAGGGTGTGGGCGCTCTCCCGCACGTAGGGGGCGTCGGCGGCGACCGACCAGTGCGTGGCGTGGTCCAGGTGGTCGTCGGCGCGGTCGTAGTGGCCGAGCATGACGCGGCGTCGGCGAGGTTGAGGGAGGCTCGGGCGAACTCGCGGCGTCGCGCCAGGGTGTCGGGGGTGGGATGGGCGTGGGTGGGCCCGGGGTCGGGCAGTGCGATCCGCCAGGCGCCGGGGTCGCCGATCTGGGCGAGCAGGGTGGCGTGGTTGACCGCGACGATCTGGCCGACGACGGGGTCCTGGCTGCGGTCGGCGGCGGCCACGGCCCGTTCCATCCACCGGCGGTGGGTGTCGACGGAGTCGGAGGTGTCGCGGGGCACGGCCAGCGCGCACATGGCGCGGGCGGCCAGGTCGGGTCGGGTGGACAGTTCGGTGGTGGCGCGCACGAGTTCGCCGCGCGCGGTGCGGCCCTGGGCGGCCTGGTTGAGCAGGAGCAGGCCCAGTTCCATGCGCAGTTCGCCGCGTTCGGCGACGCTCAGGCCCGGGGTGGTGAGCACGTCGCGCAGCAGGTCGACGGTGTGTTCGGCGCTGATGCCGGTGAGGGCGGCCCGGCCGAGTTTGAGGGCCAGTTCGCAGCGGCGGCGCGCGGGCAGGCTCTGGCGGGTCAGGGCGTCGCGGAGCAGGGTGAGGGCGGTGCTGTCCTCGCCGTGGGCCAGGGCGAGGTCGGCGGCGCGCTCGGCGTGGTCGGTCCAGGCGTCCAGCAGTCCGGCCTCGCGGGCGTGTCGGGCCAGACGGGCGTGGTCGGGGTCGGGGGTCTCGGCCAGGACGGTCAGGGCGGCGCGGTGCAGGCGGCGGCGTTGTCACGGGCCAGGGCGGAGTAGCACACCTGGCGCAGGAGCGGGGTGGACACGGTCAGGGTGGCGGGGTCGGTGGTGTGCAGCAGGTCGCGCCGGCAGGCGCGGGCCAGGGCCTTCTCGGCGCGGTGCGGGGCCAGGCCGGCGACGCGGGCCAGGTGGCCTCGTGGGAGGGGGCGTCCAGGACGGCGGCGGCGCGCAGCACGCGGCGGGTGTCGCGGTCCACGGCGCGCAGGCGGTGCAGCCACCAGTCGCGGTAGGGGGGTGGGGACGGGGGGTGCGGCGGGGATGACGGGTTCGGTGGGCGGGCCGGCGGCCAGGTGGCGCAGGGTCTCCACGCGGCCAGGGGTTGGCCGCCGGTCCAGGCGGTGCAGGCGGTGGGCGTCCTCGGGGTCGACCGGGGGTGGGGGTCCAACAGGTCACGGGCGAGGATGAGCAGGTCGCCGGGGGTGAGGGGGTCGAGGGTGAGTTCGTGGTGGGTGGTGCTGGAGGGGGCGTGGGCGGCCAGGGCGGCCACGGGGAAGGAACGGGGCAGCTCCTCGGGCCGGTAGGTCAGGACGAGGGAGAGGGTGGCCGGGGAGACGGGGGGTGAGGTAGTGCAGCAGGTCGTGGGTGGTGGGGTCGATCCACTGCACGTCCTCCAGGACCAGGACGGTCGGCCCCAGGGCGTCCAGGAGTTCGGTGAAGGCGCGGTAGGTGCGGTGGTGGTCGTCGCGACCGTGGCGGCCGGGGGCAGGGGCGCGGGCAGGCGGTCGCCGTGTTCGGGGATGAGGGGGCGCAGGGCTCCGCACAACGGGCTGAGCCCGTCGGGGATCGGTGCGTCGCGGAGGGCTTCGATGACGGGGGCGAGCGGGAACGGTTCGGCCCGGGGCGGGCAGTTGCCGGTCAGGACGGTGGTGTCGGCCGCCTCGTGCAGTTCGTGGACCAGACGGGACTTTCCCGATCCGGCGGCCCCGGCCACGAGGACGAGGTGTCCGGGGTCTGCCGCCGTGCGCATCTGCCGTCGTTCCCGGGCGCGTCCGACGAGCGGGAGGGAGCACACCTACCGAACGGTATAGCGACACGCCGCCGGCGAAAAGGGGGTGCCGTCATACGGATCCGGCGTCAAGGGCGTTGGGAGTGGACATTGTGCTTACCTCGGGGGTGCGTCGACCTGGGGTGGGAGGGGCGCGGCGGGGGCGGGCCGGTATTCTGCGCGCGAAACCGCGGACGGGCGACGGGTTGGTGGGGTGAGCGATGGTCGAGGCGGTGCTCGTGATCGTGCCGGTGGTGTCGGTGGTGTCGGTGGTGTCGGTGGTGTTGACCGGTTTGTTCGCCGGTCTGTTCTTCGCGTTCTCGGTGGCGGTGATGCCGGGGCTGCGGCGTGTGGGCGACCGGGCGATGATCGCGACGATGCGGGGCGTCAACGCGGCGATCCTCAATCCGCTGTTCGCCCTGGTGTTCGCGGGCGCGGTGGCGGCGCTGGCCACGGTGGTGCTGTACGCCGCAGCGGGGGCGTGGGTCGCTGCCGGGTGGGCGTCGGCTGCCGCGGCGGGGCTGGTGGCGGCCCTGGTGGTGACGTTCGCGGCCAACGTCCCGCGCAACGACGCGCTGGAGGCGGCGGGCGCGGCCGAGGACATCGCCGACCCGGCCGCGGTTCGGGGAGCTTTCGAGTCGGCGTGGGTGCGCTGGAACCACGTGCGCGGCTGGGCGTCTGCGGCGGCGTTGGTGTGCGCGGTGGTGGCGGTGGCCGTGCGCTAGTCGGGAGGGAGTTCGTCGGCGGGGTGTTCGGTGCTCGCGGCGTGGTCGTTCCACGGGAGCAGGAGCGGGGTGGCCAGGAGCAGCAGTCCGGCTGTCGCCACGGCCGCGCGCACGCCCGTCAGCGCGGCCACCTCGCCTCGCGGCGGGCCGCCCTGGACGCGGCCGGGCGGTGGAGCCGTCCACGATGTCGCTGCTGGGGCTGGTGCGCCACATGGCGGAGGTGGAGCGGAACTGGTTCCGGCGGCGGTTGTCGGGCCTGGACGCGCCTGCGCTGTTCTGCACCCGCCAGGAGCCCGACGCCGATTTCGACGGGGCGGTCGCCGACCCGAAGGTCGTGCAGGAGGCCTGGCGGCTCTGGCGTGAGGAGGTGGCCTTCACCGACGACTTCGTGGCCCGTACGGCGTCGCTGGGTGCGACCTTCGAGATCCAGCGGCACGGTCGTATGTCGCTACGTGAGGTGCTGGTGCACATGGTGGAGGAGTACGCGCGCCACAACGGGCACGCCGACCTGTTGCGCGAGCGCATCGACGGCCGGGTCGGCCAGTAGCGGCGGGGATGGTGGTGCGCCCGCCGCCACGGCTGCACGGCGTGCGCGCCCACCGGGTCAGCCGACGCTGGCGGGGTCGGTGTCGCCGAGGCCGGACAGCAGGGCGTTGACGTCGCGCACGCACCCGCCGCACCCGGTGGTGGCGCGGGTGGCGTCGGCGATGGCCTGGCGGGTGCGGGCCCCGTCCAGCCAGGCCTGTTCGATGGTCTCGCGGGTGACGGCGTTGCACCGGCACACCAGGGCCTGCTGGCCGGTCTCGGCCCCTGTCTCGGGCGCTGCCACGGGCAGGCCCTGGACCAGGGCGAGGCGGTCGGCGGGCACGGGCGCGCCGGTGTCGAAGAGCTGGGACACGGTCGCCGCCGCCTCGGGAAAGCCCAGCAGGACGGCGCCGACCACGCGCTCGGCGCTGACCACGAGCTTGGCGTAGCGGCCGCCGTGCGGGTCGCTGACGGTCACCGTCTCCAGGCCCTCGGCCTCCTCCTCGTCGTCGTGGACCCGGCCGAAGGCGGTCAGTTCGATCCCCTCGGCCTTGAGGCGGGTCAGCGGGCTGGAGCCGCTGTAGACGGCGTGCGGCGCGGTCCCGGTGAGCCGCTGGGCGAGCACGGCCGCCTGGTCCCAGCCGGGTTGGACCAGTCCGGACCCGCCTCCGGGGTGCTGGGCGCAGTCGCCGATGGCGTGCACGCGCGCGTCGGAGGTGGTGAGGGCGTCGTCGACGATGACGCCGTGCTCGACCTCGATCCCCGCGTCCTTGGCCAGTTCGGTGTTGCCGCGCACCCCGGCGGTGACCACGAGCGCGTCCCCGGGCAGGACGCGCCCGTCGTCCAGTTCCAGGCCGGTGCCGGGGATCCAGCGGGAGGCCACCCGCCAGGAGTGCACGGTGACGCCGAGGGCGGCGTATCGGGCGGCGAGTATGCGGGCGGCGGGCTGGTCGATCTGGCGGCGCATGATCCAGGGCGAGGACTCAACGACCGACACGCGCATGCCGCGGCCGACCAGTCCGCGGGCCGCCTCCAGGCCCAGCACGCCGCCGCCCAGGACGACGACGGGCGCGCCGGGGCGGGTCAGGGACAGCACGCGTCGGCAGTCGGCCAGGTCGCGCAGTGCGGTGACGCCCTCGCCCGGTCCGCCGTCGGGGGCGGCCACGCCGGTGACGGGCGGGAAGGCGGCGCGGGCTCCGGTGGCCAGGATGAGTTCGTCGTAGGCCAGGCCGGTGCCGTCGTCGAGGGTGAGGCGGCGGCGTCGGGTGTCCAGGGCCGTGGCGGCCACGCCGGTGCGGACGGTGACGCCGGGGGTGTCGGGGACGGGCAGGCGGATCTGGTCGGGGGTGTAGGAGCCGGCGACCACGCCGGAGAGCAGCACCCGGTTGTAGGCGGCCTGGTCCTCCTCGCCCACGACGGTGACGTGGACGTGTTCGCCGGCCGGGTCCAGGCGGGCGACCTCCTCGGCGAAGCGGGCGCCGACCATCCCGTTGCCGACGACCACGATCTGACGCGGGGCGGGTCCCTGCGCGGTGCTCATCTGCGGCCTCCTGGTGGTGGTGTGGTGTCCCGGGCGGCGCTGGCCGGGGTCGTACGGGTGGGAGCGGGCAATGCCAGAACGTGTCACGGGCTGGGCTCGGGTTCCAGGCGGACCGCGCTGACCTTGAACTCGGGCATGCGGCTGGTGGGGTCCAGGGCGGGGTTGGTGAGGTTGTTGGCGGCCTGGTCTCCGGCGAAGTGGAAGGGCACGAACACGGTGTCCAGGCGGGCTGCGGGGGTGAGGCGTACCCGGGCGCGGGTGCGGCCGCGGCGGGAGGTCAGACGGGCCCAGTCGCCGTGGGCGAGTCCGGCGCGGGCTGCGGTGTCGGGGTGGACCTCGACGTAGGCCTCGGGTTCGGCGTCGGTGAGTTCGGGGACGCGGCGGGTCTGGGCTCCGGACTGGTAGTGGCCCATGAGGCGTCCGGTGGTGGCGATGAGCGGGTAGTCCTCGTCGGTGGTCTCGGCGGGTGGGCGGTGTGCGACGGGGACCAGGCGGGCGCGGCCGTCAGGGTGGGCGAACCGGTCCAGGAACAGGCGGGGTGTGGGTTCGCCGTTGGCGCGCACGGGCCAGTACAGGGCCTCGCCGTCGGCCAGGCGCTGGGGGGTGGCGCCGGAGTAGTCGGCCGCTCCCCCGGCGCTGGCGCGGCCGAGTTCGGCCAGGACGGTGTCGGGGTCGGTGGGAAAGCGTGCGGCGGGCTGTCCCAGGCGGACGGCCAGGTCGGCCAGGACCTCCAGGTCGGTGCGCACGCCCTCGGGAGGTTCGACGGCCTTGGCCCGGCGCAGGATGCGGCCTTCGAGGTTGGTCATGGTGCCCGACTCCTCGGCCCACTGGGCGACGGGCAGGACCACGTCGGCCAGGGCGGCTGTCTCGGACAGGACGAAGTCGGCGGCCACGAGCAGGTCGAGGGAGGCCAGACGGTCGCGGACGCGGTCGGCGTCGGGGGCGGACACGACCGGGTTGGAGCCGAACAGGAGCATGGCGCGGGGGCCGCCGTCGGCGCCCAGGGCGTCGAGGAGTTCGAAGGCGCTGCGGCCGGGGCCGGGCAGGGTGTGGGGGGCCACGCCCCACACGGAGGCGACGTGCTCGCGTGCGGCGGGGTCGTCGATGCGGCGGTAGCCGGGGAGTTGGTCGGCCTTCTGGCCGTGCTCGCGGCCGCCCTGGCCGTTGCCCTGGCCGGTGATGCAGCCGTATCCGGAGCCGCGGCGGCCGGGCAGGCCCAGGGCGAGGGCGAGGTTGATCCAGGCCGAGACGGTGTCGGTGCCCTTGGCGTGCTGTTCGGTGCCGCGGCCCGTCAGGATGTAGGCGGAGCGGTCGCGGGCGGCCCGGCCGAGCAGGTCGGCGGCCTGGCGGAGTCGGGCCGCGGGGACTCCGGTGACCTGTTCGGTGCGTTCGGGCCACCAGGCGGCGGCGTGCCGCCAGGCGTCGTCGAAGCCGTGGGTGCGGGCGCGAGGTAGTCGGTGTCGGTCCAGCCCTGGACGTGGACGGCGTGCAGCAGGCCCAGGGCCAGGGCCAGGTCGGTGCCGGGGCGGGGGGCCAGGTGCACTCCCCCGTCGTCGAGTGCGGCGCGGGCGGTGCCCGACCGGCGCGGGTCGATGACGATGAGGGTCGGTGCGGACAGGTGTCCCATCATCGGCGGCATGGTCTCGGCGGGGTTGGCTCCCGCCAGGAGGACGACCTGGGCGTCGGCCACGTCGGTGAGGGGGAAGGGCATGCCCCGGTCCAGGCCGAAGGCCCTGTTGCCGCCGGCGGCGGCCGAGGACATGCAGAACCGGCCGTTGTAGTCGATCTGTGCGGTGCCCAGCGCCAGTCGGGCGAACTTGCCCAGGGTGTAGGACTTCTCGTTGGTCAGGCCACCGCTGCCGAACACCGCGACCGTGTCGGGTCCGGACTCGGCGCGCAGCGCGTTCAGGCGTGCGGCGACGAAGTCCAGCGCCGTGTCCCAGCCCACCTCGGTGAGTTCGGCTTCCCGGTCCTCGCGCATGAGGGGTCGGGTGAGGCGGTCGGGGACGGTGAGGACGTCGGTGGAGGTCCAGCCCTTGCGGCACAGCCCGCCCCGGTTGGTGGGGAAGGGCGCCGGGCGGGCGGTCAGGCGTCCGTCCGGTCCGGTGTCCAGGCGCATGGCGCACTGGAGCGCGCAGTACGGGCAGTGGGTCGTGGTGCTCGGGCCTGGGGTCATCGTGCGACGGTCTCCGTGGTGCCGGTGGCCGGGGTCGGGGCGCCGGGGGTGGCGGCGGTGGGCGTGCGCATGTAGACGGCGTAGGTGACGGCGGCGCACACGGCGTAGAAGGCCAGGAAGGCGACGAGTCCGGGGGCGGCCGACTCGGTGGCGCGGAAGGACTCGCGGAAGACGAGGTTGATCGCGACGCCGCCGAAGGCGCCCATGGCGCCGATGAGGCCGAGCATGGAGCTGGCGACGCGCTTGTTGTAGGCGTGGGCCTCCTCGGGCGGGGTGCCCGCCGAGATGGCGCTCTGGGCCTTGGCCGCGTACAGGGACGGGATCATCTTGTAGACGGAGCCGTTGCCGATGCCGGTGAGGACGAAGACGACCGCGAAGACGCCGATGAACAGGGCCAGGTTGTCGAACTGGATGGAGGCGACGGCCAGGCTGGTGGCGAGCACCATCGCGATGAAGTTCCAGAAGGTGACCCGGGCGCGCCGAGGCGGTCGGCCATCGTGCCGCCGACGGGGCGGATGAGGGAGCCGATGGCGGGGCCGAGGAAGGTGACGGAGGCGGCCTGGAGGGGTTGGAGGCCGAACTGGTTCTGGAGCAGTAGGCCGAAGGCGAACCCGAAGCCGATGAAGGAGCCGAACGTGCCGATGTAGAGGAAGGACATGATCCAGAAGTGCCGGTCGCGGGTGGCGGCGATCTGGGCGGAGACGTCGGTGCGGGCACTGGTGAGGTTGTTCATGCTCCGGAGGGCGACCCAGACGGCCAGGAGGATGAGGGGGGCGTAGAACAGCGGGACGAGGTGTCCGGCGCTCGCGGTGAACAGGGCGATGACGGCCAGGCCGACGAGCTGGACGGTGGCGACCCCGATGTTGCCGCCGCCGGCGTTCAGGCCGAGCGCCCAGCCCTTCTCCTTCTCGGGGAAGTAGAGGTTGATGTTGGCCATGGAGGAGGAGAAGTTGCCTCCGCCGAAGCCTGCGGTGGCGCCCAGGACCAGGAACAGCCAGTAGGGGGTGTCGGGGTTCTGGATCAGGTAGAAGGCCAGGGCGGTGGGGATGAGCAGCAGGGACGCGGAG
>NZ_MKKC01000137.1 GCF_001942255.1 Nocardiopsis sp. CNR-923
GCCGACGACCGCGCTCGACCCGGGCGAGGTGGCCGTCGACGAGGACTCCGGCGACAACTGGCCGACCCAGTACGCGGACCTTCCCCTCGCCCGACTGGAACGCTGGCACGCCAGGCGCGGCCCCGAGCCCGCCCGCGTGGACGTCGTCGACGCGCGCGCCGCCGTCCGGGCCGAACGCGCCGAACTCCAACGGGTCCGCGAGGAACGCGACCGCTACCACACCGAGGTGCAGGACCTGCGCCGCGACGTCGCCCGCCTGGACCGGCCCTGGCTCGACACCGACCCGGACGAGCCCGTCGCGGCGGAGCCGCCCCGGCGTCGCCGCATTTGGGCGCCGGTTCTCCTGCTGGTGATCGCACTGGGGGCCGGTCTGGAGGCGGGCGCGCGTTCGGGCGTGGGCGTGGTCGACCTCCTCACCCTGGCGTGGGGACTGCTCCCGTTCGGCGGAACGCCGTGAGGGGCTCGCCGCCGTCCCGGCCGGGGAGACTCGCCGACGGTCGGCGGCAGCGTGAAACGAGGGGGCCGTGCTCGTAGCCTCGTACCAGGTTCGCGGACTCCACCGCACCGTCGGTTCCACGGGCAGGGCGCGAGTCGTCCCGCCGCCGGGACCGGAGCGCGGCGAGCCGGACGGACCGTCGCCTCGCGGCCGGCGGCGAGCGGTCAGCGAGCGTCACCCGAACTCCCGGGAGGATCGAATGACGACGCCGCGAACGACGGTACGGCCGCACCAGGCCCGCGAACCGGACGGGACGACGCCTCCCACGGCGTCCTCGGACGGCGGCCTGCGCGAGGCCGTCACCCGGCACCTGCTGGAGTTCCTGTCCCGGCGCGGCGGCGACGTCGAGCAGATGGACGGGGACTTCGCCGACGAGGTCTTCGACCGCCTGACCAGGTTCGTCCTGGCCGGGGGCAAGAGGACGCGACCGGCCTTCGCCTGGTGGGGGTGGCGTGCCTCCGGCGGGGCCTCCCGCGGTCCCCGGGCGACCGCCGCGCTGCGTGCGGGATCGGCACTGGAACTCGTGCAGGCGTTCGCCCTGGTCCAGGACGACGTGATGGACCAGTCCCCGCTGCGCCGGGGCAGGCCCGCACTGCACGTGGACCTCGCCCAGGTCCACCGCTGCGGCGGGTGGCGGGGCGATCCCCTCCGCTACGGCGACAGCGCCGCGCTGCTCGCCGCCGACCTCGCCCTGGTCTGGGCCGAGGACATGTTCACCGAGGCGCTGGCGGGCGCGCCCGCGGCACTGCAACGGGCCCGGCCCGTCTGGCGTTCCATGCAGGTCGAGATGGTGGTCGGCCAGTTCCTCGACCTGCGGGCCCAGGCGTGCGCCGATGAGACCGAGTCGACCCCGACCCGGATCAACCGGCTCAAGACGGCCTCCTACAGCGTCGAACGCCCGCTGCACCTGGGCGCGCGGATCGCCGGCGCGACGGAGGCGGTCACCCGGGGTCTGCGCGCGTACGGCGCGGCGGTCGGCGCCGCCTACCAGCTGCGCGACGACCTGTTGGACCTGTACGGCGAGCCCGCGCGCACGGGCAAGACGGTCGGCGGCGACCTGCGCCAGGGCAAACGCACCCTGCTCGTGACCCTCGGCCTGCGGTCGGCGCGCGAGAGCGGCGACCAGGACGCGGTGCGCACGCTGACGTCGCGGTCGGCGACGCGGGCCTGACCGACGCCGACGTGGCCGTCGTGCGCGACCTGCTCACGGACCTCGGCGCCAGGGACGCCGTGGAACGACGCCTGCGCGGACTCGTGGAGGAGGGGACCCGCGCCATCACGGAGGCGCCGATCACCTCCGAGGCGCGTGGGGAGCTGCGTCGCAGGGCGCAGGCCGTGATCACCCGCGCGGGTTGAGACGGTCCGTGGACCCGAACGGCCCACGGCGCCGTGCACACGGCGCCCTCGGAGGAGCGAGACACCTTGGGGAGTGAGTTCGTGAGGGCACGCGGACGCGGATGGCGCACGGTGACCGGACCCACCGACCACGTCGTCGTCGTGGGAGCCGGGGTGTCCGGTCTGTCGGCCGCCCTGCACCTGCTGGGGGCGGGACGGTCCGTGACGGTCGTCGAACGCGACGGGCACCCCGGAGGGCGCGCCGGCCGCGACGACGCGGACGGGTTCCTCATGGACACCGGGCCCACCGTGCTGACCATGCCGGACCTGATCGAGGAGGCCCTGTCTGCGGTGGGCGACTCACTCGGCCGCAGACTGGACCTGGTCCGGCTCGACCCCGCCTACCGCGCCCGGTTCGCCGACGGCACCTCCATCGACGTGCACACCGACCCGGAGGCGATGGCCGCGGAGATCGGCGCCAAGGTCGGCGCGCGCGACGCCCGGGGCTACCTGCGGCTGCGGGACTGGCTCAGCCGTCTGTACCGGGTCCAGATGCGCGCGTTCATCGACGCCAACCACGACTCGCCGCTGCGGCTGCTCACCCCCGAACTCGCCCGGCTCGCCGCACTGGGCGGCTTCGGGCGCCTCGGCCCGGCCGTCGAGCGGTACGTCGCCGACGAGCGGCTGCGACGGATCTTCACCTTCCAGGCCCTGTACGCCGGAGTCACGCCCCAGCGGGCCCTGGCCGCCTACGCCGTGATCGCCTACATGGACACGGTCGCGGGCGTGTACTTCCCCAAGGGGGGCATGCGGGCGCTGGGCGACGCGCTCGCCGACGCCGTGGTCGACGCCGGAGGCGACCTCCGCTACGGCCAGGACGTGCGCGCACTGGAGCGCCGCGGCGACCGGATCACCGCGGTCCGCACCGCGGACGGCTCGCGCCTGGCCTGCGACGCGGTGGTGCTCACCCCGGACCTGCCGATGGCCTACCGGCTGCTGGGGCGCACCCCCTGGCGGCCGGCGCCGCTGCGCTTCTCGCCCTCGGCCGTGGTCCTGCACGCCGGCGTCGACCGCGCGTGGGCCGGGACCCACCACCACACCCTGTCGTTCGGCGCCGAGTGGGAGCGGACCTTCGACCAGATCTGCGACGCGGAACGACCATGAGCGACCCCTCCCTGCTCATCACCTGTCCCACGGTCACCGACCCCGGTTTGGCGCCCCCCGGCCACCAGCTCCTGTACGTCCTCGCTCCCTGCCCCAACCTGCGCACCGGCCGGATCGACTGGGAGCGCGAGGCCGACCGGTACCGCGACAGCCTCGTCCAGACGGTGGAGAAGCGGGGTTTGGACGGGTTCGGCTCGGCGATCGTCACCGAGCGGCTGACCACCCCGCTGGACTGGTCGCGCCGGGGCATGGCCTTCGGCACCCCGTTCTCGGTCGCGCACACCCTCGCCCAGACCGGGCCGTTCCGTCCGCGCAACCTCGTGTCCGCGGCGAGCAACGCGGTTCTGGCCGGATGCGGCACCACGCCCGGCGTCGGACTGCCCACCGCACTGGTGTCCGGGAAGCTGGCGGCGGCCCGGATCACGGGCCGGACCGCCTCCGGCGGGGGGACGCGCTGATGGGCGCCGCCGCCGAACTGGACGCCGCGGGCATCACCGGATGCGCCCTGCGTCGGGACTACGCGGTCAGCCGCGCGCTGCACGCCCGGCACGGACGCACCTACTACCTGGCCACGCGGGTGCTCCCGCCCGCACGCAGGCCGGCCGTGCACGCCCTGTACGGATTCGCCCGCTGGGTGGACGACCTCGTGGACGAACCCGCGCCGGGGCGGACCCCCGAACGGACCGCCGGGCTCCTGGACGGCGTCGAACGCGACCTCGGCCTGGCCTTGGCCGGCGGGAACGCCCGGTCCCCGCAGGTGCGCGCCCTGGCCGACACCGCCCGCCGCCACGCGATCCCCGGAGAGTACTTCACCGCGTTCATGGCCTCGATGCGCGCGGACCTGACCGTCACCGACTACGCCGACTACGCCGAACTCAGCGGTTACATGTACGGCTCGGCGGCCGTGATCGGCCTACAGGTGCTTCCCGTCCTGGGGACCGTCGTCCCCCGGTCCGAGGCCGAACCGCGCGCCGCGGCGCTGGGGGTCGCCTTCCAGTTGACCAACTTCCTGCGCGACGTCGCCGAGGACCTCGACCGGGACCGGGTCTACCTGCCCGCCGACGTCCTGGCCCGCCACGGCGTGGACCGCGAACTCCTGCGGAGCTGCCGACGCCGTCGCGGCCAGGACCGCCGCGTGCGCGGGGCCCTCGCGGAACTGGTGGACCTCAACCGCGCCGTCTACCGCGAGGCCGAACCGGGGTGCGCGATGCTCTCCCCGGTCGCGCGCCCGTGCGTGGAGACGGCACTGCGCCTGTACCGCGGCATCCTCGACCGGATCGAGGAGGCCGACTTCGACGTGTGGTCCCGGCGGCACCGGGTCCCCCGCGTCCACCGCGCGCGCGTGGCCGCGCCCGCGCTCGCCCGAGCCCTGGCGGCGCGCGCCCGCACCGGCTGACCGCGCGGCGAGCCCCAGCCCGTCCCGACGACCCCGAGGATGCCACCCATGCCGCAGCACCTTCCCGAACCCGGACGGTCTCCCCTGCGCCGCCTGCCCGCGACGCGCTGGAGCCGTCAGGCGCCCACCTGGCGTGAGGCGTCCCCGGCCGTGATCGGCGCCGCGCTCAAGCGCGCGCTGGCGCGCCCCTCGGGCAACTGGTACGTGTTCGCCGCCAGCGAGGAGGTCCGCCGGGACCGCCCCCTGGGGCGCGTGGTCGCGGGCGCCGAGATCGTCGCCTGGCGCGGCCCCGGGGGAGGCCTGCACGCGGCCCCCGGAGCCTGCCCGCACCTGGGAGCACCGCTGTGCCGGGGCGCCGTCGACACCGGACGGCTGGTGTGCCGCTGGCACGGTCTGGCCCTGGGTCCCGAGGGCTTCCCGGGCTGGCGGCCCTACCCCTGCCACGACGACGGCGTGCTGGCCTGGGTCCGCCTGGACGACGTCGGCGGCGAGGAGCCGCTGCCCCGGCCCGTGCTCCCCGAGCGCCCGGACGCGCGGACCGCGCTCACCACCGTGCAGACCCTCGTCGGGCGCTGCGATCCCGAGGACGTGGTGGCCAACCGACTCGACCCCTGGCACGGATCGTGGTTCCACCCCTACGCCTTCGTGGGCCTGCGCGTCACCGAGACCGCGCCCGACGGCGCGCCCGACCCCGACCGGATGGTCGCCGAACTGTCGTTCAAGGTGGCCGGGCGGTGGGGGGTGCCCGTGCGGGCCGCGTTCTCCTGCCCGGAGCCGCGCACCGTGGTCATGCGCATCATCGAGGGCGAGGGCGAGGGAAGCGTCGTGGAGACCCACGCCACACCGCTCGGCGTGCGCGACGGCGTCCCCCGCACCGCGGTCGTCGAGGCGACCGTCGCCTCCTCCGAACGCGCCGGATTCCGGCTCGCCACCCGCGCGGCCCCGCTGGCGCGGCCCCTCATGCGGGCCGTGGCCCGGCGGCTGTGGCGCGACGACATCGCCTACGCGGAGCGGCGCTACGCCCTGCGCGCGTCCGGGCGCTGGCCCGGCTGACCCTCCGAGCGCGCCCAGCGGGCCAGCGCCCGCAGCGGCGCCCACCGCCCGCGCCGGGGCACGCTCCAGAGCGGGTGCCCCGGCAGCCCCCAGCGGCCGAGCAGCGCGTTGGCGGCCAGCAGGCCGCTGGTCGCGGCGCGCTCCATGAGGGCCACGGGCAGGTCCACGCGGACGTGGTCGCCCGCCACGACCAGCCAGGGGTCGGGCGTGGCCGGGGTCAACCGGCGCTCGTACCCGCCCGGAGGGAAGAGGGCGCAGTCCGCGCGCGTCTCGTGCCGTTGGTCGACGACGGTCGCGTGCGCGGTCTCCGGGAAGACGCGGTGCAGTTGCGCGACCAGCCGCTTGCGCTCCACGTGCTCGTCGCAGGTCTCGGGCAGCGCGTAGGCGTGCAGCTCCACGACCGAACCCCCGCGCCCGCGCGCCCACCGGGCGGCCTCGTCCTCGAAGCGCTCCAGCACGCTGACGTTGTCCAGGGTGGGGAAGCCGGCGGTCCCCAGGAAGGCGGGGCGGTCCGGGCGGACCGGCCGGTCCAGCCACAGCCGGCTGACGAGGAAGGGCGGGGCGCTCGGCAGCGCCAGGGCCCGCCGCCGCCAGTCCCCCGTGCCCGGCCACGCGGAACCGGCGACCAGGTCGCGCAGGCCGGGCACGTCCGTGGCGAGGACGACGGCGTCGAACTCCTCGGCCGACCGGCCCCGCGCGTGCACGGCGAAGCGGCGCCGCTCGCCCGCGGCCAGACGGGACACCGGCGTCGCCAGGCGTTCGCTCACCCCGTGCCGCGCGAGGTAGGCCGACCAGGGACGCCAGATCGCCTGGGGGAAGGGCGCGTTGGCCACGTCGAACAGCAGACCCTCGCTGGAACCGAGGAAGTAGAGGTGGAACATGACGGCGAGCTCGGCCGCCGAGAGCCGGGCGGGGTCGGCGAAGAAACTGCGCGAGAACACCTCGAACGCCAGGTGCCTGGCCGCCGCGGGGAAGCGGATCGCGTCCAGGAACGCGGGCGCGTCGCGGTGGTCGAGCCTGGTGTAGACACCCGGGACGTCCACGTCCAGCAGTTGCAGCGCGGCCGCGACGTTGACCCCGGCCAGCTCGCCGACGGGGAAGCTCGGGCTGCGCGCCGCCAGCGCGAACGCGTTCAGCGGGGGCGACGACGGAAGCCCGGTGAACCGGTCGCGGGCGCCCCGCGCGTGGACGAGCGGGTAGTCGCGCACGGGGCTGAGCATGCCAAGGTCCGGGTCCAGCCGCGCCAGCAGCGCCCGCAGGTTGTAGTACTGGCGGAAGAAGGCGTGGAAGCCTCGGCTCATCGTCGCCGCGCTGCCGTCGGCCAGGGCGACCGGCCACCCCCGCAGCGTCCGCCCAGGCCGGGCTCGCGTTCGAACACCGTGGTCCGCACACCCCGCTCCGCCAGGGCGGTCGCCGCGGCCAGCCCGGCGATGCCCCCTCCCACGACCGCGGCGCACGGGGCGGTCGCGGCGGCGGGGACGGCCCGCGCCGGGGCGGGGGCGATCACCTCGGCGCGGGGATCGGCGGGCGCCCAGGTCATGAGGCGCCGCCCGCGGGCACCCTGCCCAGGAACGTGTGCGTGATGCCCCGCTGCCAGCCCGGCAGCGGCAGGGCGCGCACGTTCTCCAGCCCGGCCCGGTCCATGCGGCGGCGCAGACCGCGCACGCCGTCGAAGCGCAGGACGCTGCGCCACAGGTAGCGGTAGAGATCGGACCGGCCGGTGACCAGCCGTCCCAGCGGGATGACGATCCCCCAGCAGACGGCCGTCCACACCGCGCGCGCGAGCGGCGAGTCCGCGACGGAGTACTCGTGCAGGACCATCCGGCCCCCCGGCCGCAGCAGGCCGCCCATCCTCCTCAGCGCGGCCCCGGTGTCGGGGCAGTTGCGCACGAGGTAGGCGGCGAACACCGCGTCGGCCGGACCGCCCAGACGGTCCGCGGACAATTCCTCCACACGCGCGTGCACGAAATGGACATTCTTCTTCCATTTCTTCGCGCGCGCCCGGGACAGCATTCCCTCGGAGGCGTCCACGCCGATGATCCGCGCACGGGGGAAAAGGCGCGCCAACGCCGCGGTCGACGCTCCGGTCCCGCATCCCAGATCGAGCACGAGCAGACCCTCGCCGCGGCGCGGCAGGCCCAGTCTGCGCGCCGAGATCCGCAGGTGGCGGTGGTATCCCGGGTTGGCCGCGACCAGGGCGTCATAGGACGCCGCCGCCCGGTCGAACTCGTCCGTGACAGCACCGGCCCCCATGTCGAGAACTGACCGGGCCATGATCCCCCAGGCGTCGAATCGCATCCGTTTCTGACATGCTAACCGCCATGCGGGAATTCGATCTGATCATCGTGGGCGCCGGCGCGGCCGGACTCACACTGGCGCACTCCGCAGCCGGGGCCGCCCTGCCCGGGACCGGCGTCCCGCGGATCGCCCTGGTCGAACCGCCGGCGGGGCCCGCGCGCCCGCCGGAGCGGACGTGGTGCTTCTGGGAACGCGGCCCGGGGCCGTGGGACGACGCCCTGGCCGCCCGGTGGGACACGCTGTCCGTCGTCGCCCCCTCGGGCCAGCGGTACGAACAGGCGATCAGTCCGCTGTCCTACAAGATGCTCCGGTCCCGGGACTTCGACGCCCACGTCCGCGCGCGCCTGGGGCCGCACGTCCACCCGTGCACGGCCACGGTCACCGCGATCGAGGACGGCGCCGAGCGCGCGACCGTGCACGCGTCGCGGCCCGACGGAGCCCCCGTGCGCCTGAGCGCACCGCACGTCTTCGACTCCCGCCCCCGGTCGGCGCCGCCCGCCCGCACCACGCTGCTCCAGCACTTCCGCGGCTGGTTCGTGCGCACCGAGCGCGACGCCTTCGCCCCCGCGACGGCGTCGCTGATGGACCTGCGCACCCCGCGTCCGCGCACCGGCGTCTCGTTCGGCTACGTGCTCCCGACGTCCGCACGCGAGGCCCTGGTGGAGTACACCGAGTTCAACCGCCAGGCCCTGGACGCCGACGGCTACGAGAGCGCCCTGCGCCGGTACTGCGAGGAGGTGCTCGGACTGGGCCGCTACACGGTCGCGGCCCGCGAACAGGGCGTCATCCCCATGACGGACGGGCGGTTCCGCACACGCGCGGGGCGGCGCGTGTACCGGCTGGGGGCGGCGGCGGGCGCGATCCGGCCCTCCACCGGGTACGCGTTCAGCGGCATCCAGCGCCAGGTGGCCTCGGTGGTGCGCTCGCTCGAACGGGGGCGGGCGCCCGTGCCGCCGGTCCCGCACCGGCGGCGGCACCTGGCCATGGACTCCGTCCTCCTGCACGGTCTGGACTCCGGACGCCTGGACGGCGCGGAGTTCTTCGCCCGCCTCTTCGCGCGCAACGACACGCGCGACGTCCTGGACTTCCTCGACGGCGGGTCGACGCTGCGGCGGGAACTGGCCCTGGGCGCGACCACCCCCGTCGCGGCGATGTCGGCCGCCCTCCTCGCCCGCGCCCTCGCGGGACTGCGCCCGCCGCGCCGGTCCCCGTGACCCCAGCCGGGGACGGCCGCACCGCCCCGGCCGCGCTCGGGAACGCTTCCCCCGGTAGTCTCGTCGCCGTCCGCCCCACCCGGCACCGAAGGCGAGAGGCACGCATGTCCAAGGAGCTGTCCGTGCGCGTCGACGGCCACGTCGGCGTTCTGGAGATCCGTCGCCCGCCCGACAACCACTTCTCCCTCGACGTGCTCACCGGGCTCGCCGACGCCTCGGAGAACCTGGCCGCCGACGGGTGCCGCGCCCTCGTGTGGTGCTCGGAGGGCAAGAACTTCTGCGCGGGGATGGACTTCGCTCGGGACGGGGTCGGCCAAAGCCCCGTCCACACGCTCAGCGCCCTCTACAGCCAGGCGCTGCGCCTGTACGCGGTGCCGGTCCCGGTGGTCGCGGCGGTCCAGGGCGCGGCGGTGGGCGGCGGGCTCGGCCTGGCCTGCGCCGCGGACTTCCGGGTGGCCTCGCCCGCCACGCGGTTCCACGCCAACTTCGGGCTGCTCGGCCTGCACCAGGGCTTCGGGCTGAGCGTCTCCCTGCCGCGCGCCGTGGGCGCGCAGAAGGCCGCCGAGATGCTCTACACCGCCGACCGGGTCACTGGCCAGAGCGCGCACGCGGCGGGCCTGGCCGACCGCCTGGTCGAGGACGGCCGGGTGCGGGAGGGCGCGCTGGAGTGGGCCCACCGGATCGCCTCCCGCGCTCCGCTGGCGCTGCGTTCGATGAAGGCCACCGTGCGCGCCGACCTGCTGGCCGCGCTGCCCGCCGCCCTGGACCGCGAGATCGTCGAACAGACCCGTCTGATGGCCACGCGGGACCACGAGGCCGGGGTCACCTCCTCCCTGGCCCGGAGCACACCGGCGTTCACCGGTCGGTGACGGCGCTCGCCGTGCGGGGCGGCTCCCGTCCGGCGCGGCCGGGTCACTCGGCTGCCTTTGGGCCGTGCCCGCCGCTCCTCACCGCGCTCGGGTGGGAACCCGGTTGATAATGCCGCGTGTCACACGCGCTTTGTGGTCTACAGCGGTTTCCTTCCTCCCACAGGAGGCTACGGCCGGGGCCGGTACAGCTCGCGGGGCACAGCGTCCAGGTGCGCGGGAGGGCGGTCGCCCGCGAACCCCAGTCGCAGCTCGTGCCGGGCCCTGGTGGTCAGGACGTAATACATCATCGTCTGGTCGGGGTCCGCCGGATCGGCGGTGTCGCGATGGCAGTCGGGGACGAAGACCGTGTCGAACTCCAGTCCCTTCACGCTGGCGCGGGTCACCAGGTGCACACCGGGCCGGTCCGGATCGATGTCTCGGTACCGGCCCTGCCCGGACCCGACATAGGCCTGTACGGGGACCTTGGCCCGTTCAAACACCTCCAGCAGTCGCATCTGGAGTTCGCGGTACCGGACGACCACACCGATCGTGCGGTTCGGATGGAGGCGGACGTGCTCG
>NZ_MKKC01000138.1 GCF_001942255.1 Nocardiopsis sp. CNR-923
CTAGGTAGAGAAAACCCTCCCACGTGGGAATATAGGTGACGTCTCCCACGAGCTTGCGTCCCGGCTCCGCAGCGGTGAAGTCCCGCTCCACCAGGTCGGGGATGCGGTGGTGAGGACCGGCCTCGGTGGTTGTCGGCCTCCAGGGGCGCGGTTGGCAGGTCTGGAGCCCCAGGGCCCGCATGAGGCGGCGCACCAGCTCCGGAGCGGCCCGCTCACCGGATCGCTTCAAGACGGCGTGAACGCGCCGGTATCCGTACGTCTCGTGGTTGGCGTCGAAAACGGCGGCGATCACCGACCTCAGCCGGTCGCGCCGTTTCTCTGTCGCTGATACCGGACGGTTTCGCCACTCGTAGTACCCGGATCGGGACACTCCTAGCCAGACGCACATGTCCACGATCGCATGGTTGTCCTTCTCCGCGTTGATCAGTTCGTACCTGGACGTCACTGATTCTCGGCCGCGAAGAAGGCAGTCGCTTCTTTTAGGAAAGCGACTTGCTCACGGAGCTTCCGGTTCTCGCGTTCCAGTTCTCGCTCACGCTCGGACTTCTCGGTGTCCTGCTGGGTGGGAAGTTGCCCGTGTTCGCGCTTATATGCCGCGATCCAGTTTCCGAGAGTGGTGTCATCGAGACCGAGTTCCCGTGCGACATGTACGACCGGGCGCGGCCCATCGAGCACCATGCGGACCGATTCGTTCTTGAACTCCTGGGAGTACGGTTTCTTGCGAGCCAACTACCCTTCCCTTCCGAACGTCCCCAATAGTAGTTGCGGACGTTCGGAAGCTTCGAGGCACCCCAAGCGCCGCCGGGTCGGCCTCCCAGGCCTGGGCGGGGGTGAGCCCGTCCAGGTCGCTGTGGGGGCGCTGGGTATTATACTAGTGCGCCCAGGTCCGCACCCGCTCGGCCAGGACTTCGATGCGCAGCGGCCCGACCTCGGCGTCTTCGGCCGCGGCCCGGCCGGCGGGGGAGTCGTCAACGGGCCCGTACAGGCACCCGGCCGCATCGCGCGGGCCGCCGGTGTACCCGGGCAACCCCGACAGCAAGGTCTGGTCGATGGTGCGGTTGAGCCGCTCCACCTTGCCCTTGCGGTGCGGGGTGTAGCCGGGCAGCCGCTGGGTGGCCACGCACAAGGCGGCCAGTACCCCCTCCACGGCCGCGGAAGCGAACTCCAGGCCGCGGTCGATGCGCACCCCGGCCCGGGCCCGCGCCGAAGGGCCCGCGCTCCACATCGTGGGCCAAGGCCATGCGGAGCGCGGTGAGCACCGTGCCCGAGTGCGGGGTCGCCGAGATCGCCCAGCCCACCAGGGCACGGGTGGCATCGCCCACGACCGTGGTGATCCAGGGGCGCAGAGCCGGCCCGCGCGGGGGCAGCACAACGACGGACAGCTGGGTGTGGTCCATCTCCCAGCCCTGGTCACCGGCCAGCTGGGGACGGGTCAGGTAGACGTCCTTGTCGCGGTGGGCCCGCTCCCCGTGCCGCCAGGCAGCGGCCTCGGCCAGGGTCATCTGGTCGGAGAACGCCCGGCGCAGGGTCCGGTCCGACACCGCCTCGGCTCCGGACCAGCCGCGGATCAGGAACTCCGGCACCGGGACCCCTGCCGCGACCGTGGCGCCGTCGACGACCGCTTGGCGGGCCCGGTGGACGGCGGCGACGTTGCCGCGAGAGTGCGCGAAGGCCTCACGGTCTGTGTTGCTGAGCCGGTAGGGGGAGCGGCCGCTCTCACGTTCGGTTCCGGCGGCGGCCAGGTAGTGCCACACGCTGCGTTCGCTCAGCGCGAGCCCCTGGGCGGCCAGGCGCACGTGAGCGGTCACCAACATTCCCGCCTCGCGCAAATTCTGTAACCGGGTCAGTGCGGAGTCGAGTGCTTCGCGGTCCGCTCGTGCCATGGCCCTCCTCACCGCTCTGGTTCGATGATGCGGCTTCAGCGGCTCGGCCGTCAGCGAACCGGTGAATTGACTGGAAAGGGACTAAGGAACTTTTCTTCTTCCGTGGGGGGAAGTATCCCTGGCGTTTATGAGCGACAGCAGACAGATCACCTGGGAAGGGTTCTTCAACACCCGTGACCTCGGTGACCTTCCTACCCGCCACGGCCGAACCACCCGTCCTGGGACCTTCATCAGATCCGCTGATCTGCGTTTTGTCACCGTCGAGGGGTGGCGGGCCGCCTACGACTCCGGTGTGCGCACCGTCGTGGACCTGCGCAACCCGGACGAGGCCCGACCGGCCCCAGGCGAAGGCCTCACAAGCCAAGGCGGGGCCGCCGCGTTCCCCGCAGGATCGGCCCAGACGCCCCTCCCGCCGGGGATGAGGCGTCTGGAGGTGCCCTTGGACGATGTCGAGGACGTCGAGTTCTGGAAGGACATCAATCGCAGGCAGCTGAACGGGAGCCCGCTCTACTTCCGACCCTTTCTCGATCGCAAAACCGAACGATGCGCCGCGGCGATCACCGCTCTGGCACAGTCGGGGCCCGGCGGGGTCCTGTTCCACTGCGGAGCCGGGCGCGACCGCACCGGCTTGGTCACCCTGTTGCTGCTCGCCTTGGCCGGGGTTGAGGCCGGTGCGATAGCCGATGACTACGAACTTTCCACCACCGCACTGGTGCCTCTCTTCGCTGCGATGGGGAAGGAGGACCAAGGGCCGGTGATCGAGTCTTTGCTGGCCGAACGCGGACTGACGTTACGCGGCAGCGTCCTCGACGTCCTCAAGGATCTGGACGCACAGACCTACCTCCTGGAAGCAGGAGTCACCAAGGAAGACCTCGCCCGAGTCAGGGCTCGGTTCCTGGATTGAACGAGCCTTTCAAAAAACCTTCGTTTTCTGAAGACCTCGGCGGGCGGGCGCCAGAATCCGCCCGGAGCCTGCAAGAACCCCTTCAGAAACCGGTGTTGTTCAAGAACCCCCGCCAGCTGTTTTCTGAGAGGATTGAGGGCATAGACACGCTCCCGGACCCGCTCGCGGACGAACCGGTCGTGCTCACCGAGATCCGCATCGGCTATGCCCGCATCTCCACCCGCGAGCAGAAGCTCGACCGCCAGATGGACGCACTCACCGCGGCCGGGTGCCGCCGCATCTTCGCCGACACTAAGTCCGGGCGCACCGACGAGCGCTCCGAGCTGAAGGCCTGCCACGCCTTCCTCAACCCCGGCGACACCCTGGTCGTGCCCTCCCTGGACCGGTACGGCCGCTCGCTCCAGGACCTGGTGACCATGGTCGCCGACCTGCGCCGCCGCGAGATCGGCTTCACCTCCCTGCACGAGAAGTTCGACACCACGACCCCTGGTGGGCGCCTGGTCTTCCATGTGTTCGCCGTGCTGGCCGCGTTCATCCGCGAGCTCATCGTGGCTGGCACCCGCGAGGGCCTGGCCGCCGCCCGCGCCCGCGGCCGGGTCGGAGGGCGGCCCAGCGTGGTCAACGCTGACCTGATCCGCGCGGCCCGCGACATGCTCCCCAACCCGGAGTACTCGGTGACCTCCATCGCCAAGCTGCTCGGCGTCAGCCCGGGGACGCTGTACAACCACATCCCCGACCTGAAAGAGCTACGGGCGGCCGCCGCCCGACGCGCTGTGGACGGGTGACCTACTCGGGAAAAGCCTCCATGAGGCTCAGATACCGCTCTACCGCATCCTGTTCCAACTCTTCCTCGATCGCTTGAACCTGACGAAGAGCAACCCTCTCCACCTCGTCCGTGTCGAGCATGTCGAAGACCGCCGGGCCATCAATGGCGATCTCCAACCGCCCATCCGGCAGGCTCGCTAGTCCCCGACCTTTCCCCCGGCCGCTGCCGGATGCGCCCCGCCCCTCCTTCGGGACGGCATAGCCATCCTGGAAGTCGGCCTCCACCAAGTGCTCCAAGGCGTTGCGGAGACTGGCCAGCTTCCTGTCTCTGGAGACACCATCTCGTTTGCGCAGTTGGCCCAAGCGGATACGCCATTGCTCAAGCTGATGTGCTGCCCAGACCAGGGTGTGCTCCTCGGCCCAGAGCGCACGGAAGGCCCGTCCGACGTCCTCCTCGGTTGGGCTCCAGTCCTCCATCCGCTCATAGTTCCTGCTGTCCAGGTGGAACTTCTCGCGAGCTTCGTCCACTCGTTCAATCTGCCTGAGCACTGTCTCAGCCCACGTGCGGACGAACAGGACCGCGTGTTCTTCTGCCTCCGACATAGCCAGACGCTATCGAGCCCGGTGAACTCCAGATGGCACACTCCATGCGGTCAGTGACCCAGATCACTGACACTTTCGTGGCCATGCCACTGACAGTTCGGTGTCCGAACCACTGACATTCACATGGCCACCGACAGACGGATCCGCCCGCTCGCTGACGGTGCCGAGTGAAGGAATCTACGTCGTAAAGGCGACGTTTTGGTTTTCCGCACAACACCGCTCCCACCTCAGTGTCCACGCGATGTGTCCGATCGTGTGCGCAATGTCATGTCCACCCCCCCTTTCCCTACAGCCCCATCTGTGTCAGGTTGAGGCCCGCCTGGTGCGGTCGTGGGCCCGCTGGGGGAGTTCCCCCGGCCCCGGACCACCAGACGCCGGGTGTTCGACCGCCCGGCGCTCACCGCCCCGGCCCGCCCGGTCCCGCGCGCGACCCGTGGTTCCACGATTCGTTCACCCCCCAAGAGGAGACCAGCACGATGGCACGTCCTACCCCTCTGGCCGCCCTAACCCTGGCCCTCGGCCTCGCCCTCGCCGCCTGCTCCGGCGGCGGCGCCGACGCCCCCGACGACACCGCGACCGAGGAACAGGCCGCACCCAGCGGCTCCGCCGAGGAGGACGGCGAGGTCGTGGCGACCATCGCCGTCACGGCCGTGGAGATGTCCTACGCCGGCTTCCCCCAGGTCCTGCCCGCGGGCACGACCCGGATCGACTTCGACAACGCCGGGCAGACAGAGCACGACCTGGTGGTCGAGGAGCTCGGCGACGAGCAGATCGTCCCCGTGATCGAAGGCGGCGCCAGCCAGAGCGTCACCGTCACCCTCCAGCCCGGCACGTACACCTTCTACTGCTCGGTGGGCGACCACCGGGCCATGGGCATGGAGGTCACCGTCACCGTCGAGTAGGCGGCCACGGCGCCTCCCGCCCGCCCCGGCCCCGCTCCGCGGCGGGCGGGAGCGGGGCCCGCCTCACCCCGTCAGATCGGGGATGAGGCGCGGCCCCACCCGCCGCACGTGCTCGCGGAACGACGCCACCGCCGGGGGCTCGTACCCGCCCCCGGACCCCTCCCGCGGCCAGACCACCCCGATCGGCCGCGTGGTGTCGGCGCCGAGGACCGCCAGCTCCGCCGTGCCGCCCAACGGCCCCCGGGGCCGCGCGGGCAGCACCGCCACCCCGAGCCCCGCCGCGACCAGCCCGCGCGCCGTCGCGATGTCGTCGGCCTCGAACGCCACCCGGGGCGTGAAGCCCGCGCGGTCGGTCAACCGGTCGGTCAGATGGCGCACCCCGCGCCCCGGCTTGAGCAGGATGAACTCGTCCCCGGCCGCCTGCGCCACCCGCACCCCGCCGGTCACCGCGGCCAGGGCGTGGTCCTCGGGCACCACCAGCCGCAGCGCCTGCGTGTGCAGCGTCGCCGACGCCAGTCCGGGCCCGGACGGCAGCGGCGAGGTCAGCGCCAGATCCGCGCCGCCCGAGGAGACCCGCCGCAGGGACTCCGCCCACGCCTCCTGGGTGAGTGTGAACCGCACCCCGGGATGCCGTGCCCGGAAGCCGCGCAGCAGCGCCGGAACCACCTCCACGCCCAGGGTGGGCAGGAAGGTCAGCGCCACCCGCCCCTCCTCGGCGTCGGCCAGCTCCGCCAGGCCCGTCCGCAGGTCCTCCAGGGCGCGCCGCACGTGCGGCAGCAACAGCCGACCGGCACGCGTCAGCCGCACGCCGCGCCCCGTGCGCTCCACCAGCGCCATCCCCAACTCCTCCTGGAGCCGGGCCAGCGCGCGGCTCAGCGTCGGCTGCGGCATGTCCAACACCTCGGCGGCCCGCGTGACGTGCTCGGTCTCGGCCACCGCCGCGACCATGCGCAGTCGCGGCGCCAGAACGCCGACCAGGGCATCCGTAGTACTCATGCCTTTCAGTATGAAACACCCACAACACATGCATTGGACGCATGAAACGGGTCTTCCTAGTGTGGAGCCATGTCCGCGGCCAGCAGCCCCGTGCCCGTCCACGACACCCGCCCGCGCGCGGGCACCCGCGCCTACCGGCGCACGGTCGCGGCCATGGTCGCCGCCGCCGTGGCCACCTTCGCCCAGCTGTGGTCGGTCCAACCGATCCTGCCCGCCATCGCCACCGGTTTCGACGCCTCCGCGGCCGAGGCGGCGCTGGCCGCGTCCCTGGCCACGGGCGGCCTGGCCGGGTTCACGCTCGTGTGGAGCGGGACCGCCGACCGGATCGGCCGGGCCCGCGTCATCGCCCTCTCCCTGCTCGCGGCCACCCTCCTCGGGTGCCTGGCGCCGCTGGCCACCGACCTGCCCGCCCTGCTGGCCGCCCGCTCCCTCCAGGGCGCGGCCCTGGGCGGAGTGCCCGCGGCCGCCGTCGCCTACCTCGCCGAGGAGATCCACCCCGTCGACGCCCCGCGCGCCACCGGGCTCTACATCGCGGGCAACCCGCTGGGCGGCATGGGCGGGCGCCTGCTGGCCGGGTTCGCGGCGGACCTGGGCGGCTGGCAGTGGGGGATCGCCGCCAACACCCTGCTCGGCGTGGTCGCACTGGCCGTGTTCGTGCTGGTCCTGCCGCGCCGGAACGCCGGCGGGAGTCCCGCGCCCGACCGCGGCGCCGGAGCCAGCCCGCGCGGACGGCTGCTCGCCGCGCTCACCACGCGGGGGCTGCCCGCCCTCTACGCCCAGGCGCTGCTGCTCATGGGCTCGTTCATGACCGTCTACAACCTGCTCGGGTTCCGCCTGGTCCAGGAGCCCTTCGGGCTGTCCCAGTCGACGGCCTCCCTGCTGTTCCTCGCCTACACCGCCGGGATGCTCGGCTCGGCCGTGGCGGGGGCGGCCTGCGCACGCTGGGGCGGGTACGCGGTGCTGCTGGCCGCGACCGCGCTCATGGCGGCCGGACTGTCCGGCCTGGCCACCACGTCGCTGGTCGCCCTGGCGGCCGCACTGCTGGTGATGACCTTCGCGTTCTTCGCCGCGCACGCCACCGCCTCGGCGTGGGTGGGCCGGCGTGCGACGGCCGCACGGGCGCAGGCCATGGCCGTGTACACGCTCGCCTACTACCTGGGGGCGAGCCTGTTCGGCTGGTGCGGCGGACTGGTCTACGACGCCACGGGTTGGCGCGGCGCGGTGGTCTACGCACTGGTCCTGTGCGTGCTCGCGGCGCTGGTCGGCCTGCGCCTGCGCCGACGGACCGCCCCCTCCTGAACCCGGCTCACCGGAGGTTTGCCGACACCGGTGGAGGGCAGATCCTCCCACGGCCTTTTGTTCAAACTTCAACTACGTGTCGGAAGGCGACGCCATGGACGTGCGCCCCACGGGCCTGCACCACGTGACCGCGATCGCGACCGATCCGCGCGCCAACGCGGACTTTTACCGCGACGTTCTCGGCCTGCGCCTGGTCAAGCGCACGGTGAACTTCGACCTCCCCGACACCTACCACCTGTACTACGGCGACAGCGCGGGCAACCCCGGCACCGTCCTGACCTTCTTCCCCCGGCCCGCGCCCCGCCCGGCCGCCCGGGCGCGGGCCAGGCCACCACCACGACGCTGTCCCTGCCCGAGGGGTCGCTGGGCTGGTGGGCCGACCATCTGGCCGCGCTGAACGTGGCCGCCACCCGTCCCGCCGCGCGCGCCGAGGAGGACGTCCTGGCGCTGCGCGACCCGGACGGCCTGCTCATCGAACTCGCCGCCAACGCCGACCCCCACGACACCGACCCCTGGGACGGGGGAGCGGTGCCGGTCGAGCACGCCGTCCGGGGCATCCGCTCGGTCACGCTGACCGAGCAGGACACGGAGGGGACCGCGCGCATGCTCGGCGACCAGCTCGGCTTCCGGCTCGTCGACGAGTCCGGGGACCGGCTGCGCTTTCGCGCCGTCGCGGCCGCGGCCGCGACGGGCGCCATCGTCGACGTCGTGGCCGCACCCCGGGCCGAGCGCGGCCTGGTCGCGGCCGGAAGCGTCCACCACGTCGCCTACCGGCGCCCGACCGCGCGGCCCAGGACGCCTGGCGGCTGGCCCTGACGCGTGCGGGAGTGGACGTCACCGAGGTCCGCGACCGCCGCTACTTCACGTCGATCTACTTCAACGAACCCGGTGGCGCGCTGCTGGAGATCGCCACCGACGGGCCCGGCTTCGACGTCGACGAACCGCTGGTCGCACTGGGGTGCGGGCTGCGTCTGCCGCCGTGGCTGGAGCCGGACCGCGCCAGGATCGAGCGGCGCCTGCCGGGTATGGGAGGGACGCGCCCGGCCTGACCGGGGCACGGACCGCGGCGGCGTCCCCTGAGCCGGGCGTCGCCGCTCCCGCCCGGCTCCGAACGCTCAGCCGTCGGCGCGGGGCCGTTCGAGCTCGGCCCACACGTGCGTGCCCGCGTCCGTGCCGGGAGAGAAGCCCCAGCGGTCGCAGCACGCCTGGACCAGCGTCAGGCCCCGGCCGCCCTCGGCCTGGTCGTCGCCGAACCCGGCGCCCAGCCCGGGGGAGGCCGCCGTCCCGCGGTCCAGGACCTCCACGCGCAGCCCGGTGCGGCCCGCGCGGCCGTCCAGCCAGGTCAGGATCAGGTCGACGGGCGGTCGTCCGTGCCGGACGGCGTTGGCGACCAGTTCGGTGACGACCAGGTGGGCCGCGTCCTGGAGGATCTCCTGGCCCAGACCGCGCAGGAAGTCCCCGACGGCCGTGCGCGCTCCGCGGGCCGCGGTCGGCGTGTGGGGAAGTCGGCGGGACAGGCGCCTCGGGCGGGGGTCCCCACCCTCGGCGGGCGTGGGACCGGTCCCGGGGTCGTCGATTCCCGTGGGAGCGATGACCGTGCTGGCGACCGTGGGCATGAAGGCGTCCTCGGCGGAAACGGGCGGGAGCGGTGTCCGGGTCGGCCGGGTGGCCGTGGACACCCCCGACGCTCTGGTCGGGGGAGTGGGATGTGACGTTCCGCACTCCTGCTGCGTCCCTCCACTGTGACAAAATCCCCTCCCGTTGGCAAGAGATTCATTTGCAAAACATCAAATTCACGACCGATTCAGTTTCGAATCACCATCTTGGCAATCAAAACAGCAAGCGCGGGCGTGGTTCGGCGGGGGTGAGAGCCGTTCGTGCGTTGGAGGATCTACGCCGTAAAGGCGCCTTCGTTCGTTCCCCCATCCTACCCCTTCGCATTCACACCGCCACCAAGCGTGTAGAAACCTCCGGCCGCGGGAAGGCCAGCCATCGAACACTCGTGTGACACCCCCTCCCCAACGGGGACGATCCCCTCCACGACCCCCACAGCGCGAGGCCGCATGGACACCCATCCCCAGCACACCGACTCCACGGGGGCCACGCACAACCACGCCGACGTCTCCTCGCCCGCCAACCTCGTCCAGAGCGGCGCCATCCACGGAGGCGTCCACTTCCACGGGCCCCCACCGACGCCGAGCGCGCGCAGGAATCCGTCGAGGACGGCGGCGGGGTCGCGCGCGGCG
>NZ_MKKC01000139.1 GCF_001942255.1 Nocardiopsis sp. CNR-923
ACCCGGATTCTAGGATCGGGGTAAGACGCGGTGGACGTTCCTGGCTGCCAGTCAGGTGTTCGACCGCAAGCTCGGTCCTTCAGGGCCGAGAAGCTGACAGATAACGCTTGGGCAGATCGTCCCTCCGCAGCTCTGAGAAGGTGATCATCTTGTGGCCGGGACGGATGAGCACCGCACCCCCGATGGCGAAGAAGAGCGTGCCCCGCTTCTTGAGGTTGAGCAGCCCGACCGCCGAGCACAGAACCTGCCGATGAGTGACCCTCTCGACCCCTTCGGTCTCCGCGAGGGCGTCGGCTACCTCCGGCGTGACCTCCGCGAGGTAGCGAAGGAGCTCGTGCGAGGTCACGACACCTTCTCCCCCGCCTCGGCGATCTCCAGCACCGCCAGTACCCGGCGCGCCATGTCCCGTTCCTGCCCCATGGGCAGACCCTTCTCCGTCTCCCACACGTCCTGCTCGGTACGGAACGGCTCCCAGAGCCAGAACCAGAACCAACCGCCCTCCGCCCGGGACAGACGGACGTGCTGGCTCTGCTTGCCCTTCTTCAACTCGACCACCTGACCGGGGTGCGGCAACGCCTTCAGGCCGCTCTCATCCGCCCAGCGGCACAGACGCTTGGCCGCTTCCCTCGTTTCCGACATGAGTGGTTTCTCCCTGGTTATCACGGAACCCATTCGGGTGTCCTGGGTTAAGTTCGCCGGTGATTCCAGCTTGGGGAACGCACTTCTATCTGGGAAGCAATATCACCCAGCCTCCCAACACTGGTAAATCTGTGTGCACTTAGGTTATGGACAGGTTGTGAAAGGTGATCGATCGGTGAAGAAGAAGGTGAAGCCGCACGCCAAGAAGTGGGGAACGGAGCTGAAGAAGTACCGAAACTCCGCCAGCAGGACACAGGCTCAAGTGGCTTCCAGGATCCAAGCAACAGGCACTCTGATCAGCGGCTTTGAGGGCGGAACCCACTGGCCCAGCCGGGACAAGGTCAACCTCATCGATGACTACCTCGGTGCGGACGGCAAGCTCATCGAACTGTGGGTGAAGCTGAGCAACCGGGAGTCCTACCCCAGCTTCCTCTCCGAGTTGGTGAAGGCGGAACCGGCCGCGACGCGCATCCGTGAGTTCCATCCCCTGGTCATCTCAGGGTTGCTCCAGACCAGGGCCTACGCACGGTCCCTGGCCAGGGCCTCCAACCGCTTTGCTCCACCGGAGGCGGTGGAAGAGATCGTCGAAGGGCGGATGCGACGTCAGCGGATCTGGGACAGGCCTGATCCGCCCAAGGTCCATAGCATCGTCAATGAAGCCGTCCTCTTGACTCCCACCGGAGGGGTGGAGGTCATGGTGGAGCAGCTAGACAAACTGATCGAACTGGTGGAATCCCATAGGCTGGGGTTGCAGATCGTCCCCTTGAAGACCGGCTTCCACCCCGGCCACACCGGCATGCTCGTCCTGATGTCCTTCAACGGCCAGCCGGACGCCCTGTACCTGGAGAACGCCCTGTCGGGCAGCATGTACCACGGTCCGGAGGTCGAGGAAGCTCACGAGCTTTTCGGTGAACTGCTCGGAGTAGCCTGGTCGCCAGAGGTCTCCTTGGAGCGTCTACGCACGATTAGGAAGGAGTTCCACGATGGAACTCACCAAGGAATGGCGTAAGTCTTCCTACAGCGGAGGAAACGGCGGCCACTGCGTGGAGGCCAAGCGAACCTCTGACGGTGCCGCCCTCCGGGACACACAGAACCGTGCTCTGGGCCGTGTCGAAACCTCCCCGCTGGAGTGGGGAGCCCTCCTCACCGCCCTCAAGGGTGCAGCCGAGTAAGGCCGCTACCTCCCCGAGCACCACGCCACCGATGGCGTGACCACAACCGATCTCTTACGGGCCTTGTCGCTTCTGGCGGCAGGGCCCGACCCCACCGGAGACGAAGAAAGAGGCCCGCCACCAGGCGAACCTCTCTCTGACCTGCTACTTCTCCGTCGGGACGGCGGGATTTGAACCCACGACCCCTTGACCCCCAGTCAAGTGCGCTGCCAAACTGCGCTACGTCCCGTACCGTTGGCCGCGATGCCGTCTCCGGCACCGCCAACGCGTGAAACCCTACCGTACTTCCCGCGCGGCTCGCACCACGCCGTGGACGCCAGGCAGGCGATCCGGGTCGCCCCGGCAACGGGAACCGCACCCGCCGACCCAGGCGCCCCGCGCGGCTCGGGGCGTTCCCGCGGTCGCGGACACGAAGGGGCGCGGCGTCAGGCCTCGTCCAGTCCGTCCAGGTAGTCGCGCGCACGGGCGAGGTCGTCCTCGCCGAACACCGCGACGCCGTGGTCGCGCAACAGCCGCGCGGTGACACCCTCGCCCGGGACCCGCCGCCCGGTGAAGGTCCCGTCGTAGACCACGCGACCGCCACAGGACGGACTGCCCTCCTTGAGCACCGCCACCGCCACGTCGCGCGCGCGGGCGGTGGCCAGGGCCGAACGCGCGCCCGCGACGAACGCCTCGGTCACGTCCCCGCCCTCGGGAGTGAGGATGCGCGCGGCGCCCGCGAGCACGTCGGCGGCGGTCGCCCCGGACTCGATCTCGGCGGGCGGCCTCGGGACCGGCAGCCCTCCCGCGACCTCGGGGCAGTGCGGGACCAGCCGCCCCTCCTCACGCCAGCGCACGAGCACCTCGTCCACGACGGTCTTGGCGCGCCCGTCGTAGCGGACCTCGCGGCCCACCAGACACGAACTGATCAGCACCCGGCGCATGTTCCCCCTCCACTCCTCCCGTCACGGTACCGCCCGGGTCCCCGGCGCACACCGCGCCTGGCACACCCGGAGACGTCGGTGAGTATTCAGAGCGACACCTTCGGTGATACTCGGAGGAGCACAGCATGGGGAGGGATCGTGACCGACGAGCAGGACGCCCGCCGACCGACGCTGTCCACCGACCACCGGACGACCCGCAGGGCCGTCGCCGCGGCCGCGATCGGCAACGCGACCGAGTGGTACGACTTCGGCGTCTACAGCTACCTCGCCGTCACGATCGGCGCGGTCTTCTACCCGTCGCAGTCCGGGCGTGCAGCTCGTCGCCGCCTTCACCACGTTCGCCGCGGCCTTCCTCGTCCGTCCACTCGGCGGGATGTTCTTCGGGCCGCTCGGCGACCGGATCGGCCGCAGGCACGTCCTCGCCGTCACCATGCTGCTCATGGCGGTGAGCACTCTCTCGATCGGTCTCATCCCCTCCGTCTCCGACATCGGCGTCGCCGCGCCCGTGCTTCTGCTGACCGCCCGCATGCTCCAGGGCTTCTCCACCGGCGGCGAATACGGCGGAGCCACGACCTTCATCTCCGAGTACGCGCCCGACCGCCGCCGCGGGTTCCTGGCCTCCTGGCTGGAGTTCGGCACGGTCAGCGGGTACGTGGGCGGCGCGGCCGCCGTCACCGCCCTCACCCTCTCCCTCGGCTCCGACACCATGCTCGCCTGGGGCTGGCGCATCCCCTTCCTGCTCGCCCTCCCCCTGGGCGCCACCGGCCTCTACCTGCGCCTGCGCCTCGACGACACCCCCGTCTTCACCCACAACACCGGCGGATTCGGCCGCGACGCCCACGGAGCGCGTCGCACGGGCCAGTTCCGCGCGACCGTCGTCGACCAGTGGCGCGCCATGGTGCTGTGCGCGGGTCTGGTGATGGTGTTCAACGTCAACAACTACACGGTCACCGCCTACCTGCCGACCTACCTCGACACCGAACTCGGGATCGGCACCGCCCCCGGTCTCGTCATGACCCTGGCGGCGATGGTGCTCATGCTGTGCACGGTCACCGTGTTCGGCCGTCTCAGCGACCGCGTCGGACGCCGTCCCGTCCTGCTGTCCGGATGCCTGTGCTCGCTCGCCCTGCCCCTTCCGGCGTTCTGGCTGATGCAGCGGGAGGGCCTGGTGCCGATCGCCGTCGGCGTGGTGCTGCTGGCCGTCACCCTGGTCCACTTCTCCGGCACCGCGCCCGCCACCCTGCCGGCGTTCTTCCCCACCAGCGTCCGCTACGGGGCGCTGGCGATCAGCTTCAACGTGTCGGTCGCGCTGTTCGGCGGCACGACACCGCTGGTGTCAGAGGCGCTGGTCGACGTCACCGGCGATCGCTACGCACCCGCGTGGCCGGTGATGTGCGCCGGCGTGGTGGGGATCGTGGTGGTGTGGCGGATGCGGGAGAGCACGAACCGGCCCCTGCCGGGGGCCCCGGCCATCCCCGTGCCGCCGCGCCGCCCCGCCGAGGGACCGAACCCGCCCCGTTCCCGGCCGACGGGTGACACCGCGCTGGCCGCCCCGAGCATCGTGCACCGGCTGGCCTGACGGGGGCGGACACGGTGCGGGGGCCGCCCGGATCGGACGGCCCCCGCGCACGGACACGGTCTAGCGCCGACCGCGCGGCTTGCGGTCCGGACGCACGCTGCCCTTGGAGGCGCGCCCCACCGCCCCGTTCTTCTTCTCGCGGATGCGCATGCTGATGTGCACCGGCGACCCCTCGAACCCGAAGTCCTCCCGCAGGCGCCGCTCGATGAAGCGCCGGTAGTTGTCCTCCAGGAACCCGGTCGTGAAGAGGATGAAGTGCGGCGGACGCGCGCCCGCCTGGGTCCCGAACAGGATCTTGGGCTGCTTGCCGCCGCGCACCGGCGGCGGGGTGGCCGCCACCAGCTCCTTGAGCCAGTTGTTGAGCTGACCGGTCGGGATCCGCTGCTCCCAGCCGCTCAGGCTCGTCTCGATCGCCGGCACCAGCTTCTCCATGTGGCGACCGGTCTTGGCCGAGATGTTCACCCGAGGCGCCCAGGAGACCCGCGACAGCTGGCGGTCGATCTCCTTCTCCAGGTAGACGCGGCGCTCCTCGTCGAGGACGTCCCATTTGTTGAACGCCAACACCAGGCCGCGCCCGGCCTCCACGACCTGCTCCACCACCCGGATGTCCTGCTCGGCCAGGGGTTCGCTGACGTCCATCAGCACGACGGCGACTTCGGCGCGCTCCAGCGCGGTCCCGGTGCGCATCGTCGCGTAGTAGTCGGCGCCCTGGAGGGCACGGAACCGGCGGCGGATACCGGCGGTGTCGATGAACTTCCAGGTCTGGCCGCCGAGTTCGATGAGCTCGTCGACCGCGTCGCGCGTGGTCCCGGCCACCGAGTCCACGACCACCCGGTCCTCGTCGGCCAACCGGTTGAGCAGACTGGACTTGCCCACGTTGGGGCGCCCCAGCAGCGCGATCCGGCGCGGACCCCCTTCGTCGTCGGTCCCGGCCTCGCCCTCGGGCTGATCGGGGAGGGCGGCCACGACCGCGTCCAACAGGTCGCCGGTGCCCCGCCCGTGCAGGGCGCTGATCGGGTACGGCTCACCGACGCCCAGGTTCCACAGCGCCAGCGCGTCCGCCTCCTGCATCCCGCCGTCCACCTTGTTGGCGGCGAGCACGACGGGGCGCTTGGTGCTTCGCAGGCCCGTGTGACGGCGGCGTCGGCGTCGGTGATGCCCACGGTCGCGTCGACGACGAACAGGATCACGTCCGCGGTCTGCGCCGCGTACTCGGCCTGCCGGGCGACCATGGCGGCCAGACCGCTCACGCTGGTCTCCCAGCCGCCGGTGTCGACCAGCGTGAACCTGGTGTTCTGCCACTCGGCGTCGTAGGCGACCCGGTCGCGGGTCACGCCCGGAACGTCCTCCACGACGGCCTCACGGCGGCCGAGGATACGGTTGACCAGGCTGGACTTGCCCACGTTGGGGCGGCCGACCACGGCGACCACGGGCACGGGGGCGGTCTCCACGCCCTCCTCGCCCTCGTAGCCGACATCGGAGACGTCGAAGTCTGTCATCTGCTGCTCCCGGTACTGGAGTCCCCGCGCGCCCAGGACGCGTGCCGCGAGGACTCGACATGGCCGCCCGCCCCGGCCCGGGGGCGCGGAGTCGGACGTGATGGAACGGGCACCTCCGGCGCCCGTGGGTCGGTGTCGGCGGACCTACCGGTCCCGTGCCTGGTCCACCAGCTTGACGACCAGGGCGATGACCTCGTCCAGGGTCAGCCCGGTGGTGTCGAGCTCGGTCGCCGAGTCGGTCCGCGTCAGCGGCGAGTGCGCCCGGCTGGAGTCCAACCGGTCCCGCCGGGCCAGGTCGGCCTGGGTCCCGGCGACGTCGCCGCTGCGGACCTCCCTGCTGCGGCGATGGGCGCGAGCCTCGGCGCTGGCGGTCAGGAAGAGCTGGACGAGGGCGTCCGGCGCGACGACCGTCGTGATGTCACGGCCCTCCACGACGATGCCCGCGCTCTCGGCCCTGGCCGCCGCGATGATCTCCCGCTGGGTGCGCACCAGCAGGTCACGCGCCTCGGGGACGGCGGACACGGCCGAGACGTTCGCGGTCACGTCCTTGCCCCGGATCTCGGCGGCCACGTCACGGCCGTCCACGGTCACGGTGGGGGCCGAGGGGTCGGTGCCCATCGTGATCACCGGACGCTCCACGGACGCGGCCACGGCGGCGGCGTCGTGCACGTCCACGCCGTTGTCCAGCATCCACCAGGTCAGTGCCCGGTACATGCGCCCGTGTCGAGGTACCGCAGGTCGCGCGCCTTGGCCACGCCCTTCGACGTGCTCGACTTTCCCGACCCGGAGGGACCGTCGATCGCGACGACGATGCCTTCGGTACTGCCCTGCGCGCTCACTGGACCCGACTCCCGCGTACGTTCACTTGTGCCGACGCCCCAGCGTACCCGCGCGCGCACGCGGTCCGGTACGCCCACCGACGCCCGGGGCCCGGATCACAGACCCGGATGGACCGACCATCCCCCGCCCGCCAGCGCCCGCGCGAGCGTGCCCTCCGCCTCGGGCAGCACGTACACCTGGCACACACCGAGCGGCAGCCCCGGCGTGTGCTCGATCCGCACGTCCTCGATGTTGACCCCCGCCTCGGCCGCCGCGGCGAACAGGCGGCCCAGCGCGCCCGGCTCGTCCGGGATGACCACCGGCACCACCGTGTAGGAGGGCCGCCGCACCTCGCCGTGTTTGCCCGGAATGCGCCCCTGTCCGCGGCGTCCCCGGATCAGGACGTCGCGGACCGGCGCGAGCGGCGCCTTGGACGAACCGTCCGACGCTGGCCGAGCACGCGCAGGGCGTCCGCCGTCGCGGCCAGGTCCGCCGCCATGTCCGTCAGGACCTCGGCGACCGGGGCGGCGTTGTGGGTGAGGATCTCGGTCCACATGGCCGGGTCTCCCCCGGCCACCCGGGTGACGTCGCGGACACCTGCCCGGCCAGGGTGAGGGCAATCTCGTCCGCGTCCAGGAGGCGGGCCGCCGCCGCGGAGGAGGCCACGTGCGGGGCGTGCGACACCAGTGCGACGGCGCGGTCGTGTGCGGCGGCGTCGAGCACCAGGGGTCGGCGCCGCACAACCGCGCCACCTCGGCGACGGTGGCGACGTTCTCGGCGTCCGCCTTCCCGGTGGGGCACAGCGCCCACGAGCGGCCCAGGAAGAGGTCGGCGCGGGCCGCGCCGGGACCGTGCTTCTCGCGTCCGCCCATGGGGTGGCCGGGCACGAAGGTGGCCATGTCGCAGCCCAGGCGGTCCGCCCCGGCCACCACGCTCGCCTTCACGCTCGCGGCGTCGGTGTACACGTGCGCCAACCCCCGGTCCTGGGCGTCGCGCAGGACGCCGGGATGACGGCGGGGGGAGCGGCGATCACCGCGACGTCGGCGGGCCGTGCGTCCGACTCGTCCAGCGGGCGGCCCGCGCCCAGGTCACAGGCCAGGCGCAGGGAGGCGGCGTCCGGGTCGGACAGGGTGACGTCCACGTCGCGCGCGCGCAGTGCCAGCGCTATCGACGTCCCGATGAGGCCGGCGCCGATCACCGTCGCCCGGTGCACCCGCGGCCGGTGCCGTGCGTCCGCGCCCGCACCCCTGCTGTCGTCCACGTCCGTGCGCTCCTCCACCAATGCCCGCCTTCATCCAGACTACGACCCCGGCGCCGGGGCGACGTGACGTCTACTGCGCGATGTCCAGGCGCAGCGCCTGGGCCCCGCGCAGGTAGACGTGCTGGATGTGCGAGCGCGGACGGTCGGTCGCCACGTGGGCCATCAGCCGGACCACGCGGGGGAGGGCGTGCGGCACGTCGATCTCGGCGGCGCACATGAGCGGAACGTCGGAGAAACCGATCCGACGCGCGGCCAGCGCCGGGAACTCGCTGGTCAGGTCAGGCGTGGCGGTGAACAACACGCTGATGACGTCGTCGGGCTCCAGCCCGTTGCGCCGCATCACCTCGGAGACCAGCTCCGCTGTGGCCTCCACCACCTGATCGCGTTCGTCCGCGTCGACCTGCACCGCACCACGGATGGCCCGTACCGCCACGTTCGTTCCCGCCTCGTCGTCGTACCCGGGGCCGCCCCCGGACACGGAGACGGCGGCCGCCGCCCGGTACGGAACCGGGGCGGCGACCGCCGTCAACTGTATCTACAGGCCGGCGGCCTCGTAGAGTTCGCTCACCTCACGCGAGGTCAGCGCCCGCATCGTGCCCAGTTTCAGGGCGTTGAGGTCGATCGGGCCGACCTGGGTGCGCGCCAGGTCCGCGACCGGGTGGCCGACGGCCTCCATCAGTCGGCGGACGATGTGCTTGCGCCCCTCGTGCAGGCGGATCTCCACCATGGCTCTGGGGGCGTCGTTGTCGACGACCCGGAAGGAGTCGACCTCGACCGGGCCGTCCTCCAGCTCCACCCCGCCGCGGATCTCCCGGACCACGCTGTGCGGGACCGGGCCCGGCACCTTGGCGATGTAGGTCTTGACGACCTTGTAGCGCGGGTGCGTGAGCCGGTTGGCGAGCTCGCCGTCGTTGGTGAGCAGGATCAGACCCTCGGTCTCGGTGTCCAGTCGGCCCACGTGGAAGATGCGCTCGTCGGTCTGACCGGTGTAGTCGGCCAGGGTCGGCCGACCCTCAGGGTCCCACATGGTGCTGACCACGCCGCGCGGCTTGTTGAGCGCGAAGTACAGCTTGTCGGGGGCCGTGACGACGCGCATGCCGTCGACGCGGATCTCCGAGGACTCGGGGTCGACCCGGGCGCCGAACCGGCGGACGACCTGACCGTCGACGCTGACCCGGCCGGCCGCGATCATCTCCTCGCTGGCGCGGCGGCTGGCCACACCGGCCGCGGCGAGCGCCTTCTGGAGGCGGATGCCGTCGGGCACGTCGGTGTAGCTGTCGCGGCCCTCGGCGGGGCGGTCCTCGTCCTTGGGGTCGTAGTCGGCGCGCAGGGCCGCCAGCCGCTCACGCGCGGCCTTGGACAGCTGCGACTCGCTCTTGACGCCGCCCGGCGACGCCGGACCCCGCCCCTCGCGCCCGCGCCCGGACGGCGGTCGCCGCCGCCGGAGGAAGCGCGACGGACGTCCTGGCGGTCACGGTCGCCGAAGCCCCGTCCCGCACGCGCACCCCGGTCGTCGCGGCGACCGCCGTGTTCACGCGGGCCACGGTCGTCACGGGAGCCGCGGAACCCACCCTGGTCACGGTCGCCGAAGCTCCGTCCCGCACGCGAACCCCGGTCCTCACGCGACCCCCGGAGGCCGCCACGGCCCCGGTCATCACGCCGTTCCCGGCCGCCGTAGCCGCCACGGCCCCGGTCATCACGCCG
>NZ_MKKC01000140.1 GCF_001942255.1 Nocardiopsis sp. CNR-923
CGCGACCCGCTTCGACAAGATCCCGGAGAGCTACGAGGCCGGGCTGCACCTATGCGGTGCGATGCTCTGGCTCCGCAGCATCGCACCGCGTCCATAATTTGAACTCCAGACAGGACCTAGCTGGCCAGCGTTCCATGGGCGGGGAATGCGGGGTAGATGCCGGTATGGCTTCCTGCTATCGGCTTGTGGGGTCTGGGACGCATGATCGACTGGTTGCCAGACCTTGAACTGTTTCGTGTCGGGTGTGGTGGAGGATCTGGCGTGTGCGGGGATCGCCTCCCGTCACTCGGTCCGGGGCAGGGACCCCGGTGTGGCCTACAGTGGGCGTCCAGGTGAGTCCGGAGCCCACTCGTCGTCCAGGATCGAGTGGACGATGGAGTCGCGCCAGGCGTCCCGGGTCCACAGGTGCCGACGGATCCGTCCTTCCTCCACCATTCCGGCCCTGAGCATGACACGCTCGGAGGCCCGGTTCTCCGGAGAACGCGCACCCCAGATCCGTTTGAGCCCCAGATCCTCGAAGCCGAACCGAAGCAGGAGCCCGACGAGCTCGTCGCCAAATCCCTGCCCCCACATGTCGGGTCGGAGGGCGAACCCGATCTGTGCGCTGTGGGGGCGCTCGTCCACCCCCAGGCGGGCGCTGCCGACCAAACGGTCCTGGTGCGCGACAGCGAGCATGTACACGCCCCGGTTCTCCTGCTCGGCGTCGGCGACCGCGGCCTTGATGATGGCGGTGCACTGCTCCTTCGTGCGGGGTGTGAACGACAGGTGCCGGACGGCTTCCGGGTCGCCGTAGACCCGGAGCAGGTCGTCGACGTCGGTGGGGCGTAGTTCGCGGAGGGTGAGCCTGTCACTGGAGAGTTCGACGGGGCGCATGCCTGGCAGGTTAGCGGCCTGAGGTCAGTGCTGAAGCGGGAGTGCGGCTGTAGGCCTCGATCTCTTGGCGCAGCCGGGAGACGGTCTTGCTGTTCGTGTAGTCCGTGCCGCGGAGAGCGTCGGGTACGCGCATGACGCTGTTCACCACGCCGGCGACCCGCTTCGAGGCGGGCAGGTCCAGGACCGGCCGGAGAGCTTCCGTGGCGCCTTCGATCTCGCCCAGGGATGCTCGGGCGTAGCCGAGGTCGGCACGGGCTCCGGCCTCGTCCTGGTAGGCCCAGTCATCGGATCCCTCAGCGGCTGCGACCTCGTAGAGCTGAACGGCTTCCTGCGCGACCTGCTGAGCCTGTTCCTCGCGTCCGGGGATCCAGATCTGCGTCTCAGCTCCGTAGTAGAGCTGGCGGCAGTGCGCGAAGCGCATGAGCCCGCCGAGTTCGTCCAGGTCGTCCGTGCCCAGCCGCTCGCGCAGAGCGGTGGCTTCCTGTAGGTCGTTGAGCGCTCGTTCCCCGTGGCCCAGTGACGCCCATGTCCGGGCGCTCTGGGACATGAGCCAGATGGCGGCCGTGCCGGTGTGCTCGGTCGCCAGGCCACGCGCCAGCTCGGCATACCGGGCGGCCTCTGTGGGCCATCCCGCCCAGTACGCCATCAGGCTCTGCTGGGTGCGTACCCGGATCCGCAGTCCGTCGTGGTCGGCGTTGTCGGCGCAGATGAACGCGGTTCGGGCCTGTTTCATCGCGGCGTACGGGTCACCGAGGTCATGGCTCGCCTTGGCGAGCATCATGCTCAGCAGGCCGCTGAGCAGGTACAGGTCCCTGGTTTGGTTGGGGCGCTGTCGTCCCTCCAACAACATGAACGCCACATCCTGTGCCTCGATCAGATCACCCAGGACCTCGTGGAGCGGGGAGCGGGGGTAGGCACTCGCGAGCCTGGACACCTCCTCGAAGAGTTCCTGGATGGTCTCCACACCCACGTTCGTCCCCTCCGCCATCGCTCCGAACCTCATCGCGCGTTTCGCGGCCATGTCGATCTGCCTTTCCGGAGGTAGTGATCTGATCTCACCGTTGATGGGGGAATGCGTCTGGTGAAGGTCGTTCTGGGGGATCTTGGGTGAGTCGAGCTGGCTTCCCACTCTTTTCAGAACGTTTCGCTCGTGTTCGCTGAGTTTGTCGAACCCCTCAGGGGTCAGCAGCCTTCGGGGAGAGGTGCCGTACAGCGTTGCCAAGGCGACGACTTGGGCTGCTTGCGGCGCCCGCCCACCCACTTCCGGCCAGAGTTCCAGACGACTGAGGCCCGCCTGGTCCAAGGGCAGGCCAGCGGCGGAATCGCGGTAGCGCTCGGTCGCCTCGGCCTGGCTCCACCCGTGCATGTGGCGATAGCCGCCAGGGGTGAGCATCCGGAACGGATGCGGATCTCGTCGGCGATCTCGTCGTTCGTACGGCCCTGCTCGCGCATCTGATCGCGCAGTTTTCGAAGCTGGGCTTTCGTCCACTTCATGCAGCTCTCCTCGGGCTCGCTATCCAGATTGCCCGAATCAGCGAAGGCCGCAACCAGATCATCGCCACAAGCGCATCCCACCCAGACATAAGAAGACATGCCCGACTGGCAAAACAGCAGTTCAGGGGTGGTGCCAGTGGCATAGAAACCATGTCCGCGCACCCAGTGACTTGTCATTGCCTTCAGGGTTCGATCGAAGGTGCAAGCACGGAGGGAACAGCCCCACGACTCAGACAATCGAGGCGCGCATGACGGCTGTAACGCGGGTGAACTTTATAGATGTAACGAAACGGAGCAAACGGGCAGGTGGTGAGACATCACCGATACTGCCGCGTCGCGTCCCCGGATACTCCTCGATGCCCCAGCTGGGGGAGGCCGGTCGGCGTCACGCCGCGAGGTTCGGGCACACCCCGTCGCAGGTCAGCGCGGCCCGCCGCTGGGTACGGACGGTCACCCGTCTCCCAGGAGAGGACGCCGACGTCCTTGAGTTGTTGCTCTCTGAGCTGGTGACCAATGCCTTGGAACATACGGCCTCAGGCCAGGGCGGCCACTTCACGGTCACGCTCGCCTACCTCGACAACAAGGGGATCCGTCTTGCCGTCACGGACGCTGGACCTCGGCACGGAGCGGCCCCCACCATTCCCCACGTGAACGAGGTTGACCCCGGTCTGGAACACGGACGCGGCCTCGCCTTGGTGGAGCGGCTCAGTCGGCGCTGGGGGTTCCTGGGCGTCCAGGGAGCACCGCTCACCGTCTGGGCCGTCATTTCCCGCACGGCGCCACGGTGAGGGGAAACAGGCGATGGGCTGGACCCGTGCTGATGACGAGGTGTACTACGCCATCGCGCGCCAGCTCCAACGGGCTCACAGACACCGCTGGATCGTGTTTTGGGGGCCCGGTAGTCGCGCCTACTGGGCCTTCTACCGAGGCGAGGAACACGTGCGCCCGCTGGCATCCGCCCGACCGGAGGAGCTGCATCGGACGGTGCTCGATATCCAGCGACGGCTCGGCCAAGGTCCGAACCATGTCCCATTCGAACAGTGATTGGAATCCCATGGCCGCACGTGACTCCTCGTCAGGAACCCGCCTCCTGCCAGAAACCAGGCAGACCTTGACCCCAGCCGCAGTCGCCGCGCTCTTCCGCGTAAGCCCCACGACGGTGACCCGGTGGGCGGACCAGGGCAAGGTCCCGGCCTTCCGAACCCCGGGCGGACACCGCCGCTTCCTTCGCCAAGACATCGGTTCCGCCAGGGCCGAGACCTCTGGCACCACTCGGTCTGGCAACAACGATGCGTGCCTGGGCACCTCCGCTCCCCCAGCCCTGGACAACGGCCCCTGAACCTCGGCTGTCGTCCGGTCACGGTGGCACGTCACAACGGAGCCTGAAGGGCGGTGCCTACAGGCAGCGTCTTCGCACCGCAGACCTGGCCGTCGTGCCACTTCACCACCCCTTCGTCAGAGAACCCCGAGAAAGGAACCCGCTCCATGTCCATCACGCTGGCCCCGATGACCCTGACCATCCCCGACCACCGTTTCGACCCTCGCTGGAACCGCATCACCGGGATGTCGGTCGAGGGCGACACGATCACCATCAACCCCCAGGAGTACTTCTTCCGGCTGGAGTCCGACACCTGGCGCGTGATCGACTGGGACCAGGTCGCCACCGAACTCCTCCCCGTCGAGGAGACCTGCGAGTCGGCCATCGAGCAGATCGCCTTGGAGTACATCGCCCAGAACGCACGCACCACCCACGACCCGGCCGAGGTCCTGACCATCGCCTGGCAGGTCTACAGCCACCTCTTCCGCGAGGACCACCTGGACTCGCTGGGCATCGACGGCGTCACCGCCGACCACCTGAGGATGCTCGCGGAGGTCTCCACCTTCACCGCGCTGAACAAGGTCGAGGACGACGGCCACATCAGCATCGTCGGCCCCACCTGGTTCTTCGCCGACACCGCACAGGTCATCTACGACCTGGACGAGCCCACCACCGAACTGCTGGACGAGGTCTTCCACGGCTCCTGGTTCAACGAGTACCGGCGCATCGAGGGCGTCAAGGCCCACGCCGCCCTTGGCGGACGCCTGGTGCACGGCTGCCAGTCCGCCCCCGACCGGCGCGGCGGAGTCGTGGCGCCCTACGGCACCGACATGCAGCGCTTCCGCAACGAGCTGGACACCTTCCGCGACACCTGGCTCACGACCGTCCGCTCCTACGGTGAGCACGCCTGACCACCCGCCCCACCGAAGGGGCCCTCCACCGCTCGGAGGAGGGCCCCGCCCCCGACACAAGGAGAGTCACACGTGCACCAGACCGACATCGACCGGATGCGCGATGACCTACTCAACGCAGCCGGAATGACCGGCAACCTCATCGAGACGCAAACGCTGCACAGCTGGGAACTCTCACATGTGGAGCGCTTGGCCCTGGCGGACGGGACCACCGTCATCTTCAAGTGCGCCACCGAACCCTTCACCCACGAACACGAGGCACTGACCGCAGCCTGGCAGGCGGGCGTCAGCGTCCCCCGCCTGGTCAAGTCCCTGCGTTCGGGAACCACCCTGGCGATGCTGATGGAGGACCTGGGCGAACCCGACCGCGAAGCCACCGACGACGACGGCGTCACAGCGGCGGTCCAGCTCCACTCCGCGGCGGTTCCGCCCCACCTTCCCCCCGCAGACGGAGCGTGGCTGGCCTCCCTCCCCCGAAGGGCGATGCGCACCCTGGACCTGCTCAACGCCCAGGGCCGCTGGTCCGACGCGACGACATCACCGAGGCACTGCGCGACATCGACCGCGCCGCCGCCCCACGAGCCGAAGGCGCGACGACGGCGCCCTACGGATGGGTGCACTCGGAGTTCCATCCCGAGAGCCTGCACATCCGCGACGACCGAGTCCACCTCTACGACCTCGCCCGCGCCTTCCGCGGCCCGGGACTGCTCGACCTCGCCTCCTGGCACGGCACCGTCCACGCGCCCGACCCCGACCGGACCCGAGCCTTCCTGGAGTCCTACGTCCAGGCGGGAGGCAGCGCCAGCGCACTCACTCGCCGAGGGGGACTCACACCGCAGGACTGGGCGCTGGGCTGGCACCGGGTGTGGGTCCTGGAGTGGTTCCTCGCCCAGGCCCTGGTCTGGATCGGTGACGTGACGGCCGACCCCGCCTACACGACCGTGGTACGCCGCCACACCCACGACGCGGCACGACTGCTCAACATCTGAGTCCTGGAGGGCGAACCCATGGCAGGCAACCCCCCGTATCTGCTGATCGACGTCGACGGAGTCCTCAACCCCTTCCCCGGACCGGGTGGTTCCGTACCACCGGAGTACCACCCCCACCGGGTCGACTTCCGGGGCCACCACGAGGTGCCGGTCTGGCTCAACCCACACCACGGAGCGACGGTCAATGCGCTGCACTCCATGGGCCTCGTTCGGCCGCGCTGGGCCACGAGTTGGGGAGCCGAAGCGAACCGCCTGATCGCACCGCACGTGGGCATGCCCCACCTCCCTCACATCGACCTGGGCGCGCTCGACATCTCGACCCCGCACCCGCGCGGCTACCTATGGAAACGCGACCCGGTAGCCGACTGGCTGGGCGATGCGCCCGTCGCCTGGATCGACGACGACTTCGCGCCGCCGGACTACGACTGGGCCGCGGAGCGGACCTTGCGCGGCGCCCCCACGTTGCTGATCCAGCCGGACCCCTACGTGGGTCTGCGACGCCATCACATCGCGGCCGTCCGGCTCTGGGCGATCTCCGTCACACGGGACCACGACACCTTCGGGAACCACCATGAGCGTCCCCTTGCAGACCCACAAGACCCAGTTGTTGCGCACGCCCAGCGGGGTCCGTGTTCCGATCGACCGTGACCTCGTGCCGCTGATCCTGCGCCTGTGGTCCCTCGGGATGAACACCAGGGCAAGCTGCCAGAACTTCGGCGAATCCCTCCAGGACTCGGGTCCGGGAATGCCTCCGGGGGATCCGCGCTGGAGCGCCTTCTACTCCGACCGCGTCTGGCTGAAGCTGCCGCCCGCCCCTGCCGAGCACCTGATCACCCTCCTCGGGGCAGACCGGGAGCTCAACATCGCTATGAACGAGTGGGGCAGAGCGGCATCCTGGCTTTGCATCCGCCCCGTCGTTCCGGACGTCTACGGCGGACCGGCCCGGAACCGGGACACACACCTGTTCTTCCCACGAGAACACCTCGACCACGTCGTCCAGGTGCTCGACAGATCGGAGTCGGTTCCCTTCCAGCCACAGACCGTGAGCAGTGCGTAAGCCGATCTCCGACGTAAGAAGACGCCCCTCTTCGCGATTGTCGTCAACGTCAAGGGCTTCGCCGGGTTCGCCGGGCGAAGCCCCCTCTCGCAAATCGGGATGTTTTCACCTATCGGCTTCCTCACGGCCCCAGCAGTCCCTCGTTTCCGACTCTGGGGACTTTTCTGAGCCGAAGGAGTTGAAGGTTCTCGCCCACCCAAGCGACCATCGACCAGCCCTGGCCAGGGTAGACACCCATTCCTCAGGAGTTGGGGTGTCTTGTGTCTATATGTGTGGGTTCGTGGGTGAGAAGCGCAGTTCCGGGGGCGTATGACTTCGGGCCATTGACACTCATCCTGACCCACACAAGGAGGAGGGCCAGCCCGGCTCCGGGCTGGCAAGAAGAGAATGAAGAGTTGCCCCAGGCCGGTGCGCGAACACCGACCCGGGGCGTGATTCCCACCTGGATGCATCAGGAGGAAACTGTGGAGAAGTCTAGCGGGCGACACCGTAAACGCCGCCAGGGATGGGGCGAACACGTGCGCTGGGTGCTCGGCGCGGTGCTTGCCGCCGTGTTCTGTGGCCCGGCAAGTCGAACCGTGCCGCCAACGCCAGAGTCCGAGCCTCGTCAGGCGCGTCCGGAGGGGCGTGCTCAGGTAGACCGGCAAGCCGTCTGTGAGAAGCCGGGGGACGAGAAGTCAGGAGCGGCTTCGCATACTCACATGGGGAGCGGTGCGCCGAGGGAAGCGGGTTTGGTGCCGCGTCAGCGGGACCCGTACACAGGGCGGCGTGGGTGGTGTGTGGACGACGACGGGGTGCGTGGGGTGCGCCCCTACCTTGCCCGAGCGGAGGAACGCTTCCTCCGCGACCACACCGAAGCACCTGCGGGGGTTGGTCACGGCGACCTCCTGGCCGTCGTTCAGCCAGCACCCGTGTCCGTTCCCGCTCTGGTTCCTGAGGGTGGCGGTGTGGGTGAGTTCGCCGAGTTGGCCCGTCTCGTCCGCGATTGGCAGGCCATGACCTCCTGATCGGTGGGAGCGTGCGCTTCGGGGTGGTGCCGACCATGCTCGTGGTCGGCACCACCCCGGGGGGTGTTCTGCGTTCTCGTCCTGGTGTCACAGGTCGGCCGTGTGCTATCGAAAGGGCTCAGGAAGAGGAGAATTCTGGAATGGTTTCGGGTGTGTATCGCGCCTGCCCCGGAGGGGCTGCTGAACCCCGAGTGAACACGATTTGAACCAGGGCCAACGGGTGGGCCGTCGTGCGGGCCGATGCCTGGGCCGCCCCTGTGGCCCACCCCTCCAACAACATCTTCGCAGGTCAGGGGTTGTTCAAGTGGGCCGACGCGTGTCCAGACTTATACCCAAGTGGGTAGTGGTCTTCACGTAGGCGGGCGGGGCCGCCCGCGACGAGCGCGAGGTGGCCCCGCCCGCACCTGTTCAAAGACTCGTTCTCCACCGTGTCTAGAAGAACGTCTCCTGGCTGTTTTCCGGACATCAGTAGAAACTGATGCTGATGGAAGCGGGTGGTTCTTCCGGGGTGGGCTGTGCGAAGGCGTGGTGGGGCCGCGCTGTCTGGGGGTGGGCGGGATCCAGCCGGTGGTCAGCGGCATCCGTTGACGGTCTCGGGCCGATGGTCCTCTGGTCTTGGTGGGAGGTGGTGTCGGGTTCGTTGCGGGGATTCTTCGAGGTGGGTTGGGCGGAGAAGAAACACGAGCATTGTGAGCGCTATGCTCATGTTTGAGTGTGTCCGGTAAGTGGGCCCATGACGCGGCCGGTAAGTACGCCGGTAAGTGGCCCTGTGCCTGTTCCGGTAAGCGGGCCGCTTGGATCGGCCGACCCACAGGCGACTATCCGTGCAGGCCAGGGCCGGTCTGGGTGGGCCGTTGGCAACCCAGACTCATACCCGGTGGGTCGTCATCTTCGCGTAGGGGGCGGGGCGCCGCCGACGAGCGGGCGGGCACCCCGCCCCTGGTCTTGCTCGTATGGGTCCGTTTTCCCCTTCGAATCCTTCCTCCTGTTTAATCCCTTCGTGTTCTCTTCTCTTATTCCAAGGGTCTGTACTGAAGTGTCCGTTTCGTGGCGCACGGTGGGGTGGGTGGAGGGGAGGTCCCTGGGCCCGTGGGGTAGGTGGCTGCCGGTGTTGAGCGTTGTGAGTGGGCGCTGCACGGCTGGCGGGTTGTCGAGGCCGAGCGGGCCTGGCTTCTCGTGGTGCGGTCCAGCGAGATCGGTGGCCGGGTGTCGCGTGCGCTGCCTGGGTGCTGTCGTCAGGGCCGTGGAGGGGAAGCACGGTGAGGTGGGGGAGGGGGCCGGTGGGGAGAGATCGCCCTGTTCGTTTCCGTTGTCGCTCCGTGGGGGTGGCTGGTGGGGGTGAGGGTCCTGGGGCCCCGGTTGCCCCCGATGTCGGGGCTGTGTGGGGCCGTGTCGCCCCACAGTCGATGGTGGGGCCGTGGACCCCTTCCGGGGTGTGCGGGGCGGACGGGGGCGTCTGTGGCCCTGGCCAGGGATGAGGCGTATCGCCTGAATCGGATGGGCGGTGGTGGGGTGTGCTGGACCGGGAAGCACACTAGACGAGTCTTTCCAAAAGCCTGCGCGCACGAGAGAGGGTGTCCATGATCTGGTGTGAGCCAAGACATAGACACCCTCGTGACAGCACTCTACGTCAAGATCGACGACGACCGCGCTGGTTTGGCCCGGC
>NZ_MKKC01000141.1 GCF_001942255.1 Nocardiopsis sp. CNR-923
CCGTGCCGTCGTGGGACGAGATCATGTTCGGCTCCAAGAAGGGCGATTGACGCCTTCGCGGCAGTGAACGACGGAGAGCGGGACCAACCCTCGCGGGCGGCCCGCACCCGCGCCTGGCGGCGTCCGCCGGGGCGCGGGCCGCGTCGCCGCCCAGCCCCCGGCTGCCCCCGCACCGGCGCGCGCGTACTCCGCGTCGACCCCGTCAGTCACGTGCCCGTGCGTCGAGCCCCGGCGACACCGCGTGAGCCGTTCCCGTCCGGCCCGTGACCGACCCACCGCTCTGACCGTGTCAGCGCGGGCATCGGCGTGTCAGTGATCTGTCAGACCGGCGCGGCAGACTGGTCGTCGAACGGTAGAAACGGAGGAGCGATGACTGACGCCATCCGCGCGGAGGGTCTGGTCAAGCAGTTCAAGGGCAAGCGTGCCCTCGACGGGGTGGACCTGACGGCGAGAAGCGGGGCCGTGCTGGGCGTCCTGGGGCCCAACGGATCCGGGAAGACCACCACGGTGCGCATCCTGTCGACCCTGTTGCGGCCTGACGGGGGCCACGCCGAGGTCGGGGGCTTCGACGTGGTCAAGCGGCCGCACGACGTGCGCCGACTGATCGGGCTGACCGGCCAGTACGCCGCGGTCGACGCCGAACTGACCGGCACCGAGAACCTGATGCTCATCGCACGTCTGCTCGGCTACGGGCGCGGCGCCGCACGAACGCGTTCGGCCGAGCTGCTGGAGCGCTTCGGGCTCACCGACGCCGCCGGCCGTCCCGCCAAGACCTACTCCGGCGGCATGCGCCGCCGGCTCGACCTGGCCGCGAGTCTCGTGGGTCACCCCACCCTGCTGTACCTGGACGAGCCGACCACCGGCCTGGACCCGCACAGCCGCAACGGTTTGTGGGACGTGGTGCGCGGTCTGGTCAACGACGGCGTCACCGTCCTGCTCACCACGCAGTACCTGGAGGAGGCCGACCAGCTCGCCGACGACATCGTCGTGCTGGACCACGGCAAGGTGATCAGCAGGGGCACGCCCGAGGAACTGAAGAACCACGCGGGCAAGCAGGTCCTGGAGCTGCGCACGGTCGAACCCGGACAGCTCGACCTGGCCGTCCGGATCGTCGAGGCGGTCACCAGCAGCCCGGTGAGCCGCGACGGGCTGGGGGCGAGCGTCGGGGTCACCGACGCCTCCGTCCTGCCCGAGGTGGTCCGCCGCCTCGACGAACAGGAGGTGACCGTCGCCGAACTGTCACTGCGCAAGCCGAGTCTGGACGAGGTCTTCCTCGCACTGACCGGACACACCGCCGACGAGGAGTCCACGGGGGAGACCGTGGCTGAAGGGGCCCGAACATGAGCGACGTGACCACCCTCAAGCCCTCCGAGGAGGTGCGCGGGCGCGGCGGCGCACCGGGGGCGCCCCGGGCGATCGGCCCGGCGAACACGATGAGCAACGGCCTCCAGTTGGCCTGGCGCAGCGTTCTGAAGATCAAGGCGAACCCCGAGGAGGTCCTCGGGCTCACGTTCATGCCGATCATGTTCGTCACGCTGTTCGTCTTCGTCTTCGGTCAGGCGATCATGGACGACTGGCGGGAGTACCGGGACTTCCTCATGCCCGGCATCATCGCCCAGTCCGTGGTCTTCGCCACGCTCGGCACCGGGTTCGCCCTGTGCCAGGACGTGGAGAAGGGCATCTTCGACCGGTTCCGGTCCCTGCCCATCGCGCGGTCCGCGCCCCTGATCGGCGCCATCCTGGGCGACCTGGTCCGGTACTCGCTCACCGTGGTGATGGTGCTGCTGGTCGGCCTGGCCATCGGGTTCCGCCCGGACGGCGGCGTCGTCGGCGTGGTCGCCGCCGCCGCGCTCATCCTGCTGTTCGCCTTCGCGCTGTGCTGGATGTCGGCGTTCGTCGGGATGATCGTGCGCACCCCCATGGCCGTCCAGAGCTTCGGGATGATCCTCATGTTCCCGCTGACCTTCGGCAGTTCGGCCTTCGTCGCCCCCGAGGCCATGCCCGGCTGGATGCGGGCCGTCGCGGAGAACAACCCGATCACCCACGTCGTGAACGCCATGCGCGGCCTGATGATCGGCGGGGACGTCGCGGCTCCGGTCACCTGGACGCTGGTGTGGTCCGGAGTCTTCGTCGCGGTCTTCGGTCCGCTGGCGGTGTGGGCCTACCGGCGCCGCACCTGAGCGGCCGTGGCGCCGCGCTTCGGGAGACCGGGGCGCGGCGCCGCGCTCACGTGGCGCGCACACCGTCCCCCACGTCGTCGGGCGCCGTCGGGGGCAGCCAGGCTCCCACCGTGGTGCGGATCACCGCGGGGTTCTCCTCGCCCGCCTTGACGAGCAGGCGGCTGAACTCCGCCTCCCCCAGCGTCTGGGCGAGGTCCTGCCGGGCCCGAAGCACCAGGGGACTCACCAGGTTGGGCACCCCGCGCAGCGCCCTCCCGAAGCCGAGCATCTCGGTCGCCCGTTCCGGGTCGCTACCGGCCAGGAAGACGCCCAGGACCTCCAGGACGTCCGCGCAGTTCGAACCGAGACCACGCACCGCGCGCCACCAGGCGCGCCCCGCGTGCCGCCACGCCCGGTCTGTCTCCCCCGCCCGCCACGCGATGACCGCGGACACGAGCAGCCAGAACGGCTCCACGTAGACCGGAGCGAGTCCGGCCAACCGACTCACCGACGGCTCCAGCCCGTCCACCACGGCCCTGGCGCGCTCCAGATCACCCGACTCCCCCAGTAGCTGCGCCTCGGTCAGGCGCATGATCACCAGGTGGTCGTCCTCACCAAGGGGTCCCTGCGCGGCGGCCTCCAGATCGTGCCGGGCGGCCGCAAGTTCGCCGAGGTCGATGAGGAGTTGCGCGCGCCTGATCCGGAGCAGTAGCGAGATCGAGGACAGACCCGCCCGGTCAGCCAGGGGGATCCCCTCCCCGAGCAGGACACGGCACCGTTCCGGGTCGTCGAACCGGCGCATGTCCGACAGCTGCTCGAGCGCCTGGAGCTCACCCCAGGTGTCGCCGACGGCGCGGAAACCCTCCCGTGCGTCGATGGCGCGCTCCGTGGCGCGTTTGACGTCCCCGAACACGGCGTCGAGCACGGACAACATCATGCGGACCATCGCGCGCGTCCAGGGGTCGTCCTGGTCGGCCGCGCGTTCGACGCGCTCGCGCGCCGGCCCGTCGGGGCCCTCGCTCAACGCCTCGCACACCAGGCCGTACATCAGCAGGGGGTGGTGCTCCAGTGGCTCGCCCGCCTCGCTCAGGAACAGCCGCACGGCGCGCATGTTGGCCAGGACGTCCTCGTGGGCGGTCCCCCGGCCGATGGCGCCGTGGAAGAGGCAGCTGGCGTAGGCGACCGCCCTTCCCTCCGGAACACGGTCGCCGACCAGCGACAGCACCTCCTTGCACCAGCGGCAGAACTGGTACCACTCGCCTTGCAGGAGCCAGAACCACTGGGTGTACTCCACCAGGTCCAGAGCCAGGTCGACGTCCCCCCGCCGCACCGCCCACCGCACGGCGGGCCCGCAGTTGTCCGCCTCGGCTCCGAGCCGGACGACCCACTCGGTCTGGCGTGGGCCGCGCAGCAGAGGATCGCCCTCCCGCCACAGGTCGCGCACGTAACGTGCGTGCAGGTCGCGGACCTCGTCCTCCTCTCCGCTCTCGGCGAGCCGTTCGGCCGCGTAGGCGCGAACGGTCTCCAACTGCCGGTAGCGGGGCGGGGCGTCCTCGCGTACGGGGTTCTCCGTGATCACGAGGGACTTGTCGACCAGGGCGAACAGCACGCCCCACACGTCGCGTCCGCCGACCTCGCCGTCCTCGCCGGGATCCGCGCAGACCCGCTCGACGGCCTCCAGGGTGGCCCCGCCCGCGAAGATCGACAGGCGGCGCAGGACGCGGCGCTCGGGCTCGTCGAGCAGGTCCCAGCTCCAGTCGACGACGGCGCGCAGCGTGCGGTGGCCCGGGCGGACGGAACGGCTGCCCCCGGTCAGGAGGCGGAAGCGGTCGGAGAGGCGGTGGACCAACTGGGAGGGGGGCATCGACCGCAGACGGGCAGCGGCCAGTTCCAGGGCCAGGGGGATGCCGTCCAGGGCCCGGGTGATGCGCACGACGTGACCGACGTTGCCCGCGGTGACCGCGAAGTCGGGGCGCACGGCGCTGGCGCGTTCGGTGAACAGCGCGACGGCGGCGTAACCGGCGGCTCGGCCGCGGTGGCGTCCTCGGGCGGCAGGGCCAGTGGCGGGACCGGCACGAGCCGTTCGCCCTGCACGCCGAGGGGTTCGCGGGAGGTGGTGAGCAGCCGCAACCCTGGGCACCGGGCGAGCAGGTGCTCGGCGAGCCGGGCGACGTCCTCGACGAGGTGCTCGCAGTTGTCGAGCACGACGAACGCCGACTGCGCCCCGAGGAAGCCGACGACACGGTCCTCGGCCGAGGTCGCGGGCGCACTGGAGCGGGCTTGGACGATGGCCGAGTCGCGCAGGTCCAAGGCCGCGGCGAGCGCGTCGAGGAGGTCGTCGCCGGAGTCGATCGGGGCGAGTTCGACGAACCAGCCGCCGAGGGAGAGCAGGTCGGGCGCTCGGTCCGCCAGGACCGCGGCGGTCTCGATGGCCAGACGGGTCTTACCCGCCCCGCCCGGGCCGAGCAGGGTGACCAGCCGCGACGCGGTGAGCTGCGCGACCACGGCGTCCACCTCGGCCTCGCGCGGCACGAAGCTGGTGAGGGTGACGGGCAGCCGGACCTGGGGGGTCGGCGTCACGGTGGGCCGGTCCCCGCCGCGCGACCCGTCGGCGGCGAACTCCCCGCGCAGCACCCGCAGGTGGACGTCGGCCAACCTCGGTGAGGGGTCCAGGCCCAGATCCTCGGCCAGACGCGCGCGGAACGCCTCGTGGGCGTCCAGCGCGTCGGCGGTGCGCCCGGTTCCGGCGAGCGCGCGCATGAGGAGTTCGACGGGGCGTTCGCTGTGGGGTTCGCGCCGGGCCAGCGCCTCGGCCTCGGGCAGGGCGTCGTGGGCCCTGCCCAGGTCGAGCAGTGCGGTCAGGTGGTCCTCGACGAGCGCGGCGTGCTTCTCGGCCAGGCGCAGCGCGAGGTCCTCCGCCACGCCCCGGGACGTGAGTTCGGGCACGGCGGGTCCGCGCCACAGGGCCAGGGCGTCGCCGAGCGCGGTGACGGCCGCGGCGGGCTTCCCGGCGGCGAGTTGCGCTCGGCCGAGTTTGGCCAGGGAGCCGAACTCGCCCACGTCGACCCGCTGGGGGTCGACGCACAACCGGTAGCCGGACGCGTCACCGTTGATCTCGACGTCGGGACCCAGGGCTCGCCGCAGCCGCGACACCAGCGCCTGGAGGGCGTTGCCGGCCGAGGCCGGGGGAGCCTCGGTCCAGATGGCCTCCGTGAGTTGTTCGTTCGAGACCCGTTGTCCGGGTCGGAGCAGGAGCAGGGTGAGCAGGGCGCGCAGGCGCGCGCCCCCGATCGTGATGGGCCGTCCGGACGCGTCGTGCACCAGGAGGGGACCGAGGATGGAGAACCGCACAAGTCCATGATCACCCATTCAGTGACACCGTGCCCGGAATTATCGGTCTGAACGGTGCGCACACCGGGCACGGCTGCGGACCGGACGCCCGACCGCAGTAGGGTTCCCCCTGGAGCGTGCGTCGGCGGACCGCCGAGGTCGTCTGACCCGACCCTCGTAGGCACCGAAGCCGGGTCGCCCCCGACGCCGTTCTCCCTAGCAAGACGAACCGCGCCCCATCGGCCCGTAAGCCCAGCAGGAGTCCCATTGTTCCCGGCCCTCCCCTCCCCTTGGACCACCAGTGCGCGCACGCACCCGGCAGGACCGCGCTCCGCGGTGCGGGCGCGGTCGGGTCCGGCGCCGTTCTGGCCCTGGCCACCGGGTGCGGCGTGCTCTCGCCCGGGCAGAACGGCGACATGCCCACCAACATCAACGTCACCAGCCCGCTTATGCAGGAGGGTGAGCCGCTCCTGGACGACTACACCTGTGACGGCGGGGAGCCGGACGGGAGCGAGGGGCACGTCTCCCCGCCGGTGCGCTGGTCGGGGCTTCCGGACGGCGTGGGCTCGATCGCGCTGGTCGTGGACGACCCCCAGGCGGCGGAGGTGTTCTGGGTGGTCTTCGACCTCGACCCGGAGTTGGTCGAGCTGCGGCGGAGCACCGTCCCAGCCGACGCCAAACAGGCCTTGAACAGTTCCGGGGACGCGGGTTACGGCGCTCCCTGCCCGACCGACGGCGACGTGCACGAGTACCGTTTCACCGTGTACGCCCTGGACGGCACCCTCGACCTGCCCGACGGCGCCGAACTGAGCCGGACCCTGGAGGCGATCGCCGACCAGGCCGTCGCGCGCGGATCGTTGGTCACCACCAGCGAGTGACCGGAACCGCGGCCGGGCGGCCTCCCCTCCCCCGGTTCCACTCCCGCCGCGTCCCTCTCGCTCCGGGTTCGACACGAGGAAGCTCCCGGCACCCACTGCACACGAAGCACGACAAGGCATACAGTGGGGCCCGTGCCCCTCACCCCGTTTCAGATGACCGTTATCCGTCCACTCGCCGCCCAGCACCCCGACCTGAGACCGCACCGGACCGCCCGCGTCGCGCCGGCGCGCGGACCCGGCAGCCCGGACGTACGCGAATCCAGTCGGCCGCCGTCTCCCTCCGACCGGTCCTGGCCACACCGGTCCGCGGTGCGCTCCGCATGCGGCCCACCTCTCCAAGGTAGTGCGTAGACCATGACCGTCACCGTCATCATCATCATCGCCGTCATCGTCGTCCTCGCCGTCCTGGTACTCCTGCTGCTGGGTATGCGCGCCCTCAGCACGACGTCGCCCAAGGACGACTACGACGAGGAGCAGGAGTACGAGAGCACCGAGGCCGACGACCGGGGTCGCGGACGCGGCGGCCGGGGCACGCCCCGACGCGCCAGGCGGACCCGGGCGAACGAGGACGGGGAGCCCCGGCGGCGTCCCCGGAGCCGACGGAAACGCGGCGCGGAATGGGAGGACGACGACCTCTCCGACAACGGCTTCTGGTCGAGTCTGGGCGACGAGGACCCGGACGAGGGGTCCGCGGCCGGCGATGCCGCCAACGGTCGCGCGGCGGACGCCTACGAGGACGTCGAGGCCTACGACGACGGCTACGACGTGGAGTACGAGGACTACGAGGACGGGGGCTACGAGGACGAGCGCGATCCCGAGCCGGGCCGGGAGCGCGGCGGCGCCCGCGCCGGGGGCGACGCGCCCGGCGCGCGCCGTGCCGTGACCTCGGGCCCCTCCGACGACCTCGCGGTCCTGGCGAGCCTGGGTCAGAGCAGCGGTCCCGCCCCCGAACCCCGAAGGGATGAGGCGCCGCCCCGAGCCGAACTACCGCGGGCGCAGGCCCTCCCGGTCGAGGCGCCCCGGGCGGAACCGTCCCGCGAGGACGACCCGCTCGGCACCGGGCCCTGGACCCACGACCGGGCGCTCCCGTCCGCGTCCGCCGAGCCCACGCCCTGGAACGGGTCCACCGTCCACGACCCGCTCGGCGGCTCGGACTCCGCGCACACCTACGGCGCGTCCAACACCGGTTCCCGCTCGTCCTCGTCCGCGACCCCTCCGGCGGGCTCCGCCTCGGGCGACCCGTTGTCGGGCCCGTCCCGCTACGGGGCGGGGTCGTCCGGGCTCGGCGACCTAGCCCGGTCGAGCGGCTCCGGAGCCGCGGACCCGCTCGACCCCGCTTCCGCCCGTCCTCCACCTCTGAGGACACCGGGTCGCCCATCTGGTCGAGCATGGACACCGGATCGCACCAGCGTCCGACGCCGCCCTCCCCGGGCGGGTACGGCCGCAGCGGCCCCGACACGCCCGGCGGATACGACACGGGCACCCACCGGTACTCGTCCTACGACACCGGGGCGCACTCCCGGAGTCCGTACGACACCGGGACCCACACACACGGGAGCCACGACACCGGAGGGCACACACGGGGCGCCTACGGCGTACCCGCGCCCTCCGAACACCACACCGGCTCCCACGCCCGACCCGAGTACGACACGGGCACGCACGCGCACCGGTCCTATGACACGGGCGCACACGCGCGGGGCGTCCACGGCGCACCCGCGCCCTCCGAACACGACTCCGGCGCCCACCGACGCCCCCACGACACCGGGGCGCACCCGCACGGATCGTACGCGAATGAGCCGTTGTGGCGCGAGGACGCTCTCGGCGGACCGAGTTCGCCGACCGTCCCGGGCCCCCAGAACGGAGCGGGCGGCTTCGGCGGCGGCCACGCGGCGCCCGGCGGAACCGGGGCGTCGCCGTTCGACACGGGCGGGTACTCCCGGTTCCCCTCGGAGCCGACTCCGCCGGGAGGAACCCCCTACCCGGGCGGATCACAAGGCCCGCACACCGGCGGCTATCCGGCGGGGCCACCGCCCGGGGGAATTCCGGGCGACGCCCTCCCCGGCTACAGTCCCCTGCCGCCGCGGTCCCCCGAGCCCTACGGGAATCGCGACGCTCCCGGCGGCGGGCACGCGGGGCAGCGCCCCGGCCACGTAGGCGGTCACCCGAGCGCGGAGGGCTGGGGCGCGTGGGACGAAGTCCCGCAACGGCGCTCCGCACCCGCCCGGACCACCCGCAC
>NZ_MKKC01000142.1 GCF_001942255.1 Nocardiopsis sp. CNR-923
GGACGATCTCCCAGAGCCCATCGGGCAACACGTCACTCACAGTCCGTGATCATGCCAGGCTCGGAGTCATCTCGCAGGACTTTTGAGATGAGCTCTTAGAGGAATCACCGTGAATACCATGCTCCGTGTCGACCCTCGGCAGCGGCGGCGTCTGGAAGAGATCATCCGCAACCTCGGGGACCGCATCGAGGAGGCCCGCGTCAACGGCTGGCTCGGAGAGGTCCAAGGACTCCAGACCAGCCTCGAAGCCGCCCGGAACAAGCTCTCCTCCCTGGACCGGCTGGCTCGGAACCGCATGCGCAACCGGACCTCGGTCGGCTTGGGCATGCCGATCATCCCCGGAGAAGAGCGATGACCGCCGCACTGCCCCACGTGCTGAAAGCAGCGCAGTGAGGGAGCTACTGGCTGCGCGACTCCCCGTCGCGCCATGCGTCGGTGGCACAGGCAACCTCGAAGTGCCACCACCCGTCCTCTCGGCCGCGAACGAGCAACGCCTTGAGTCCGTCAAGGTCTGCATCGGCGGGCACGGTGAAGGCGACCAACGGGAATTCCTCGCTGAAGACCTCACCGCCCAGGCCAAACGGCGACAGCAGCTCATGCACAGCCCGAGCGCTTCGCCCCAGCGGGCCGGAGGGAATGGGCAGGACCCGGATGGTGCAGTTACCCGACGCCTCCACCCGCTCCTTCGCCCAGTGGAGGCCGTCGGCGTCCGTCGCGAACCGCACGATCTCGCCCTCGGCCACCCCGTCCTGCAAGAAGGGACGCTCTCCACCCGGGCGGTATCGCAGCTCAGCCGCGTGGCCCACAACCCCTCAGTGTCATGCGGAAGCCAGCCTTCTCGCGGCACAAACCGGTACCACACCTTGATCCGACCGTTCTCAGCAGCGACGGGCTCGGATGGAGTCATGGAAGTCATGGTCCACATGATCGCGCACTCACCCTGAAGCATCGAACGCAAGTACGCCTGCTCTTAGTCCAGAAAAGGGCCTCCGCCAAGCCGGTGGGAGTGACGGTCCAGAACGACTGGGCCGCCTCACCGAAGTAGATGATCAGGTGGCAGTGCCGGGCCTGGACAGTGGCGGCTTGGGCGTGTTCGACGGCGAACTCGGATCTGTTGCCGCCCAGGCGGGGCAGGCGCTGGGCGCGGCGTGCCCGACAGGAGTTGTGGTCGCACACGGGAAGGGACTGCGCCGAAGGCGTCCGGTCCAAGGGACATGACCCGGGGGAAGCGTCCATGGGCAAGCTCCTGTGACGTCGCTCTCGGTGGGGCGGAAGGTGTGTCACAGGCCACGATCTCGTTACGGGCACCCAACTTCTCAGGTCAGTACACCCCTGCTGATGCGCGCAAGCTACAAACGGTCAGTCCTGACCTGGATTGCCCAGTCGCACCAATGAACGAGAGGCGATCCTGTCTGTTCTCAGGCATCGCGGGGGCGACCTTGGTCGACTCCCCGCACCAGGCGCCTCCGGAATGTCACCTTGCTGAGGCATACTCCTGAACGCCGGTTCCCTCAGTGCTGACGACGCCGAAAGGGCTCAGTGACTTCCCCGAGCACACTCCCCGAACCCGCCGACCAGTTCCTCACCGCCCTCGCCCACGAGGTCAGGGCCCAGTTGGCCGACGACGCCAACTCCAAGGAGAAGGTCGCCCTCAAGGACGGCGAACGCGTTCGAGTCGGCGACAGCGACCATCCCCACGAGTACCTGTTCTCCTGCACCCGTTGGAAGGACTCCTTCGACTCCGACCGGCTTCTGGTACGCCTTTCCCGGTCTCGCCGCCCCTGGCAGCACGCCGCGGCCACAGCCCACCCCGACGGGAAGATCCTCGTCACCACGGAGGCCGACCTCGGTGACCGCCCCGGAAACGTCCAGCTCCGCGACGACGAGACGCGGTCTCTGACCGCCCTCGCTGACCGGGTCCGGGATTGCGAGCAGCGCCCCGGGCCCGTGAACGTGGCAACCGCAGCCTGGATCCTCGGGGACGGTGATCCCTCGGTCGGGGTGCTGGCCAGCCCGCACCGATACATCAGCGGGTACCAGGACATGAAACTGAACGAACACCAGCGCCGTGCTGTGGAACAGGCCCTGGGCAGCGACATCACCTTCATCTGGGGCCCACCCGGTACCGGCAAGACCGCGGTGGTCTCCCTCATCGCCGAGGGCTCCTATCGCCTCGGTGAGCGGATCCTGTTCCTGGCCCCCACCCGGGTGGCCGTCGACCAGGCGCTGGAGCGGGTCTGCGAACAGTTGGAAGGTGAGGACGACTTCGACACCGGTCTGGTACAGCGCGCCGGGGACATCGAGGTCACCTCGCTCCGGGAACGGTTCGGTTCGATGATCGACCTGGAGATGATCGCCGGACGACTGGGCGTCGACCTATCCGCCCGGGCCGAGGAACTGGAGGAGACCCTCAAGGCCGCCGCGGCCCAGCGCCTCGCATACGAACGCCTCACCCAAGCCGAGGCGGAGTTGGGGAGCGGATGTTCCCTTGCGGGGGACCTCACCAACGAGATCTCCCGCCACCGAGCTCGAACCACCCGTGCCCAAAGGGAACTCGACCAGGTGGCCGCGAGCGCCAAGGCGATCGGCACACCCTCGGGACCGTTCGCCAAACGCAAGGCCGAGCGGCTGACCCGCCTGCTTGAGGAGCGGGACCGCCTGCGCAACAACCTCAAGGAGGACCAGTCACGGATCGACGACGCCGTCGCGCGCCTGGAGGACATCAACGCGACGATCACCGAACGTGTCCGGGAACGGGACTCCGCTCTGGAAGCCACCCGCGGCCTTCCTTCCGCTGAGGCCGTAGAGGCACTGATCAGCCAGGCCGAGGCGGAGCTCGCCGAAGTTCGGAAGGAGCTGGACGGACTGCTGGAGGCGGTCCGTTCACGGTGCCGGGTCATGGGCACGACCCTGTCGAAGGCTTTGCAGAGCCGCCGCCTCATGGACGAGGTGGATACCGTGATCATCGACGAGGCCGGCATGGTCGACCTTCCCTCCGCGTGGTGTGCGGCCGGGTTGGCCGACAAGCGTGTCATCGTCGCCGGGGACTTCCGGCAACTGCCCGCCATCACCCAGGCCTCGGGGTCCCGGGCCCTCCAGCCTGAGGAGCAAGAGCACTCCCGATACTGGATGGACCGAGACGTCTTCCACGCCGCGGGGCTGGTCGCCCCCTCCGGTCGGGTGAACGACGATCCCCGCCTGGTCGGCCTGAACACGCAGTACCGTATGCGCCCCGACATCTGTGCCGTGGTCAACCAGGTCGCCTACCGTGACGCTCCCCTGGCCACCGGGCGCTCGGACCAGTCCCGGCTACCGCACTCACCGCTGGTGGACCGACCGGTGGTTCTGGTAGACACCTCCGACAGCCGTGTCCATGTCGGCGGCGCGGGTCGGCACAAGTCCAACCCGGTACACGAGGCCGTCATCCACGAGCTGGTGCGTGGGCTGCAGTACGACGGGATCCTGCCCGGACGCAAGCACGACGGTCCCGTCTCAGCAGACCAGCGCATGGCGGTCATCTCTCCCTATCGTGACCAGGTCAAGCACCTGCGCAGCAGCCTGAAGTACCGGTTCGGCCAGGAGTACGAGGGGCTGGCTGACACCGTGCACCGGTTCCAGGGCAGTCAGCGGCCCGTGGTCATCGTGGACACCGTGGCCGGTGCCGGGGACACACCGGGCTTCTTCTACAGCGGCACGGGGATGTCCTCGTCTACGGCCCGGCTACTCAACGTGGCACTGAGCCGGGCCCAGGACCACCTCGTGGTCGTCGCTGACGTCGAGTACCTGCGCGAACACCTGCGTCCGGGCAGCGAGACCGTCATCATGCTCGACACCCTGGAGGAGTCGGCCCAGCGGATCCCCGCCCAGGAACTGGTTCCCGTCCGTAGCGCTGGCGATCTCGTCGGCCTCAGCGAGGAGGAGCTGCGCCGTCCCGCCTTCTTCCCCGCCGACGAGGTGACCAGGGCCTTGGAGTGGGACCTGGCCCGGGCCAACGAGAGCATCGAGATCTACTGCGCCTTCCTCAACAAGGGCCCCGTCGAACGCTGGCTCAAGCACCTGGCCCCGCGTATTGCCCAAGGGGTGCGAGTCACCGTGTTCACCCGACCGATCGGTGACAACCAGGACAAGAACGCCGAACGGCACGAGGCGCAGATCCGGCGCCTGCAAGAACAGGGGTGCGAGGTACGCCCCCGCGAGCGGATGCACGAGAAGGTCGTGGTGCTGGACGGCACGGTGCTCTGGCACGGTTCCCTGAACCTGTTGTCGAGCAACGGGCCCACCGACCTGATGATGAGGTTGACCGACCCCGATGCCTGCGATCGGGTCCGGCACATCGTGGAACGGGCCCGCCGGGACCAACCGCTGCAACACGTCCGTCAGGCCCAGAGCGAGCAAGTGGCCCCCGCGGACGCCCCCGGTATCGGCGAGGTGGTGGGCGACCGCCTGTACCTCAAGGTCCCCTTCGGCGAGAAGGACGTGGCCAAGCGCGAGGTCAGTGCCCGGTGGGACAGAGAGGCCCGCCTGTGGTGGGTAAGCCCGGACACTCCGCGGGAGAAACTCACCCGCTGGCTGTGACAGCCCTACCCCGCCGCCCGCGCCCTCTCGGGGCGCGGGCGTGGCTACCAGGGGCCGGTGGCGCGGTCGAGTACCGGTTTCACCCGTCCTGTGATCGGCCTGCTACCCATACTCTCGGCGGCTCCACCGGCGCACCGCCCACCCTGGCGCAAGGGTGGCGCCGAGTTGGAGCAGGTGCATTTCCAGTGCTCCCGTGGCCGCTTGAAGGGTGGAGCGGCTGGGGTGGTCCTCGTCCCAGACAAGTGAGATGTCCTCGCGCACGGTCTGAAACACCGCGGCGAAGTCCTGCCACGACCACGCCTCGGTCATGGCCGCCCATCGACGGGCCTGGAGTTCAACGGAAGGGAATTCCTTCTCCTTCAGCTCCGGATGGACGGGTTCGGGCTGGGGTTCCCTCACCGGGGGTGCCGGAGCCGGTTCGATGACCTCGTTCCGGACAGGGGCGGTCCGCGCGGGCTGCGCGGACCGCATTTCCCTGATCCGGGCCGGACCGGTCTCCATGGGGTGCATGTCCAAGACCGTTCAGAAGAATTCCGGATCTGGCCTTGTCAAGGAACCACGTTCCTTGCCCCGAGAATCCCGGCACGACCGTACAGCCCGTCCTCAGCACGCGCAGGTGTGAAACCTGCAAGCCGAAATCAACGGAAAACCCGAGCCGCGGATCACCAGTAGCCGGACCACGGTCCGGAGAGACGGAGAAAGATCGGTCAGACGCGTTCCAGGGGGCCATCAGGCCCCATGAGCGCACGGAAGTGGCTCACCAGTCGCTTGACCTGGGACGGGTCGCGGACCAGGACACCCACTTCGACGTTGTGGTGCAGGGCGTGCCCGGTGAGGTTGGCGCTACCCACCAATGCCTTGCTGGTGTCAGCGGCCACCAGCTTGGCGTGCATGGACGCCTTGCCGTTGGCACCACGGCGCGCCTCGGGCCATCGCCACAGCCGGACCTGATCGGTCATGTGTGTGAAGGGGGTCGTGAACGCCTTCAGCGCCCCGGTCCTCTCCTCCAGCAGCACGTCCACCACCACTCCGCGTTCGGCCGCCGCGGTCAGCTCCTCCACCATCCGGGTCGAGGGGTGGTGGGCGTAGCTCACCACCAGCAGCCGCTTGCGCGCCGAATGGATCACCTCTTCCAGTGCGGCGCCAGTGGTGCGCGCGGCGCTCTTGTGCAGTGCGGAGCCACCGGACGGGCCGGTCGCCACGACGCTGGAACGGCGTTGGTCGGCCCGCTCCACAGCGGCGGCCGCACCGAGCAGGGCCAGGCCCAGGGCCTCACCGCTCAGGTGGGGCCGGCGGTGCCAGAGCCGGGCCAGGTCGGCGGCGTGGTGGCCCATACCCGCCACCGGGTGGGCGTCGAGCAGCACATGCTCCACCTGCCCGGGATCGGTGCACTGCACCAAGACAGAGGCCCATCGCCGAGCGACGGTGGGGTTCAGCCGTCCGGCGAGTTTTGCCAACTCCAGGGCCCAGCGTTCACGTTCCGTCTCCTTCGCGGGGTCCGGGGTCACCGGAAGTACCCGAGCCCGGCGGGCAGGTCCTGGGAGATGGTGTCGACCAGCAGGGTGCGGTCCAGGTAGTGGTTGTTGCGCTCGCAGGAGGTCTCGGAGGCGAACAGGCACACGTGGCAGGCGGCCCCGTGCAGGCGGGCGTGGTCGTCGGGGTCGTGTTCGGCGCACAGGGGGTCGGAGCTGCACAGGCGGGCGGCATCCAGGGCGTGGTCGATGAGCAGTCCCAGCCGGTCCGGGTCGGCGCCGAGGGCGACGAGCCCGCCGAGGGTGCCCTCGCTGTCAGGAGCGGCGGTGTAGAGCAGGATGCCCGCCATGGCGTCGGATCCGCCGCGCGCGTACACCTTCTCGGCGATCCCGGAAGCGCTGTACCCGGCTTCCAGAGAGAGTTCGCGGATGAGGCAGTGGGCGAGCGAGTGCAGCAGCGCGTAGCGCATCCCCGGCCAGTCCGCGGGCGGCAGATTACGGGCCTGGCGCCAGCGTTCATGGCCGCCGGTGAGCTGCTTCTCCCGCTCCTTGACGGCCGGGGCCGACTCCCACGCGGCCAGGGGTTCCTCGGCGAAGCGCAGGAAGATCCCCTCGCCCCGCTGCTCGGCGCAGGGCACCCACTCCGGGGCTTTGGCGGACAGCGGGGCGATGCGGTTGTCGTCGGTGGTGACCACGTCGAACTCGGGGGCGTCCACCCGGGTGAAGCCGTACAGGGCGCTGACCACGCGCAGTCGGGGCACCAGCACCACCTCCGCCAGGCGCTCGCGGTGGTTCTTCGCCACCCTGCCCACGTGCTTGGTGGTGAAGTCGGGCAGGTCCACGTCCTTGGGCTGGGTGAAGGCCTCCCATTCGGGTCCGGCCAGGTCCACCTCCTCGTCCTCGCTCGGCGGCGCCGTGTCATCCGACTGCGCGTCGGCCGCTTGGGCCTGGACTTCGTCCCATACCGCGTCGAAGCCGAACTCGTCGAGGTCGGCCCAGAAGACCATCTGCCGGATCGTGTGCTCCACCTGCTCCTTCGGCAGAACCGCCAACGCCCCGAGCGTGGTCATGTGCTCGGCGACGGCGTCCTTGAGCGCGGTGTCGCCCTGCGGCAGACTGAAGACCCGCATCTGGGTGGGGAACCAACTGTTGGTGGCGCCCAGCACCATGGTGCGGGGTTCCTGGTCGCAGGACTCGAACGCGGCCAGGTGGGGGTGACGGCCGCGGCAGCGGGGCAGGTTCACCGCGTTCTCGGGGCCGAACGCCTCACCCATCGAACGGCCGCCGCCCTGGTTCGGGTCGTCGTTGCATCCCTCGCAGATCACCAGGACGCTGGCGGCCTCGCCCGTGGTGCCCTGCTCGACCAGTTTGAGGGTGTGTTCCCCCGTTTCCGGGACCTGGCCGCGGTGGGCGAAGTACACCCAGGGGAAGTCGTCCAGGTGCCCGGCTTCGCAGGCCATGACGAACCGGGCGGGGACGGCCGCAGGACGTCTGTTGCCCTCACCCCGGCAGCCGTGCACGTAGCGGGTCCGGTCCGGGCTGTAGGGGGTGGAGATCAGGTCGAAGGCGCCCGAGTCCGCGGAGGACAGCCGGTGGCATTTGGTGCAGCGCAGCCAACGGGGGAAGGCGGACACGGGCACCCCGATCTTGGCCCATTCGTCGAAGACGTTGGCGGTGGAGGGCACCCAGGGAGGGCTGCGCAGCTCCTTGACCTGGGGTCCGAGTTTGCGTCGGACCGCGTCCAGGAGCCGGTCCTCCTGCAGGGGTGCGGCGTGGGCGCTCTTCCAGGCGTCGAGCCCGCGCACCACCACGGACAGGTTCGGCAGGTCGACGAGAGCGCCGATACCGAAGGTGTGCAGGAGCTGGCTGGTGCGCAGCTCACCGACACGGATGGGATCGTTGTTCATCGCAGGGCCCCGTTCTGGTCGTCACCGGCACCGTTGTGGGCCTGGAAAGGATGTTGGCTGTCCTCGCCCAGGCTGTCCTGGGGGTCGAGGACCAGACGGATCCCCGGTTCCACCTCGCGCAGGGAGGTCGGGCAGGTGGTGGTGGCCCAACGGCCGTCCTCGGGGTGCCGGATCAGCCCAACGTCCTCCTTCTTGCTCCTGGTGTAGCCCAGGGTGAAGCTCTCCAGGGTCTGTAGGCCGCGTTTGTCGTTCCACAGGTCGAACCGGCGGTCGACCTCCTCTTCGATCGCACGGATCGTGGCCTTGTCACCGGTGACGTCACGGGCCCGTCGTTTGACCTCGGCCGCCAGGTGGTCGGCGGTGCGCCCGGTGCGGTCGAAGTGGCCGGCCCCGGCGTTCGGGTTGAGGAGAGGGTCGTAGCCGCGGACCATGGCGATGAGCAGCCCGGTCAGGCCCCGGTCGATGGCCCGGGCCGCGAAGGGGGTGACCGACAGCGCCTCCACGTGCCGGTACAGGTTCGCGTGGAAGTCGGCGAACTGTTCGTAGTGCGACAGGTCCCGGGGGCGCGCCCAGTTGTAGACGGTGAAGACGATGCCGGGGTGTCGGCGTCCGACCCGGCTGGTGGCCTGGATGTACTCGGCGGTGGACTTGGGCTGGCCGTTGACGACCATGGCGCCCAACCGGGAGACGTCCACGCCCACGGCGATCATGTTGGTGGCCAGCAGCACGTCCAGCGGCTGCGGCCCCTTCGCCTCCTGCTTGCCCTTTCCCGTGCCCTTGCTGGCAGCGGCGTTCAGGGCGGCCTGTTCGACGGCATCGGGGAAGGCGACCCCGAGGCGGTCGAGGATGTAGGGGATGTCGTCGGAGTTGCGCCGGGAGGTGAGCTCCTCCACCCAGGGGGCGCGCCGCCGGGCCAGGCCGCGCTGGTCGGCGCGGCTGAGCCTGGTCGCGACGTCGTCGTCGACCAGGCGGCGCATCCCGCCCAGGTCGCGCAGGCTGTTGAAGTAGCCGACCAGGGTCATGTACGGGTCGGTGATCTCGTTGTGGCCGTACTTCAGGTGCAGTTTCTGGGCGGCGGCAAGGACGGCGACGTAGACCCGGATCTGGGTCGACTTGATCCGCACCCCGTGGGCGCACAGCCCCACGTAGCGGCGCCCGTCGGCGGTGTGGGCAGTGTGGGCGGCGGTGTGGCCGTCGCTCCGCCCTGGCACGAGGACGTCGCCGGGGTGGACGGGGCGCTGCCGGGAGAAGAACGTGTCCGGGGCGTCCAGGCCCTGGGGCGGGAAGATCCGGGTCTCGCCGCGGGCGAAGAGCATTCCGATCTGTTCCTTGGCGCGGCGCACGGTGGCTGTGGAGGCGATGACCTTGGGCCGTACCTTGTGGCGGGTCTTGCTGCCCGGAGCTGTGTGCTCCCAGCCGGCGAGCAGGTCCACGGCGGTTTCGTACAGCCCCACCAGAGAGCCGAGCGGGCCGGTGATCAGGTGCAGCTCGTCCTGGACGATGAGGTCGGGCGGCCGGACGGCGGACGCGGGACCGACCTTGGCGATGGGCAGGTTGACGCCCTTGGACACGGCCTTGTGCTGGAGGGAGCCCTCGCACACCTTGTCGTGCATCTGGCCGGCCAGGTACCCGTGCCGGGTGCAGTGCCGAGAGGCCCGACCGAACAGGCTCTGGGCCTCCCCCTTCCAGGTGAGCTGGGCGAACTTGTCCACGGTGGCGATGACGAGCGAGGGGACGAGCCGGTAGATCTCCTCGTCCACCACGAGCACCGGCAGCCCCTCGCCGTCGCTGAGGTAGTCGCCGAAGGGGCACTCCAGGTCGGGGCAGATGATCCGGGTGCGCCGGGCCTGGCCCTCGGTCTCGATGTGCTTGCCGGGTTCGATGGTCGATCCGCACCAGGGGCAGCTCGTGAGCTGGTGCGGGGAGCCCTGACCGCCGCCGCCCCGGTTGGCCCGCTTCTCCCGGACCCAGTCCTGGGCGCCGTCGAAGGTGTTGGGGGTGACTCGGCCACCGACCCACAGGCCCAACCGGAACGGCACCGCGCCCCAGCGGTCCTCGTCCTGGCGGCGCTCCACCTCGCAGGCGCAGATGAGCGCGGCGGCCCGCTGGAACTGCTGAATGGTGAGCAGCCGGAGAGTGTAGCGCATCAGGACGGCCACACCGGTGTCGGAGCGCGGGGCGTTGCCGCCCTGGGCCGCGTCCCCGTGCTGGAGGCGGCGGACGGCCAGGGTGTAGGCGGTCAGACCGAGGTAGGCCTCGGTCTTGCCGCCACCGGTGGGGAACCACAGCAGGTCGGCGACACGCTTGCCGCCAGGCCCGGTCCCGGAGCGTTCGGGGTGGGCGGGGTCGGTCAGGGAGGGCAGGTTCAGCAGCAGGAACGCCAGCTGGAAGGGGCGCCAGCTCCGGTTCTTCGGAATGTCGGCCCCGTGCACCCGGGTGTCGATGGCGATCTTGCCGTCCCCGTCGGCGGCGATGCCCTGCACCCGCTGGCGGTGCATGGCCCGGTTCGCGAAGCGGAACGCGGCGAGCGCGGCCGGGTCGGATTCGAGCAGGTCGATGGCGGCGGCGATCCGGTTCGCGGCGTGTTCGGCCTCGTCCATGTTGGCTTTGGCCTGGCGCCGGAAGTCGCTGCCGTCGTGCCGCAGCCGGGATTCGGGGGCGTCGATGCGTTCCCGCTGCCGCTCGATCCAGGCCCGGTAGCCGTTGACCAGCGGGTCCAGCGAAGACCGGAGGTCGACGGCGTCCTCGCCTTCCTGCCCGAGGAGCGACATGTCGACCACGAGGTCGGCCAGCTCGGGCAGGTCCTCGTCCTTGTCGGCGCTGGGCACGTCGGTGTGCCGCAGTTCGTGTCCGGGGGTGGCGTTGGTGGCGACCCTGACCGCGCGCATAGGGTCGTCCGCGGCGGTCCGGACATCCACCGCGACGCTGTGGCCGACCGCGAACTGGGCGTGGAACCGGTGGGTCATCGCCAGGTTGCGCTGTTCGTCGCGGTCCCGCTGGTCACCGCCGGAGAAGTTCTCCGGCCGGGGGACGAACACCGGGCCGGCGCCGTCGGCGGCGGTCAGCGAGAGTTCGGCCTGGAAGAGCCACAGGTGCTGTTCCTTGCTCTTGCCCTGCTGGGCGTTGACGAGGAAGACGGTGACCAGTCGGCGGCCCTCGTAGGTGCGGACCCGTCCGCGCAGCAGCACCCCGGGCTGTTCCGGGTCGAGTTCGATCGGGCCCAGGTGGCCGTCCTTCTCCGGCAGGCCGAGGGTGACGTCGGCGGTGTGCGGGAACCGGCGGTAGAAGCGGGCGCGGCCTCGGGGGCCTTCACCTTGTCGTAGTGCGCCCAGGAGGCGTGGGCGTGCAGCTCGGTGGTGTCGGGTTCGACGCAGACGGTGAAGCCGTGGGCGCTGCAGAACATGCTGGCGGCCGCGGGCACGTCCGCCCCGGGGTCGGTGCTGTCGGCCTCCCCGATCCCCGCGGAGTCCTCGACGCCGGACTCGGCGAGGGTGTCCTGCTCACCGGGTTCGATGACCGCGCCGTTGGGGGCGAGCCTGCCGAGGATGTAGCGGTCGGTCACCCGCTCGGAGGTGGGGAACTCCTCGTGTTCGTCACCCCCGATGGGGCCGTGGAGGTCACGGATGACGAGGTCTTCGAGTTCGGCACGGATTTCGCGGGGTGTGGGGGCGTGCAGCACCGTGTGGTCGGCCATGCACACAGGCTAGAGGAGCCCGGTGACGGGCGAACAGCGGAGTTGGGACTTGGTACCAGCCCGTGGGTCGGTGACGCTTCCATCCCGCGTGGTCTTGCTACCGGGGGCGAGTTCGGCGCCTTGGGTTTCGGTGGCTCCGCGCCCCCGGTAGCAAGACCACGCCCGTCCCAGGGGCTCCGTTGCCGGCGCGGTTGGCGGGAGCGCTGGAACGGAGCCCCGGTGTCGGCCTGCGCGGGTCAGAGGCGGGGGTGGCCGACCCGGGCGTGTGCCCACAGGTGGGCAAGGAGGTCGTCCCAGTTCCTCGCCTCGTACAGGCCGGTGGAGGAGGCCACCCAGAACGACTGCGTGCTCTCCCCGAACCACACGATCTGGCGCGGGTGCCGGGCCTGGACCTGCGCGGCCCTGTGGTGTTCGAGGGCGAACTCGGCGCGGTGCCCGCCCAGGCGGGGCAGGGCCTGGGCCCGGCAGGAACGGCAGGTGCGGTGGGTGCAGGAGGGACAGGCCGGTCCGGGCACGGCAGGGGTCCGGTACGGGTTGTTCGAACGGGAGTCCAGCGGACGGCGGGGCGCGGGGATAGGATGCGTCATCGATCCTGCTTTCTTACATAAGCGACTGTGGAATTCAGGGTTTGCGGGGCTCAGGGGACGTGGCTGCGTCGTCCTGAGCCCTCTCTCATCTGCGGAGAGTTCGGGTCAGAGCCGGGACCAGGGGGTGCCGTCCAGGTCCCGCGCGAGGAAGAACCAGACGTTGCGCGCCTCGGGCAGCCCGTTGTCACCCCAGGCGGTCGCGAGGGCATCGACCATCGCCAGCCCGCGTCCGGCTTCGGCGTCCGGGTCCAGCCCGTCCGGGTCCGGGGAGAACCGACCGGCCCCGATCGGGGCCACGCTGCCCCGGTCGCGGCAGGTCAGGTGCATCCCCTGCGCGGAGCGGCGGACCTGGAGGTCGTAGAAACCGCCGGGCAGACCGGACCGGGAGTGCCGGATGGCGTTGTTGGCCAGCTCGGACCCCAGGAGGGTGAAGAGGTACCGGTAGTCAGCGGTGCAATCGGCCGCACAGGTGTCCAGGAACAGTCGGGTCAGCGGCATCAGGTCCGGGATGCCGGGGAAGCTGTAGTCGCGCTGCCGGAAGTGGGGGCGGTCGGTGCGCCCGGAGAAGTAGTGGGAGTGGTAGGGCTGGATGAAGCTGGTCAGCGGGACGGTGACCTCGCTCCGGACGACATCGGGGGCGGAAACGGGCATGACGAACACACTCCTTGGCATGGCTGTACATGAGTCGGGGTCGTGCTGGGAACCCGTTGGAGGAGTCTCACGGATGCCGTGATGCGCGGAACGGGCAAGGCGTAGCCTGACCGGCATGAACTCTCTGCAATGAATCGGTCACTGACTACACCTCCATAGTGCTACCGGAAATCTCTGCTTGTCAATCGAAAACTGGGATTTCCGGAAGACTCTGACTAGGCTGGCCCCATGCAACGCCCGCACAGCCCCACCATCCGCCTCCGGCGGCTCGGCTTCGAGCTACGCCACCTGCGAGAACAACACAAGTTGACCCTTGAGGAAGCTTCCAAGAGGTCAGGGGTCCCCCGGACTACGCTCAGCAAGATCGAGACCGCTGAATCACGCCGCACCCGTGCACGTGACCTCGACGCGCTCGCCGACCTGTACCAGGTCAGCGAAGAAACGCGCGAAGCGTTCCACCAGCTCTACCGAGAATCCAAAGAGAAGGGCTGGTGGTACCGGTACAAGGAGCTCTTCGGCACGACTGGCCTACCAGCCTTCGAGGTTGAGGCGTCCTGATCCGAACCTACGAAGCACAGGTCATCCCCGGTCTGCTTCAGACCCCTGAGTACACACGCGCAGTCTTCACCGGCACCAACGCCTACGCCGATGCCGAGATCCAGCGCCATGTAGATGCCCGGATGGAGCGGCAGAGCATCCTGGCACGCCTCTACCCTCCGGAGTACGCAGCCATCATCGACGAAGCCGCTCTACGACGACCAGCAGGCACGGTCGAGGTGATGAAGGAGCAACTGCGACATCTCGCACACATGGCCACACGGCAACACATCTCAGTGCACATCCTGCCCTTCTCAGCAGGCATGCACGCAGCGAACCTCGGCGGCTTTCAGATCATGGAGTTCGCCGACCCGGCAGATCCCACCGTTTGCTTCGCCGAAGTCCCTACAGCTGGCCTCTTCCTGGAAGAAGAAGCGAGGTTCGTCGATACGACGCGATCTGGCGCGAGGCGCACAACGCAGCGATGACAGTATCTCAGAGCATAAGCTTCATCGAAGAAGCAATCACACCTCTAGAGGGCAAACCGTGACCGATCTGGACTTCCGTAAGAGCAGCTACAGCGGGGCTGGGCAGAACTGTGTCGAGGTCGCCGACCTCCCGCGTGGGGCAGCCATCCGAGACTCGAAGCACCCCGACGCCGGACACCTGCCCTTCCCCCAGAGCGAGTGGACGGGGTTCCTCTCCGTCGTGCTCAAGTAGCCCACCCCTCGAAGCCTGGCCCGGGAGCGATCCCCGTGCCAGCTTCGGCATCTCAGAAGAGAGTGCCCTCCGGAAGGAACAGGCCGTCCTGCATCACTGGTGTAGCGTCCTTCTTCGCCTCAGTCTTCTTCCGAGACTTCTTCTTCGGTGGCCAGATCCCCTTGCGCTCTTCTTCCGCATGCCGATCGAAGTTCAGTTGGAGCAGCCGATCCAAGATCTCTACGCGAGCGACCGGGCTCACCGTCCAGCGCACGCCTTGATCAGTCTCATGGTGACCATGCTGCAGGTCGAGATCGCTCCATCCGTACGCCTCCTTGACCGCCTCATCGATCTCAACATGAATCTCACGAATTCGATCGATGTCCAGATCACCTTGCAGGTCAGGATCATGGACCAAGTTGTAGAGTTTGGTCAGTCCAAATCCTCGGCGCAGCATGATCTCACTACGCTCCCGGTCGAGGGTCTCCCCCACCTCGTCCATACATTCCATTGACCGGGGAAAGGGCAGGGTTTCAAACACATCTGTCGGAGTATACCGAAGATCACCCTTCATACTCGATGCCCAAGCAACCGCCCAAACATAGTGGATTCCACTACTCAACAGGGTCAAGTTTGAATAATTCCCATCCGCAAAAACAGCCAACATATGCGAGAACACCTGACCGCCAGGAACCAAGCAGGGCATAACCGTCTTGCTCGTAAGAGCAAGGACCAACACCCTATCGAGGCCGCAGACAGCCTCCTGCATATTTAGCTGCTTCTCACCAAACTGCCACCAGAAGTCCCGGTAGATCTTTCGGTTGTTTTTTGCACGAATAGGCTTGACATCACGCTCGACCACTTCAAATAGATCAGTAAAGTCTCGGGCTTCCTCTTCAGATCGCACGCCAAAGTTGATCACCCAGCGACTAGCAGAACCATCAGAACGGGAGTTAAGATCTTTTCCAACCAGATATGGAAAGAGCACTTCTCGATTCTTAGAATTATGACGGATCAGCGCCCGCGCGTCGTCAGGGTCCAACAAGAACCCATCACCTAGGACATAGGATCCAATAAAAGACTTCTCCGCGTTAGCCACCAGCTTCCATGGGTTTCCTGTCACCCTCGAACGCGGGTCCAGCGACGGAGTAATCCCGGGGACAGGGATCTCGCTCAGGATCGCCTGTTCTTCCTCACCGGCGTGCCCAGCCCAGACCAAGGACACGTGGACACTCGCATTTCCCGGCCACAGCTGGCTCTTCACCGCTCGATAGATCTGCCAACCCTCCCGTTCGACCATCTGGTCAAGACCCACCTCCCGACTATCGCCCTGGGCAATGGAGTTAGTGGCGATGATTCCGGTCCGCCCAGCAGGGGCGAGTTCAAGGTTGCGCAACAGGAAATAAGAGCAAAGATCAGCATGACCTCGCTTCCCTGAGGCGATATCCACCACCAGATACTCGCGCACGTCAGATCCGAGATTTCCACTTAGACGCTTGCCACCCATGAACGGCGGATTCCCCACCACCGCATCGAACCCACCGTTCCCCATCACCTCGGGGAACTCGATGGCCCAGTGCATAGGCTTGATCGGCTGGTCCCTGTCCCCCCGCAACCAGTCACGGATCTTGGACTTGGTCGCCTCTTCCTTGTAGAAGTCGTACGCACCCTCGTCCAACAACTCCAGGAACTCATCCGACAGGAAGGTCAGCAGCCGGTTGTACGCGTCCTGCCAGTTGTACTTCTTGTCCTCCGCGTCCTGGAGCTTCTTCTCGTAATCCTCCAGGTCGAGTTCCGCGTACCGCTCGGCCGCCAACGCCGCCGCGACCACACCGTCGCACGCCAACCGCAACTGCGTGAGCCGCGCGTCGGCCTCCGCGTTCAGCTTCTCCTTCTGCCGCACTTCCTCCGGGTCGTTCACCGGGGGCAGCGACTCGATCTCCCGTCGCAATGCGGTGACCTCGCCCAGCACCCGGTCGATGTACTCGCCCACGTCGCCCGAGAGGCGAGCGTTGATGGACCGCCCTTCCTCCGGGTCGGTGTGGAAGGCCCGCACCTGTTCCTCGTTCACCAACCCGACCAGGGAGTCCCCGCTCTTCAGCGCGTGGTCCAGGAAGCTGAACGGCTTGTCCCTGGCCAGGGTCTCCAGCCACATCGACAGCTTCGCCAGCTCCACCGCCATGTCGTCGCGGTCCACCCCGTAGACGCACGAGGCCGCCACCCGGCGCTTGGCGTACAGCCTCACGTCTTCGAGCTCGACGGAGCCCTCACCCTGCTCCTTTCCCTGCCCCTCCCCAGGTTCCCCACTGGCCTCCCCGCCACCCCGGCGCAGCTCCTCCGGAAGCCCGTCCCGCTGCCAGGCCTCGACCACCCGCTCCCCCAGGTACCGGGTCGCCGCCACCAGGAACGCCCCGCTCCCCGCCGCGGGGTCGACCACCTTGAGCTTCAGCAGCTCTCCCGCGGGCTTGACCCGCCACTCCCCCTCCGGCGCACCGTCAGCCGGCCCCGGCTGGTACACCAGCGGTTCCAGGGTGTACCGCACCACCTTCTCCGCCAGCTCACGCGGGGTGTAGTGCGTCCCGGTCCTCCTGCGCTCCCCCACCTGTGTGAAGACCACCGACCGGTCCGGGAACACCGTCGGATCGTCACGCAGGTCGGTCCGGAGCAGCCCCCAGAAGGGCAGGGTCCGCTCGGTCAGCTCCGCGTCGCTGTCCCAGGCCGAGTGCAGCCTCGAACGTTCCTCCGGTCCGGGCTCCGCCGCCAGCATCTTCTTGAGCTGGGTCCGCGTCGCCTTGGTCCTATCCTGCAACCAGTCGAGGAAGGCCTCCTCCCCCTCCGAGTAGGCTTCCTCCACCTCCCGCAGCGGCAGCTCCGGCTCCAGCTTTCCCCTGAGCCCCACGTACGGGCCCTGGGTCTTGCGGACGGAGAACTCCAACAGGCCCTCGTACACGTGGCCGATGTCCTCCACCCCCAGACCCTTGTACGAGATCCGGGTCGGGGTGCCCTTCCTGGTCTTGGGCTTGAGCATGACCAGAGCGTCGAGGATCTCGAACACCACCCGGTCGGCGACGGCGAAGCCCGCCAGCCACTCATACGTCCGCGGGTCGAAGAGCGATCCCCCGTACGGCGGCAACCGCAGGTCCGGGTGCTCCGAGCCCTTGTGGATCCCGTTGAACAGGGCGAGCAACCGGGGCCAGGCGGCGGCCCTGCGATCCACGACCTCCTCGCCCAGCCGGTCCCGGTCGGCGGTGAGCTGGTCGTGCAGGCGGCTGACCGAGTAGTGGTCGGCGTACAGGTCGTCGGTCGGCAGCAGCCGCTGCTCCTCCGCGTACAGCAGGAACACCAGCCGCATGAGGACGGTCAGCGCGCCCTTGTAGATCTCCCGCTCACCCACGTGCTCCAGGAACCGGCCGCCGGACTCCCGGTCCAGCCGGGCGATCTCGGCGACGAGCAGCTCCACCGCGCGCAGGACCTGGTTGCCCAGGTCCTCGGTGAGGTCGCTCTGCTTGTCGAAGGTCCGCTCGAACAGCGCCGCCGCCGCGTTGGTGAGCTCTCCGTTCCTGTCCCGGGCGGGCAGCCGTACCCGCTGGCTCTCCAGCAGCGCCGCGAACGCCTGGAGCAGCAGGGGTTCCTCGCCCCACAGGTCCGCGTCGAAGACCCCCACCGAGGTGGGCTTTCCGGGAAGCGCGTGCACCAGCGCCCAGTACTGGCCGTCGGTCACCAGCGCCAGCGGCACCCCGGACTCGCGGCAGCGGGCGGCAGCGGTCTCCACCGGAGAGGGACGCTGCCCTGGGACCGGGCGGGTTCGGTGCCCAGGGCCAGCCGGTAGAAGTGCAGGCGTTCCTCGCGCCCGCTCGGCCCGGGGCCGAAGAGCGCGAACTCGGGGGCTACCCGCGCGCCCTCCGCCGTCGGCTGCGCACGCTGCCCCTCGTCCCAGCCGAGGAGTTCGCCGAGCACCAGCTCAATCCACGCGGGAACCAGGGCACCGGTGCGTTCCCGGTCGAGCTCGTGCCACCCCTGCCGCAGGGTTCGGCGCACCTCGGTCTCGACCGCGGGCAGGCCGTCGGGAAAGGCTTCGAGCAGGACCTCCGCGGAGAGGAAGGGCCCGTCGGGTGAGAGGAGCCCCAGCCACTCGGTGTGCTGTTCGGCGGGTCGGATCGAGGGCGCGCGACGTCGGCGAGGTCCAGGCATGCCTTGAGGTTATCGGCCACCCGCGGTCCAGCCACAGCCCTCCTGAACGCCCCCTGCCCCGTGATCTCGCTACCAGGGGCACGTTCGGCGCGAACGTGCCCTGGTAGCCGAGATCACGACAGGTGGGGAGTTCTATCTACCCCAGGAGTTTCTTCGCCCTGGCCCAGGTCTCGAAACCTCCCTTGGCGAAGGGCAACCGCATGCCGGACTCCCGCAGGGTGTCCGCCAGGGTCGAAGCGCCCGCCAGGGTGTAGTCACCCCGCGCGCAGGCGTCGGCGACCAACCGCATGGTCCCGCAGACGGACAACCCATAGCGCTCAGCCGTCTTACGGGCGTCCCTGTCGTCCATCACCAAGGTTCCGCCCTGCAGCTCGGCGTAGGCGCACAGCATCGTCTCGCCGATGTCGTGGTCGTCCTTGAGCGACATCCGGGTGCTCCAGACCCCGAATGCGTGCAGGAACTCCAGGGAGTCCATCGGCGCCGTGCGGATCCAGGCGGCGCGCACCACCACAGTGTGCGCATCGCGAGCATTACGCCTCACCTCGTCCAGAACCGACTGGGTGGTCAGACAGTCACAGTCCCTGACCAGATAGACCGAGCACGTCCCAGCGATCGGCTTTGGCGGCGTGCAGCAACGGAGAAGCGTCGAACAGGAAGGGATCATCGAAGGAGGTCAGCCCGTCAGTCCTCGCTGAGGTCTCGGAGTTCGATCTGTCCGCGCATCATCTCCACCGCGCGGGCGGGCGTGATCGCGTTCTCCCGCAAAGCGGCGATCACCGCGGACGCGTACCTCGGAGAGACCCGGATGGAGGCCAGGTCGGGCTGTGGTTTCCACCCCACCGCCTCCCGGAGCTCGATCTCGGTGGGCACACGGCCCCGGAGCCGACGCAGCTCACCGCTGTCCAACGTGCCAGAACGTCGAAGCTGCGCGATAGCGAGGCTCCACGACACCCGGTACTCAGCGGCCACTCTCACCAGAGTGCGCCGTCGGCTCTCCTCATCAGGTGCCGCCAAGACCTGGTTCAGCTGGACACTCGGCAACAGGAACTCCGCGGCGAAGACCTCCACCACACGTTCCCGCTCCTCCTGTGAAGTGTGCACGCCCAGATCGTTGGAGTACTCATCGCCCAACACCATGTGCCCCAGTTCGTGAGCGGAGGTGCTGCGCCGTCGGCCGGGTTCCTGGTCCAGGCGAACGACCGCGACCGCGACATCGCCGTCCACCAGCGAAGCACCGTCCGACGACAACGGAGCCACCGCCAGAAACTGACCGGCACGCTCACAGGCATCGGCCACCGACTCGATGGGAACATCTCCCAGGCCGAGGTGTGTCCTGAGCCAGCGGGCCGCGTCCCTGGCAGCGTCGTGGTCCGCGACCTTGCGCGGGTAGAGCGCCAGAGGACGCCGGTTCAGCGTGCCCAGGTCGATCAGCTGACGTACGTCCCGCAGCCACTGGGCGAGTTCAGCTTCGTTTCGGTACGTGTCACGCGCGGCGGCGCTGTCGCTGAGCTCCTCCGCTTCGGCGACGGTCGCCCGGCGCGAGACCACCTCGGGGGTGGGTGAGAGGAAGTGCGTGACCGGGTACCCGAGCACTCTGGCGATAGCGGTCAACTCCATCGCGTCGATGCGACGGGCACCCTTCTCCAGCTTGGAGATCATGCTGCGTTCCAAGCCCACTTGGTCGGCCAGGTCCTGTTGGGAGAGCCCCATGGAAGCACGGCTGTCCCGCACACGCTCGCCGATGCTCTCCCAACTCAGCTGATCCATCATGTGTGCGATCATCGCACTGTGCTCGTAGGTTTTTGACCAGCGCTGATCAATTCCGACTGACAAAAAACCTCACAACTTCGCACATCTCATCGCGCAGTCTTCGAGTCGGCCTGATCACCCCTTCACCGATGCCGGAACCAGAAAGGTGACCGCCACCGGGAACCAGCGTGCCCTGCGGTCGGCGTAGCGGTGGCGCAGGGCCGCCTGCTCCTGGACCTTGCGTCCGGGAACCTCGTCCAGGCGGGCTCGAAGCGCCTCGCGGTCCTGCCGGAGCTGCTCCTTCTCCCGAGGCTCGAAGAGGCTGGTCTGCTCCCAGCGCGGGGTGTCGTCCAGAGCCGCCTCGATCCCTTCCGCCAGTTCGTCCAACACCAGGCCGATCGCGTCGACCTCCTCCTCGCACTTGCGGTCCAGGTCCCGCTGGACCGCCCTGAACCGCTGGTTGGCGCGCTGGTGCAGCGCGCCGCCCACCGCCTTGTCCAAGGAGGGCCACAGGTCGACCAACCGCTTCCGGATCGGTTCAGGAGCCAGGCCTTCGGTGGCGACCTCCATCCAGCGGCCGATCTCCTCCTCCTTGGCCCTCACGAACGAGCCCTGCTCGATCCGGCCACCGGCGAGCAGGACCTCCTCGTGCAGCCGGGTGCCCTCCGCTCCGGTGACCACCACCCGGCCGTGGGCGACGACCGCGGGTACCCGCAACACGTCGGACTCCACCACCCGTGCGGTGACCCGGCTCAGCTTCGACCCCTGTGACCACAGCTCCTCACGGAGCAGGGTCAGGCACAGGTCCACCAGATGGTGTTTGAGGTGTAGCAGGACCAGGTCGTTGCGGCCCACCACAGCGTCAGGGTCGAAGGTCACCAACCGCTCCACACCGGTGACCGGATGCGCCAGACCGGCGTTACGCGCGCTCGCCCACGCCCCGGCCAGCTCCGGCAGGCGGAAGCACTTGGCGGTGACATCCTCCGGAGGTTCGGCGTCGATGAGGTCCTTGCGGTGGGCCAGGTCCAGCCCGGTGCGGACCACCCGCTCCAGGGTTTCGGGGGTCAGGTCGAGACGGTCACGGCTCCCGGTGAGCGTGGCCGCCAACTCCTCCACCCGGCGGTTGAGTTCCCGCTGGGTACTGAGCCGGGCCACCCCCGCACGCGAGGTGATCTCGCTGTCGGTCTCGGCCCACTCCGCCCGCTTGCCGAGCATCTTCTGTTCGACCTGGAGGGCGATGACGTCACCGGCGCTGCCCAGGTCCTCGCGGATACGGTCCACCTTCTCCACCGCGGTGCGCAGGAACCCGAGTTCGTCCTCCAGAGAGCCCGGTTCGGCGGCCTCCCACCCCTTGGGGACGAAGTGGGTGACCTCCACCTGATCCGCCTTCTGACCGTGGCGGTCCACACGGCCGTTGCGCTGTTCGAGCCGGTTGGGGTTCCAGGGGATCTCCCAGTGCAGGATCCGGTGGCAGTACCGCTGGAGGTTGATGCCCTCGCTGGCGGAGTCGGTGGCCACGAGGATCCGGACCTTGTCGAGGTCGGGGCGGTCGGTGAAGACGTTCTTGACCCGTTCACGCTCCTCCGGGTCCTGGCCGCCGTACAACTGGGCCAGTCGCTCTCCGCCCTTGCCGCCGTAGCCGGCGGCGATGAGCCGCTCGCGCAGCCAGCGCTGGGTGTCGCGGTACTCGGTGAAGATGATGACCCGCTCGTCAGTCCAGTCCGCCTGACCGTCCGATCCGCCGGGACCGCCCGGTCCGACCGGTCCGACCGGCTCTCCGTCGACGCCGGGGTGGAAGAGGATCGGATCCAGCCAGGAGCGCAAGGCCGCGAACCGGGCGTCCGAACGCCCCTGGGCTTTCTCCGCCCAGGAACGCAGGCCGACGAGGAGGCCGCGTTCGTGTTCGGCGAGCCCGGGGGCACCACGGCTCACCGTGCCGAACACCTCCGTCTCGGCCTCCTGGTACTCCTCCTCGTGTTCGGAGGTGGCCGACAGGCGTTCCCGCAGAACCGGCAGGACCGCCTGGGCCGGGGCCTGCTCGCAAGTACCGGAGTCCTCGTCCGCGGCGCCTTTGGCATCCATCGTCGCCAGGTGGGTGGTGACGGTACGGGCGAAGGCCTGCGGTGAGGAGAACAGGCGCTTCTTCAGCAGGGTGGTGACGAAGTCGACCGTGTGGCGGCCGGTCTTTCCGACCCGGTCGCGGCGGCTGTCGGCGTACTCCACCAGGGCGCGGTGCGCCTCGCGTTCGGCCTCGGAGTAGTCCACTTCGGCGTAGCCGAGCACCCGTGCGGGAAAACGCGCGGCGCCGTCCCAGCGTTTGGGCAGGTCACGCTTGAGACGGCGGACCATGGCCCGGGCGAGCTGTTCGTCGGAGGGCTTGACCCCGCGGGCGAAACGCTGGTCGTCCAGCAACTCCAGGAGAGCGGAGAACGACTCGGGATAGCCGTTGTGCGGGGTGGCCGACAGGAACAGCCGGTGTTCGCAGTGGGGTGCCAGCTCCCGGATCGCCTTGGTACGCAACGAATCGACCGCGTACTTGCCGCTGCCCGCGGGGGCCACGTTGTGCGCCTCGTCCACCACCAGCAGGTCGACGGTGCGCGGATAACGGGGACTGGCGGGCAGGATCTCACGGAGCATCCGCCGGGGGCGTTCACGCTTGAGCCAGTCGATGCTGACGATCAGGCGTGGGTAGTGCGTCCAAGGGTTGGCGTACAAACCGCGCTCGCGGCGCAGCCGGCGGGCCAGGTCGGCGTCGACCACTCGGAAGTCCAGGCCGAACTTGTCGCGCATCTCGTCGTGCCACTGGGTGGTCAGCCCGGCCGGGCACACGATAAGCATGGTTCGGGCGCGGTGGCGCAGCTGGAGTTCCTGCATGACCAGTCCGGCCTCGATGGTCTTACCGAGACCGACGTCGTCGGCGATGAGCAGGTTGGTCCGGGGCATCGACAGGGCCCGCACCACCGGTTCGAGCTGGTAGTCCTCGATCTCGATCCCCGAGCGGAAGGGCGCCTGCAGGGAGGTGTTGTCGGCCGAGGTGATCGCGCCCCAGCGGACGGCGTGCAGGAAGGCATCCAGGCGGACGGGGTCGTCGAAGCCGAGCGCGGGTGCGGGCAGGTCCCTGTCCTCGTGGATCCGGGTGCCCACCTCCAGCTCCCAGAGGACCTCGATCCGGTCGGTGGAGGCGTCGTCCCCGATACTCACCAGGGACACCATGTGCTGGGGCTTGCCGGTGATCCGGGTGGGATCGCTGGAGACGATGTGGGAGGCGCGCACCTCGGAGACCACCCACTGGCGGTTGCGGACGGTCACCAGCTGCCCGGTGCTGGGGGCCGGAGTGCCGCTCTCATCGATCGCGTCCTCGGAGTGGGGACCGAGGACCTCGATGTGCGCCGCGCCCTGGGGAGTCATACGTGCGCCGCCCTTCGTCGTGTGTGCCTCCGTCATACCAGGGGCCGGTGTCAGGGGTGGCGCCTACCGCGGGGCTCCAGGCCGTTCCCCGTACGTACGACGTTCCGGGAACACCGCACCATTGACCGATATCGGCCACCGGACGAACAGGTCGGTCCCGGGCGCCGGGAAGCCCGACCTCGCAGAGGTTCTCGTCCTATGCTGGTTTGGCAGGCCCCTCCCCTGGACGCCCCTCCCCCACCCCCTGTCCCGGAAAGGCTCCCGTGCCTCAGCTCGCGATCGCCAAGGACTTCCTCACCACCTACGCGGTGCTGGACAAGAAGCTGCGCAAAGCCGTCGACGAGGCCTTGGACAAGTTCGCCGACACCTATTTCGCCGGCGGTCACCTGGAGAAGATCACCGACAGCCGGGACCCCCGCTGGCGAACGCTCCGCATCAACCAGGGCTACCGAGGCGTCGTCCTCGCCCCTGATTCCGGAGACGTGTTCCTCCTGGTGACCGTGCTCGCGCACCGGGAGGCCTACCGGTACATCCGCAACCGACGCCCTTCCGTCAACCAGGCGCTCGGTGTCTTGGAGTTCCGGGACGAGACAGCGCTGGACACCATGAGCACCGCGCTCACCCCGATGGCCGAGGCTTCGGACGACACCCTGTTCCGGGAGGTCCCGGACAAGCACTTCACTCAGCTGGGTATCGACGAGGACACCGTCCGGATCGCCAGACTGCTCCCCGATGAGAGCTACCTCGACGCTCTGGCGATCATGATGCCCAAGGCCCAACACGACGCCCTGACCGCGCTGGCCTCAGGGATGTCCCCTGATGAGGTGTGGGCCCTGCTCAGTCGGGAGCTCGTCGAGGAGGTCACCGCACGGGAGGTCGACCCCGACGACCTGGTGTCGGCGATCCGGCGCAGCCCGGACCAGGCGGTGTTCGTGGAAGGTCCCGAAGAACTACGGGAACTGCTGGAGCACCCGTTCGACGTGTGGCGGACCTTCCTGCATCCGCGGCAGCAACGCATCGCGTGCAGGGATGAGTTCGCGGGTCCGGTGATGGTCACCGGCGGCGCCGGTACCGGCAAGACGGTGACCGCGCTGCACCGGGTGGCGCACCTGACCGACCGGTACGCCCCCAACGGGCGGCAGCTCTCCCTGGACACTGGCGATGTCGCCCCGGACCAGCCCATCCTGCTCACCACTTTCACCACGACCCTGGACACGGCTCTTCGCTCCCAGCTCGAACTGCTGGTGCGGGACGAGGACCGCCGGAAGCTGGTCGACGTGCGCAACCTGGACAAGGTCGCCCACCAGGTGGCGCGTCACGTGCACGGCAGGCCCGACTTCCCGAACTCACGTGAACTCGTCGCTCTCTGGGGCCGCCACGCCGAGGGTTCGGACGTGTCGGGACGGTTCCTGTTGGAGGAGTGGGAACACGTGATCCTCGCCCAGGACCTGCGTACCGAACGTGACTACCTACGAGCCCGACGGCACGGACGGGGACGCTCCGGCCGTATGGGCATCGGACAGAAGCAACGGGTGTGGCGTTCGGTCCTGGACGCCACCGAGGAGATGCGCGCCAACGGGCAGTGGACGTTCACCTGGCTCGCCTCGGAGGCCGCCGACATTCTCAACCGCACCGGAAAGCGTCCCTACCGGCATGTCGTGGTGGACGAGTCACAGGACCTGCACCCGGCCAAGTGGCGACTGGTGCGTGCCTTGGTCCCCGAGGACCGGGACGACCTCTTCGTCGCGGGCGATCCGCACCAGCGCATCTACGACCACCGCGTTTCCATGGCAGCGGTGGGGATCAACGTGCGCGGCCGGAGCCACCGCCTGACCGTGAGCTACCGCAGCACCCAGGAGATTCTCTCCTGGGCCGTTCGGGTGCTCGGCACCGCGCCCGTGGAGGGGCTCGACGGGGTGCGATCTCACCTGACCGACTACACTTCGCCGCTGCACGGCCGGACTCCAGCCATGCACGCCTACCCCACGGAGCAAGCGGAGCTGGAGGCTCTCACCCAGGTGGTCACGGGGTGGCTCACCTCCGATGTCGAGCCCGGGACCATCGCGGTCGCTGCCCGCACCGAGGCTCTGGTCAGAGAAACCAGAGCTGCTTTGGAGGCCGAGGGCATCGACACTTGCGCTCTGGCCCAGGACTCCGGGGTCCGGGTGGGCACGATGCACTCGATGAAGGGGCTGGAGTTCCGCTGTGTGGCGGTGGTGGGTGCGGGGACCGCATACCTGCCCCTGGAATCCAGGGTCACGGACATCTCCGAGGATCCGCTGGCACACGCCCACGACCTGCAGCGCGAGCGGAACCTTCTGTTCGTCGCCTGTACGCGGGCCCGGGACACCCTGTACGTGTCGTACTCCGGCGAGCCCAGCCCGTTCCTACCGAAGTAGGAGTCCGCCCCCGACAGCCCGTCCGAGATTGCGGAGACATGCAGGCCAACGAAACCACCTTCCGAAACATGGTCGAAGGAACCAAGCAGTTCCAGGTGCCGCTGTACCAACGCCCCTACTCCTGGGGCAGGGAGGAACTGGAGCGGCTCTGGGGCGACCTCACCGAACAGGTCGACCGCGACGAGGAGGCGCGCCCGCCCCGGTCCGCCGGGCACTTCCTGGGCTCGGTCGTGCTCGCGCCCGGGTCGTCCTCGGCGAGCACGCTGACCCGTTGGCTGGTCATCGACGGACAACAGCGGCTCACCTCCCTGTCCATCGCGCTCGCAGCCATCCGCGACCGGCTGCGTGAGGTGGAGGTGCTGGAGGAGGGTGACCCCAGCGGCGCGGACCGGATCGATGACGTCTACCTGGTGAACAAGTACAACAAGGGACCTGACAAGTACCGGATCGCGCCGACCCAGGCCGACCGGTCCGCCTTCGCGGCCGTCGTCAACGGGCACCCCGAAGCGGGCGGTGACGACAGGGTCGGGTTCGCCTACAACTACTTCTCCCGCCAGGTCAGGCACTACACCGAGGAGGATCTCCTCCGGATCGAGGAGATCATCGGCCACCGGCTCAGCCTGGTGGACATCCAGGCAGAGGCGGGCGACAACGTCTTCCGGATCTTCGAGTCCCTGAACAACACCGGCAAGGGACTCAGCCAGACCGACCTGTTGCGCAACTACGTCTTCATGCTCCTGCCCGATACCGGACAGGAGGTGTACGACGAGGTCTGGTTGCCGATGCAGGACGAACTGGGTCCGGAGACACTGGAGACCCTGGCCTGGCTGGATCTGGTACTGCGTGGGGACGAGCGGGCGAAACAGAGCGAGGTCTACCACGGGCAGAAGGAACGCCTGGAGAAAGTGTCCCACGCCGGTGGTGAGAGGGCCCTGCGCGGCGAGGTCGAACACCTGTGGCGTCTGGGGCAGCTGCTGCAGCGCGTACTCGACCCCGTCTTCGAAAGCGACCCGGATCTGGCCGAGGTCCTGACCCGCCTCGAATCCTGGGGTAACAAGATCTACCGACCGCTGGCGCTGCACCTGATGGTGCTACGCGACCAGGGGCACACCGACACCGACGAGCTGATCCGCGCACTGGGGTATGTGGAGAGTTTCCTGGTCCGACGGATGATCGCCGGTGTGCCGACCCAGGGGCTCAACAGGATCTTCATGTCCTCACCGAAGGAGATCCAGCCGGGCGGCTCGGTCGCGGACTCCGTGCACCGGTACCTGTCGGATCCGCGTCGGCGCTGGCCGTCCGACAAGGCGCTGCGCGAGGCGGTGGCACACCGCAATTTCTACTGGTCGGGTCAGGCCCTACAGCGCACCTTCGTACTGCGCAGGTTGGAGGAGGCCTTCGACTCCCCCGAGCCGGTGGACTTCGGCAAGGCCAAGGTAAGTATCGAACACGTCATGCCGCAGAGCATGACCGAGGAATGGTACGAGGTGCTGCGCAAGCAGACCGACCCGGACGAGACCGAGAACGAACTGCACGGACGTCTGCTGCACACTCTGGGCAACCTGACCCTGACCGCGCAGAACTCGAAGCTGTCCAACCACATGTTCGAGCGCAAGCAGAAGATCTTCCAGTCCAGCGGTCTGAGCATGAACCGCCAGATCGCCGATGCTCCCAGTTGGGGGAGGCCGGAGATCGAGGCACGTGCCGCCCTTCTCGCGGACCACGCCTGTGCTCTGTGGCCTTCCCCCGCCTCCTCCGGTACTCAGGCACCGGAGGAGATCGGTGAGGATCTCGCCCAGCAACTCGAACACGCGCTGGCGATGCTGGCGTCAGGCCGCTGGACCACGCACCGCGAACTCGCGGTACTCGTCGGGGCCAAGACGGCGACCGTGGCCCGGTATCTGAGTGCCCACCCGGGCACAGCCCACGAGGACCGGGTCTTCCCCGACACCAGGGCCGCAGAGGAGGCGGGATCAGGGCATGAGGGGTTCGTGCCGGCCGCCGCACTGGCTGAACTGGTCGGACTCGAGGTGGACGAGTTCGTCGAACGGGAACGACAGTTCCACTCACTGCTCCTGGAGAACCAGCGGCCCGTGGTCGTACGGGCGGCTCAGGCCCTGATCGACGAATGGAACGCCGCCGGTGGCGACCTGCTCTGGGGGAGCGGCGCCGACACCAGTTGTTTCCTCCTCACCTGGGACGAGAGCGTGAACGCCGACTGGCGATGGGCGCTCGTGCTCTACCCGTTGTCGGGACGCGCTGAGGTGGTCTTCCAGCACATGGCGCGCCGCCCTCCGTTCGACGATGTGGCTCTGCGGAGGGAGCTGCTGCACAAGTTCAACGCGATCCCTGGAATCGACCTGCCCGAGGACTCACTGAACCGACGACCGAGTTTCCCGCTCGAAGTCCTCGTTGAGGATGGCAGGGAGCGAGTGCAGCAGGTGCTGTTGTGGTTCCGTGAGCGCTGCCAGGAGTGGCTGGACCAACAGATGTGACCCTGGCACAGGGTTCACTCGGTGCACCCGTGGGGGTGCACCGCAAGGGCCGAGGGCGTGCACCCTGAGGGTGCACACTCCCCAGCGGAACGCGGGGCAACGCGACACAACCGGGGAACCGCCTCTCTGGGGTGCCCCGGTCAACACCACGGAACCCGCGCTGACGCCCTCCAGAGTCGACACGGTCGCCGTATACCGTAGTCCTGCGACGCCGACGGGCGCGGGTCAGCGGTCAGGTCGGACTCCGCAGGGCCGCGCGGGCGAACGACCTACCCCGGGCGGTTGGCGCGGTACCCCGACTGAACGATCCCTTGGACCACCCGCCCATGGTGTCCAGAACCGCCCACACCTCGTACATGGCATCCCAGGCGGCCGAGGAGTTCACCGACAGTCCGCCGTCGACCCGCCACCCCAGACCGGTCAGGACCGCGGCGACCTCACTGGGCACGTCCCGGCTCCCGGCGGCCACCGCCAGCACCGCCACCAGGCATCCCAGCCGTTCGACCTCGGCCTTGGGCGTGGGCGGCATCCGCGCAGCCAGGTGGTCCCACAGCGCCCGGGGATCCTCGCGTGCCTCCTTGCCCACCTTGGTGAGCAGCAGCCGCCCCTTGTGCTTTCGCAGCAGCCCCGTCTTCTGGGCGGATTCGCGCAGATTCAGCACCGGCAGGGTCTGGACCTCCCGGTTGGCCATGCCGAGCCACCTCCCCGTCAGGTTCAGGGCCTCGGCGGCCTCCCGCACGCTCGCCGGGGGCAGATACCCAGCCCCGGTCAGCTTCACCCCGTCGTCGCCAATGTGGTCCAGCAGCCAGGTGTACGGGCCGACCGCCGCACGCACAATGGCCGCGCTCGGCTCCTCCTCCGGGGTGGCCGCCGCGGCGGCCAGGGCCAGCAGGCGTCCCCGCACCCGCGGGTCACGTACGGAGGCCAGCAGTTCACCGACCGGACCGGGCAGGTCGTCCGGAACCGGCCCGACCACCGCCGCCAAGGTCCGGTTGACCGCGTCCATATCGAACGGGACCGGAGCCCGCGCCGGGTCGGGGTCCATCCCGAAGACCTCCCGGTACTCGGCGAGCGCCTCGGCATGGTGCCGGTGCCCGGTGTCGGTGGCGGCGCTGAACAGTTCGTACCCGGACGGGCCTCCGCAGTCCTCGGGTGGGGCCGACCTGCTCCCGGCGGCGCACACCGCCCTCGGCCCGTCCTCCTTGCGGGGGACGACGGCTTGGAGGGTGAGCAGGTGCTCCCAGTCGTCGCCGAAGTCGTACAGGTAGAACAGCCGATCCCCGACCTCTGCCAGGACCTCGTCCAGACGCACCTGCTCCTCGGGGACGCCGGGTCTGCCCCCCTGCGCCTCGAACGGGCACAGGTAGAGCTCGGCATCGCGGCTGTAGTAGGAACCGCCGCTGGCGAACCCGTGCAGGTGGTAGTTCTCCCACCCGAACGCGGCCTGGAGGATCGCGTGCACCTCGTTGAGGAACAGGTCCGAGTCCAGCTCCAGCCTGCGCCACACCGGCGGCTTGGTGCCGGTGATCTCCACCCGCACCCGGTAGGTCATCGTCTCCTCCCGGCGGGGACGGCGCCGGGACGGTCGCGGGGACTCCTCGAACAGTCCGAACCCGAACGGGGAGCCGTCCCCGATCCCGGAGGCGGCTGCGGCCCCCGGCAAGGCTTCGAATCCTTCGGGAAAGTCATCACGGTGATCACTCATAATGGCAAGCTACCGGCTGCCCGCGTCGGCGGCGGCGGCGGCGGGAAAGGGGTACCGGGATGTGTCATCGGCCAAGCCCCGCCTTGTCCATGCGGCGCTGGAGCCCGCTCTTGCGGCGGTGCCGCTCGCGCAGTTCCCGCAGCGGCCGGTCAAAGGCGACCTGCTCCCCCTCGCGTTCGGCCAGGGCGCACAGGTCAGCGAGCAGGGCCACGGCCCGGTCGTACTCGTCGGGGCGCGTGGTCGCGATGCGGTCCTCGACCTCCTGCCACGCCTGATCGCGCCGTCCGGCCAGGACGTCAAGGCGGGCGGCGCGGGCGGCGGACTCCTCCTCCCTGCGCAGCCTCTCCCGGTCGGCCTCCCTCACCGCCTCCTCTCGTTCCCTGCGGGCTCGGTACTCCCCGGCGGCGGCCCACAGCTCCCGCACGGTCCGAGAACCCTCGGCAACCGCCGGAGCACCGCGGCCGCTCTCCTGGAAGGCCTGGAGCATGCGCGCCCGTGCCCGGACGGCCTCCCCGTCTGCCACCAGTTCCAGCAGACGGTTCTTCTCCTTGGCGGGCCGTTCCTCGATCCACCGAGACATCTCCTTCCCCCGGTCGGCCCCGGTCGGCAGGGGCGGAGATGCCTGGGCGGCCACCGCGAGCAGGTCCGCGTCGATGCGCAGGAAGTCCGCGACCGCGTGCAGGGGAGCGCTCAGGTCCCCCAGCTGCCGGGAGCGGGGGTTCCACCTCCTCATCATCGAGGTCGTCGTCGGCCTGCACCGACAGCAGCCACGCGAGATACAGCAGCCGTCGGTCGCCCCCGAGCAGTTCGGCCCGAGCCGGGGCGATCCCCGCCAAGCCCACCGGGAACTCGACGAACTCGACTCCCTCCTCGTCATCGAAGGTCAGGGAGATGACGGTCCGGCCGCCGCCGGTGGTGTAATGGGCTATGTCGGTGAGCAGGTAGGGCTCGATGTCATGAGGACGCAGGACCGCACTCGGCGCCGCAATCATGACCTGCCGGGTGCCCCACTCGGTGAAATGGGCGAACACGTCGAAGTGGGTGCGCATGAGCCTGACCGGATCGCCGCGGAAGTCGCCCCAGTGGTACTCGTTGGTGAACGAGGTCGCGGTGATGCGCGCGCGGCTGGACAGGGCCCGCAGTTCGGCGCGCTGCCCCTCGTCCAGCGGCCGGTCCAGGGCGAGGAAGTCGTAGTGCTGGTAGGCGCCCATCGCAGGGCACTCCTTTCGTCGTAGCGGTACACGTGGTCGGCGAGCCGTTGCCGGGCGCGTCCCAGGGCGCGCTCCTCACTGCGGAGGGTCCACGCGGCCAGGCCGTCCCAGCCCGCGCCGTGTGTCACCTCCTTGAACCGGGCGAACGCCCCGCGCCCGCCCAACGCACTCTCCAGGCGCTCCCGCAGGGCGGCGGAGGGCTCGGTCGTGAGGTGACCTGGCCCGCCGGACGACTCCAGTATAACGAACACGTTCGTTCCGAACAAGTTCGCGACGGTCTCGGTCCACCAGGCGCACGGCGTGTGCACCACTGCGGAGCTGCCCCCGGCAACGGGCGGGCCGGGCGGCCGACGAGACGGCTTCAATCCTTCGATTTCAATCCTTCGCACCGGGGACGGGCGTGTGCGTGATGCCGTTGACCAGAACGTCGAAACTCCAGCTCATGCGGTCGCCGGGTGAGCCGCTGACCAGAGCGGGCATGTGCGCCTTGATGGCTGGGTGGGCGGTCTCATCCACGGACCGCAGGGCCCGGCTGGTGGCGTTCCAGTCGTCCTCGGCCATGGGGTCGTGTTCTTGCGTTGACTGCTCGGCGGCCGTGGAGGTGGCGTCCTGGAGTAGCTTGTCCACGCCCCAAGCGACCTGCTCGCGGGAGACTCCGCTGCGGGACAGCAGGTCCAGGACGCGCTCCACCAGCCGCAGGTAATTCTCGCCGCTGGGGCGCGCCACGAGAGCCGACCGGGCAAGCTGTGGGTGGTCGAACAGCACGGCGGTGTAGGAAGCCAGTACGGCGCGGAGCCGCTCGCGCCAGCTTTCCCCGGCGCTCCCGCCGGTCAGGTCGACCTCGCCCAGCAGGGCGTCCAGCACGGCCGCATGCAGTTCGGCGGTGTTGGCCACGTAGACGTACAGTGACGCCGGACCGGTGTCCAGCTCCTTGGCCAAGCGGCGCATAGTGACCTTCTCCAGGCCCTCGGCGCGCATGACCCGCACGGCGGTGTCCACGATCCACCGCCGTGAAAGGGCAGGCTTCGCCGCACGTTCCCGGCGGCTGATCGGCTCTCTTCTCGCAGTCATATCCCGATCGTAACGAACATGTTCGCGAATCGCTCGGGTGCGCGTCCCGAACCACCGCTGCCACCAGGCCATACGACGGCCAGTTCAGCCAAGGTACTGGCCGCGCTGCGTCTGCGAACGGATTCACGTCGGTCTGCGACCGGTTCTCCATCTGGAGCAGCTGGTCGCCTACGGGCGCATCGACGAGGACACTCACGAGGCGGCATCAGCCGAACTCGACATCGCCGACAAGGGAATCGAAGAGGGGACGCCGGAAAGCAGGAAGACCTCGCTACCGCTCCCGGCCGCCACCTGCGGTCAGGCCTCGCGTCTGCGGGGGATCCCCGAGCGGGACCTCACGGAGGTTTCCGGGGACTCCCCCTGCTCCTCCGGCATCAGCCGCGCGGCGAGGGAAGCTGCTCCGAGCATCTGGAGGTCCTTCGGGACCCAGGGCGAAAGCCCCGTTAACTCGTGGATCCTCCTGAGCCGGTAGTCCAGCGTGTTCGGGTGGATGTGTAACTGACGTGCGACATTGGAGCGCTCCCGACCGTGCTCGATGTAGGAGACCAGGGTCTCCAGGAGCGGCGCCCCGGTGGCCATGAGCGGGATCAGGCGGCTCGCGAGCAAGGCGGCCAGATCCGGAGAGCGCATCAACGCGATCTCCATCGGCATGTCCTCCACCCGGTGGATCCCGGGCCCTTGCCCCAGGCGCTCGACCGCACCGATCACCATGGCCAGGTCGTCGACGGTCATCTCGATCTGACCACGTTCGGTCGTTGTACCCAGAGCGACGTTCCAGGTGCCGTCGGTGGAATCGATCCAGGAGGTGGCGCGCGCGATCACGTCCTGGGCCACCTCCTGGTGGGAGCCGTCAGTGATCGGGAGCAGGATGACCGTGTCCCATCCGTACAGGAAGGACAGCGCGGAATCCCGGTGGCTGGGCGGAACCAGAAGGCTCGTACCGAGGTGCCCGAAGGAGTACACCTTGCTGTGCGGACCGCTGAACAGGACGACCATGGCGTCGTGGTCGACGGCCGCGGGGGGAACACGCAGGACGGAGAAGACGGAGGAGAGGGTGCGCGCGGTTGGCGAGGATCCGTGTGGGGCTCGGGTCCGGGAGGCGGTGACGCTGAATGCGGAGGCGGTCATGTGATTCAAGGAGATGAGGCTCTCTGACGAGACCGGGTACGGTCGTGTTTCGTCCTCGTGAGGGGGTCTCCCCGTCGAGGCATGGAGGGGATCGTAGCCATACATGCGCATTGTGTCACCCATGATCATGCCTCGCCATCATCACGAGCGGTTTCCGGGACCAGGAGGTGCTCCACCAGGAGCGCCTGTTCGGCGAGCGTGGGTCGGTCGAACACGTCGGCGACGCTGACCGTGACGCCGATCCACCGGCTCACGGCGCCCGCCAGCACGATGGCGTGCAGCGAGTTCCCGCCCAGTTCGAAGAAGTCGTCGGCCACGTCCTGAGGGCGCTCGCCGAGTCGCTGCTCCCACATGTCGGCCAGTTCGTTCTCCAACAGCCCCTCGGGACGCCGTGTCCGTGGATGCCGCAGGTCAGGGCCTGGTTCGGGCAGGCTGGCGACGTCGATCTTGCCGGACGCCAGGCGAGGCCAGTCCGCGACGGCCACCACGCGTCGGGGACCGCGGCGGGGAGGAGCCGTTCGCGCAGGAAGCGCCGTAGCTCGGCCGGGCTCGGTTCCGGAGCCGACGTATGGACGTAGGCGACCAGCTCGGCGCGTGCCCGGCGCGGTCGCGCTGGACGACGAGCGCCTCGGCGATGGCGGCGTGGTCCACCAGGGCGGTTTCCACCTCGGCGGGTTCGACGCGTACACCCCGGACCTTGATCTGCCGGTCGGCCCTGCCCAGCACCTCCAACGCGCCGTCCGTGCGCCGGACGGCCAGATCACCGGTCCGGTACTCGCGCCTTCCCACCCCGTCCGCGGCGGGGACGAACCGCGCCGCGGTCCGGGCTGGGTCCCCCACGTACCCCAAGGCGAGTCCCGCGCCGCCGATCACGAGTTCACCGGTGGTCCCGTCGGGGACGGAACCACCGTCCTCGTGCAGGACGCGCGCGGTGACGCCGGGTAACGGGGTCCCGATGGGGACGTTGCCCGTTTCGCGCCCTGTGACCTGGTGGGCCGTGGCGTCCGCGCACACCTCCGTCGCCCCGTAGATGTTGCGCACCCTCAGGTGCGGGAGCCTCGTGGCCAGGTCCTGGGCCAGGCGCGCCCGCAGGGGCTCGCCGCTCAGGTGCAGGACGCGCAAACACCGCAGCGCCACGCCCAGGTCGCGTCCGAGCGCAGGATCTCGGCCGCCAGCGTCGGCACCATCGTGGCCTTGGTGACGCCCGCCGACGCGAGGACCTCGACCACGTCCGCGGGGTCGCGCACGTCATCGGGCAGGATCGCCGTGGGAACGCCGCGCAGCAGGCCGTCGAAGAGCTCGGCGATCGAGTCCACGAACCCGATGGGGGTCCGCAGGACGAAGACGTCGTCGGCCCCGGCGGGCTCCTCGCGCAGCGACCAGTCGAGGCGGTTCATGATGGCGGAGTGTGAGAGGGCCACGCCCTTGGGCTGGCCGGTGCTGCCCGACGTGAAGACCACGGCGGCGGTTCTGCCCGCGTCAGGGGAGGCCGCGGGCGCGCTCCCAGCGCCCTCGCTCCCGCGAACGTCGACCTCCACGACGCCGTCCGGAACCGGCAGCGGTTCCGTGCGTGCTCGGACGGCGACGGTGCCGCCGGAGGCCGCCAGGAGACGGCGCAACCGTTCCGGGGGCTGGGCGGGGTCGAGGGGCGCGTAGGCGGCCCCGAGTCGCAGCACCGCGAGAACCGCGGTGACGTAGTCCGCCGAGCGCTTCGCGCACACGGGTACCACCGAACCGGCCGTGACACCGTTCCCCGCCAGTCGGGCGGACAGCCGTTCGGCGGCCTCCGACAGCTCCCGGTAACGCACGGTCGTCGCACCGACGTGCAGCGCCGTCGCCTCGGGGGTGAGTGCGGCCTGGTGTGCGAAGCGGTCGTACAGGTCGGTGGCGAACCCGCCGTCGGGCTCTCGCGGAACGGGTTGCGGGACGGGTGCCAGCCGTTCCAGCGGCGCGAGCGACGCGTGGGGTTCCCGGGCCATCTGGTGCAGGGCCTCGGCGTAGTAGCCCGCGATGAGGTCCATCTGGGCCCCGTCCAACCCGGAGTCGGAGAACTCCAGGAACAGCCCGACGCCACCGCTGAGCACGTCGCGCCGGAACTGGGCGGTCAACCGGTGGTACGTCTGGTCGGTCGCCCTCAGTGACAGCAGTCGCGGCCCACCGTCCGCCGTACGGTCCTCGTAGGGGCGAAAGTGCGTGTAATTGAACGTCGTGTCGAACGGGGTGTCCAGCCGCGCGTCCCGCAGCATCTGCGCGTAGGGATAGGCACGGTGCGCCAGGACCGCGGACTCGGCTTCGTGCACCGCGCGGACGGCGTCAGCGCGGGATCCGGGGCCGACCGTCACGCGGATGGGTGTCGTGTTGAGGAACATTCCGACGGCGGCGGCGCCCTGCGTGCTCTCCGGCCGGCTGTTGGCCATCAGGCCGGTGATGACGTCACGGCGCCCGGTCAACAGGGACAAGACCTGTACGTGCGCTGCCAACAGGACCGACTTGAGCGGCACCGCCATCTGGCCGGCGAGGGCCATGAGCCCGTCCGAGGTACGCGCCGTGACCTCCACGTCGCGTACCCCGTAACCGGGTGCGGCCTCCCCCGGCAGCCGTCCCGGGGGAGGGTCGGACAGCACCCCGAGCCAGAAGTCCCGGGAGGTGTCGTCGGCGAGGGCGGCGGCCTCGCGGCGCAGGAACCCGGCCTGGGCTCGGACGGCCTCGCGCGGGACGAGCGGCCCCGAGGCCAGGTCGCGGTAGGTGTCGAGGAGTTCGTTGAGGGCCAGCGCCACGCTCCAGCCGTCCAGGAACGGCTCCGTCAGCGTGAGCTGGAACTCGGCGTCGGTCATCAGGTGGGCTGTGAGCGCCAGGAGCGGGGGTCGGTCCCAGGCGAAGACCCGGTGTCGTTCACCGGCGAACCAGGAGTCGAACGCGGCGCGCCGCTCCTCGTCCGGGAGCGTGCGCACGTCCACGACCGCCAACGGGGTGGGAACCCGGGTGTGCACGAGCTGGACGGGCTCGCCGAAGGTCGTGGTGTCGATCGAGCTGCGCAGGAACGGGTGGCGATCGAGCAGCGCGTCCAGGGCGGTGCGCATCGGTCCTCGTCGAAGGCGCCCTCCAGGCGGAGGGTGGTGGTGTAGACGCGGTGGTCGGGGTTGGCGATCGACTCGTAGTAGAGACCGGCCAGCAGCCGTGAGAGTGGGAAGGCGTCCTCCACACCCGTGGGCACGCGGTCGCGGAGGTCGTCGGGGAACAGGGCGAACGGTGCGGCGTCACCCTCCTGTGCGGGGTCGACACCGTGGTCCACCTGCGCCATCGACGCCAGCGTGGGGTTCTGGAAGACGTCTTCGACGGTGAGCCCGAGCCCCGCCTGGCGGGCGACGGCGACGAGTTCGATGCTCAGGATCGAGTCGCCGCCCAGAAGGAAGAAGTCGTCGTCGAGTCCACCGGGCGGCGTGGCCAGGACCCGCTCCCACAGATGGGCCAGAAGCTCCTCCCGGACCGTCCACGGCCGCTCCCTCCCGTCCGCGGGCGTGTGGTGGGGCCGTTGGGGGTCGGGTAGCGCCGACCGGTCGACCTTGCCCGAGGTCAGCAGCGGAAACTCGGCCAGCACCGTCCACAGTGTCGGAACCATGTGCTCGGGCAGGCGCGCGGCCAGTGCGGCACGGACCCGGGACAACGTCTCCTCGGCGTCGTCGACGCACGTCAGGTACGCCGCGAGTGAGGATGCTCCGGACGGGCCCCGGTGCAGGGCGGCGACGGCTTGGCCGACACCGGGCACATCCCCGATCGCCGCCTCGACCTCGCCCAGTTCGATCCGGAAGCCCCGCAGCTTGACCTGGTCGTCGTCGCGGCCGAGGAACTCGATCGTCCCGTCCGCCAGCCGTCGGCCCAGATCCCCCGTCCGGTAGAGGCGCTCGCCTGGATCGCCCAGGCGGGAGGGGACGAACCGCTCAGCGGTCAGTTCGGGACGGCCGATGTATCCCCGCGCCAGCCCGACCCCGCCGATGTGGATCTCGCCCGTCACCCCCGGGGGCAGGAGTTGGCCGTGCGGGTCCAGGACGTGCACCGAGAGTCCGCTGATGGGACGCCCGATGGGAACGAGGTCGCGTTGGTCGGCACGGCCCCCCGGTCCCAGGTCGTGGGCGGTCACGTCGATGGCGGCCTCGGTCGGACCGTACAGGTTGTGCAGTTCGGCGTCGGAGCGGTGTCCGAAGGAGTCGCGCAGTTCGGGGGTGAGCGCCTCGCCGCTGCACACCACGTGGCGCAGTCCCGTGCACGCCTCGGCCTGGCCGCTGGCGAGGAACGCCCGCAGCATGGAGGGGACGAAGTGGACGACGGTGACGCCCTCCGACCGAATGATGTGTCCCAGGCGCTCGGCGTCCCGGTGCGCTCCGGGTCCGGCCACGGCGAGGGTCGCGCCCACGGTGAGCGGCCACAGGAGCTCCCAGACCGAGACGTCGAAGCTCAGCGGTGTCTTGTGCAGCACGGTGTCGGCGCCGTCGATCGGGTAGGCGCGCTGCATCCAGGCCAGACGGTTGGACAGCCCGGCATGGGTGTTCATCACGCCCTTGGGGCGCCCCGTGGAGCCGGAGGTGAAGATGACGTAGGCCAGCGCGTCGTCCTCCGGCGGGTCCGGGGCCTCCTCGACCGCGGGACCCTCGGCGGTCAGGTCAGCCAGTGCCAGGGGCACGGGGCCGTCCCGCCTGAGGGCGGCGGAGGCGTCGGTCACCACGGCCCGGGGACGGGCGTCCTCGACCATGTCGTCCAGGCGGGCGCGCGGCAGGGACGGATCCAGCGGGAGCCAGGCCCCGCCCGAGCGCAGGATCCCCACGATGGCGACGACCAGGTCGGTCGAGCGCTCCGCGTAGACGCCCACGACGTCCTCGGTTCCCACACCCAGCGCGCGGAGGCGCCCAGCCGCGGCGGAGGCGCGGCGGTCCAGCTCGGCGTAGGTGACCTCCACCCCCTGGCCGCGCACGGCGACACGGTCGGGGTGTCGGTGAGCCGTCCTGGCGATCTGTTCGGGAACGGTTCCCTCGACCGGCTCGCGGCGGGCACCGGTGCCCGCCGTCCGCGCCTGGGTGGCCTCCTCCTCTGACAGCAGGGCGACGCGCGACACGCGGCCGTCGGGGTCGGTGAGCATTCCCCGCAGAACCTGCTCGAGGTGGTTCAGCATGCGCCGCGCGGTCTCGGTCTCGAACAGGTCCTCCTGCGCCCAGAGCATCACCGCCATCTCGTCGCCGTCGGGACGGAGGTACAACTCAAGGTCGAAACGGGCGGCCCCCGTGTCGACGATGTACAGCTCCGGCCGCAGTCCAGCGGTCTCGGGCAGCGGCCGCTCTGGACCGTTGTAGCCGATGAGGACCTGGAACACGGGGTGGTACGCGGTGGAACGCGACAGCCCCAGCGCGTTGACGAGCCGGTCGAAACGCATCTGGTGGTGCCCGGTCCCGGTCAGGATCTCCTTGCGCACGCGCGCCAGCAGTTCGACGACGGAGGGGTCGTCGCCGAGCTGGACGCGCTGGAGGAGGGTGGTGATGTGGAGTCCGACCACATCCGCCTGCTCGGGCCGCACGCGCCCGGAGAACGGGTAACCGACGGTGATGTCGTCCTGGCCGGAGTAGCGGGCGAGGAGCACGTGCAGGGCCGCGCTGTAGAGCATGAAGGGGGTGATGTGCTGGGTACGCGCGAATCGCGCCAGCGCGGCGGTCAGGTCCGCGGTCAGTCGGTGCTCGACCGGGCGGCCGCGGAAGCTGGGCACGCTGGGCCGGGGGCGGTCGGTGGGCAGGGACAGCAGGGGCGGCTTGCCCGCCATCCGCTTCTCCCAGTAGGCGTGGTGGCGCTCGACCCGAGCGGTGGCGCGTTCGCCGAACTGGTCGGCGATGTGGGCCCGATAGTCGGAGCGCGGTGGATCCTGCGAGGGCGGCCGTCCCTCCACGGCCTCCTCGTAGGCGGCCAACAGCGTCCGGTTGATGACGGGAAGCGACAGGCCGTCGACCACCAGGTGGTGGATCGGCATCAGCAGGATGTGGTCGTCGGGGGCCAGACGCAGGAGGGACGGTCGAATCAGCGGGGCGCGCGCGAGGTCGAAGGGGACGGCCATCGCGTGTCGGGCCCTTCGCAGCGCCTGCGCTTCACGGTCCGGGGGCGGGATGTCCGTCAGGTCCGTGAGGGGGAGCTCGGGGGCGGCCTCGGGCGCGACGCTCTGGACGACCTGGGCGCCGATCGTCAGGATCGAGGCGCGTAGCATCGCGTGATGTGCGACCAGGCGGCGCAGTGCCTCGGTCAGGGCCGCCACGTCCAGGGGGCCGCGCAGGCGCAGCGCGTGCGGAACCGTCGAGTTCGACTCCGCTCCGTGCTGGTGGGAGGCGAAGTACATGCGCTGCTGCGTCCACGACAGGGGCAACACCCGGGTGCCCTCGGGGAGCCCGGCCCCCGCGGCGCGCAGCAGGTCGAGCAGTTCGGCGTCGACCTGGGGCGACCTCTCCGGCAGGAGCGCCGGGTCCACGCCCGGGGGCGGGTCGGCGCGCAGGCGCCCATCGCGCTCCGACAGCTCCACGCCCAGGTCACAGAGGCGGCTCAACACCGCGAGGACGGCCTCGTCCAGAGCGGAGACGGTCACGTCGCGTCCTCCGCGCCCAGCCGAGCACGCAGTGACCGCGGGCGCTGGTCCGTCCAGGCTGCGGCGATCCACGCCAGGCACCGCTCGCGGTCGCCGCTCACCCCGATGGGTCGCCATCCGTCCGGACACGCTGACCCGGTGGGCCACAGGGAGTACTGCTCCTCATGGTTGACCACCACGGTGTACAGGTCGTGTGAAGACTGGTCCACGCCCTGCTCCTTTCCTCGTTGCGCTCAGGACGGCGGTGTGGTTCCGGAAATCCGTTGGGGCGAGGTGACGGTCGGCAGGTCCTCGATGTCGCGTGTCCGGCGAATGTCGGAGAACAGAACGGGAAACGCGGCCAGACACATGAGCACGGTCGCGACGAGGACGGTGCCCACCGAGCCCAGGTGGACGCCGAGCCAGCCGCCGATCAGCGCTCCCGCGGCCGAGGCGACGCCGATGCAGAAGCGGATGCTCGCCGTGATGGAACCGAGCCGCTCCATCGGACAGGCGGTCTGCCGGTAGGAGTACTGCGAGATGTCGAACAGGACGAAACGGATCGACGTGAGCAGCAGGTAGCCGACGGCCATGGTGACGGGCAGGGCGGGCGCCACCACGAGCAGGAGGCCCGCTGGGCTCAGGAAGGCGATGAGCCACATGATCCGCGCGCTTCCCACCAGACGCATGACGAAGGAGGCGCCCATCGCGGCGAGCAGACCGCCGCTCTCACCGACCAGGAAGACGACGGCGACGGCCACCGAGGACAGCCCCAGGTCCACGACGAGGTAGTAGAGGAAGACCGCGTTGACCATGCTCAGGCAGAACATGGAGCCGACGGTCGTGGCCGCGGTGCGGGCCAGCGGAGGATTGGCGCCCAACAGCGCGAATCCCTCCCTGACCGAGGCGCCCCAGCGCCGCCACGGGTGTCGGGAACCCGCGTCCCCGGCCCGCGGCCGTTCGCCGGGTACGTCCTTGGGGACGAACATGAACGCCACCGCGCTCGCCAGGGACAGCAGCGCGTCGACGACCAACGTGACCGGACCGCCGACACGCCCGTTGAGCAACGACCCCGCGCTCGGTCCGCCGACACGTGCGATCGACTCGGTGACCTCGATCCTGGCGTTGGCGTCGGGCAGACGCGAACGCTGGACCACGATGGGAACGTACGAGTGGTAGGCGATCCCGAAGACGACGATCGCCACCCCGACGAGGAACGCCGTGGCGTACATCCACGCCATCGTCAACCAACCGACGAGCGCCATGGCCGGAACCGACAGCAGCACCAGTGCGCGCAGGAGGTTGCACGCGACCATCAGCCCGCGCTTGCTCACCCGGTCGATATACAGGCCCGCCGGGACAGCGGCGACCAGAACCGCGACCGACGTCATGGCCTTGAGGACGCCCACCTCGGCCGTGCTCGCTCCGAGGGCGGTGATCGCGATGAGGGGGAGGACGATCGTCGTGATCGCGGTCCCCATCTCACTCATCGCCTGCCCCAACCACAGGACGAGAAACGCCCGATCACGCCACACGGGCCCCCCATCGGTCATTTCACGCCCCTCCACAGCCATGGCGGTCAGGTCGCCAACACCTTAGCCCCAGGCCATCTCCCTGTCTTTGTGACTATTAATAAAAATCTGACCACCCTACCCTTCATGAGATCTAACAAACTCTTGATCACCACTCCTCGATAAACACCGGCAGAGATTATGAGAAACACGGATTTGTCGATACGCGCTTTCCCTGATGTCCCTCGCGCGGCAGTCTCGTCCCGGGCGGTGCGGCGCGGAGAACGCGGCACCGCCCGACACGGGTCCGCCGAGACGACGAGGAGCGCGTATGCCGCTCGATCCACGTGCGAGGACAGAACCGGACACGCGACGCCGGGAACGGGCTGAGGAGATTCTGCGGTCCCGGACGCACCTCGCTGAGCGTCGGCACGCTCTGGACGAGCGGGCCACCGACCTCGAAGTGCTGTCCTCGAGCCAGGAACGCATGTGGTTCCTGCACGCGATGGATCCCGCCAGCCCGGCCTACAACGTCAACGACGTCGTGCGCCTCGTCGGCGACATCGACCTCCCCGCCCTCGTCGCCGCCTGCGCCGACCTTGTGGCACGCCACCCGGAACTGCGGGTGGCCTACGGGGCCGACGGCGACGGGGCGCCTCGTCGCCGCCTGCCCGAGGCCACCCGGCGCTCCCCCGTCACCGTGGTGACGCACCAGCGGGACGAGGCGGCGCTCGTGCACGACTTCCTCCACCGGCCCTTCGACCTCGCGGATCCGCCCCTGGTGCGGTTCCTCATCGTCTCGGGCGGGGACGGCCCCGCACACGAGCACCTCCTGGCGACATCGGTCCACCACATCGCGGCCGACGGATGGTCCCTGGGTGTTCTGAACCGCGACCTCGGCGACCTGTACGCGGCCCGGCGCGGCGACGCGGAACCACCCTCGCCGCCCCGGAGCGACTTCGCCGCGTTCGCGGCGCGTGAGCGGCGGTGGGTGGGCGGGTCCGAGGGGCGGGCGGCCCGCCAGGCCCGGCACCGTTCCCTGGACGGGTTGGCGGCGATCGATCTGCCGATGGCCCGTACCCGACCACCGATCCCCACCTTCGGCGCAGGCACGTGCGAACAGCGCCTGCCCCTGGACACTGTGGAGCGGTTGGAGGGGCTGGGCCGGCGGCACGGCTGCTCCACGTACATGCTCCTGGGAGCGGCCTTCGCCTGCCTGCTGAACCGCTACTCCGGCCAGGACGACATCGTGTTCGGCTCCCCGGTGGCCAACCGCGACGACGCGGACCTGGCCGACGTGGTCGGGCTCTTCGTCAACAGCGTCGTCCTGCGCACCGACCTGTCCGGGCGCCCGTCGTTCACCGACGTCCTCCAGCGCTTCCGTGCCAGCACCCTCGACGCGCTCCGACACCAGCGCGTGCCCTTCGAGGCCGTCGTCGACGATCTCCAGCCCGAGCGCGCCCTGAGCCACAACCCCCTCTTCCAGGTCATGTTCGCCCTTCAGACGCCCGCACCGGAGTACCGCGCCTGCCCGGAACACGGTCCGAGCCGGTGGGGTTCGACGCCGACGTGTCCCGGTTCGACCTGGAGTGGACCCTGTGGCGCGACGACGCAGGGGCCCGTCTGCGGATCAAGTACTCCCGGGACCTGTTCGACGACGCCGTCGCCGCCCGGCTGGGCGCCGAGTACGCACGGCTGATCGACCTGGCGTGCGCGGATCCCACGCGGCCCGTCGACGAACTCCCGATCTTCGACCCGACCGGGGACCGCCCCGCCGAACGTGCCCTGGCCGCCCCCGAGCACGACGGCGGCTGGCACGGCCTCTTCGCCGAGACGGCCCGCAGGCGCCCCGACGCGGTCGCCGTCGCCGACGCCCGCGCGCGGATGACCTTCGCCGAGCTCCACGACCGTGCCCAGCACGTCGCGCGGCGGCTCGGCGCGGCCGGGGTCGGGCGCGGCCAGACGGTCGGCGTCCGTGTCGGCCGCACCAACGACCTGGCCGTGGCCACACTCGGGGCGGCCATGGCAGGAGCCGCGTTCGTGCCGCTCAACCCCGACGACCCCGAAGCCCGCCGCTCGTTCATCCTGGCCGACTCCGGCGCGTCGGCCATCCTCACCGACACGCCCGACGGCACCGACGGCGACCTGACCGTCATCGATGTCACGGCACCGCCCCCTCGGGACCCGGACCCGGTACCGCCGATCGCCGTCTGCGGAACCGACACCGCCTACGTCATCTACACCTCGGGCACCACCGGACGGCCCAAGGGCGTGGTGATGGAGCACCGCGGCATCGCCAACACGCTCCTGGCGTGCCGACGCCTCCTCGGGTTCGGCGACGACGACGTGAGTCTCGTCATGGCCGCCAGCACCTTCGACGTGTTCTACTTCGAGCTGTTCGGGGTCATGCTCGCGGGCGGATCCGCCCGGATCGTCACCCGCTCCGAGCTGTTCTCACCGCCCGCCCTCGTCGAGATCCTGGGCCGTGCGACCACCGTCCAGGCCGTGCCGGGGCTGATGGAGCACCTGCTCACCGCGCTGTCGGAGGAGGGCGTGACGGCGATCAGCCGCCTGCGCACCGTCCTGACCGGTGGGGACACCGTTCCCGCGCCCCTGCTCGGCAGACTCGTCCAGACCTTTCCCGAGGCGCGCGTCGCGGTCGCCTACGGCCCCACCGAGGCGGCGGTGTTCGCCACCATGTACCCGGTCGACCCCCGGGTGGCCGTACACGACCACCCGGTGGGTACGCCACTTCCCGGAGTCGAGGTTCTGGTCACCGACGCCCGGGGCAACGAACTACCCGCGGGAGTCGTCGGCGAGATCCGGATCGGCGGTGCCGGGGTGGCGCGCGGCTACCTCAACCGACCTGACGAGAACGCGGCCCGGTTCGTCACGCGCCACGGACGCCGCTACTACCGCACCGGTGACCTGGGGGTGGTGCGCCGCGACGACGGCGTCCTGGAGTTCAGGGGACGTGACGACACCCAGGTGAAGGTGCGCGGGTTCCGCGTCGAACTCGGCGAGGTGGAAGCCGCGCTCACGGGGCTGCGCGGCGTCCGCCAGGCGGCCGTCGCCGCGGTCGGCGACGACGGCGGCTCCCAGCGCCTGGTCGCCTGCGCGGTCGTGAGCCCCCAGTCGCTGGAGGAGGCCCGAGGTGCGCCGAACCGCTCCGGAGCGGTGGAGGAGTGGCGGGCGCTCTTCGACCGCACCCACGCGGCGGGCTCCGGCGGAGGGCGCGACTTCACCGGTTGGAACTCCAGCTACGACGGGAGGCCGATGCCCACCCGCGCGATGGACGAGTGGGTGGACGGAACCGTGTCCGCGCTGAGGGAGGCGACCGCAGGCGGGCCCCCGCGACGTGTCCTGGAGATCGGCTGCGGGACGGGCCTGATCTTGCTGGAGCTGGCCCCCGGCAGCGAACGCTACGTGGGCACCGACTTCTCCCACTCCGCCATCGCCGACCTGCGAGAACGCGTCGCCGAACGCGACCTGGACCACGTGGAACTGCACGTCGCCGAGGCCGGTCGGCCGCCCGCCGGCCACGACGGCGTCGACCTGGTGATCGTCAACTCGGTTTCCCAGTACCTGACTGACTCCGACCACCTGACGACCGTTCTGGACGCCGCGCTGCACCGCCTGCGCCCAGGCGGAGTGCTCTTCGTCGGAGACGTGCGCTCCCTGCCCCTGTTGGAGGCCTTCCACCTGTCGGTCGCCGACGCGCGCCACCCCGACAGCGACGACGGCGACCGGCTCGCCACCGCCCGTCTGGCCGCGCAGGAGGAGGGGGAGCTGGTCCTCCACCCCTGGTTCTTCCACGACTACGCCGCCAGGCGCGGCCTCGTGTCCGTCGGGGTGGAGCCCCGGCGAGGACACCACTCGAACGAGATGAACAAGTACCGCTACGACGTGGTGCTCAGGACCCCCGGCCCGGTCAACCCCGGTGGCGACCCGCCACCCGCCCCCGAACCGTGGGCGGACCGCGGTTGGAGCCGGAACCGGCTCGCCCGGGTCCTGGAGGACGGACCGGTGGACGCACTCCACCTGGAAGGGATTCCGCACGGCCTCGTCCACCATGACGTGACGCGCCACCGCGCCCTGACGGGCGGTGCTCCCGTCGAGGGCGAACCCCTCGCCCCCCAGGACCTCCGCGACCTCGCCGTCGCCCACGGCCACCGCGCCGTGCTCGACTGGAGCGGGGGTGGCGCGACCTTCGACGCGCTGATCATCCGCGACGGAACCGCCCTCCCGGCACGCCCGCCCCGCGCTCACCCCTGGGACGGGCCGACGGCCAACCAACCCTGGTCGCGTACGGCCCGACGCGTCCTGGCCGAACGGCTGGTCCAGGGGCTGGCCCGACTGCTGCCCGCGTACATGCTGCCCTCCTCCCTGCGGATCGTGGACGCGCTGCCGCTGACCCCCAACGGCAAGGTCGACCGCTCCCGGCTCCCCGCCGCACCCCCGCCCGACACCAAGGGCCGTGCGCCGTCCACCCCCACCGAGCGCGTCGTCGCCCAGGCCTGGGAAGAGGTGCTGGGCACCGGGAGTGTCACGGCGACGGACGACTTCTTCACCGTCGGAGGCACGTCCCTGCTGGCCATCCGCATGACCGTCAACCTCCGCAGGCGCGGTCTGCGGCTCGCCCCCCAAACCGTGTTCGAACAACGCACCGTGGAACGGATCGCTCAGCGTCTCGACCAGCTCGTCACCGGTGACTCCACCCCGGGCGCGAGGCGCACTCGCCCGTGGCGCCGCGACCCGGCGGGGGCCGCGCGAGTGCCGTGGCCGCGCACCCGGGCGACGTGGAAGAGCTCGTCGTCCCGGACACGAGCACGTGGACCACCGCCAACCGCCTCCTCCTGACCGGCGCGACCGGCATGCTCGGCGTTCACCTGCTCGCCCAGGCACTGGACGACCATTCCGACCTGGAAGTGGTGTGCCTGGTACGGGCGAGCGACGCGACCGCCGCCCACAAGCGCCTGGCCGACCTCTACCGATGGCACTTCCCCGACTCGGCGATCGGAGCGTCGGACTTCGAACGTCGCGTCCGCGCGGTCCCCGCCGACCTGACCCGGCCGCGTCTGGGCCTGGACCGCGCCTGGGGTGGTCTGCCCGACTCCTGCGACCGCGTGGTCCACGCCGCGGCCGACGTCCGCCACGTCGCCGCCCGGGAGGAGGTGTTCGCCGCCAACACCGCGGGCACCGAGCGTGTGCTGGAGCTGTGCTCGCGCATGAGCGTTCCCGACCTGTGCCACGTCTCGACCATCGGTGTGGCGGGACACAGCGCCGACGGTGTCGCGCGCACGCTCGACGAGCACGCGCTCGACGTCGGGCAGACCCCCTCCGAGGCCTACTCGGAGAGCAAGATGGCCGCCGAACGGGCGGTGGCCCGTTTCAACACCGACACCGGGGGCGCCTGCGTGATGCGCGTGGGCACCGTCGCCCCGCACTCGGTCTCCGGCCGCTTCCAACGCAACATCAACGAGCACTTCTTCAGCCGCTACCTGCGCGCCGTCCTCCGGCTCGGGATCGCGACCGACTGGCCCGACCGCGGCTTCCGCCTCATCCCGGCCGACACGATGGCGCGGGCGATCCTGGCCCTGTCAGGACAGCAGGCCGCGCGCGGACGCACCTTCCACCTTCAGTCCCCGCACCGTCTCTCCCACGGTGAGCTCGTCCGCCGCGTGAACGACCTGGGCTACGGCATCCGTCTCGTGGCCCCGGAGGACTTCGCCGACCGGGTCATGGCCATCGGCGAACGGACCGGCCTCGACGAGGAGGTGGGCCGCCTGTTGCCCATGATCGACCGCGGCGCGAGCACCCCGGTCACGCTCAGGCACGAGTGGACCGACGCCTGGCTGGCGCGACTGGGGCTGAGCCACCCCCGCCCCACCGCCGCGTGGATCGCCGCCTTCGTCCGGCACGGCGTCGACGTGGGGTACTTCCCGGCACCGCACACCGACCACTGAGAACAGGAAGGCCCGGAGATGGACTTCAGCCTCTTCTACTTCGCCGAAGACGCCGGCGGCCAGGAACGCGATCGCTACCGTCTGCTGCTCGACGGGGCCCGGTACGCGGACCGTTCCGGGTTCCGCGCCGTCTGGGTCCCCGAACGCCACTTCCACCCCGTCGGGGGCCTGTACCCGAACCCGGCCGTCGTCGGGGCGGCGGTGGCCACCGTGACCGAACGCGTCGGCATCCGCGCCGGAAGCGTCGTGGCGCCCCTGCACCACCCGCTCAGGATCGCCGAGGAGTGGTCGGTCGTCGACAACCTCTCCCGGGGGCGTGTGGGGCTCTCCCTGGCCTCTGGCTGGAACCGGCGCGACTTCGTGCTGCGTCCGGAGGCTTCGACACACGCCGGGAGGACACCGTCGCGATGGTCCGTACACTGCGCGACCTGTGGGACGGCGGCGACCCGGGCGAGGAGGACGCCCCGGGTGTCGGCGTCTTCCCCCGCCCGGTCGGTCCGCTGCGCCTGTGGCTCAGCTCGGCGGGCGGCACCGAGACCTTCCGTGCGGCGGGACGTTCGGGTACGGGCGTTCTCACCCACCTCGTCAAGCAGGACATGGACGGGCTGGCCGCGAACATCGTCGAGTACCGCCGCGCGTACGCGTCGGCGGGATGGCCTGGCCACGGCCACGTCACCCTCATGCTCCACACCTTCGTCGGGCCCGACCACGACCGGGCCGTCGAGGTCGCGCGCGCACCGCTCGAACGGTACCTGGTGAGCACGCTGACCCAGGTCCGACGGTCCCCCGACGACCAGGTCGTGGGCCGGGCCCGCGAGGCCGTGCGGCCCGCCGCGGACCGCTACCTGTCACGCGACGGCCTGATCGGCGGGCCCGAGCACACGGCCGATGCCGTCGCGCGCTGCCGCGAGGCCGGTGTGGACGAGATCGCCTGCCTGATCGACTTCGGTATCGACACCGACACCGTCCTGGACGGTCTCGCCCACCTGGACAAGCTGCGCTCGTCCGAGAGCACCGCCTGACCGCCGCACCCCGCGCCGCCGACCTTGAGGACCACGACATGACGACCGAACAGCTGGAGACCGAGATCCTGAGCGCCTTCCGTGAGGTCCTGCGCAAACCCGACCTGACGGCCGACGACGACTTCTTCTCCGTCGGAGGCGATTCGCTGCTGGCGGTGGAGGTGTCCTACACCATCTCCGAATCCCTCGGGCAGGAGGTGGACCCGCTCATCGTCTACGTCAACCCCACGGCGACCAGTTGCGCGAGCGCGGTCGCCGAGGCCACCACGGGCGACCAGGACGGGAGGGATCCGCATGCGCGATGACGACAGGGAGGACTGGCGCGTCTGGGACCACGTCCTCGTGAGGGGGGCCGGGTTCGCCGCTGACGGAGTCCTGCGCCTGGCCGCCCCTGAGCTGGCGGCCGCCGCCGACGCGCTCGCCGCCACCGGGCCCGGAGGGGATCCTGCGGCCTGGGAGGACTTTCGCGTCCGGTTCGAGGAGAGCGCACGGACGATCTCGGTCGAACTCCAGCGCATCGCCGCGCGCGACGACTTCCTCCGCGCACTCACCTGGCAGAACCACCGGCTGGTCGACGGGGCCGTACGTCCCTTCCTCCAGTGGGACGCCACGACCGGGCGACGCAACTCCAAGCACCGGCAGCGCGAGGAGCTCATCGCCAACTACTGGCAGCGCTACTGCGTCAAGAACGACACCATCGGCTTCTTCGGGCCCTCCGCCTGGGGCCGCCTCGCGGAGCGGGACACCACCCGGCCGCGCCCTGGGGCGCGCCTGGTCCGTGACGGCGACGTCTACTTCGAGGCGTGGGCCGTCGACGCGGTGGCGCGCGCGATGGAGCTCCTGCCGGGGATGTCCGCCTGGCTCAAGCCTCGTAGGGTCTCCTTCATCCGTCTGGAGGGCGACGAGGTCGTCCCGCCCATCGGCTCCCGGGTGCGGCCCGCGCCGGCCCAGCTGGACGTGCTGCGCCTGTGCGACGGGGTCCACCGCGTCCACGCCATCGCCGAGCGTACCGGGCTGCCGTTGGAGGAGACCGAGGTGGCGCTCGCCGAACTCGTCCGCCGCCGGTGGGTCGTGCGAGCCATCGAACTGCCCATCACTCCGAACCCCGAACACGACCTGCGCGCGTTCCTGGACGGCGTCCTCGACGACGGTCCCCGCCGGATCGCGCTGGGGTGGCTCGACTCCTTGGAGAGGGCCCGCCGGTGCGTGTGGGAGGCGCCCGACGCCGCGGGGCTGGCCAAGGCCCTGGACTCGCTCGACTCCCTCTTCACCGAGATCACCGAGAGCGCTTCCACACGCAACGAGGGGCGCACCTACGGCGGACGCACGCTCGTTTACCACGACACCAGCCGCGACCTGGACATCGAGGTCGGACGCGACCTGGTCCAGGCGTGCCGCCCCGTGGAGCTGCTGGCCCACGCGGCTCGGTGGTTCTGCTTCCGCGTCGGCGAACACGTACGCACGACCCTGCGCGAGGTCCATCGGCGAGCGACGGACAAGCACGGAGGTCCCGTCGACCTGTCCGTGCTGTGGTTCGAGTCCCTGCGCCCACTGACGCGTGCCATCGAGCGGTCCCTCGCCGAGGTCGAGGCCGAGTTCACCGACAGGTGGTCGAGGATCGTCCCGCTCCCCGAGGACGGCCGTGAGGTCGGCTTCTCCTACGACGAGCTGCTGCCCCTGGTTCGCGAGGCGTTCCCCGACACGCCTCCGGGGTGGGAGGGAGCACGCTACTTCTGCCCGGACGTGATGGCGGCGGCCTCCGGCACCGGCGGCGGCTCCGGAGACCGGCGTCTGGTCCTGGGAGAGGTCCACATGGCCATCAACACCGTGCGCAGTCACTGCTTCGTCACCCAGCACCCCGACAAGGAGTCGTTGCTCGCCGAGGTGGACCACGACTTCCCCGAGCCGCGGCTGCTGACGGTCCTGCCGAAGGAGAGTCCGCCCCGGCTGTCGGTCCGGACGCACCCCGGCCTCGTCCGGGACATCGACGCGATGGTCGAATTCAGCCACCACACGGTTCCCGCGGACCGCCCCGGTCTGTACCTGAGTCGGGACGTCGCCGTCGCGGAGGAGGCCGGGACCGTCGTCGTCCGTCTTCCGGACGGCAGCACCCACGAACTCATCGACGTCTTCGCCGAGATGCTCATGGGCATGGTCATCGACCGCTTCCAACTCTTCGCCGACCGGCCGCACATGCCCCGCGTCAGCATCGACGACCTGGTCGTCGCACGGGAGAGCTGGCGGTGGGCCGCGACCGACCTCGGCTTCGCCGCCGAAACCCGTGAGGCGGACCGGTTCGTGCGCGCACGTGGCTGGAGGCGGGAGCACCGCCTGCCCCGGTTCGTCTTCGCCGGGTCCACGGCGGCCGAGAAGCCCGTCTACGTGGACTTCGACAGCCCGGTGTACGTCAACGCCCTCGCCAAGATGATCCGGCGCACCATCGCCGACGACCGGCTCCCCGACAAGACCATCACGATCGTGGAAATGCTGCCCGCCCACGACGACCTGTGGCTCAACGACGCGGAGGGCGCCCCGTTCACCTCGGAACTGCGCTTCACGTGGGTCGACCAGCGCAGGCGTGACGTCCCCGCGCCCGCGGAAGGAGAACAGGAATGACACCCCCCGTACCGCCCGCCTCGGCCGAGACCCGAGAGTGGCTGCTCGAGACCGACCGTGCCCATCTGTGGCATCCCTGGGCTCCCCACCGCATCAGCTCCGAGACACTGATCATCGTGTCCGGCCACGGATGCCACGTCCGAGACGCCGAAGGCCGCCGCTTCCTCGACGCCAAGGCGTCGGGCCTGAACGCCACACTCGGCTACGGCTGCCGCCCCGTCATCGAGGCCATGAACGAGCAGCTGACCCGCCTGATGACCTACGACACCGTCGAGGGCAGCAACCTCCCCGCCATCGAGTTGGCCCGCCGCATCGCGGAACTGACCGGTCCCGACCTGACCCGCACGTTCTTCTGCAACAGTGGCTCGGAGGCGATCGAGACGGCCGTCCGCGTCGCACGCGCCTACCACGCGCTCCTCGGCGCACCGGAGCGGACACGTATCGTTTCCGTGGACAACGGCTACCACGGCACGACGGCGGCGGCAGCGGCATGCACCACCGGCTCCGAGGCGGCCGGGTTCGTCCGCGTCCCCGGTCCCGCGGGACCGGGCCGACCCGACGGGCGGCCCGGTGTCGAGGGTGTCCGCGCCTACCTGGCGGAGCACGCGACCGCCACCGCCGCGCTCGTCCTGGAACCCGTGCAGGGGCTGGGCGGCCACATCGTGTCCGACGACGACCTGGCGGCCCTACGCGCGCTGTGCGACGAGCACGACGTGCTCCTCGTCCTGGACGAGGTCCTGACTGGCTTCGGGCGCACGGGACGCATGTTCGCCTACGAGCACGCCGGGGTCCGGCCGGACCTCCTCGTGACCAGCAAGGGTCTGACCTCCGGATACGCATCCCTGAGTGCGGTGACCACCACCCCGCGCGTGTTCGACGTCTTCGGACGCGACCGTGAGACCGGTGGATTCGCCCACGGCCACACCCACTCCGGCCACGCGACCGCCTGCGCCGCGGCCCTGGCCGTCCTCGACGTCCTGGAGGGCGGTGTGCTCGACACGCGCGCGAGCGCGGCGTCCAACTCCTGGACACGCTGACCGCGGGCGTCGACGTCCCCTTCGCGCGCCAGGTCCGCGGGCGTGGACTCCTCGTCGCCGTCGAACTCGACTCGCCCCGCAGGCGGTGAGGGTCAGGCGGACCATGCAGCGGGGCGGCGTGCTCGTCCGGCGCAGCGGAGCGAATGTCATCCTCGCGCCGCCCCTGGTCATCACAGCCGAGGAGACCGACGCCGCCGCCGAGACCCTGCTCAAGGCACTGACGTCGACCGACGTCCTCGCGGCCTGACACCCCCACCCCCACCTCCACCCCCGCCCCGAGAGGGAGACCACCATGACCGATCAGCCCCTACCGGAGTCGTCCGTGGACCACGTCGTGTTCCACGTCGGCGACGCGCACGCCGCCGCGACCGCGGTCCGAGACGGATACGGTCTGGACGTGTACGCCATGAGTCGGACGGACCGGGAGGTGTCCGTGGCGGTCGGCGCGGGCGGCATCCGGCTCGTCTTCACCGAGGCGCGCACCGACGACCACCCGGCCGCCGCCTTCGTCAGGGAGCACGGAGACGGCGTCGCCGACATCGCCCTTCGCACCCCCGACGCCCGTGCCGCCCACACGGCGGTCGTCAGCCGCGGCGCGACCTCGGTCTCGCCGCCAGCGGAGCATCAGGGGATCGTGACGGCGACGGTCGGCGGATTCGGGGACGTGGTCCACACGTTCGTCGAACGCGCTCCGGGGATCGACGTGCGGAGCCTGCCCGGGCTCACCCCGGCTGGGGGTACGCAGGAGCGGGCATCGGGCACGGGCCTGCACGAGGTCGACCACTTCGCGGTCTGCCTGGAGGGCGGACGGCTCGACCCCACCGTGCGCTTCTACCGCGACGTGTTCGGCTTCGCGACCATCTTCACCGAGTACATCGTCGTCGGCGATCAGGCGATGGACTCCACGGTGGTGCAGAGCCCCTCAGGCCGCATCACGCTCACCCTGATCGAACCGGACCTGTCCCGTGAGCCTGGGCAGATCGACGCGTTCCTCAAGAATCACGTGGGCCCCGGCGTCCAGCACATCGCCTTCACGACCGACGACATCGTCCGTACCGTCGGTCTGCTGCGCGAGCGCGGAACGGAGTTCCTCGCCACGCCCGACGCCTATTACCGGACGCTCTCCCGAAGCGTCAAGCCGAGCAAGCACTCCATGGAGGCGCTGCGGCGCCTCCACCTACTCGTCGACGAGGACCACGACGGTCAACTCTTCCAGATCTTCGCCCGCTCCACACACCCACAGCGCACGTTCTTCTTCGAGGTCATCGAGCGGTTGGGCGCCACCACCTTCGGCAGCGGCAACATCAAGGCCCTCTACGAGGCGGTCGAAGAGGAGCGCTCCCGGTGACGGGGGTCGGGACGGGCGGAGCCCCCGCGCCGACCGAGATCGCGGAGTTCGCCGAGCGGGCACGATCCGCCCTCAGCACGGCGGTGTGGGACTTCGTCGCCGGGGGGAGCACCGAGCCGGGGCCCGGCGCCAACGAGGCGGTGCTGGAGGCCATGCGCGTCGTGCCGCGGGTCCTCACCGGCGCCGCCCCGGTCACGACCCGCGCCCGTGTGCTCGGCGGATGGGCACGTGCTCCCCTGGCGGTGGCGCCCATGGCCTACCAGTGCCTGCTCCACCCCGACGGGGAGGTGGCGGCGGCCGCGGCCGCCCACGACAACGGCGTCCCCTACGTGGTCAGCACCCTCGCCAGCCGCACCCTGGAGGACATCGCGGGCACCGGTGCCGAACTCTGGTTCCAGCTCTACTGGGTCGCAGACGAGGGGCGGGTGCGTGACCTGGTCGATCGAGCGCGAGACGCCGGATGCCGCGCTCTGGTGCTCAGCGTGGACGTGCCCGTCATGGCGCGGCGCCCGCGCGACGTCCGCAACGGGTTCCGGCTGCCGCCGCACGTGCGGGCCGCCCTCCTCCAGAATCCGGGCGACGAAGCCCACCGCGCGGGGGCGGGGTCGGCCGTGGCCCGCCACACCAACGCGCTCTTTCATCCCGCTCTGACGTGGGACCACGTGGAACGGCTGCGGAACTGGTGGGAGGGCCCCCTGGTCGTCAAGGGCGTCCTGGACCCGCGGGACGCCGTCCTGGCCGCCGACCACGGCGCGGAGGCCGTGGTGGTGTCCAACCACGGAGCCCGCCAGTTCGGCGCCGCTCCCGCCGCCTGCACGAGGATCGGCCCCGTCGCGGGCGCGGTGGCCGGCCGTTGTGAGGTGCTCTTCGACAGTGGCGTGCGGAGCGGGATGGATGTCCTACGCGCGCTGGTCCTGGGCGCCTCGGGTGTCCTGGTCGGGCGCCCCGTGCTGTGGGGGCTGGCCGCCGACGGCCAGCGAGGTGTCGCCCGGGTTCTGGAGGCCCTGCGTTCCGAACTCGCCGAGGCCCTGACCCTCGCGGGATGCGCCGACCTGGCGTCGGCACGCGAACTGAGGGCTGAGGGAGTACGGCCGTGAACACCGCGGACCTGCGCGTCGACAGCCTCCACTGGGCTCTGGAGGACTCCGCCCTGGCTTCCATGGACTTCCTCAACGAGGTCGCCGAGCAGTACCCCGACGCGGTTCCCCTCGCCGCCGGACGCCCCCACGACGGGTTCCTGTCACCGGACGCCGTCCATCACCACCTGGACACCTACCACCGCTACCTGCGGACCGAGCGCGGTCTGAGTCCTGAGCACGCGTCTCGCACCATGTTGCAGTACGGCCCCGCCCAAGGCGTCATCAACGAGGTGCTCGCCCGCCACCTGGCGGTGGACGAGGGCATTCAGACCGATCCGGAATCCATCGTGGTCACGGTCGGGTGCCAGGAGGCGATGTTCCTCGTCCTGAGGGCCCTGCGAACCAACGACCGGGACTTCGTCCTGGCCGTGTCCCCCACCTACGTCGGCCTCAACGGGGCCGCCAAGCTCGCGGACATGCCCGTGCTCCCGGTTCCCACCGACGACTCCGGTGTGAGCCTGCCCGACCTCGTGGCCGACATCCACCAGGCCAGATCGGAGGGGCGACGGCCCCGGGCCCTGTACGTGATGCCCGACTTCGCCAACCCGTCCGCCGTCAGCATGGACCTCTCCACCCGCCAAGCGCTGCTGCGTGTGGCCGAGGAGGAGGACATCCTCCTGATCGAGGACAACCCCTACGGGCTATTCCACGGTGAGAGGCACCGAGTCCCCACGCTCAAGGCGCTGGACCGCGCGCGCAGAGTCGTGTACCTGGGGTCGTTCGCCAAGACGGTGGTACCCGGCGCCCGCGTCGGCTACGCGGTGGCCGACCAGGTCGTGACCGACCGCGACGACCGCTCGGCCACCTTCGCCCAGCACCTGGCGCGGATCAAGGGCATGTTGACCGTCAACACCTCGCCCATAGCGCAAGCGGTCGTCGCGGGCCGGCTCCTGGAGAACGGATGCAGTCTCGTCCGAGCCAACCGGGAGGAGCGACGCTTCTACCGACGCAACCTCCAGCACCTGCTACGAGGCCTGGCGTCTCGCTTCGCGGCGGTGTCCGACCAGGTCACCTGGAACGCACCCGCCGGCGGCTTCTTCGTGGTGGTCACACTGCCGTTCCGCGTCGACGACGAGGAACTGCGCCGGTGCGCGGACGAGCACGCCGTCCTGTGGACCCCTATGTCCCATTTCTACGAGGTCGACGGCGGAGAGAACCAACTGCGGCTGTCCTGTAGCGCGGTGTCGGCCGAAGCGATCGACACCGGCCTGGACGGACTGCGTGACTACGTCATCGGGCGGCTCGGATGAGGCCGCACCGTTCACGGAAAGAGTCTCCATGTTCCGGACCATGTTCAGGTCGAGGATCCACGGCGCGGCCGGAGCGTGCGAACTGCTGCACGGGTCCGACCGGGAGAGCGACCGACGGCGCCTGAGGGCACGCGATCCGCGTTGGGAGGAACGGCAACGGGCCCGCGTGGCCGACCTGTTCGTGGACCGGGGCGACGAGTAGGCCGAACGCTTCAGGGAGCCCCACCGGGCATGGGTGGCTGCGCCGACGCGAGCGGTTGCGGGACACCTGGCAGGCCCCGAACCAGATCGCCCGCCTCCTGGAGGCGGAGCGCGAGTTCACCCGGATCGGTGACGACTGGGGGCGGTGGCGCACGTGCCTGGTCCTGGGTCAGGTGAGAATGGCCCACGACCGGCACCTGGGCGAGGAGGAGATGCTGAGGGCCGCCGCGGGGTCCTCGCGGAGACACTGGTGCTGCTGGCCGAGACGCTCTTCCACCGTGATCGGTTGGCGGCCCTGCGCACGGCTCAGGAGGCCGTGGCGCTGGCGGAACTGGCGGAGCACGACGTCGGCCAGGGCGCGGTGCCGAACGCGCTGTTCCAGGAAACGCGGGAGATGACGAGGCAGACCCGCAGGCTCCTGCAGGCCTTCCACGAAGGGCGCGACTGAACACCGGGGATGACGGCGGCCCGGACCGAGCGCTGTGGACGAACATCTGAGGGACGCGCTGGGGGAAGGGAGCACGGCGGCTGGGAGGCCATCGGGTGAACTCCGGGCTGAGGTTGCGCCAACGCCCCACATGCCGGCTTTGTCCACCCTCCGGCCAACGGCAACATAACGGGATGCGCCCGAATCTCGTGTGGCGTGCGACGCCACCCACGACCCCCCGACCGGGAGACGGAGCCGAACGCCCGCGTTCCGCGTCCCGTGGCGACCGCCGATTCCGCCCCGAGGTGCAGGGCCTGCGCGCCGTGGCCGTGCTGCTGGTCCTCGTCTACCACCTGGACCCGCGGCTGCTCCCGGGCGGCTACGTCGGCGTCGACGTGTTCTTCGTGATCTCCGGTTTCCTCATCACCTCGCTGCTGCTCCGCGAGGCCACCGAGCACGGCCGGGTGGGGCTGCGCCGTTTCTACGTGCGGCGCGTGCGACGCCTCCTGCCCGCATCGACCGTGGTGCTGGCGGCCACGGGCGCCGCCGCGCTCGTCCTCCTGCCCGTCACCCGCCTCACCGACACCGCGTGGCAGTTGGTGGCCTCCGCGGCCTACGTCGAGAACCTCTACCTGGCCGACCAGGCCGTGGACTACCTGGCCGCCGAGACGCCACCCAGTCCGGTGCAGCACTTCTGGTCGCTGTCGGTGGAGGAGCAGTTCTACGTCGTCTGGCCGTTGCCGTTCATGGCGTGGGCGCTGGCACGGCGACACCTGCACGCCTCCACGGGGCCGCTGGTCGCGATCCTCGGAGCGCTGTTCGTCCTGTCCTTGGCGACATCGGTCCTGCTGGCCCTCGACGGGACCGCGGCGGCCTACTTCCTGCCCACGACCCGGGCCTGGGAACTGGCGGCCGGAGGGCTGCTCGCTCTCGCCCTGGCCAGGGGAAGCCTCCCCGTCCGACCGCGGCTCGCGTTGGGCTGGCTGGGCCTGGCCGCGATCGCGGCGGCCGTCGTGCTCTACGACGAGGACACGGTCTTCCCCGGGTGGGCGGCGGCCCTGCCCGTCCTCGGCGCGGTGGCCGTGATCGCCGCCGAGGACTCCCCCGGTCTGCGCTCCGCGTCGGCGGTGCTGGGGACGGCGCCGGCCAGGTTCGTCGGCGACATCTCCTACTCGCTGTACCTGTGGCACTGGCCGCTCATCGTCCTCACCCTGGCGGTGACCGGGCGCGAGCGGTTGGGCGTGCTCGAAGCCGTGCTCGTGGCCGCGTCGTCCCTGCTGCTGGCCTGGGGGACGAAGCTCTGGGTGGAGGACCCGGTACGCGGGCGCGGCCTGGTGCCGAACGGGCGCGCAGCGCTCGCCGTCGCCCTGGCGGGCCTGCTGGCGGTAAGCGCCGTGGCCGCGGTGGGCCTGGTGAGCGTGGAGCGCTCCGGTTCGGTGTCCTTCGACCCCGACGTGCACACGGGTCCGGCCGCGATCGACCGGTCGGCGCCCTCCTCGGGTGAACTGATGTACCCGGCGCCGTTGGACGCCGCCCAGGACCTGCCCGCGGTCTACGACGACGGTTGTCAGGCCTCCCAGGAGGCGACAGCGCCGGACACCTCGTGCGTGTACGGCGTCGAGGACGCCGAGCGGACTGTCGCGGTGGTGGGCGACTCGCACGGCGCGCAGTGGATCCCGGCCCTGGAGGAACTGGCGCTGGAGCGGGACTGGCGGCTCGTCGCCCTCACCAAGTCCGCGTGCGCGTTCACGGACACGCTGACCTCCCGGGGCGACGCGGTTCCGTACGAGGAGTGCCGGACGTGGAACCGCGCCGTCGTCGAGGAGCTGCTCGACCTGCGTCCGGACCTGGTGTTCACCAGTTCGTCCGCCATGGCCGACCCCGCCGAGGAGGTGCCCGGAAGGGACTCGGGGGCCCTGATGGCGGAGGGCATGGGCCGGTTGTGGAACCGGGTGGGCGAGGCGGGGATCGACGTGGTCGTGATCCGCGACACCCCCCGCACGAGGGAGGACGTCCTGGAGTGTCTGGCGGCCAACGCGGACGACCTGTCCCGTTGCGACCGGTCCGAGGACGAGGCGCTGCGGCTCCCCGACCCCCAGGAGACGGCCGTCCGGACGGTCGATGCCGACGCGTCCTCATCGACCTCAGCGACCGATTCTGCGCGCGGGGCACGTGCCCGGCCGTGGTCGGGAACGTGGTCGTCTACCGGGACTCCCACCACATGACGCAGACGTACGCCCGGCTGCTGGGCTCGGCCCTGGGGGAGCGGGTGGACGCGGCACTGGACTGAGGCGGTCAGCGGGTAGCACTACCCGGGTCAGGGGGGCTCGTGCGGGTCGGCGTCGGCCTCGGCGGTCTCCGGGAACAGGCCGCGCAAACGGCTCGCGACCTGTGTGAACCCGCTCCGTTCGAGGACGCGCACCTGGTCCCGAGCGAAGGCCGTGCGCTCGCCCGCGTCCCGGGCGGAGTCGATGAGACCGCGCAGGATGGCCACCTGGACGTCCTGTTCGGCGGCGTGGGAGCCGGTGCGATCCTCGGCCGGCCACCAGTAGCTCTCGTACCCCTCGCCGTCGACGTCGCTGCCCGGACCGGGCGGCGGGGCCGCGTCGGGGCCGTCGAAGGGCGCGAGCTCCTCGAAGTCGTCCTCGTCGTCGTCCGGTCCGGACACGGCGCGGGACGCCGTCGACATCGGCGGGGGCGGCAGCTCGGCGAGGTCCTCCTCTGCCTCGCGAATCTCCTCCCGCAACGCGCGGTCCTTGCGCAGGGCGGCCATGCGACGCAGGCGCTCGGCGTCCTCGTCCGGCAGGCGCAGACGTACGTCCTGCGCCCACACGACGATTCCGGCGCCGGTGACGGCCCGCTCGACGGCGAGCAGCGCCCCCAGAGCGGTCTCGGCCAGGCCGTGGTCGACGGGGTCGACGTCCCGGGCGAGTTCGGCCGCCCTGGTCACCACGGCGTGCACGGCCGGACCCGCCGGGTTGCGCAGCCGCAGGTCCACGTGGCCCTCCCAACGCCAGTGCACCTCCGCGGAGAAGTCGAGACGGTGGTCCTCGACGGCGCAGGCCAGCGCGACCGTACGCACCCGGGTGCCCGTCGACCGCGCCTCCCCCTGCGCCGGGTGCGTCCGCTCCTCGCCGCCGAGGCCGTCCTCGCCGGTGGCGCCGAGCACGTCGGGGCCCGCCGGGGGGCTCGCCAGGACCGCGACGGCCAGAAGGACCGCCGGCGCCCACAGCACGGCCCACACGGGTGGGAGTAGGTACACGGCGCAGGGGACGGCGAGGGTGGCCGCGGCGACCGCCATGACTCGCGGACGGGGGACGGGGGACACGGGGTGCGTCTCCTCTCGCGGTGCGGCGTCGGGAGGCGGAGCCGCGACCGGGGGGCCGGTGCGTTACCGCCTCACGCCAGTGTGCCCGAGCCGGCGGGCGCGGGTGCACGAAACGCCTCCGGACGACCGGCGTGGCGTCGGCGCGAACCGTGCACGGCCCCCGTGGCCTCACTGCTCCGTGAAGCCGTTGTCCCGTAGCCACTGGGGGTCGGGGGCGACCGCCTGGAGGATCTCCACGTGAATCCCCTCGGGTGCGACGACCTGGAATCGGCGCTGCCCCCAGGGCTCGGTGACCAGGTCGAGGGTGAACTCCGCCCCGGCCTCGCGCAACCGTGCCGCCTCGGCGTCCACGTCCGCGACGAGGAAGGCCAGGAGCGCGCCGGCGGTGTGCTGGCCGCGCAGGCTCCCTGGCCAGGACTCGTGGGCTCGGTCGACGAAGTCCAGGGACAGGTTCTTGTGCTGTGCGTGCTGGGTGTTGACGTACCAGCCGAGGTCGACGCCGACCTCGAAGCCGACGTGCTCGACGAACCACGCGGCGCAGGCGCGCGGGTCGTCGCAGAGCAGGGCGGTGCCGACGAGTTCGATGTTCACGGGGCCTCCAGGGGATCGCTTCTTTTAACTACATGCAAAGTACTACAGAAGTAGTTGTACTACAACAGCGAAACCCGGGAAAAGCGAACGTGCCCGAGGGAGAGATCCCCTCGGGCACGCAGCGGTTGGTCGGTTCAGTGGCTCGGGGCCGCCTGCGGGTTGGCGCGGTGGAAGGCCTGCCGCGCCTCGTTGTCCCGCTCCCAGCGGACGAAGCGTTCGCTCTCGCCGAGCAGCATCGTGGTCAACCAGACCGCGGCGCCGACGTCGTCCGCGACTCCCAGCACCGGGATCATCAGTTCGGGCAGGAAGTCGATCGGGGAGACGATGTACAGGAACAGGGCCAGCATCCCCGCCAGCTTGGCTCCGCTCAGTTCGGGGTACCGACCGCTGAGCCGGGCCCCGACCATCCTGGGCACCGCCCCGGCTCGCCGCCACACGGAGATGCGGCTGTCGGTGTTCTGGATGACCTGCCAGGCGGCCGCTCCGGCCGCGGCGCGGTTTTCCTTGCGCATCGCTCGTCTCCTCCAACAGGGGGCTTTTCAAGATATGACGCGAATCCTGCCCGATTCGTTCCCGCCCCGACCACGAACCTCCGGCCCTCAGACGCCCGCCGACTGCCGCTCCGGTTCCTCGGTCTCCAGGACCGCCGCCGCCGGAAACGCCGGGCGCCGGGCGCGCCGCGCGAACAGCGGGAACAGGGCGACGAGCACACCGACCAGGGCCACCGAGGTGACGAAGATCAGGCCGGGCTGGAACTGTTCGAGCATCTGGGCGGCCCCGCGGCCGGCGCCCTCACCGGTCGCGTGGTCCACCGCGATGACGGCGGTCGTGACGGCGAGGATGAGCGCGCCGCCCACCTGGGCCGAGGTCTGCACGAGACCGGCCGCCAGCCCCTGCTCGTCGTCCGCGCGCCCGCGGTCGCCTGCACGTTGATCGCGGGGAAGGCGAGCGCGAAGCCCACCCCGAGCAGCAGCGCGGTCGGCAGGAGCATCGGCAGGTAGGAGAACTCGGCGTCGACTCGCAGGAACAGCAGGTAACCGGCGGACAGGGCGACCAGTCCTCCGACGATGAGCGTGGGCGTGCCGAAGCGGTCGATGAGACGGTCGGCGAACGGCGCGCTGAACGCGACGAGCAACCCGGCGGGAAGCAGGGACAGCGCCATCTGGAGCGGGCTCTGCTGCAGGGCCTGCTGGAGGAAGAGCGTCAGCAGGAACTGGAAGCTGATAAAGGAGCCCATCAGCGCCACGGCGCCGACGTTGGCGCGGACGAGCGTGCCGCTGCGCAGGATGCCGAGGCGGACCAGGGGGAAACGGACCCGGCGTCGACCCACACGAACAGGGACAGCAGTGCCGCGACGCCGACGAACGAGGCCAGGGTGACCGGGTGGGCCCATCCGGTCACCGGCGCGGTGACCACGGTGTACACGAGCAGCAGCATGGTCGCGGTGAGGGTGGCCGCGCCCACGAGGTCGTAGCCGCCGCGGGTGTCGGGGCGGTCCTTGGGGATGAGCGCGAACCCGGCGACCAGGGCCAGCAGAGCGAAGGGAGCGCCGAAGAAGAACGTCCAGCGCCAGCCGAGGGACATGAGGAGTCCGCCGAACAGCAGTCCGGAGGAGAAGCCGCTCGCGCCGAAGACGGTGTAGACGGACAGGGCGCGGTTGCGCTGTCGGCCCTCGGCGAAGGTCGTGGTGAGGATGGACAGCCCGGTGGGAGCGGTGAACGCGGCCGCGATGCCCTTGATGAAGCGGCTGGCGACGAGTAGGGCGCCGCTGTCCACCAGACCCCCGATGACGGAGGCGAGGGCGAAGACGCCCAGGGCGATGAGGAACACCCTGCGGCGGCCGAGGAGGTCGGCCGTGCGGCCGCCGAGCAGGAGGAAACCGCCGAAGCCGAGGACGTAGCCGCTGATCACCCACTGGAGGGTGGCGGTGGGCAGGTCGAGTTCGGCCCCGATGGAGGGAAGCGCGACGGCGACCATCGAGACGTCGAGGCCGTCGAGGAAGAGGGCGAGTGAGAGGACGATGAGCAGCGCCCACAGCCGGGGCGACCACCGTTCGTCGTCCCGTGTGATCCGGGAGGTGCTGTGGGTCTGTGGAGTGGTCATGCGCCGAGACATTACATGCGTGCACATTTATTGTCTACGCATTAAATGTCATTGCATGAAATCTTGTCGCGTGTTAGGATCCCGACCATGCCCCTGACACCGGACGTCGAGCTGTGTGAGCGGTGGCGGCAGCTGATGACCCGCTACCACGACATCTCGTGCGCGCTGGAGCGGGCCCTGAGCCAGCAGCACGACCTGGGGATCAGCGAGTTCGAGACGCTCGACCTCCTCGTCACGTCCCCGTGCGACAAACAGTTCGTCCACGAACTGCAGGCGAACATGCACCTGAGCCAGAGCGCTCTCTCGCGGACCGTCGCCCGGCTGGAGAAGCGCGGGCTGGTCACGCGGGCGATGTGCTCCAACGACCGACGGGCGGTCACCGTGGCCCCCACCGAGGCGGGCCGTCGGCTCCACGCCGAGGCCGCGCCCACGCACGCGGCCATCCTGTCCGAGCACAGGGGCGATCTCCAGTCACAGGCGTAACGTCTGCGGGGGCCGCGCGGGAACGGAGTCGTCCACAGATCGCGACAGGCCGTTGAGACGGCCGTCGACGTGCGGCATCCTCAAGGGTGAGAGCACTCCGACGTCCACACCGGATCCGCACCAGACGGGTCCACCCCGCGAACGGCTAGCTGATACCCACTCCCCTGTCCACGCTGTGGCCACATGCGGTCACACCACGTGTGACCCGTGCGGAGGTACACGACCCCGCCACGACGCGATCCACACCGGCCAGCGACGGAACGCCGTCACCGGACCGGCCCCAGCCCACGCCCGCCCTCCCGACCCCGGCCCGCCTCCGCTCCGTGTTCCACGGGGCGGGACGCGCGGTCTCCCCCACCCGCCCACACATTCGTTACGATGCGACCGAGTGGCACCTTCGGCGCGGGACGCCGCTCCCGTCCCGAAGGACCCACATGCGCAGAACCGATGGAGCTTGCCCCGTGTCCCATGCCCTACCTCGGTCGACCACGACCGTCGCCCTGTTGGCGGACATCCCGAGCACGGGCCACGTGGGCGAGGTCCGGGCACGACGGTTCCCGATGCACGGCGACGGCATCGGCGAGCGCAGCGCGGCGTTCGTCGACTTCGCCCGCGAGGAGGTCACGGCGGGCCGCAAGGTCATCGCGCTCCTGCCCGCCTGGCAGGCCGCGGACGCCGAGCGGGCGGTCAACTTCGCCCGTGCGTCCCTGCGCACCGACCACGTCGCCGGGGTCACCGTCGGCCTCTCGCCCCTGGCCCTGTCCCTGGTCGCCGACCAGCTCGCCTACCTCGCCCCCTACCTCCCTCCGGGAATGGTCGCCGCGCTTTGCGAGGAGCTGCCCCGGCACGTGCTGGCCGGGGCCTGGCTGCGCACCGTCTCCGGCCTGTCCACCATCCCCACGTCGTTACGGCAGCACGTGGGATCCTTCGCCCCGTCGGTGTCCTTCCTCGCCTACTGCGCGCCCATCCCCCAGGTGGGACGCCTACGCCCGGCCGACTTCCCGAGCAGCCTCCCCTTCCGGCCCGTCCCACCGGTCCAGCTGCTCTACTCCACCCCCGACCCCGGCATCACCGGAGTCTTCGACGACCACCTGCCCCAGGCCATCCAGCCGGTGGCCACCCGGTCCCTGCCCGCCCAACCGCTCGGCCCCACCTACTGGGGCACCGGCAAGTACGTGGAGTTCGTCGCGTTGAGCGCCCACCCCCAGGCCCTCGCCTACGCGGCCAGCGCGATCCGCGCCAGCACCTGCTCATGGTGCGGCGAAGCCATGGCCGCCGAGCGCTGCCCCTTCTGCTCCGCCACCGCGGCCCGGGCCCCCTCGCCCCCAACGCCCCCCAGACCCGCCGACCCGCCCGCGCACCGTCCCCCACCGTCTGCGGACCGGCCCAGCGGGAAGGCCGCCGCTCCCCAGCCCGACACCCCGCGCACCTACTCGCGCTGACGCCCCCGCACACGCGGACCGCCCACGACCGTACAGGAATCGGAACGGCCCCCGGATCCCGGTCCTGGAGGATCGATCCTCCAGCCCGCACGGCCGCGGGCCGCCAGCACCAGCACCAGCACCAGTCAAGCCCGGAGGAGGCAACCAGTTGGCCACGTTCCACGCGAGGCGGCGGGTCCGCCGGGCCGGGCCACCTCAGTGGCCCGCTCGGGAACCCGCGTCGGCGAACACCCTCGGGACCGAGAACGCGCCGGGGCGCGACCGCCGCGGGGCACCCGGACGGGAGCACGCGCGAGAGAGGACAGCCGCTGTCCCACGCGCCGGGGACACCCACGCCGACCGGGTGGCCGTCCGCGACACCGCCGAGTTCGACGTCACCACCGTGCACGGCATCCACCACCGACACGTCCGTCCGCTCCAGCGCGCGGACGGCCACGCCTACATCACACAGAGGGAGGGAGGGGCCCGCACCCCGGCCTGAACGCCAGTGCTCGCGCCCCAACAAGTTGATGAACCCCCGTCAGCGACGAGGTGTCCTCCTCATGATCGTGGCGGCGATCGGCGCCGTCGCCGTGTTCGTCTCCGTGTTCACCTACCTCACCTCCCAGCAGGAGCGGCTGGGCGACACCGTGACCGTGCTGCGGCTGGCGGAGGACGTGGACGCCTACCAGCCGATCGGCGAGGACTCCGTCGAACGTGTCCAGGTGCCGAGCATCTACTTCGATCCGGAGGTCTTCATCACCGATCTCGGCGAGATCGAGACCCCCTCCGACCAGCGACTGGTCGCGGCCTCCTTCATGGAGGCGGGCGTCTACCTCCAGCACGGCATGGTCATGCCCCAGCCGACGCTGACCACGGGCGAGCGGGAGATCGCCATCATGGTCGACGCCGAGACGGGTGTGGCCGGCAAGGTCCAGCGCGGCTCCATCGTGGACATCTACGGCACGTTCGAGGCACGCGACCACGGCGAGGCCTGCGCGGTGCGCGTCATCACCGAGGTCGAGGTCCTCGACATCGGGGAACTGCGCACCCAGGAGAACGCCGCCGGCGGTGTCGCCGGGGTCGTCCCGGTGACCTTCCGGCTGGAAGCTCAGGACGCGCTCCAACTCGCCTACGCCGAGGACTTCTCGGCCAAGCTGCGCCTGGCCCTGGTCAGCCCCGACGGTGGTGGCTCACCGGGCGAAGCCGAGTTCTGCAGCGGCGACTTCGCCGACATCATCGGCGCCCAGGACCAGGAGGACGACACCACCACGACGGACCAGCGGCGCACGCCGCGGGGGGAGTAGACGTTGAACTTCCGAGTTCTGGCCGGGATGCCCAACTCCGAGGCGGAGATGGTCCTGGCCGCGCGCTTCGAGGAACTGGCCACCGCCGATCTGGTGGCCTCCCGCCCCACCACGTCCGCCCTGATGGACGCCGCCGGCGAGTTCCCCGAAGTCGACGTCGTGCTTGTCCACCAGGACCTGGGGCCGGCGCCGGTGTTCGACGCGATTCGGGACCTGTCCCACCGCCATCCCCAACTGGCGATCCTGCTCGTGTCCACCACCATGGACCCCGACACGTTCACCGGCGCCATGGAGGCCGGAGCGCGCGGCGTGCTCGCCGAGGACGCCGGTATCGCCGAACTGGAGGCCCGCGTGGCCAGGGCCGCCGAGTGGTCGCGGACGCTCCGCCGCCACCTGGAGTCGGCCACCCTCGACCTGCCCGCCTCGGGCGTGCGCGGCCGCATCCTCACGGTCAGCGGGGCCAAGGGCGGGGTGGGCACGACCACGTGCGCGGTGCACCTGTCGATGGCGGCCGCCGGAGCGGGACGGGTGGTCTGCCTGGTCGACCTCGACCTCCAGACCGGCGACCTGCCCGCCTTCCTCAACCTGCGGCACCGGCGCTCGATCAGCGACCTGGTCGAGGCCGGGGACGACATCAGCCCGGGCATGCTGTCGGAGACCCTGTACGTGGACCCGCGCGGCCCGCACGTGCTGCTCGCCCCCGAGCACGGGGAGCGGGGCGAGGACGCCGACGCCCGAGCCACCCGACGGATCCTGTCGGCCCTGCGGTCCCGCTACGAACTGGTGATCGTGGACTGCGGGTCGACCATGAACGAGGCCACGGCCATGGCGGTGGAACTGGCCGACACCGCCGTGGTCACCGTCACCCCGGACGTCCCCGCGATGCGCGGCGCCCAGCGACTGATGGCGATGTGGGATCGTCTGCAGATCCGCACACAGGACTCGGTGTTCTGCCTGGTCACCCGGCACAGCCGCAGGAACGAGGTGCAGCCGGACTTCCTGCGGCAGCTCATGGGCACACGGGTTCTGCGCACCCCCGTCCCGGCCAACTACCGCGCGCTGGAACCGGGCGAGAACAACGGCGACCCGACCAAGGTCACCGACGAGGCGCTGCGCAGGGCCTTCGCGCGCCTGGCCGGAGAACTGAACCTGCTCAACGCCCCTGACCAGGGAACAGGGGGCGGCAAGGGCACGGTCTCGGCCGTCCAGTCCGGCGGGGTGGGCGCCCCCGCGCGCTCGGCCGCCGCCCGGGGCGGCTCACCCTCCACCCGCGACGTGTCCGGCTTCCTCAACGCCACCGCGCCCGAGAGCGCGCGCTCCACGTCCAACGGACACCCGGGAACGCCGCCGGGGCCGTCGTTGAAGGACTACCGGCCAGGCTCCGGGGTGCCCGGAGGATCGGGTGGGTTCCGTGAGTGACGGGCCCGTCATCCGACAGGACGGCCCGCGGGACCGGCGCCGGGCGGAGGCCGGTGCGCTCCCTCGACGGAGCACGCGGCGCCGTGCGCGCCGAGGCGATCACGGCGGCGTCATCGTGGAGTTCGCCGCCGTCGTTCCGTTCCTCATGTTGGCGCTGGCCTGGTGTGGCAGGTGCTGCTGCTCGGGATCACCTCCATGTACGCCTCGCACGGCGCGGCCGAGGCCGCCCGTCAGGCGGCGGTGACCCCCGACGACCTCGAACGCATCGACGCGGAGGCCAGGCGGCGGGTCCAGTCCCCGTGGAACGGCGAGGACGTGCTCACCGTGGCCGTCGTCGAGCGCGACGCGCCCGGTACGCCCAGGTCACCATGGCGATGCCGTTGTTCCTGCCGGGCACGGACGGCCCCTGGGACGTCACCGCCGAATCCCGGGTCGTGACCGAGGTCGAGCCCATGGGGGTGACACCGTGATCCGGACGTCCGCGCGGGCACGGCGCCTCGCACTGGGCGACCGCCCCCGCCGCGACTCCGATCGGGGCGGACCGCTCCTGGAGTTCGCCGCGATGTTCCCGATCCTGCTCCTGGTCTGCGTCATGGCGATCGAGGCGTTCCTGGCCTTCGTCGCGGTCGAGCGGCTGGAGTCGGCCGCCCGCGCCGGGGCGCGCGTGGCCGGCGCCGAACAGCTGGCCGGGGCCGAACAGGCGGCCCGCGCGGCCCTGCCGACGTGGCTGGACGACGCGACGATCACCAGCGGCGCCAACGACAGCGACGGCTACTACGTGGAGGTCTCCCACCCGATCCCGATCGTGTTCTCGTCCGCGGGGTTCGACCTGACGCTCACCCGCCGCGTGGACATGCCCAATGTCTGACTCGAACCCGGCACGCGGCCGCTCCGCCGCACGGGTCCCCAGGGAAGGAGTGCAGAGCCGTGGGCCTGAAGGACCGGCTTGAGGAGGACCGCGCCAACGAAGGGCGCGGCGACCGCGGGAGCGTGACGCACTGGCGGCGACGCCTGTTGGAGGAGATCAACCTGGAGGACCTCACCCGGCTGACGCTGGCCCAGCGCCGCGTGCGGCTGGAGAAGGTCGTCGGGCACATCCTCTCCCGTGAGGGGCCGGTGTTGTCCGACCGCGAGCGGTCACTGCTCATCCGGAGGGTGGTCGACGAGGCGCTCGGTCTGGGCGTGCTCGAACCGCTGCTGGCGGACGAAACCGTCACCGAGATCATGGTCAACGGCCCGGACCACGTGTTCATCGAGCGCGCTGGCCGGATGCAGCGGGTCGACGCCGCGTTCAACGGCGAGGAGCAGCTGTACCAGACCATCGACCGGATCGTCTCCCTGGTCAACCGGAGGGTGGACGAGTCCTCTCCGATGGTGGACGCGCGTCTGCCCACCGGCGAGCGGGTGAACGTGATCATCCCGCCGCTGTCGCTGTCCGGCCCCATCCTGACCATCCGCCGGTTCCCCAAGCCCTACCCGATCGACGAACTGGTCAGATGGGGAGTCTGGACGCGGCCACCGGCATCCTGCTGTCCGCGATGGTCCGGGCGCGGTTCAACATCGTGGTGTCGGGGGGCACCGGGACCGGGAAGACGACCTTCCTCAACGCCATGTCGGCGTTCGTGCCGACCAGCGAGCGCATCGTCACCATCGAGGACTCGGCCGAGCTCCAACTGATGCAGGACCACGTCGTGCGTCTGGAGTCGCGTCCCCCCAACATCGAGGGCAGGGGCCAGATCAGCATCCGCGACCTGGTCCGCAACGCCCTGCGGATGCGGCCGGACCGGATCATCGTTGGCGAGGTCCGCGGCGCGGAGACCATCGACATGCTCCAGGCGATGAACACCGGCCACGACGGGTCACTGGTCACCGTGCACGCCAACTCGGCCGACGACGCGATCCACCGCCTCCAGACCCTGGCGACCCTGGGTGAGGGGCTGGTCCCCTACGAGGCGATTCGCGACCAGATCAACGACGCCGTGGACGCCATCGTGCACCTGGGCCGGTGGCCGGACGGATCGCGCCGGGTCAACGAGGTGTCCGTGGTCTCCTCCCGAAGGCGCGAGGAGTTCCGGTTGGACACCGTGATGAAGTTCGAGGCGCTGCCGATGGCCGCCAACCGGGCGGTCGAGGGCGAGTTCCGGCACCTGCCGCTGCCCCGGCACGTCGCAGGGCGGATCTACCAGGTGGGCGAGAGCGTCCCGGCCGCGTTCGGCGTGGTACCGGAGGACCGACCCAGGGGCGAGCGGTGAGCCGCCCCGCGCCGCCCGACGGGGCGCGAGCGTTCCGTCCACTCCGAAGGGAGCCCCGGTGACCTGGCAGTTCCTGGCCATTCTCGGTGGCCTGGTCATCGTGCTCGCACTGGCGATGTGGGCGCTGTGGGAGTTCGTGGCCAGCGCGAAGACGCGGCGGTTGATCGCCGCGCGCAGCGCGCTGGCCCAGGCCGAGTACGAGGCGTCCACGCCGTCGGCGCGGTTGGACCTGGCGATCCACCGCACGCAGTGGGGCGCCCGGCTGTACCGGCGGATCAACCGTTCCGGCGCGCAGGTGCGGCTGTCGACCTTCGTGGTCGCCCTCGTGGGCGGCTCGCTGCTCGCCGTGGTCGTGGTCTGGCAGGTGCTGGCCCCCGTGCTGGGACTGCTCGCGGCTGGCGGCGTGGCATTCCTGTTCTTCTCCTACCTGAACCGGGCCGAGGCCAAGCGGCGCGAGGAGTTCACCGCGCAACTGCCGACGTGGCACGGGTGCTGGGCAACGCCACCTCGGCGGGGCTGGCGCTGCCGACGGCGGTGTCGATGGCCGCGGAGGAGCTGGACGGCCCCGCGGGTGAGGAGCTGGGCCGCATGGCCGAGTCGATGAAGGTGGGCGCGAGCTTCGAGGAGGCGGTCGCCGAGCTGCGCGAGCGGATGCCGTCGCGGGAGCTCGGAGTGCTCCTGTCGACGCTGGTCGTGGCGTCCCGTTCCGGTGGCTCGCTGGTCACGGCGCTGCGCAACATCTCCAGCACGCTGGAGAACCGCAAGGAGACGCGGCGCGAGGTGCGGACCATTCTCAGCGAGACGACGAGCACGGTCTGGGCGCTGGGGTTCATGTCGGTGGGCGCCCTGTTCATGATCAACGCCATCGAACCCGGGATCCTGCGGACGATGACCACCTCCCCCTCGGGGGTGGCGGTGTTGCTGGTGGTGGCCGCCCTGTACACCGTGGGCTTCCTCCTGGTCGCCCGGATCACCAAATTCGACCTGTAGAGAGGCGTGTCCGATGAGTGGCGTGTACTCCCTGGTGCCCTTCGCCGCGGCGCTGGTGTCGACGCTCGTGGTGCTGACGGCCTGCTACGGCGCCTACCTCACGTTGTCCCACACCCGGGTCCGGGTGGACGACCCCGCCGCGCTGCCACCGCGCACCCGGTCGGACCGGACGTTCGTCCTGCACCGGATCACCGAGCGATCGGACGGCCGTTCGCCCGGTCGGTGCTGATCTGGCTGGGCGAGCGGCGACGCGCGGCGATCAACGAGCGGATCGACGCGGCGGGCCGTCCCGAGGGCCTCACGGTGCAACGCTACGTCCGGCGCAAGATCGGCGAGGTGGCGCTGTACGGGGGAGTCGGCGTGCTCATGCTGCTGTCGGGCAACGCGCTGATGGCGGTGATCGTGGCCGCGTTCGCCGGGCTGACCGACCTCAACCTGTACCTGGAGGGGCAGGAACGCTCGGACCGTGTGCAGTCCCAGTTGCCGGACTTCCTGGACGTGCTCGCGGTGACGGTGAGCGCGGGGATGTCCTTCCGGGCGGCGTTGGCGCGGGTCGCCGAGTCGATGCCGGGTGTGCTGTCCGAGGAGTTCTCGCTGGCGCTCCAGCAGATGGAGCTGGGAACCTCTCGCCGGGAGGCGTTCGAGGCCCTGCGCAAACGCAACCGCAACGAGTCGCTGAGCAAGTTCGTGACCGCGATCCAGCAGGCGGAGGAGCTGGGCGCCCCGCTCAGCGACACCCTGGTGGACATCAGTCAGGACATGCGCAGGGCCGACGCGCAGTACATGCGGCGCAAGGCGCAGCGGATGAACCCCAGGGTGACGATGGTGACCGCGGTGACGCTGCTGCCGGGCCTGCTGATCCTCGTCGTGGGCTCCATGTTCCTGGGCACCGAGGTCAACCTCGGCGCGATCCTGGGCGGGTGACCGCGTCCCCCGAAGCGACGCGGGGGACGCGGTCACCGGGCCAGGCCCCGCGGTCACCCCCCGGCGGGGGCCGTCGGCGGGAACGGGATGGCCGCCAGGGTCGGGAACAGCTCGGACTCCTCGTAGTCCAGGTGCGCTTCCAGCTCCTCGGCCATCCGGTCCAGGTCGGTGCGCAGCCGCACGGGGTCGGCCGTGGACAGGTCGCGGAGCAGGTCCTGGAGTTCACCGCGCAGACGGTTGACCGTACGGTGCTCGGCCCTCAGCCGCCCCAGCACGCCCGCGAGGTCGGGGTCCTGCTTCTCCAGGTGGGGGAACATGAACTCCTCGCCGTCGTGGTGGAAGCTGAGGGACTCGCAGAAGGCCAGGCAGTGCTGGCGCAGCTGGAGGTTGAGTCCGAGTGGCGCGGTCCCCTCGGCCCCGGCGTCCCGATCAGCCAGGTAGGCCTCCGCCTCGGACCTGACGTGGTCGAGCTGTGAACGCAACCAGGTGTGCACCTCGACGAGTTTGTCGGCGAGGGTGGCGACCCCGCCCCCGACGTGGTGGCGTTCCAGCGAGACGAGCGGGATCACCCGATCGGTTCTCGCCTGGTAATCGCCGTATCCCGGGACCCGTTCGACGACCTCGGTGAACACCCGGTCCCGTTCGCCGCCCTCCAAGGGGACGGCGACCGCGCCGAACTCCCGCGTGCCCAACTCCACGCGCACCATCGGATGGGAGAGCAGGTTGTGGAACCAGTCGGGGTGGCGGTCGGCGCCGGCCGCCGAGCCGACGACGAACAGGCGGCCACCGAGACGTACGTACCCCAGCGGGGTGGTGTGCTCGCGGCCGGAGCGCGCGCCGACGGTGGTCAGGAGCAGCAGGTCGCCGCCCTCGAACATGCCGCCGACACGGCCGCCGTTGGCGCGGAACTCCGCCACGACGGGAAGGTTGAAATCGCTGACGTGGGGTTCGGGTCGGACGTGGGGGTTCTGTGGCATACGAATCTCCTTCGACGATGGTGGTGTGGGGCGACCATCCCCGGAGGCGTCCTCGGCGGCCGCGAGCGCGGGCGGCGGGCGGGGCCGTCCACGGCCTGGAGCACCCGTGCGGCGGACGGGGCCGGGAGGGCATGACAGGAGTCCGGGCAGGCCGGTGACGGTTCGGGGCGGTCGCGAGGGTCGACGTCAGGGGCGTGGCGGTGGCCTACGCCGACGGGACGGACCTCAGACGCTGGACGCGCGGTGTGCTCTGCTCACGGCTGGCTCCCCAGGACTCGCGGCGCCTCCATACCGCCCGACCGGCCCACTTCTCTTGATCGGGGGCACGCGGCACCGCGGGCAGCCTACCGGAGACGCAGGGGTAGGGCCAGCCCTACGGGAAAGGGTCGCCCGGGCGGGATGGGACGCCGCCGCCTCGCTCCGTAGCGTTCTCCAGGAACGATTCGAGCGGAAGGAAAGCTTATGGACCGCCCCCCTCCGGATGTCCGGACGCCACCCGCGCCGACCCGTGTGCTCGCCCCCGACATCGCCCGCGGCTTCATGCTGTTGTTCATCGCGTTGGCGAACGCCCAGTTCTTCCTCACCGGCTCCGACCTGGTGCGGTCGGCCGCCGACCAGGCGGTGGCGGTGGTGCAGGGCGTGGCGGTGAACGGACGCGCGATCCCCCTCTTCGCGTTCGTGTTCGGGTACGGCCTGACGCAGATCCTGTCCCGGGTGCGCGGCGCCGGCGGCGGCTGGGTCCAGGCGCGGGTTTTGCTGCGTCGGCGCGGCTGGGTGCTGCTGGCGATCGGTTTCGCGCACGCCGCCCTGTTCCTGCCCGTGGACATCGTCGGCACGTACGGACTGACCGCGCTGGTCTTCGTCGGACTGCTCCGGGCGAGGGACTCGGTGCTGCTGTGGACCGCGGGGCTGACCGCCGCCCTCGCGACCGCCGGCACGGCGGCGTTGGCGCTCCTGCTGTCGTCGGGCGGGGACGGAACCTCGGCCGCTCCCCCGTCCCTGACCCAGGAATCGTTCTGGGTCGCCGCCGGTGAACGGCTCCAGGAGTGGCTGCTCTACACGCCGTTCACGATGCTGCTGGACACGTTGCCGATGGTCCTGGTCGGCATGTGGGCGGCGCGGCGCCGCGTGTTGGAGGATCCCGGCGCGCACCTCGGCCCGTTGGCGCGCACGGCCGTGGTCGGGCTCGGGATCGCGGTGGTCGTCGGACTCCCGGACGCCCTGGTGACCGCGCGGTTGCTTCCGGCTCCGTCACCGGTCACCGCGGTGACGCTCGCGGTGACCCATGACGCCGCAGGTTGGGCGGGCGGGCTGGGGTGGGCGTGCGTGATCGCCCTGGCCGCGTGGCGGATCGGCGAACGTCGCGGCCCGGTCGTGTCCGCCGTGGCCGCTGTCGGCCAGCGCTCGCTCAGCTGCTATCTGCTCCAGTCCGTGGTGTTCACGCTGGTCTTCGCGCCCTACGGCCTGGGCCTGGGCGCGACACTGAACCTCACGGGAGCCGCGGTGGTGGCCGTGGGAACGTGGCTCGGAACCGTGGTTCTGGCGGGGGCCTGCACCGGTCCGGCAGGCGCGGTCCCGCCGAGGTGCTGCTGCGGCGTCTGGCCTACGCGCGCACGGCGCACGTCCCCAGTCGGTGAACACCACGGGTGAGGGGGTCGGTGGAGGACGGGTGGACCGTCGTGATCGCAGGTGCTTGTCCTGCTCGACCGGACCCGCCCGCTCGTTGCCGGTCCCCCGGGCGTGCGAACCGAGCACGGTCGGCCCATCCGACCTCGGCGACCGTGCTCCGGCCCGCCGATGCCGCGTCCGCGGATGAGGCCGATCTCGATCAGCGCTCCGCAGACCGCGGGCACCTCACGGCGAATCGGCCCCGCCTCCGTTCCCTCTGACACATAATGGCGAACGGAGGCGGATCCGCGGCGGGCCCTCCACCGCCGGGGCCGTGCCGTCCCTTGGCGCCAGGAGAGGAGCGCGCGTGAGGAGGGTCACGTCGGACCAGACGGGTGTGGACGAACACGGCACCATCACGTACGAGGGCGTGCCCTTCACCGGCGAGTCGATCTGCACCGGAGCGGGCGGCCGGCTGGAGGAACTGGTCACCTACCGCGACGGCCGCGAGCACGGACCGTGGCTGGAATGGTACCCGGACGGCACGCCACGTGCGCAGGGCGAGTGCCACCATGAGCGCGGGGTGGTCAACCTGTGGCGTGAGTGGCACGCGAACGGCCGGATCTCCCTGGAGGAGGTGCGCACCCCCGAGGGCCACCTGGCCACCAGCCGGGAGTGGGACGACGCGGGCTCCCTGATCCGGGACACGTTCTGCGCCCACTCGTCCGGCGGCGCGGCCAGGGTGCCCGGGGACGACCTGGAAGAGGGGCCCGACGGCGTGCTCGTCGCGGGCGTCCCGTTCACCGGCGAGGCGTTCGCGACCGACGCCGCCGGCATGGTCGTCGCCTTCACGTGCTACGTCGACGGCGCGGTGCGGGGTCCGCGGTACACCTGGCATCCCAACGGCGTGATCCGGTCCGAGGAGCACGTGCGCGCGGGGTCGGCGGTCAGCGGGCGGCGACGCTGGGGGCCCGACGGGGTGCGCGTCCGCGAGGAGGAGACCGCCGGACCGGCGGCCCCGGACCACGGGTGAGTCGCCCGCGCCCCGCGACCGCGCCTCGGGCGCTCGGGCGCCCCCGACAGCACCGGGCCGTGGAGATACCGGGCCCACGACGAGAACGCCAGAAAGGCCAGGGTCCCGAACGTACGACAGGACGCCGAGGACGGTCGCCTCGGTGACCTCAGCCGGGTCCTGGAGGACGAGTCGCACCACGAGCGAGAATTCGACCACGGAGCACGCACGGGGTTGGCCGGTACCGGTGACCCACCCCGTATGGACGCCGTGTACGGGCACCAGCGGCGATTGACGCACGCGATCCCGAACCCGACCAGTTGCTGGGACTTGGTTCCACAGCGAAGCCGAGACTCTCCTGACACGCCTCACGGCGCCTGGTGGCCGCCGTTCCACGCGTCCCGACAGGCGAGCACACACTCCAGCAAACCGGGAAACCTGCCCTCCAACTCCTCCTCGCGCAGGGAGACGAAGCACCGCGTGCCCTCGGTTCGGCTCTGGACGACCCCGGCGTTGCGCAGGATCTTCAGGTGATGGCTCAGCGTCGACTGGGCGATCGGCAGGTCGATGTCCTTCCACGCCCGTTCGCCCTCCATCGCCGCGAGCATGCGCACGATCCGCAGGCGGGTCGGTTCCGCGAGCGCCGACAGGACCGTGACCAGCTCCACGTCCTCGACGGCCGGATGCGTGTGCTCCCTGGGCGCCAAGGCACACCTCCTCGTGCTGACCCGGCGGCGGCCGGACGGGATGTGGATCGCGGTCAGGAATGAGTGTAGCTTCGATATTCGATGTTCGTCGAACATCGAATGTGCACGCCCGTCGGGCTCGGACCACCCGGTCCCCCGCACGGGCCACCGCCGCAGGAACCGCTCGCTCACCGGGGGAAGAGGGCCGCCATGTCCACAGTCGCGCTGTCCGTGCTCGACCACGCCACGATCATCGAGGGCTCCAACCCCGGGGACTCGCTGCGCTCCGCGCGGGAGCTCGCCCAACATCTGGAGACCTGGGGTTACACGCGGTTCTGGCTGTCCGAGCACCACAACATGCGCGCCATCGCGAGCGCGGCAACCTCGGTCGCGCTCGGGTTCGTCGCCGAGGGCACGTCCACGATCCGCGTCGGCGCGGGCGGGGTCATGCTCCCCAACCACTCCCCGCTGGTGATCGCCGAGCAGTTCGGAACACTGGAGTCCCTGTACCCCGGACGGATCGACCTCGGCCTGGGCCGAGCTCCGGGAACCGACCCCCGTACCATGCGTGCGCTGCGCCGCGACCGGACCACCTCGTCCACCTTCCCCAGCGACGTCCAGGAGCTGCGCGCCTACTTCGAACCGACCGAGCCGGGCCAGCCCGTCCGCGCGGTACCGGGAGAGGGGCTGCGCGTGCCGCTGTGGATCCTGGGCTCAAGCCTCTTCGGCGCCCAGCTCGCCGCGCAGCTCGGCCTGCCGTACGCGTTCGCTTCCCACTTCGCGCCGGACGCCCTGTACGAAGCGCTCAGGGCCTACCGGACGGACTTTCGCCCCTCCGAACAGGCGGGCGAGCCGTACGCGATGGCGGGGGTGAACGTGGTCGTCGCCGACACCGACGCGGAGGCGCGGCGCCTGTTCACCTCGATGCAGCAGCAGTTCCTCGGCATCGTGCGCGGCGACCGGGGTCTGCTCCGCCCGCCGGTGGAGAGCCTGGACACGCTCTGGCGGCCGGGCGAGAAGGAGCGCGTCGACGGGACACTGCGCTACTCGTTCGTGGGGTCACCGGAGACCGTGCTCGCGGGACTGGAGCGGTTCCTCGCCGACACCGGGGTGGACGAACTGATGGTGTCGACGATGATCCACGACCAGAAGGCGCGGCTTCGGTCGTACGAGGCCTTGGCGGACATGTTCGACCTGGAGGGGCCCGGCGTGGACCTGGTCTGACCACGAAGGAGGGCACGCACGGCCGGGTCGGTACGGGTGGCCGGTCCCAGGCCCGGGAACGGGTCAACCGCCTCCGCCGCCGTCACCACCGCCGAGGCCGTCCGAATCGCCGCCTCCGCCGTCACCTCCGAACCCGCCTCCGCCCGGCCCGGTCCCGAACCCGCCTCCCCGTCCGTCGCCCGCCGAGCTCGACGACCCCTGGCACAGCTCCGCGAACGAACACAGGTCGCGGAGGTCGTGGGTCCGCGAGGAAGCGTCCACGGTCAGGGACGGGACAGCGTCGACGGGAGAGGACCGGAGGACCGCCAAGCGCCGCGGGCTGACCCGCGTGCGCCCCGCCGGAGAGGACGGCCGCCGTCGTCATCGGAAGGATTTCGCCACCGTCGACCACGCCCCTTGCCTTCCTCGTCCGGAGTGGACCCGCCGTGGGGACGAGGGCCGGCCAGGACATCCACCACCAGGAACGTGGTCGTGCGCGAAGGTGGGGTGGTCGTCCGCCTTCGCCCATGGCGCTCGACGAGACCGCGTGCGATCATGGTCACCCGCTGAGCACTCATCGTGACCCCGGACGGCAGGAACGTGATCGAGTCCCGACGCGCGCCCCGGCGCGACACCAGGCGGCAACCAGCCTGTGGACGGTGTGTGTCCGTGACCGACCGGGGGAATCATGAACGCACGTGGCCACATCCGGCCAGGGGCCGCGCCCGCACCCGGTCATGTGCCGGATAGTGGGATTGGGTGAGTGGGCATGCCGCACACGAACCCCCGGTAGCCCCGTGCGATCCGTCGTTCCCCAACGAGCAAGAGACCACGCCGACGTGGTGCACAAGACCCTCTCCCCTAGGAGCCACCTCCATGAGCAGTCTGACGAAGCTCTGGGTAGTCCTCAGTACCCGAACCTGCCCATCCCCTCGGAGGAACGACCGCGGTGGCGGAATGGTCGAGTACGCCGCCATCATCATCCTCGTCGCGGCGATCGCGACTGCGGTCTACCAGCTCGGACTGGCCGGTCGGATCAGCGACGGAATCGGCGGAGCGATCATGGGAGTCCTTCAGGGTTCACCGGACGCCCCGCTGGTCCAGCCCGCCGAGACGACCCCCTGATTCCAAGCGATAAGACCTGCTTCCGTCGCACTGAGACTCAGCCCCAACGATGATGTTGACAAAATACGTCAAACAAGGCGGGAAGATGCCGATGCCCGTGACTCGTGGTTCTCACATCGGCCGCGTTCGATCAAACCTCCGATCGGGTTTGATTATTACTCTGACGATGCTCCTGACCGCTGGCTGCGTGGTCGGTTCGGATACGGCCACCCAGGACACCGAAGAACGATGGCCAGGCCAAAACTCAGCCAGCCCATCAATTCCCACAGACGGCAATGCGAGATCAGAAGTCGTTGCGAGTAGTTCAACCTCATCCACTGTGATCGACCACCATTTTCAGCTTGACGTGTACGCATTGGAAAACGTCGGAGATGAATTACTGAGACTTCGTCTCGGCGCGACGAATAATTCCGAACGCAGCTTTCCCCTTAACAGCGGCCTTGGCGATCCTGACAACCCACAGTCCGCGACAGGAATCACCTTGCTCGACATGGAATCGAGAAAACGCCATCTCAATTTCCAGCAGAGCGACGGATCGTGTTTCTGTTCTCCAACCAGCGGGAACATCCCCAGCGGTGAGACCTTGGAAATGTGGATCATCTACCCACAGCCACCAGCGGGAGTGGATTCCATGACGATCACCACTCCGCTGACCCCGCCTCTCTTGGACGTACCGATCAGCGAGTCCGCCGATAGAATCGAAAATCCCGGTCTCAGCGAGCCGAGAATCATCGACATCATCAACATCAGCGACAACTTGGAGGATCAGACTGGTCGAACTGAGAGCTCCGATGAGGTCAGCATTCTCCTTTCGTCCGATGTCCTCTTCGGGACTAACAGTGCGGAACTCAACTCAACAACTGAGGAGATCCTGCAACAGGTAGCCCGTGAGATCGACGATGCTGACGCCGATGTCGTGAGTGTCGACGGACACGCCGACAACACTGGCAACGAAACGGTGAACTTGCCACTGTCGCGGGAACGCGCCGAGGCTGTTGAATCCGCTTTGAGTGAACTCGTCACAAACGACGGAGTAACCTTTGACATCGAGGGCCATGGGTCCAGCGACCCCATCGCCAGCAACGAAACCGATGAGGGCCGTGAAAGAAACCGTAGAGTCAGCGTTACTTTCGAAAAGTAGGGGCGCACAGTGAAGTCAATTTTTCGATGCCTCGGACTTTTCGGAATTTCGACACTCCTACCCTTCATGACATCCGCTGGAGCAGGCGCGAGCACGATCCTGGTTTCCGATAGTCTAGATTCCCTGGGAATGGGGACTGGAAATTCCAATGCATCCGCTTCACTGCTCGCAGAAATTCATCAGGCAGATCGAAATGAAGCAGGAAATCTGCTGTCCGTGATCTGGAGCATCGAGAACTCTGGAAGCAGTCAAGCATCACTTCTGTGGCTGCGCGACCGATCCTACACATACGCTGGACAGAATTTCGCCGGCGTCACCGCGACGAGCCCGGAAACCGGCACCAGATACCATCCGGTCATGGACGGCGAGGGCGCTTGCCTGTGCTCCGGAAGCACATCGAACGACCTTGTCCAAATACTGAACCCGGGTGAACAGGTCGCCTACTGGTCTCTCTTCTCGGTTCCCACCGACCTCGACAGCGTGACGGTGGAGATCCCGAACTTCGATCCGATCGAGGACATCCCCATCTCCTGAACCCCTTCCCCACGGCCCCACCCCACGACTGGAGACGGCGTTGCCCACTCCCCTCGGCCCCGCGCTCGGGGACACCCGGCGGCCCACCCCCACCGGACCGCCCCGGCGGTCCGATGACCGCAACGGCCCACCGCGCGTGCGGAGCCGTCTGCGTGCCCTCTTCGGCGCTGCGCGCCCGCCACACGGGCCCGGCGGCGATCGGGGAGCCGCGTTCGTGGAGCTCGCGGCGGTCACCCTCCTGGTCGCGGCGATCGTCCTCGCCGTCTACCAACTGGAGCTGAGCCGGACCTTCAACGAGGCCGTCCGGCAGATGGTGTGCCTGGTCGAAGGGCCCGGCTGCGGTGACGAGACCTGGGTGGAGGACCAACGTCCGCAGGAGCCCGGCCAGTACGAGTGGACCGGCGACTCCTCCAACTCCATCGACAATCAGGCGATCGGTCTGAGCCAGGCGGAGAACCAGGGGTGGACCGGCCAGGAGTGGGACTGCCTGGACAACCTGTGTCCAACGTCTCCGGTTGGGACCACACGCTCGTCCACCCCGACACCGGCGCGTCGGCATCCCCGGGTTCCTCGCCGGCCAGCACGGTGCGATGCCGCCGGAGTTCACTGAGAGCGCGTCCGCACAGATCGCGTGGGGCATCGCCTACATCGACCGGTACCACGAGACCCCCTGCAACGCGTGGAGCTACTGGGAGGGCACCGGCTCGTACTGACGGCCGCCGGGCCGCGCGCCTGCCCTCGCGTCCTCCTCTCGACCGCACCCGCCGTCTGGGTGAGAGCGGTGTGAATGGGCCGCAAAGGGCCGCCAGTGCTCGGCAAACCTTTCGGCACGTCTACAGAAAACACTTAATTCGTCACAAATACCCCCATAACCTGATCTTTCACCCGCCCGTCAGCCGCGGCCGGGTCCTGTTTACGCGTCCAAGGAAGTGCCCGAAACCGCGACGGCGGAGAGCGGTGGGGGCACGGAGATCTCGGGGGAAGCGGTGAAGATCGCCTATCTGATCAACGACATGTACGGCATCGGTGGCACCGTCCGCACGGTCGCCAACCAGGCCGCGACGCTGTCCGTGCGGCACGAGGTCGAGATCGTCTCGGTGTTCAGGCACCGCGCCGAACCCGTCCTGCCCGTCCCCGCCCAGGTGCGTCTGCGGCCCCTCGTCGACGTGCGCCAGCACTCCGGCGCCACGGGGGTCGGCGGACGTCCGCTGTACGAGGGGTCGGAGAGGGCCGGTCTGCCCCCGCTGCTGTTCCCCCCGGAGGACGCCCGCGGAGCCGCCCACAGCCGGCTCACCGACGACCGGCTCGAAGAGTTCCTCGCCACCACCGACGCCGACGTCGTGGTGGGCACCCGCCCCGGTCTCAACGTCGCGATCGCCCGCGCGGCCCCGTCCCACGTGGCCAAGGTCGGCCAGGAGCACCTGACCTACGAACAGCACTCGCTTCCGCTGCGACGGGTCATGGAGCTTGAGTACCCGAACCTGGACGCCTTCGTGACCGTCACCGAGGCCGACGCGCGCACCTACGGCGTCCGCATGCCGCTGCCCGGGGTCGAGGTCCTGTCCATCCCCAATGCCGTGCCCGCCCCGCACTTCACCGCCGACGGCCACGACTCGCGCACGATCGTCGCCGCGGGCCGACTGGCTCCCAGCAAACGCCACGACCTGCTGGTGCAGGCCTTCTCCATGGTCTGCGACGATCACCCCGGCTGGACACTGCGCATCTACGGGCGCGGCGGTCTGCGCGACACCCTGGCCCAGCTCGTGGGTTCGCTGGGCCTGCAGGACCGCGTGTGGCTGATGGGACCGCACCCGAGGGTCGAGGAGGCGTGGGCACAGGGGGCGTTCGCCGCGGCGACCTCCAGCGAGGAGCCGTTCGGGATGACGATCGTGGAGGCGATGCGGTCGGGGCTCCCGGTCGTGAGCACCGACTGCCCGCACGGCCCCGCAGCCATCATCCGCCACGGTGAGGACGGAATCCTGGTGCCGAACCGGTCCGTCCAGGGCATCGCGCAGGGCCTGGCGGAGCTCATGGCCGACGACGGGCTGCGAGAACGGATGTCCCGTGCCGCGCTGGCCGACTCGGTCCGGTTCGATCCGGCCAACGTGGTGCGCGAGCACGAGCGCCTGTTCGCCCGCCTGTCCGGGGAACGGCTGCCCGCCGCGTCCCTGGTGCCCTCCCCCCGACCCGAGCCCCCAGCCGCGTGCCTTGTGCGGGCGTCCGCGGCGGACGGGCGCGCGGTGCTGTCCTTCACGCACCCGCCGGAGCGGCTGGTGTTGGAGCGGCCTGGCGAACGTGTGACGCTGGCCCCGGACGAGGACGGGAACGTCGTGGTGGACGCCGACGCCGACCGTCTGGCGGCGCGCACCTGGGACGTGATCCGCGTGGACGGCGGGAAGGAAGCTCCCCTCCTCGACCTGGAGATCCGCCAGGACGGGTACCCGCTGTCCGCCGGTGACGTGGAGCGCCTGTGCCTGGTGCTCCCCGACCGGTCGTCGAAGGGGCGGCTCGTCCTCCACGTGCGACGGGCGGCACGGCACGCCGAGGTCGAGCACGTGGAGGTCGCAGACGAGCTGATCACCGTGCAGGGAAGGGTCGTCGGACGCCGGGGCGCCGACGCCCGCGCCCGGCTCGCGGTGCGCAACCGGGCGGCGCCCAGGATCCTTCGGGAGTTCTCGGCCCCGGTGGCGGCCGACGGGCGCTTCACCGGTGTCATCGACCCGGAGACGGTGGTACGCGGGCGGCACGGCGAGCCGGAGACGTGGGAGCTGCGCCTGGTGCTGTCGGACGGGTCCGAGCACACGGTGGGGCGCCACCTGACGGGGGTGGCGGGCTACCGGGGGATCATCCAGTACCCCGCGCACCACGTGGCGGCCCGTCGCGGGTACGGCTCGCGGGTGCGCCCCTACTACACGGTCAACGACCGGTTGGGGCTGCGCACGTCGCCCGCCGCACCGGCCCTGGGCGTGGACGAGGTCCGGGTGCGCCCCGCGGGCCGGCGCCGGGAGCTGCTGCGGTTCGACGTCCGTCTGGACACGGCGCCGCCCGAGGGCATGGAGTGCGCGGTGGAGGTCGTGCGCGGCACCGACGCGGGCCAGCGGTTCCCCCTGCACGAGACGGCGGCCTCCTCCGGGGGCAGGCTCGTCGGGAGCCTGCCGTTGTTGGACCGCGCCGAGTACGGTGCGGTCTCGGGGCTACGGGCCGTCTGGCAGCTCAGGCTGTTGATGGGACCGTCGGGTGGGCTGGGACGCGTGGGGGCGCGGTCGATTCCGCAGCGAACCGTGCGCCGCTGGCGCCGCGGGCCGTTCATCAGGTCGGTGACCGTGGGGCCCCAGGGCGGCGGAGATCTCATTGTCACCGTGGCCGACGTGCACGTGATGGAGGCGATCGACCGCCGTCTGCGCTGATCAGCCGTTCCTGAGGCAGTCCGCTCGCACCCGGGTCACCGCTCGGAGCGGGCGGACCCTCGTGCGCGCTCCTCCGCCCGGCCCGAGCGGGCCGGGGCACGGCCGTCCACAGACCCTACCGATCACTGACAGGGACGGATAAGCTACGCGGGAGGTTCGCCCTACCCCGGGACGCCTCCGCGACCGAACCGCCCCGGTCTCACCGCGCCCGCGGTGCGGGACCCCTCCCCCACGGAAATCAGTCATGCGACTGCGACGGACCTCCGCGAGCGCGGCTCCCCCCGTGCGACGCTCCCGCCACCTCCAGGGCCGCGATGACCGCGGTCAGGCCAACGTCCTGCTCATCTTCGGCCTCACCCTGGCCCTGCTCGCGCTGACTCTGCTGTTCGTGCGGGTCGGCGCGGCCAACGACTCGCGCTCCCAGACCCAGACCGCCGCGGACGCGGCGGCGCTCGCGGCCGCCAGCGCGCTCCAGGACAGCGCGGCCGAGGACCTCCTGGCGGGCGAGTACCCGATGCCGTGGTTCGACGAGGAGATCGCCGAGGCACGCGCCGACGAGTACGCGCGTGCCAACGGGGCGGTGCTCACCGACATCCGCGCCAGCGACAACTCCATGGGGCGCAGCGGCAACATCATCCGGGTGGAGGTGCGCGGCGCCCTGTGCCAACGGGAGTTGGAGGAGGACGGTTCCAGGGCGTGGAACGACGTGGTGTGCGACGGTTCGGAGGAGGAGTCCGAGACGACCGTGGGCAACGCAGCGGCGATCGCGATCGTCGAGCCGCCGTACGAGTGTTCCCGGGTCGACGGAAGGGTCTCGTGCGGCGGGAACTCCCCCGGCGACGTCGACCAGGCCCGGGCGCTGATCGACGTCCACCTCGTCGACCGGGAGGGCCAGTTCAGGTTCGACCCCACCATCGCCTACTCCGGAGGAGCCATCGTGGACTGCCCCTCGTTGGGTCAGCTGCATCCGACCATGTGCGCCGTGCACGAGACGCTCCAGGAGGAGTTCGGCGGCTTCTACCTGACGGCGGGGGGCAGGCGCAACGAACCCGGCAGCGACCACGGCCAGGGGATGGCGGTCGACTACATGATGTCCGGGCTCGGCTCGACGCCCACACCCGAGATGCACGCCACGGCGATCACGGTGATCAACTGGGTCATCCAGAACGCGCAGGCCCTCGGAGTCAAGGGGCTCATCTACGACCACCACATCTGGAACGCCTCCCGGGACGCGGTGGGACCGTGGGAGCAGGTCAGGCGGTTCCACCAGGACTCGGGAAACAACACCCAGGACCACGTCGACCACATCCACCTGGCGGCGGGTCCGGGGCGCATGCTCTGACGTCCGGTCGTCCACAGGTTCGGATCGGGCCTTGTCCGCCACGGCCTCACCCCCGAACCTGGAGGTATGACACAACGTGACGAGCCGCTCCCCGACCGTTCCCTCCTGCTGCGCACCCTGCGCCCCGTCCTGGCGCTGATCTCCGCGGACGCGTGACGTGCGACGTCACGGCCGCCTACGTGTGGGGGGTCGACCTTGTTCCGCGCGGGGCCAGGGTCACCGGGACCCGCCTGCACGTGGCCGTGCCCCGGGGCGTCGCGGGCGTCGGGCGCCACGCGGTCATCCCCCACCGCGAACCGGTCCCGGAGGGGGACCGCGACCTGGTGGAGGGCGTCCGGGTCACCACGCCGGCCCGAACCGCCTGCGACGTCGCTGCCCGCGCGCCCTCGCTGTTCGTGGCCACGGCGCGGCTGGACGCCTTCCTGGGGAGAGGTCTGGTGGGCCGAGCCGAGCTGCGCGAGGCCGCGCACCGTCCCAGACCCCGGGTCCATCACGACCGCCTGCTGTCGGCGTCGCGGCTGTGTTCGGCACACAGCCAGTCCCCCGCAGAGACCTTCCTCCGGGTCCTCCTGGACCTGGCCCGGCTGCCCGCCGCCACCCCGCAGTGCCCGGTTCCGACCACCGAGGGGACGTTCCGCGCCGACCTGGGCTGGCCCGAGTACCGGGTGGCGCTGGAGTACGACAGCGCCGAACACCACTCCGTCCGAACCGCGCTGCTCCGGGACGAGTGGCGGCACGCGGTGATGCGCGACCAGGGCTGGCGGGTGCTCTCGGTCCGCGCCCACGACCTGCGTCGGAGTCCGGACGGCCTGCTCTTGCGGATCGCGGGAGAACTCGCCGCGCGCGGCTGGCGTTGCACGGAGGAACAGAGACATCACGTTCAGCGGACCATCCGGCGGTACGGGCGAAGGTCCCCGCCTCTGTTCGGGGGAGGGTGAACCGTGCGGCGCGCGCACAGCGAGAAGACGGGTGGGTTCACGGAGCCCGCGCGCGGCCAGGTGATCGTGCGTCTCGCGCGTCCGGTGACGGGCCCGAGCACGGGGCGCGCGGCACGGTTGGGCACCAACCCCGAGCACGGCTGGCCGAAAGGCCCGACCGAGACGCGGCCGCAAGCGGCCAGTCCCGCGGCGCCGAGGGCGATCGACCACCGGAGCGGGGCAGGCCCAGTGCCGGTCCCGGGCAGGAACGGAGGCATGCACGTGTGCGGAAACGCCACGAGAGTCGTTCCAGACCCGTATCTTCGGTGTTCTCGACCGCCTACCCAGAGCACGAACCGGTCGCGGAACGTTTCGTTTCGTGGCAGCGGGCAGCCCTCCCATCCGTGCCACCATCGAACAGAACAACGAGTCACCCCATCGAACAGCACGTACGCACGACCCCGGCGTCAGGCGACGACGGTCCGCAGCAACCCCCGCGGCCGCACCGGCCGTTCACCGAACCGCAGAAACGAGGCCGAGCCCGTGTCGATGTCGATACCGGACACCTCACCAGTCGAGGACGTTCCGGAACAGGAACCGCCCCTGGCCGGGGCGCGCCCGAACTGGTGGGTGTCCCTGGCCGTGGTCCTGGTCTGCCTCGTGGTGGTGGCGACCGGTTGGGTGGTCACCAAGCTCGCGGTGGGCGACGGATCGCGTTCCCGCGACCTCGCCGACGGGACGGGGCCCATCACCGTCGCGTCGGCGCCGTCCGTCGAGGGCGTGGACCCCGAAAACGCCAGTGCCTTCGTCGGCGTGTCCGCGGATCTCGTGGAGAACGCGTCCACGTTCCGGATCACCTTCTCCGTGTACGAGATCCAGAACGCGGATCGGTCAGGCGACGGGGGGACGCACCCGGGCGAACCGGCCGGCCAGGAGGGTTCGGCGCCCGGGAGTCGGACGGCGTCGGGGAGCCCGGTGACGGGGATGCCGCGGGGCCGTACGACGCGGGTGGCCCCGGCTCGGTTCCCGACGCCGATGTGGCCCGGTCCCCTCTGGGTGAAGGGCACGTGTCTTCGACGCCAGGAAGAACCCGAAGTTCGAGCACGTCTTTCGCACCCCCGACGGAGCGCGGGTCGACCGCTACCAGATGAGCGCCGACCAGCTGGTGATGACCGCCGACGTCGGAGTGCCCGGACTGGTCGTGCTGGACCCGCCCGAAGAGGCCGACCGGTACCTGTGCTCCAACGATTTCGCCACCGCTCACCTGCGCGCGGTACTGTCCACCTCCACCGACCTGATGTTCGTCGAACGGGATCGGGTGGAGCTGAGCGGCGCGGAGGAGTCGGTCGCCCACGACGCGTACCTGTACACCGGAACCTTCACCTCCCTGCGGGGCGGCTATGACACCGCGACGGGCGACAACACGCTCACCTCGGTGACGGGCACGGAGTTCCGACTGTGGATCGACGAGCTGGGGTACCCGCGAAGACTCGTCCTGCGGTCACGTGACGGGATCGGTGAGACCCACGAGTTCCACTCGTTCGGCTGACACTCCCCGCCAGTGCCACGGGTCGCGGCGTCCATCGGCGGTGCGTCACAGCCGTTCGACGGACAACTGGGCCCGGTGCCAGCTCGGCGCCAGGACACGCTGCACGTCGGCGACTGATCCCCCTCGTCCCGTCCACGCCCCCGACGCAATACCGGACCGAGCCGCCCAGCACGGCCCACCGGGCACCGGACGTTCGATCGGCGCCGGCACCAGGGCGGACCGGACCACGCACGCGCTCAGTCGCGTCAGTCGACGCCCGCGCCCTCGATGACCAGGTCGGGGATGGTGACGGTGTCGTCCGGCTCATACGTGTAGGGCGGATCCGGCACCTGGCCGCGCAGCTCGGGCTGTTCGGAGTCGACGAGCAGGTTGTCCCTGGTGACCAGGTTGCCGGGCTCCTCCTCCCCACTCGACGCCGAAAGGGTCGTGCCCTCGAAGTAGTTGCCCTCCACCAGGACGTTGGCGTCGAGGAGCGAGGTCACCCCGTACTCACCGTTGTCACGGAAGTAGTTGTTGAACACGTGCACGTGTTCGGCGTTGCGAGCGCTCGGGTTTCGGGCGGAGGTTCCGTCGAAGAAGTTGTGGTGCAGCGTGACGCGGAGCGCCCCCGTCTCATCGTCCTCGCCCCCGATGTCCACGGCCGCCTCCGCGTCGCGGAAATGGTTCCAGGACAGCGTGACGCGGTCGGCCCCTTCGGTGACCGACACCAGCGCGTCCCCACCGCCGTCCGTGAAGGTGCAGTGGTCCACCCACACGTGCCGAGCCCCGCCCCGAACGGTCACCGCGGCCCCCTCGACGGTCATCTCCAGATTGGCCAGGACGACGTTGGCGGACCCGTCGACGACCAGTCGACCGCCGGTCAGCACGGCGCCTGCGCCCACGCCCACGAGTGTCTTGTCCGAACCGACCTCCATAGATCCGCCCAGGTCGATCTCCCCGGTCACCTCGATGGTCAGGGGTTCCTCGGCCGTCAGGAGATCGGCCAGTTCGTCAGCGCCGGAGGCGGTGACCGTCTCCCCCTCGGCTCCCCCGGTGACACCGGGTATCCCGTCTCCACCCGCGGCCAACGGCTGGGCGGCCCAGCCCACGGCGGTGCGGACCGGCTCCGCTTCCCCGGTCTCCCGCGGTGAACTGGACTCGTCCGCGTCGTCGGACGCGGACGATCCGGACGCGGATCCGCTGGCGTCCTGGTCGGCGGCCGCGCCGACGGGGGGTTCAAGGGCGTCCTGGGCAGGTTCCTCGTCGCTCGCGCAGGAGGCGAGCACAGCGCACATGAGCGCCGCCGCACACGCGGTGGCAAAGGGATGAAGTCTCATCGAGGGCTTTCCAACGAACGGAACCGGGGGGTGTCTCGGACGTGAAGAGACTGTCACAGCCCGCCCGGGAGTCCCAACCCGAGGCCCGGCATGGAGGCACGAGTTCCGCACCGGGCTTGGCCCTGCGGACCGGTGCCGTTGGCCGCACTCCCCAACCCCGCGCCTGGCCCTGCCCACCGTCCGGCGTACCGCATGGGCCGACACCGGGAACCCACGCAGCCCGTGTCAACGCGCGCGCCGCCACCGGTGCGCCACACACGCCCCCGACCGCGCGCGCACACCGGCGGGCGCCGACCCCTCGCGGGGGCCGACACCCGGGTGTTCACCGTCTCCTGGCGGTCACGGACCTACTCGGCGAGCCAGCCGATGTCCTCGTAGACGTAACTGGAGGCCAGACCGAACTCACCCCAGTTGCGCAGGTTCTCATCCATGACGTAGAGACCGGGACGCTCGAACATCGGGATGGTCAGAACCTCCTCCCAGACGGCCGCGTCGAGTTCGTTGGCGATCTCGGCGTACCGGTCCGGGTCGGTCGCGGCCTGGAGCTCGTCGAACAGGTCGTTGATCTCCGGGGTGGAGTGGAAGCTGAGGTTGTTGCCCCAGTCCGCGTCCTCACCCTCCCCGCTCACCGGGCCGCCGTAGTTGCCCGAGGAGTCCCCGGCGTAGGGGTTGGCGCCGACGAGCACGAAGGTGGCCAGCTCGTAATTGCCGGGAACGATGTACTCGGGGAACAGCGCGTTTCCGGGCACCTGCTGAACGTCGACCTCGACACCGACCTCGGCGAGCATCTCGCGGCCGATGTCGGCCTCGTTCTGTGCCAGGGTGAAGTCGTCGGAGGCCACCCAGGTCAGTGTCAGGGTGTCGCCGTCCTCGTTGGTGCGGAACTCCGCGCCCTCCTCCAGGGTCCACCCGGCCTCGTCGAGCAGCTCCCTCGCGCGCTCGGGATCGTAGCCGCCCAGTTCACCGCTGTTGTCCCCGAAGCCGTACTGGGTCGAGCGGAGCAGGCGGTTGACCTGGCCAGTGATCGGCCACTCGATCGGTCCGAGCGCGGCCTCGGCGAGCGTTTCGGTGTTGATGCCGAGCGCCAGAGCCTGGCGAACGCGCACGTCCTCCAGCTCCGGGCTGCCGGCGTTGACCGAGACGAACCGGTGACCGTGGTTGACGGCGCGGGTGAAGTAGGCGCCATTGCCCTCGCGATCACGCAGCAGCTCGTAGCCCGCGGCGTCGTAGCCCAGGTAGAAGCCGTCGATCTCACCGTTGTCGAAAGCGGTCGCGGTGGCGTCGATCGCCAGGGAGTCGAAGATGATCCGGTCCAGCTTGGCGGGCTCGCCCCACCAGTCCCCGTCGCGGTTCACGGTGATCCGCTCGGTGGTGGCGTCGAACTCCACGTCGCCGAACGGGCCCGCGGTGACCGGGTAGTCGTTGAAGTATCCCTCCTCGAAGAGTTCCTCTTCCTCCATGTACTCCGCCGGGTACAGCGGGGAGAACAGGGACGGCCACTCCGCGTAGGGCTCGGCGAAGACCAGTGTGAACGAGTACTCGTCGTCGCCTTCGACGAACTCCTCGACCAGGTCGTACCCCGTGGTGGAGCCGATCTCGAACTCGCCCTCGCGCTGGCCCGACCAGGTGAGGTACTGGGCCTCGTAGTCGGCCGAGGTGATCGGCTCGCCGTCGGACCACACCGCGTCCGGGTTCAGCTGGTAGGCGACTTCGAGGCCGTCCTCGCTGACCTGGGCGTCCTGAACGAACTCGGTGATCGGCTCGGGCAGGCCCTCGGCGTCCCAACGGAACGCGTTCGGCAGGACCGCGCTGGAGATCCGCCGCACGTCGGCCAGGTTGCCCTGTGTGTGCGCCATGTTGTGCTGCTCGTAGTAGCCGCTGATGGCCCAGACGAAGTCCCCGCCGTCCTCCAGGTCCTCCCTGGGAGCCGGGTTGAGGTCCTGGGCGGGCAGCGCGGCCAGGTCCTCCTGTGCCTGCTCGGTGTCGTTCTCGGCGTCCGCGCCTCCGCCGCACGCGCTGGCGAGCATCACCAGGGCGGCGACGGGGGCGAGGTGACGTGCCTTCCCGATTCGCATGGGGATCTTCCTCTCAGGGGTGATAGTGCCAGCGCGCGGGGCGGCGCTGGCCGTGCCGTGTCGGGCCGCCGTCAGACGACCTGCCGCCCCTCGGCGAAGTGGCAGGCAGCCCCCTGGTCACCACCGTTGGTGGGCAGGATCCGCGGCTCGACTGTCATGCACTGCTCCTGTTCGTTCGCGGAGAGTGTGATGAACTTCTGGCACCTGTCCGGAACCTGCAGCCCGTGGGGGGGTTGGCGGGGCTGGGCAGGTCTCCGTCCAAGACGATGTGCGTGCGTGCGCGTTCCTTCTCCGGATCGGGGATGGGGATGGCGGACAGCAGCGCCTGGGTGTAGGGGTGCGAGGGCCGGGTGTAGATCGAGTGCGTGTCGCCGATCTCCACGATCCGGCCCAGGTACATGACGGCGACGCGGTCGGCGATGTGCCGCACCACGGACAGGTCGTGCGCCACGAACAGGTAGGCGAGGCCGAGTCTGGCCTGGAGCTCCTCCAGGAGGTTGACCACGCCCGCCTGGATGGACACGTCCAGGGCGGAGACCGGCTCGTCCAGGACCAGCAGTTTGGGCTCCAGGGCCAGGGCACGGGCGATACCGACACGCTGGCGCTGGCCGCCGGAGAACTCGGCGGGGAAGCGCGTGGCGTGCTCGGTGTTGAGGCCGACCAGGTCGATGAGTTCGTACACCCGCCGGGTGACCTCGGACGGGGACTCGCCGTGCGTGCGCAGCGGTTCGGCGATGATGTCGAAGACCGGCATCCGCGGGTCGAGGGAGCTCATCGGGTCCTGGAACACGATCTGCATGTCCCGCCGCAGGGCGAACCGGGCGGACCGGCTCAGTCCGGCGGTGTTCTGACCCATGACCTCGATCGTGCCGCCCTGTGGCCGCTCCAGCCCCATGATCTGCATGAGTGTGGAGGACTTGCCGCAGCCGGACTCGCCGACCAGGGCGAGGGTCTCGCCCTCGCGGATGTCGAAGTCGATCCCGTCGACGGCGTAGACGGTGCCCACACGACGCCGGAACACGGTGCCCTTGGTGAGCGGATGGTGCTTGATCAGCTCCGCCACCCGCAGCATCTCGGCCCGGTCGTCCCGGCGCACGGCGGAGACGGGGGTGTCGGGGATCTCCGGCACCGGGTAGATGTCCCGGGCCGTCCACGCGTTCTCGGCGATCTCCCCCGAGCGCACGCACGCCGACCGCTGCACCCCCGTGTCGTGGACGTCGTCGGCGGCGGAGGCGGGGGCGGGCGTTCCGTCGTGGACGGCGCGGATGAACTCCGCGGAGGGCTGGTCGCCGATCGGCAGGAGGTCGGGTTCGGCCAGTTCGCACTCGGGCTGGGCGATCGGGCACCGGGGCGCGAAGGGGCAGCCGGGTGGCAGGTCCGACAGCGAGGGCGGGGTCCCCTGGATGGGGACGAGCGCGCCCTGCCGGTCCAGGTCCATCCGGGGCACCGCGCCCAGGAGGCCCATGGTGTACGGCATCCGGCTGCTGTAGTAGATCTCGTCGACGGCGCCCATCTCGACGGGGCGGCCCGCGTACATGACCAGGACGCGGTCGACGAACCCCGCGACGACGCCGAGGTCGTGGGTGATCATCACGATGGCGGCGCCGGTCTCCCGCTGGGCGGTGCGCAGCAGTTCCAGGATCTGCGCCTGGATGGTCACGTCCAGGGCGGTCGTGGGCTCGTCGCAGATGATGACGTCGGGGTCGTTGGCCATCGCCATGGCGATCATGACGCGCTGGCGCATACCGCCGGAGAACTCGTGCGGGAACGAGCGGTACCGCTGCTCGGGGTTGGGGATGCCGACGAGTTCGAGCAGCTCGACCGCCCGCGCCCGCGCCCTGGCCCTGGATGTCTTGGGGTCGTGGACGAGCACGGCCTCGGCGAGTTGGTCGCCGACCGTGTACACGGGTGTGAGGCCGGACAGGGGGTCCTGGAAGACCATGGAGATGACCCGGCCGCGTTTGCGTGCCATGGCACGGTCGTCCAGCCCGAGGATCTCCTCGCCGTGCAGGCGGACCGACCCGGTGATCCTCGCGTGGTCGGGCAGCAGGCCCATCGCGGCCATGGAGGACACGGACTTGCCTGAGCCGGACTCGCCGACGATGCCCAGCACTTCGCCGCGGCTGATCGCGTAGCTGACGCCGCGGACGGCGTACACGTCGGTGGTGTCGTTCAGGCCGGGGAAGGTGACGGTGAGGTCGGTGACCTCCAGGACGGGGGCGTCGTCGCCGCGCCCGGTGCTCGGGGCGTCGGTGGTCGTCACGGTGTCAGTGCTCATGTGTGTCGCCCCCAGGACGTGTTCCGTGGATGCCGTCCGTCACGAGCGGCGCATCCAGTGGTGCTGACGCGAGGCCGACGAAGGAGTCAGCCCGGGTTTGGCTGTCGACTGGTGGGAACGCGGCGGGAGTGCCGCTGGCACCAGGTGTGGTCGGGCGAGTGTTCACGGAGCACGTCCTAGGACCGGCGCGACTTGGACGACGGGTCGAGGGCGTCGCGCAGCCCGTCCCCGATCATGTTCACGGCCAGCACCATCACGACCAGCAGCATCGCCGGGAACGCGAACATCCACCAGCCGTGGTGGCGAACCGCGAACCGGCGGCGATCACGACGCCGAGGCTGACGTCGGGCGTGCACGCCCAGTCCGAAGTAGCTGAGCGCGGTCTCCCCGATGATCGCGGCGCTGACCATGATCGTGGCGTCCGCGATGAGCAGGGAGGACATGTTCGGCAGGATGTGGCGCAGGATGATTCGGTGCGGGGGAACTCCCATGAAGCGGGCGGCGTGGATGTACTCGCGTTCGCGCAGCGAGATGGTCATGCCCCGGACCATCTTGGAGGTGACCATCCAGCTGAACACGGCCAGGAGGATGACCAGGACGAACCAGCCGCCGTTGCCGGCGAAGTGGGTGGACAGGATGGCGAGGATGACGAAGTTGGGCAGGACCAGGGCCAGGTCGGCGACCCACATCAGGCCCTTGTCGACGAGTCCGCCGAAGTAGCCGGCGAACGAGCCGACCAGGGCCGCGAACCCCGTCGTGAGCACGGCGACGAGAAGACCGATCAACAGGGACTTGCGCAGACCCGCCGTGGTCCGGGTGAAGATGTCCTGACCCGTCTCGTTGGTCCCCATCCAGTGCTCGGGGGACGGCGCGGCGAGCATGTCGGTGAAGTCGCGCTCGCCGACCTCCCAGCCGCTGAGCAGCGGGCCGAGGAAGGCGAACAGCGCGAGGAGCGCGAGCAGGACGAGGCCGACGATGACGCGCCGGGTTCCGAGGAGTTGGCGGCCCAGGTCCTTGAGCCGGTTGGGAGCCGGGGGCGCGGCCGGCGCCTCCAGGTGCTCCTTGCTCACGTGGGTCGTGCTCATGGCGTGGTCTCCAGCAGGGATGCCGCGTGGGTGCGGGGCGGTACGTGGCTGTTGGGCGGGGTCGGTGTCACGGTCACACCCGCACCCTCGGGTCGAGCCAGGCGTAGAGGATGTCCGAGAGGAAGGACGCCGCCATGATCGTGATCGCCATGAACCAGGAGACGGCGGCCACGACGTGGACGTCCTGGCTGAAGATGGAGTCGATCAGCCAGGCGCCCATGCCGTGCCAGCCGTAGATCTTCTCGGTGAAGGTCGCGCCGGACACCAGGGCGCCGAAGGTGAACGTGAAGTAGGTGATGGTGGGGATCAGCGCGGTGCGCAGAGCGTGCTTGAACAGGGCCGCCCTGCGGGTGAGCCCCTTGGCCATCGCCGTACGGACGAAATCGGAACCGAGCACGTCCAGCATCATGTTCCGCTGGTACCGGGCGAAGGCGGCGAACAGCGCCACCGCCAGCACGAACGTGGGCAGGACCGCGTGGTGGATCCGGTTGAGCAGCAGTTCCCACCCGTTGCCCTGGAATCCCGCCGAGTACTCACCGGAGTAGCGCAGCAGCTGGAACCCGAGGAGGTCGTTGATGCCGTTGGCCCCTACCTGGACGGCGAGCGCGATCACGACGGTGGGCACCGAGAGCACGAAGAACGCGGCGGCCGTCGACACCTTGTCGAACCCGCGGTACTGCCGGACAGCGGCGTAGGCGCCCACGGCGATGCCGACGGCGCTGCCGAGGATGGTGGCGACGGTGATCAGGCGCAGGGTGACCCCGGCCTTCATCCACATCTCCTCGGTGACGTCTCCGCCCTGGATGGTCTGGCCGAAGTCGCCGACGACGACACCGCTCATCCAGGTGACGTAGCGCTGGGCGATGGGGGTCTGGTCGTTGAGGTTGAGCGCGTCGAGCTGGGCGTTGACGGCCTCCGGGGAGGGCGGTGGCTGCATCTGCTCGAAGTACCCGCGCGGGTGCAGGTTGGTGGCCGCCAGGAGGTAGGCGAAACTCGTCGCGAGAAAGATCAACACGACGTAGTTCAGTAGCCGCCTGGCCAGGAACTTGCCCAAAACTGTCTCCGAACCTCGCACCGAACCCGGCGCTCTTCACCAGTTCCGCCGTTGATCACCGGGGTGTCCGTGGCACCGAGGGCGCGCCGCTCGGGTGGGTCCCACCGTTGAGCGCTCGCGATCCCGAGACCACGGGCGAGGTGACGCCCAGTGACCAACGAAACACACTTCCTTCCGATTCACGCTCCGTGACCGGAATGTCAAGAGTCTGCGGGATGACTGGACACTCGGAGGTCACCGCCCCATCAAGAAAAGACAACGGTGCCTTCATGGGGGTCAACCACCAACCGCATTGTCAAGGCTTGTACTCACAGTAAGAGACTCGCGACGCAAAGCCACGATGCACCACACTGACCTGCGAAAACTTCCTCGCACACCGCAAGCCTTCCGATGTCGGACGTCACATGGGCCAAACTCGGCAAAACGTTCCAACGGGGAAAACATTAAAAATCTCTGCACGATACACATAACCGGCACCATGCAGCGCACACCGAAAGCAGGTCCGACGTCTCGGGATAGTCACTAATCGCGCTTTTAACACAACCGATTTTCGTGAATGAGAGTAGACACAGTTAATGACCGCTCGCCAGCGAGAGCGCACTCTCCCTCACGTCCGCGGTTCCGCCACGGCCGTGGGCAGGGGTCCGCACCGCCACCGGCCGTGAACCCGGCACCAGAGGCGCCGGCGAACCCGACCGCGCCACGCCCCACCAGGCGCCCAGGGATCGGGCGGCGTCCCCGGCCACGGCCAGGGCGGTCCAGGACACCGGGTCCACCAGGGCCGCCCCCCGGCCCCGGTGCCAGGCCCCCAGGTGCGGCAACGTGAGCGCCGCGCCAGCGGCCACGGCGACCCACCGCGCGCGGCGGGACGGGGTCGCGGCTCGCGGGGCCCGGAAACGCACGACGGCCGAGGAGGACGGGAGCACCGTCCGGCGCGACGCCGGCGGCCGCGTCCCGGGTCCCGACCGCCGTAGCGCGACCGCGCCCGCCCCGACAGCTACGGCCGCCAACACCGGCCACCACGTCCCCCGCACCCACCGCCCGCCCGTCCTGGCCGTGTGAAACAGGTCATGCCCGGCCAGCCGCAGCGCCTCGGGCAGCGTCTCCGGCGACACCCGGGACAGCTCCCAGGCCGCGCCCGCAGCCCCCAGCACGACCGCGCCCGTGGCCAGCCCCGGTCGTCCGGCCGCGACCAGGGCGAGCCCGACCGCGCTCGGCCACGGGAGGTCCGGACCGGCCGCGCGCTCGCACCGCCCCCGCGCGAGCGGTCCGGCCGCCGCTGCGCGCGCGAAACACGCGCGCAGGTACCCGCCCAGGTCCGTGACCGGTGGATTCCACACCCGCGATCCGGGCTCGTAGCGCACCGCCCACCCGTCCTCGGCCAGCCGCCAGAGCGCGTCGACCTCGGCTCCCGCACCCAACCCGGGGTCGAGGCGCTCGACCGCCGCCCGGCGCAGGACCAGGGTGTCCACCGGGCTGAGCGGATCGGCCTCGGTGTGCTCGTTGGCCGTGCCCGGCGCTCCCGTCCCGGCCGTTCCCCGGCCCCACGGCAGGACCGCGGCCGGATCCGCCCCGCGGTCGGCCCCGGCCCGGTCGGCGGCGACGGCGGCGATCGTCATCTCACCGTACGAGGGGGCGTTCGGACGCGCGGTCAGCACGCGCGGCAGGACGGCCGCCACACCGGGGTCGGCGAAGTGGCCCAGCGCCGCCTCCAGCCACCCCGGACCGGGACGCGCGCCCGCCACCAGCAACGCCAGGAGCGGTGCGGAGCACGCGTCGAGCGCGACGGCTCGGGCCGCCGCTCCCCCGGGGGGACCCGGGACGGTCCGGGCGCCACGGGCCCGCGCGACCCACGCACACTCACCGGTGGCGCCCACCACCACGGGGCTCAGCTCGGGGTGGTCTGCGGCGAGGGCGTCCAGGGTCCGCGCCAGCGCGGCGGATCCGGCCTGGCCGACGACGGCCACGTCCACCGTGCCCGGCTCGACGGGGACGGCGTCACGCTCGGGCCGAGGATGGGCGAGTCCGGCGTCGACCAGGCGCCGGGCCAGCGAGCGTTCGACGCGGCCGACGGGCCGAGCCCCGCTCGACCAGCGGATCAACGCGCTGGCCTGGTCGGTCGTGAGGCGCACGGCACGCGCGGGAGAACCGCCCACCAGGACCGTGCCCTCTTCGAAGAGGCGGACGGCGCGATCGATCTGGACGCCCAGCCATGCGGCAGAGGGGACGTGCGGGGAGCGCGCACCGCGGGCTCCGTGTGGAGGGACCCGACTCTCCGCCACGCCGCTCCGGGGCGGTGGAGGGTGGCGGCGTGGCGTGGGACCGGAGCCGTGGGTTCTGGTTCGGGGGCAGTGGGGGGCGACGGGAGGCCATGCGACATACCCTGTCGCTTCGGACATACAGGGCGCAAGACCGCGTGAGAACCAGAGTTCAGGTGAGATTCATCGAATCGTTACCCAACCACGCGCGTCCCATCAGCCACGAAACGTTGTCGTCGCCCATCCGAGATCCTCGTCACGACCTGACCGGAACCCCCCTTTTTCCAGTTCAGAGCTGGATATCCTGTCCACGCCAGGCCGACCGGGTTTCGGGGGAGGTACAGAGCGTATGCTAAGCGCTGATGCGCCCTCCAGTGTCGTAGGGCACATCCCTCACCAAATATGACCATCCATCACGGGCCGCCCCTCGGCCCCACCCCCTCCCAGCGGGGAGCCGCACGGCTCCGCCCGCTACACTCGCCGACCCACGCACACCGTGCGCCCCGTGGCACCCGACCACTTCCCTCCCTGACCCAGGGAGCACCGATCCGTGTGTCCATTCCGCGCCGTGACCCGCCTCGTCGGGCATGGACGCCACGAGGGCCCGGCGCACCCTGTCCCGTCAGCAGCGCACACGCCATCGGGAAGTGAAACCCACCATGTGTGACATCGCAGCCCAGGGTTCCCCGGTCATCCGACACGCCCTCGAACCGGAGGCCGTTACCCCGCCGCCGGACCCATTCCCGATCTCGCCCCCCATGTCCCGTCCGCCCCACGTCCGGCGAAAACCATGGAAGAGTCCACCCCGACCCGTACCTCCACCGCGACGAGACCGGTCAGACGCCGGTTCCCGGGCCTGCCGAGCCAGATCGCCTACGCACGCCGCTTCGTCGCTCGTCAGCTCTCGTCCTGCCCCGAGCTGACCACGGCGACCCTGCTCACCAGCGAACTCGCCACCAACGCCATCACTCACAGCGCGTCCGGCCGCGCGACGGGCAAGTTCGAGGTCTGTGTCCACCAGGCACCCGGCTGGGCCCGGGTCGAGGTGCGCGACCTGGGCAATCTCTCCGAGTCGCCACAGCCCCAGCACCGGGACCCCTACGACACCGAGGAACACGGTCGGGGCCTGGATCTGGTCGAGGCGCTCTCCAGCGCGTGGGGCACCGAGCCCCGCGGCGACGGGATGGGGCGCAGGGTCTGGTTCGAGTTGGTGTGGGAGCGCGACGGCGACCCGCTCTGAGGACGGCACGCGGGACCGTCTCGGCGGTACGCCGCCGCGCCTGATCCGTGCGTCGCCGTCACTCCGTCGCGGGCGCGTTCACGCCGCCCGCGTCGGAGGTCGCGGGCAGGCGGAAGCGTTCGTACAGTCGTCGGGCGTAGTCCTTGGCCTCCTGGGACGGTTCCTCGCCCAGCTCGTCGCGGACCAGGTCGTCGAGGCTCTTGTTCGATTCGTCCATGTGACGCAGACTGCCTGGAGTGCCCGGAGAGCACAAATCAACGCCCCGGTGACCGCGTGAAACATCCGCACCGCACACCGCCGGACGGGCCGCCGCGTCGGCGAGGGGCGCCCCGCACCGTGTGCGGAACGCCCCCAGTGATGTCCGATCACCCGGAGGGGCCGGCGCCGTCAGCGACCGACGGGCTCGCCCGTGAGATCGCCCGAACCCCCGGTTCCGTTCGGCCCGGAAGCCCCGTTCATCTCCGGTACGGACCGGCCGCCCCCGTCACGCCCCGCCTGGCCGCGTCCTTGGCGCGACGGCGCTCGCGACGGACCGCCCGCTTGCGCGCACGCCGCTCCTTGCCCGCCTCGACCAGCTGGTAGACACGGGGACCAGGACCAGCGTCAGCAGGGTGGACGAGACCAGACCGCCGATGACCACGATCGCGACCGGGCCGGAGACGAACGCCCCGCCGCCGGTCAGACCGGTGGCGAGCGGCACAAGCGCCGCGATCGTGCCCGCCGCCGTCATGAGGATCGGCCGCAGGCGGTGCCGGGTGCCCTCGACGATCGCCTCGCCCAGCGCCATGCCGTTGGCCCTGTTCTGGTTGATCAGGTCCATGAGCACGATGGCGTTGGTGATCACCACGCCGATGAGCATGAGCATGCCGATCATGGCCGCCGCGCCGAGCGGTGTGCCGGTCAGCATCAGCAGGCCCAGCGAACCGGTCGCCGCGAAGGGCACCGACACCAGCAGCAGGAGCGGCTGGATCAGGCTCTTGAACGTCGCCACCATGATCAGGTAGCAGATGACGATGGCGGCGAGCAGCGCCATGACCAACTGCAGGAGGCCCTCCGTCTGGTCCTCGCTGACACCGGCCAGCGCAACGGTGCGCCCGAGGGCAGGTCCAGCTCGTCCAGGGCCTGACCGATCTCGGCGCTCACCGCTCCCAGGTCGGAGGCGGTCGGGCTGGCCGAGACCGTGGTGCTGGTGACGCCGTCGATCCGGGTCAACTCCGGCGGCTGCACGACCTCCTCCACGTCGGCGACGCGGTCCAGACTCACCTCGCGCCCGGTGGGCGTGGTCAGAGTCAGGTCCTCCAGTTCCTCGCGGGACTCCGGCGCCTCGTCGACCAGCACGACCACGTCGCGCCGGACGTCGTCGACGGTCGCTGTGCCCGCGCGCTGGCCGTCGAAGGCCGCGGCGACGGCCTGGCCGACCGCGGCCTCACTCAGGCCCAGCTCGGCGGCCTCCTCGGCGTCGACGTGCACCTCCAGCGCCGCCTGGGAGGCGGACACGCCGTTGACCACGTCGTCGGCGCCGTCGATGCCGCGCAGGGCCTCCTCGACCATGTCCGCCGCCTCGGCGAGGGCCGCCTGGTCCTCCGCCATGACCCGTACTTCGAGCGCGGAGCCACCCATGCCGCCGGAGGCGTCGAGCCGGGGCTCGTACTCGGTGTCGAGGGCGGCGAACTCCTCCCGCAGCACCTCGCGGTTGCGCAGCTGGTCGGTGTCGGGGTCGGCGGTGACGGTGTAGCTGATCCGGTCGGTGCCGGCAGCCGTCATCGGGTTGGCGCTGCCGCCCACGCTGACCTGGTAGTCGTCCACCCACGCCATGCCGGCGAGCAGTTCCTCGACCTTGGCCGCCTCGGTGTCGGCAGTCTCCAGGGAGGTGCCGGGTTCCAGGTCCTGCACGGCCCTGTAGGTGTTCTGCTCCGCCTCGCCGAGCCAGTCGGTCTCCATGCGCGCGCCATGAGCACCGTGCCGCCGAAGACGACCGAGGCGGCCACCAGGATGATCGCGGTCGCGCTCTTGCGCTTGGTGGTGATCCAGCGGATGATCGGGACGTAGACCCGCTGGAGCGGCGAACGCAGCTCGGCCTGGCTCTGCCGGAGCTCGATCTCCTCCTGTGTGGCGTCACCGACGTCCTCGGGCCGCATGAACCAGTAGCACAGGACCGGGGTGAGGGTGAGCGCGACCAGCAGCGAGGCGCCGAGCGCGAGCGAGCTGGTCACGGCGAACGGTGTGAAGATCTCGCCGACCTCGCCGCCGACGAAGGCCATCGGCAGGAACACGGCGATGGTGGCGAAGGACGAGGAGGCCACCGCGGTGGCGACCTCACGGACACCGTCCTTGACCGCGGCCATGCGCTCCTTGCCGTAGCCCATGTGGCGGCGGATGTTCTCCAGGACCACGATCGAGTCGTCGACGACCCGGCCGATCGCGATGGTCAGCGCCGCCAGGGTGAACATGTTCAGGGTGAAGCCGAACACCTGCATGCCCACGAAGGTGGCCAGGATCGACACCGGGATCGACACCGCGACCACGAGTGTGGAGCGGATCGACAGCAGGAAGACCAGGATCACGATGACGGCCGCGACCAGGCCCATCAGGCCGGCGTGGAACATGTCCTCGATGGACTCGTTGATGAACGGCGCCTGGTCGAAGACGGGGGTGATGCTGATGCCGTCCCCGAGCAGGTCGGCCTGGTCGTCCAGGACCGACTCCACCCCCGTCGAGATGTCGACGGTGTTGCCGTCCGGGGTGGGCATGACCATAAGCATCACGGCGGGTTCGCCGTTCACGCGGGAGATCTCGCTGGGCTCCCGCGGGACCAGCGCCGCGTCGGCGACCTCGGAGAGCTGGACCGGCTCGGCGGCGACCGGGGCGGCGGACATCGCCGCTCCGCTCTGGGCGGACCGGATCCACACGTCCTCGATCTGTTCGAGGCTGGTGCGCTGCTCGCCGGTGGTGACGCTGAGCGTGCGGTCGTCCTCGTCGATCGTGCCGCCCGCCTGGAGCAGACCGCTGCCCTCCAGTGCCTGGGCGATGTCCCGCACAGTGAGGCCGGCCGACTCCAGCTCCCCGGTGTCCGGGGTGATCTCGACCCGCTCCTCCTCGACTCCGATGAGGACGGCGGAGCGCACCCCGGTGACCGACTCGATCTCGGGGATGAGGACGGTCTCCACGGTGGAGGCCATGTCCCGCTGTTCCAGGGTGTCGCTGCTGACCGCGAGGAGCTGGGCGGGCAGGATGCTCGATCCCATGGACGAGACGCTGGTGTCCACGCCCTCGGGCAGGAAGCCCTCCACCTGGTCGATCGCGACCTGGGTCTTGCGGACCAGTTCGGCCTGCTCGATCCCGTAGTCGAACTCGGCCTGGATCGTCGCGGTGCCGGTGCCGCTGGTGGACGTGACGGCGGTGATCCCCTCGACGCCCTGGACGGCCCGCTCCAGGGGTTCGGCGACCTGGCCCTCCACCACCTGGGGTGTGGCCCCCTCGTAGGTCGCGGTGACCGTGACCATCGGCAGCGAGAACTCGGGGAAGAGCTCACGCTTGACGCTCATGGCGGCGAGCACGCCGAAGGCCATGACCGCGAGGGTGATGAGGAGGATGAGCGCCCGGTTGCCGAGGGAGACGTTCGACAGGCGGTTCACGTGTACGTCCCTTCTGTTCCGTGGGCCGGGGTCCCCGTGGGGGGCCGACCCGCGGCACAGTGAGTTGTCGCCGATCTGGACATGAGGGGTTGTCGCTCCTCATCGCTGCCGTGTGGTGGTCTGGATCGCCCCGTGGCCGTGCGGGCGCGTGCGCACACCGCGGACGCCGGCGGGTCGGGCCGGTCGTCGGGCGTCGCTGGGGTCGTGGTGGTCTTCCGAGGACGGGGCCGGGGGTCGGGCTTGCGCGTCCATCGGGCGCACCACACACCATACGTCGCGTTATATCTGGACTTACGCTTCTCCGGCCCACTTCAGGGATCTCTCAGGGAGACGTCAGCCTTACGTCAGGGTCGGCACCCGACGAAAGTCGGGCACGCGTCGCAGTACCGCGGACTGACGTGGTCTCGGCGGACCGCGCCGCGGACCCGTTGCCGGGGCTCAGGCCACGGAGGACCGCTCGTCGACCGGCACGTGCGGCTGCGCCGTCCCCCACACGACACGGAGCAGGTCGTCCAGGGCGTGCGCGAGGGAGGCGTCGACCAGCTCGTAGCTGACCTGGCGCCCCCGCGCCTGCGTGCGGACCAGGCCGCAGTCGCGCAGGCACGCCAGGTGGTTGGAGACGTTCTGGCGGGTGAGCCCGAGCTGGTCGGCCAGACCCGCGGGGTAGTGGGGGCCGTCCAGAAGGGCCAGCAACAGGCGGCAGCGGGTGGGGTCGGACAGGGCGCGCCCCAGGCGGTGGATGGCGGACAGGCGCTGCTCGGAGGTCAACATGAAAATCATTGTACATAGGTTGCTGTATAGACAGCTTCGACTGTATAAACAGTGGTGACTGAATCATTCGTCACGCCGGGGCGGAGCCACCGACATCTCCGCCCGCGAGAGGGGTACGCGATGGGTGCCGGACACGGGCACGGGCACGGCACGGTGACCGCCGGGGCGGCCAACGGCAGGCGGTTGGCCCTCGCCCTGGGACTGATGCTCACCGTCGCCGCCATCCAGGTGGGCGGCGCCCTCGTCAGCGGCAGTCTCGCCCTCCTCGCCGACGCCGGGCACACCGCCACCGACTCCTTCGGCGTGGCCCTGGCCCTGACCGCCGTGTGGATCGCGGCCCGGCCCGCCACCACCAAACGGACCTTCGGCTTCCAGCGGGCGGAGATCCTCGCCGCCGCCGTCAACGCGCTCGCACTCTTCGCCCTGTGCGGCTTCATCGTCATCGAGGCGGTCGACCGGCTGCGGTCGCCGGCCGAGGTGTCCGGCCCCGGGATCGTGCTCGTGGCCGGTGTCGGTCTGGTCGCCAACGTCGTCGCGCTGCTCGTCCTGCGCTCGGGGGCCGAGGAGAGCCTCAACGTCCGGGGCGCCTACGTCGAGGTGATGAGCGACGCCCTGGCCTCGGTCGGCGTGATCGTGGGCGGGGTCGTGCTGTGGCTGACCGGGTGGAGCCGCATCGACACGCTCATCTCCCTCGCCATCGCCGCCATCATCGTCCCCCGCGCGTGGTCGCTGCTCAGGGAGGCCGTGCACATCCTGCTGGAGGCCACCCCACGCGGGATGGACCTCGGCGAGGTCCGCGAACACCTGCTCGGCCACCCCTCCGTCGTCGACGTCCACGACCTGCACGCGTGGACCATCACCTCCGGCGTGCCCGTGATGTCGGCGCACGTGGTGGTGGACGAGGAACGGCTCCGGGACAGCGGACGGATGCTCGACGAACTGCACACCTGCCTGACCGGGCACTTCGACGTGGAACACTCGACCCTGCAGCTGGAGCCGCCCGGCCACGCCGACCACGAGGGCGCCAGACACGCCTGAGCACCGACGACGACCCGCGTTCGGTGACGCGTTCGGTCCATACCTGATGGCAGAATCGTTCAGGTCCGGACAAGGCGCAAATGGAAACTCGGGTGGAAACGGGATCATGCGGTGGGTTCCCGATGGGGCGCGCGCGAGCGCCGCGCAGACGGCCAGCGCGACCCGGCGGCTCATGGACCGCCTCCTGTACCGGATCTTTCTGGGCGCGCGCCGCCGCTCCTCCGACCAGCGCTCGCCCTACCGGCCGCGCAGCGCGTGGGGCAAGCCCGCCCGCGCCTTCCTGCTGATGTTCGTGGCCGCCGACCTCCTTGGTGCGGCGCTGCTGATGACGCCCGTCGCCTCGACCGACGGCGAGGGGCTGGACTTCGTCGCCGCGATGTTCACCTCGACCACCGCACTCGCCGTCTGCGGCCTCTCGGTCATCTCGATCGGCGACGACCTGTCCGTCTTCGGTCAGCTCGTGCTCATCGCTCTGATCCAGGTCGGCGGCATCGGGATCATGACCCTGGCCTCCCTGCTCGGTTCCGCCCTCGTGCAACGGTTCAGCCTGCGCATGCAACTCAACGTGCAGGCGGAGAACCGCGCGCTCGCGGTCGGGGACGTGCGCGGCATCGTCAGCCGGGTGGCGTTGGTCTGCCTGGTGATCGAGGCGGGAACGTTCGCGGTCGTCATGCCCGCGATGTGGCTGCGCCACGGGATGGGGTTCGGCGAGGCCGCCTACTCGGCGTTCTTCCACTCGGTGTCGGCGTTCAACAACGCGGGCCTGTCTCTGTACGACGACAGCCTCACGCGTTTCTCCGGGGACCCGGTCATCCTCGGCGCCGTGGCCGTCGCCGTCGTCCTCGGCGGCATCGGCTTCCCCGTGCTCCTGGAACTGCGCCGCCACTGGCGCGCCCCGAGGCACTGGAGCCTGCACACCCGACTGACCATCGTCACGAGCGCGCTCCTGTTCCTGGTCACCGGCGTCCTCGTGATCGCGATGGAGTGGGGCAACCCGGACACCCTGGGCGGGTTGCCTGGTGGGCGCGGATCACCGACGGGTTCTTCCACGGGGTCATGCCCCGCAGCGGCGGTTTCAACGTCACCGACACCGGGGCGATGAACGACTCCACGCTCCTGCTCACCATCATGATGATGTTCGTCGGCAACGGCAGCGCCGGAACGGCGGGCGGCATCAAGGTCGCCACGCTCGCGGTCCTCTTCCTCGTCCTGTGGTCGGAGGTGCGCGCGCACGACCGCGTCCACGTCTACGGCCGCCGCCTCCCCTCGGACATCATCCGGCAGGCCCTGAGCCTGACCTTCCTGTCCATGACGGTGGTGGCGGTGACGACCGTGTTCTTCCTGCACACCACGGCGTTCACGTTCATGGAGACCCTGTTCGAAGTGGTCTCGGCCGTGGGCGTGGTCGGCCTGTCGATGGGGATCACGCCCGATCTGCCGCCGTGGGCCCAGCTGCTGCTGGTCGTGCTGATGATCGCGGGACGCATCGGCCCGGTCACGTTCGTCACCGCCATCGCCTTCCGGGAACGCAAGCGCCGTTACGACCTGGCCGAGGGCCGGACGATGATCGGTTGAACATCCGTACACGCAGTCACCGGAGGAAGGCCCCGTGCCGCACACCAAGAAGGAATCCGACAAGCGCATCCTGGTCATCGGCCTGGGCCGGTTCGGCAGCTCCATGGCCCTGGAACTGGTCAACCACGGTTGGGAGGTGCTGGGCATGGACTCCAGCCCGCGCCTGGTGCAGATGTTCGCCGACGCGCTGACGCACACGGTCATCGCGGACGCCACCGACGACGAGGCCCTCCGGCAGATCGGCGCCGCGCAGTTCACGCACGCGGTCGTCGCGATCGGCTCGCACCTGGAGGAGAGCATCCTGGCCACGTCACAGCTGGTCGACCTCGGCGTTCCCGATATCTGGGCCAAGGCGGTCAGCCGCCGGCACGGCCGCATCCTCGAACAGGTGGGGGCGCACCACGTGGTCCTGCCCGAGCACGACATGGGCGAGCGGGTCGCGCACCTGGTGTCCGGGCGGATGCTGGACTACGTCGAGTTGGAGGAGGGGTTCTCCCTCGGCAAGACCAAGGCGCCCAAGGAGCTCATCGGCAGGCCCCTGGCCGAGACCAGGGTCCGCCAGAAGTACGGGATCACGGTGGTGTCGGTCAAGCACCGGGGCGCGGCCTTCACCTACGCCAGCCGGGAGACCGTGCTGAGCAAGGGGGACGTGATCGTGGTCGCGGGCCGCACCGAGGACGTGGAGCGGTTCGCCGAGGCGGACTGACGGGACGGTGGGCCGCACGGCCGGTATCGGATCTTCCCCACCTAGCGGACAAATTGACAACCGTTTTCATTGTCCTCATGATGGTCCCATGCGAACTGGGACAACCGTGCGGGCCGCCGCCCTCGGCACCGCGACACTCATGATGATCACCGCGTGCGGCGGCGACGGCGTGGCCGAAGGCGCGGAGGACGCCGAGCTGGGCCTCGTCACCGGCGTCTACCCCCTGGAGTGGCTCGCCGCACGGGTCGGCGGCGACCGCGTGGCCGTCGCCCAGCTCACCGAGCCCGGCGCCGAACCCCACGACCTCGAACTGACCGGCCGTCAGATCGGCGAGGTCAGCGAGGCGGACATCGCCTTCTACGTCTCGGGGCTCCAGCCCGCCGTGGACGAGGCCGTCGAGCAGGAGGCCGCGGAGGCCGCGCTCGACGTCGCCGACGTCGTCGAACTCCACGCCGTCGGCGACGACGGTGGACACGACCACGAGGGCGAGGAGGTGCACGCCCACGAGGAGCAGGGCGGGGAGGCCCACTCCGAGGACGAGCACGCCCACGAGGGGGAAGGCGGGGAATCCCGCTCCGAGGAGGAGGGCCACGCGGGGGGCGACGGGCACGACCACGGCGACCTCGACCCGCACTTCTGGCTCGACGTCGGCCTGATGGCGGAGGCCGCCCACGCCCTCGCGGACCGGATGGCCGAACTCGACCCGGACGGCGCCCAGACCTACGAGGGCAACGCCGCGGCCGTCACCGACGAACTGGAGACGATCGGCCAGGAGTACGACGCCGGCCTCGCCGAGTGCGCGCGCCGCGAGGTGGTCGTCGACCACACCGCCTTCGCCTACCTCACCGAGGCCCACGGGCTGGAGCAGATCGGCGTCAGCGGCGTCGACCCCGAAACCGAGCCCTCTCCCTCGCAGATCGCGGCGATCACGGACACCGTCGCCGAGCGCGGCGTCACGACCGTGTTCACCGAGCCGCTGATGCCCGCCGCGACCGCGCAGACCATCGCCGCGGAGACCGGCGCCGAGGTGGCTGTCCTCGACCCGCTCGAAGGCGTGACCGACCGGTCGCCCGGTGACGACTACCCGTCGATCATGCGGGGCAATCTCGCCGCGCTGACCACGGCCCTGGACTGCGGCTGACCGAACAGGACCTTCTCCCTCCCCTCCCCTCCCCGAGCCCCACCGGCCCCCGGCCGGTGGGGCTCACCCGTTCGCACGGGCCCTCCCACGCTCCGGGAACGCCGTCTTGGCCCGCCTGTTCTGTCACCTTGTCGGGGTGTTCGTCCCACCACGCGCCGCTCCGCGCCGGACGGCCGATTACATGGCGCTTACATCGCACGAAAGCCCGGGACAAGTGGCCGCCGTCACGCTAGTCTTGGGAATCGCGACAGTGCCGATGCACGTGCATATGTCAGTGCATCAGCACGGCACTCCCCTCAAGCGACAAAGGAGCAGCAGAGCACATGAGCGCACACAACGGCATCACCGCGACCGAACTCACCGGTGTGGCCTGGCAGAAGGCCAAGCGCAGCAACTCCCAGGGGGCCTGCGTGGAGATGGCGCGACTGAGCGACGGCTCGATCGCCGTGCGCAACTCCCGCTTCCCCTCCGGGCCCGCACTGGTCTACACCCAGGAGGAGATCGACTGTCTCATCCTGGGCGCCAAGGACGGTGACTTCGACAACCTGCTGAGCTGACGTCCCAGCGGTCCGACGGCGCGGTCCGGGCTCTCCTTCGGACGACCGTCCGACCGAGCGGCCGCACAGGGACTCTCTCACCCTGGCCGGGCGGCCGCGCCGCCCGGGGGCTCCGCCATCGTGGCGGAGCCCCCGGGACAGACGGGTCCACGACCGCGCGATCACCGGGCGCGCGGCGTGGGCGAGGTCCGGGACCCCCGAGGCGCGCGACCCGCGCCGGATCCGGTCACACGAGGCGCCGGGCACAGGAGTACCGCGCCGTTCGGACGCGTGGCCCTCAGTCCCGCTCCAGGTCCGCCAGCATCTCTTCAAGCATCTCCAGCGTCTCGTCCGGCGTGGCCGCCGCGACGCTCAGCCTGGTCATCGCCTTGGTGTAGGCCTCCACCACGCTACGGCGGTCGACGATCTCACCGTCGGTCAACTGCTCCAGGTAAAGCAGGTCCGCCAACTCGAAGTCGGAGTAGCGCAGGAGGGTGAACGATCCCGCCTCGGCGGCGTGCGCGCCCACCACGAAGGGGACGATCTGGAGGGTGATGTTGTCGTAGTCGCGGCAGAACTCGATCAGCCGACGGATCTGTCCGCGCATGATCTCCCGACCGCGCGACTTGCCGCCGATGGGTCGGCGCACGGCCGCCTCGTCGAGAATGACCCACATACGCATGTCCTTGTCGCGGTCGAGCCGCTGTTGTCTGCGCAGTCTCGCCTCGATCCGCTGCTCGGTGACCATGTCGGTCTCGACGCCCCCGGTGATGATCTCGCGCGCGTACTCCTCGGTCTGGAGCAGGCCGGGCACGAACTGGGACTCGTAGATCCGGATGTGGTCGGCCGCCTCCTCGAAACCCACGTAGCGGACGAACCACTTGTGCAGGGAGTCGCCGTACTCCTTCCACCAGCCCGGCTTGTTCGATTCACGGGCCACTTCGAGGAATTGCCTGACGACCTTGCGGTCGGCGACCCCGTACATCTTGAGGAGGTCCTCGATATCCCGCAGCTTGAAACCGACCCGGCCGAGTTCCATCCGGCTGATCTTGGACGCGGACGCGCGAATCCGGTTGCCCGCGTCCTCACGGGTGATACCGCGCTGTTCGCGGTACTGCCGAAGCTCGTGCCCGAGGAGCATGCGACGCACGGTGGGGCCACTCCCCTTGCGCAATCGAGCGATATCCACCTTCGCCGCCTCTCTGTCATTCCCCGAACAAGGGTATCCTGACCGATCGGACACCTTTGCCGCGCGGTCAGGACACCACACGTACACGATATAGCCAATGCGTCCGTACGCACGGAGACACATCCGGTCACCGGGACCGTCCCGGGGCCCAACGACCGGTCGCGGGCACGGCGGGCGGCTGGGAGGTCGTCCACCGGATCCCGGGAGCACCTCACACGAATTGCGCCCATACGAACTTTCCGCTGGGAGGTGTCGGAATCACTCCCCACTCTCGCGCGAAAGCACTCACCAGTGCAAGCCCTCGCCCGCCTTCGAGGGTGAGATCCTGCTGCCGTCTGCGCGGCCACCGTTCTCCACCGTCGCGAACCGCGCAGATGAATTCTCGGCCGCTGCGCATGAGGGAGAGCTGAATACCGCTCTCACCCCTCCTGGCCACCGGCAGCGGTGCGCCGTGACGGACCGCATTGGTGACCAATTCGGAAACGACGACCGCGACATCGCCGGACAAGTACCCCATCTCCCATTCGCGGAGAAGGGCCTCGGATATCTCCCGTGCGGCTCCCACGGCATCCGGCCGGGACTCGAAGGCCCACGTGACGGCGTCGTGGCGGTCACCGCACACGGGCGTGTTCCAGCGGCTGGAACCGTGCTTCAGGACTCTGAACCACCAGCTGCCGGCCGGTTCCGCCACCGCCTCCGCACATTCCATGCCTTCCACTCCTCACCGGCGCCTGTGCTCCGAACCCGCCCCTCCGGTCGTACGCTTTCGGATATCGACGGAAGGTCCGCGCTCCGCGCCGAGGATCGGCGCGACGACCTCCTCAGCGCGTGCCGCTGCACGGTTGGAATGCACGTGCACCCTGGCCCTGGAGGCAATCGTAGGCCAACGGGTGACAATGTGCAGCGAAACCGGGACAGCAATCGTGGCCGAGGTTTTCGGCGCACGTCAGGGGGTCGTGGAGAACTTCCGCATTCACCGCCCCGATGACGTACCGACCAGTAGGCATGACGGTAGGATTCCCCCGCGCCCACCCGTGAACCTTGGAGGTAACACCATGTCCCCAACACCCCGTGTGGCCATCGTGACCGGCGCCGCCCGAGGGATCGGCGCCGCCACCGCCGAGCGGCTGGCGCGAGAGGGCCGGGCCGTGGCCGTGCTGGACCTGAAGGAGACCGACGCCCAGGCGGTCGTGGACCGGATCACCGCCGAGGGCGGCCGGGCGCTCGCGGTCGGCTGCGACGTGTCCGACGCCGACCAGGTGGCGGCCGCCGTCGACGCGGTCGCCGAGCGGCTGGGGCCGCCGCAGATCCTCGTGAACAACGCCGGGGTCCTGCGCGACAACCTGCTGTTCAAGATGTCGGTGGAGGACTGGGACACCGTGATGAACGTGCACCTGAAGGGCGCGTTCCTCATGAGCCGGGCCGTCCAGGCGCACATGACCGAGCACGGTTGGGGCCGGATCGTCAACCTGTCCAGCTCCTCCGCGCAGGGCAACCGCGGGCAGGCCAACTACTCAGCGGCCAAGGCGGGCCTCCAGGGGTTCACCAAGACCCTCGCCATCGAGCTGGGCAAGTTCGGCGTCACGTGCAACGCGGTGGCGCCGGGGTTCGTCGAGACGGACATGACGCGGGCGACGGCCGAGCGGATCGGCGTCGACTACGCGGCCATGAAGGAGGTCAAGGCCGCCGAGATCCCGGTGCGGCGCGTGGGCGTGCCGGAGGACATCGCCGACACGATCGCCTTCCTCGCGGGTGAGGGCGCGGGCTTCGTGTCCGGGCAGGTCATCTATGTCGCGGGCGGTCCGCTCTCATGAGGAGAGTACAGCCGCTCGGTTAGCGCGTAGTACATCAGCGGCGGCCCGTTCGGCCTGACGCTCGCGTGGGAGGGGCCCGGACCCCTCCCACGTCTGTGTCCACTTCCGAATAGGTCAGGCCGCGTGCGGCTCGAACCAGACCGAGTCGATGTCGTGTCCGGCCGTCAGTCGGACATCCGCGTTGAGCGCTGCCGCGAGTCGGCGCAGCAGGTCGACGGTCGGCGCAGTCCCGCCTTCCTCGATGCACTCGATCTCGTCGGGAGTCATGACCGCCCGTTCAGCCAGCTCATCAACGGAGAGCCCCAGAGCCGTCCGCCGGTCATACAGTGCCTTACCGAAAGCAAGGGCCTCCCGAATCGCGATCCGCTCCGGGTCTTCGGGCCGAGGATCCGGACGCACCCAACGCGTGTGGTAACCAGCCATCACACCCGCCTCTCGTAGCTCTCAACGACCGGCCCGTCATGCTCGTTCGCGCAGATCTTCTGGGCCCGAACCGCCCTGTCGATCTGCCGTTGATCATGCTGCTTCGTTTTACGGAAGACTGTGAGCAGTACGATCCTGCCGTCAGGCCTGCACCAGTACGTTACACGGGCGGCCACTCCTCGCAAGCGAAGGCGTAGCTCCCATACCGGACCCTCCAGATGGTCTGACCAAGGACCGCCCAGTCCACTCCCCCGCTCGGCCAACATCCCGGCGACCTCGTCCACACGCTTGAAGTCACTGTCGCTCAGACTGTCAAGCCAGTCACGTACCTCTGGCTCTATCTCGAAGTCGTGCAGTTCACGCACTCTGGGCTCCCACCGTGTCAGAACTGCGCCAACACTAGCGCCCGATCACCCACGGTCACACTCTCTTCGCGGAATCTCTGGGCCCATCGGGGTCAGCTCAGCGGTATCCAAGGGCGACAGGAAGCCCTCGCGGTCCCAGATCAGTAGATAGCGCACAAGCGGCGGGCCGCTCGGCTGAGGTCCCGCGGAACGGCCCCGGCGGCGGTCACCCGATGGCCGCCGCCGGAGCCCCGGGGCCCACCGGGACGCCGGGGGCCTCCAGCACCCCGGTCACCAGGGACACCAGCTCCTCGACCATGCCCACGCCCGAGACGTAGTCGGGGTGGTCGTCGGAGAGCACGGCGACCAGGTACTCCCGGTCGGGGCCTACCACGTAGCCCACGCTGTTGATGTTCCACAGGCCGCCGTTGCTCCGGCGTGGGACCCAGCCGTTCTTGAGGCCCACGGTGTCCGCGGGTCCGGCCGCCGCGCTGACCCCCCACGCCTGTTCGGGGGCGACCGACTCCATCAGTGCGCGCACGTAGAGGCGGTCCTTCTCCGGTAGCGGACCCTCGTCCGTGTACAGGGCGCGCAACAGGCGGATCTGGTCGGAGGCCGTGGTGAGCGTGGCCCCCCACCTCCCGCGCGGGTGCGGTTCGGTGCCGGTGAAGCCGAGCCTGCGGGCGCCCCGCTCGAATCCCTCGGTGAAGCCCGCGCGCAGGTACAGGCCGTCGGTGACCGTGTTGTCGCTGTAGCGGATCATCCGCTCGACCTCGGCGCGCTCGGAGGCGGTCAGGGCGCGCCCCTCCTCCTCGGCGCGCAGGAGCAGCAGGGTGAGGATGGTCAGCTTGACCGTGCTGGCCGTGTAGAAGGGGTCCTGCGGCGCGTGGCTGAACGTGGTGCCCGTGCGCAGGTCCTGCACGGCGACGCCGCAGCGCACACCGTGCCCGTCGATGATCGACGCGACCCGTGCGGCGAGTTCGTTCCTCCGCTCCGGTGGCAGCACGGAACCGCCCGTGGGGGGTGCGCCGCCAGGCTCGGGTGCGGACGACGCCAGGGGAACGTCGCCGACCGCGACGCCCGCCGGGCCGGGGTTCCCGCGCACGGCCGAGCCCGCCCCCGGCAGGGCGAGGGCCATGGCCACAGCCACCGTGACCGCAGCGAGCGCGCGCGGCCAGGTGCGCGAGTCGGCAGGAGGGCGCCGCGGCACACTATCACCGGTCCGTGAGCGGGGTGGATTGGGATGTTTTGCCCATTATCAACCCGTAGACCGGAATCCGATCCAGCCGATATGCAATCGGAATGGCCGGTTACCGACCTGTATTGGAGCTTCCCGTCCGGGTGCCGCGTGTCTCCTCGTCGATCCCTCGGGCCACGAGGGCCTCGCCGGTCGCGTCGGCCATCCGCAGCAGCTGGACGATCACCGGCACCACGAGCAGGTAGGGGCGCCCGGTCAGGCCCCGCGCCTGGTAGCCCTCCCGGGCGGACCGCCAGGCCACCTGGACCATCGGCACGGAGCGGACGGTCAGGGCGAGCACCAGGGCGACGCGGTCGGGGTTGGCCCCCACACGGGCCAGGGGGCGCGCCAGGCGCTCGAAGAGTTCGAGCATGGCGTGCACGCGTGTGGTCAGCGTGACGGCGTTGGCCAGCAGCACCAGCGCGGCCAGTTGCGCGCAGAGCCGCAGGGCCGTCTGCCAGTCCCCGAACAGGGTCTGGAAGACCCCGATGACCAGGAGGAACGGCCACAGGACACGCAGCGCGCCGAGGGCGTGGCGCGGGGGGAGGCCCACCGCCGGGTACAGGACGAGGGCGGCGGCCAGGGCGCCACCGCCAGCCAGTGGTGGGAGGCGACGATCAGGGCGACGCCGACCGCCAGCAGGACCAGCAGCTTGGGTCCGGCCGGGACCCGGTGCAGCGGTCCCGTCCCCGGCACGTAGAGGCCGATCACCGATCGGCCCCCTCGACCATGCGATCGGTGTAGAACGTGACCGCCGCGTCGGGGGCGCCGTCGAAGGCCACGCGGCCGTCGTCGATCACCAGGACGCGGTCGAAGTCGGCGAGCAGGTCCAGATCGTGGGTGAAGAGGATGACCTGCTGTTCGAGGCCCTTCAGCGTGCGGGCCACCGTGCGGGTGTTGCGCAGGTCGAGCAGGGTGGTGGGCTCGTCGCAGACCAGCACGTCGGGTTCGGTGACCAGGACCGACGCCAGGGCCAGGAGTTGCTTCTGACCGCCCGAGAGCAGGTGTCCGGGGTGGTCGCGGTGCCCGTCCAGACCGAACCGCTCCAGGATGCGGTCGACCCGGCGGGCGGTCTCGTCGGCGCCCAGCCGCAGGGAGCGCAGCCCGATCTCCACGTCCTCGACGACCGTGGGCATGATGATCTGGCTCGCCGCGTCGGAGAAGACGAACCCGACCCCGCGGCGGATCCGCCTGGCGTGGCGGCGGGTGTCCCACTCCCCCAGTGTCACCGTGCCCCGATCGGGGACGACGAGGCCGTTGAGGGTCCGGGCCAGCGTGGACTTGCCGGACCCGTTGGCCCCGATCACGCCGATGCGGCGCTCGGCGAGATCGAGGGTGACGTCGCGCAGCACGGCACGGCCGTCGTAGGAGTGGGACACCCCCTCCAGACGGAGCATCAGGCGGCCTCTTGGAGGACCGGACGTCCGGCGGGCGGGATCGGGTAGGCGCGGTACACGGTGGCCGCGATCAGGGCGGTGACCACGGCCTTGGCGGCGTCACCGGGCAGGAAGGCGAGCATGGAGTATCCGGCGGCGAGGACGCCGTCACCGAGGGCCACGGCCATCCACGGCACGCCGATCGCGTAGATGACGGCGATGCCACCGACCAGGTTGATCCCCAGGCCCTTCCAGAAGGAGTACCTGCCGCCGCGGACCATGAGGTCGGTGAGCACGCCGATGACGAGGGCGGCGAAGATCCAACTGACGATGAAACCGGCGGAGGGTCCGGCCAGGACGGCCAGACCGCCGCGGCCACCCGCGAAGAGGGGGAGTCCAGCGAGGCCGAGCGCCAGGAAGGCGGCGACGGCGAGGGTGCCGCGCTTCCAGCCCAGGAGGCTGGGGGCGAGCATGATGCCGAGGGTCTGGAGGGTGATCGGCACCGGGGAGAAGGGGATGGGGATCGCCACGGCGACGCTCAGGGCCGCGATGAGGGCGGCGAAGACGGCGATGAGCGACAGGTCGCGGGCGGTGAGGCCCCTGTAGCGAACGCGGGTGGTCGTCGGGGTGGGCATGCGGGACTTCCTCGGGGAGATGTCGGGGGTGGACCAGAGTCCATTGTCCGATATGTCCACTACGTCGAGGTAGACCGGGACACACAGAACGGCGCGCCCCGAAGTTGTGGGAGTCCGACTGAGACGCGCGTCACTCCGGGCGGGCGGTCTCCGCGAACTCGACACAGTCACCCCCCTGGTTGCCGCTGTGGCTGGACTTACGCCAGTGAGAAGGGGTCGATCCCACGGCTGTGCGCCTCCTTGTATCGGGAGATGAGGTCAAGTGACTCATCCGGGGAGAGTGACAGTGACTGTAGCGCCCCGAACCGCGTCGTCGACTGCCCCTGCGGCGGTGCTCCCTCCGGTTCGCCGGGCGGCCCCAAGGCGTCCGCGAGGCCCGCCACTGGCTCGACCGGCGGATCGCCCTGGCGAACGCTCCCGAGAACGTCGCCGACACCGCACGCCTCCTCCTCTCCGAGCGCGCCACGAACAGCGTCCAGCACTCCCCCGCCCGCCGGGGCCAGCGCGGCGGCTTCCACGTCCACGCCTTCTTCTTCCACGGCTGGCTGCGGGTGGAGGTCCGCGACAGGAACGGGCGTCCCCCGACCCTGAGGACCGTCTCCCCCGACGTCATGGCCGAGGGCGGCCGGGGCCTCGTCCTGGTCTACGCGCTCGCCTCGCGCTGGGGGCGCTTCCGGTCGATCCTGGGGCCGGGCATGTTCTTCGAACTGCGCTGGGACGTCCCCGAACCGCTGGCCATGGTCCGTCGCCGAGGAGGGAACGGTGACCGCGTTGACCGCGCCACCGGAGAACCCCGGGGTCCCGGCGGCTCGGGGTCCACCGCCTCCAGGCCACCTACCGGCGGCAGCGTCAGGAACGGCCCGCCCTGACCGCCTCCACGGCCTTCATGATCCGCTTGTCCGAGACCGGGTAGGCGGTCCGCAGCTCCTGCGCGAACAGGCTGATCCGGTACTCCTCCAGCATCCAGCGCAGCTCGACCACGTCCGCGTCGGCCGACCGCCCGGCCGGGAGCGTGCCGACCACCGTGTGCACGGCCTGGCGCATCTGCTCGACCTTGGCCATGTTCACCTGGTCCCGGCGCGGGTTCTCCGGCAGCTTGGTCAGCCGGTACTCCACGCCCCGCAGGTAGCGGTGCAGGTCGTCGACGCGGGACACACCCGTGCGGGTGACGAACCCGTCGCAGACCAGATCGCCGAGCTGCCCCTGCACGTCGTTGAGCGACGGCAGCACCGCGAGGGACGTGGTGCCCTTGACCTTCTTGGACACCTTGCGCCACAGCACGAGCGCGCGGGCCACTCCGCCGAGGAGGTCGGTGAGGGTGTCCCCCAGGTCGGCGCGGACCCGGTCGGCGAGCTCGGCGAAGTCGTCCGCGTTCCACACCGGACCGCCCCCGCCGGCGAGCAGGTGGTCGACGGCGGCGGACTCGCAGTCGGCCATGAGCTTGCGGACCGACCCGTGCGGGTTGTCCGCGAGCGCGAGCTTGTCCGGGTTGTTCAGGCCCTTGCTCACCACGAGCGCCGGGGAGGGGACGGTGAGCAGGAGGAGTCGGCGGGTGCCCGCCCACATGGCGGCGCGCTGCTCGGCCCGGGTGTCGAAGATCCGCACGGCCACGCTCTCGCCCTCGTCCACCAGGGCGGGATACCCCTTGACCTTGGGACCGAGCGCCTTGCGTTCCAGGGTCCGCTCCAGCGGACCGAAGTCCCAGGAGGTGATCCCCTTCCTCTCCACGCCCTTGGCCTCGGCCGAGATCGCCTCGCGGAGTCGGGGTTTGAGCTTGGCTCGCAGCCGCTCCAGGTCCTTGTCCTCGGCCAGCGACCGGTTCCTGCCGTCCACCGCGCGGAAGGTGATGCGCAGGTGGTCGGGGACCTGTCCAGCTCGAAGGCGTTCGCGGGCACCCTCTCCCCCGCCATGCGGGTGAGTTCGGCGGCCAGGGCGTCCACGAGGGAGCCCTCGTAGGGGACCAGCCCGGCGATGGCCCGGGCGGCGTTGTCCGGGACCGGGACGAAGCTGCGGCGCAGGGGCTTGGGCAGGGAACGGATCAGCGCGGTGACCAGGTCGTCGCGCAGGCCGGGGATCTGCCAGTCGAACCCGTCGGCCTCGACCTGGTTGAGCACCTTGAGCGGGATGTGCGCGGTGACGCCGTCGGCGGCGCTGCCCGGCTCGAACTGGTAGGTCAACGGGAACGTGAACGGGCCCTGACGCCACACGTCGGGGTAGTCGTCCTCGCTGACGTCGCCCGCCCCGTCGTTGATCAGCTCGTCACGGGTGAAGTCGAGCAGCGCGGGGTCGGTGCGTTGCTCCTTCTTCCACCAGGAGTCGAAGTGCGCGGCGGAGACGACGGTCTCCGGGACACGGCGGTCGTAGAAGGCGAACAGGGCCTCGTCGTCGACGACGATGTCGCGCCGGCGGGCGCGGTGTTCGAGGTCCTCGACCTCCTCCAGGAGCTTGCGGTTGTCGTGGAAGAAGTGGTGGCGGGTGTCCCAGTCCCCCTCGACGAGCGCCCGCCGGATGAACAGCTCGCGCGAGAGCGCGGGGTCGATCCGCCCGTACTGCACCTTGCGCTGCACGACGATCGGCACGCCGTAGAGGGTGACGCGCTCGAACGCCATCACCGCGCCGCGCTTGCGCTCCCAGTGCGGCTCGCTGTGGTGGCGCTTGACGATATCGCCGGCGAGTTCCTCCGCCCACTCCGGTTCGATCCTGCCGACCATGCGCCCCCAGAGTTTGGAGGTCTCCACGAGTTCGGCGGCCATGACGAAGCGCGGCTGCTTCTTGAACAGCGACGAGCCCGGGAAGATCGCGAACCGCGCCCCGCGCCCGCCCAGGTACTCGTGCTTGTCGGGGTCCTTGAGGCCGATGTGCGAGAGCAGCCCCGCCAGCAGGGACATGTGCACGGAGCGGGTGTCGACGGCATCCTCCGGGAGGCGGGGGACCTCGACGTCCATGGACCGGAGCACCTGCTTGAGCTGGCCGTGGATGTCCTGCCACTCGCGCACGCGCAGGTAGTTGAGGAACTCCTCGCGGCACAGCCTGCGGAACTGGTTGCCCGACAGCTCCCGCTGCCGCTCGCGCAGGTGCCGCCAGAGGTTGAGGAAGGCGAGGAAGTCCGACTCCTTGTCGGCGAACCTGGCATGCGCGGCCTGCGCCTGCTGCTGCTTGTCGGTGGGCCGCTCGCGCGGGTCCTGGATGGACAGCGCCGACGTGATCACCAGGACCTCGGCCAGACAGCCGCGTTCCTCGGCCTCCAGCACCATGCGGCCCAGGCGGGGGTCGATCGGCAGCTGGGCGAGGCGGCGGCCCGTGGGGGTGAGGCGGCGTCTGCTCCCGGAAGGGTCGGGATGCAGGGCGCGAGCTCGGTGAGGAGGTTGACGCCGTCCTTGATCTGGCGGTGGTCCGGGCCGTCGACGAACGGGAACGCGGCCACGTCGCCCAGACCGAGCGCGGCCATCTGGAGGATGACCGAGGCCAGGTTGGTGCGCAGGATCTCGGGGTCGGTGTACTCGGGGCGGGAGAGGAAGTCCTCCTCCGAGTACAGCCGGACGCAGATGCCCTCGGACACGCGGCCGCAGCGGCCCTTGCGCTGGTTGGCCGAGGCCTGGGAGACCGCCTCGATCGGCAGCCGCTGCACCTTGGTGCGGTGGCTGTACCGGGAGATGCGGGCGGTGCCGGGGTCGATGACGTACTTGATGCCCGGGACGGTCAGCGAGGTCTCGGCCACGTTGGTGGCCAACACGATCCGGCGTCCTCGGTGGGAGGTCCACACGCGTTTCTGCTCGGCCACCGACAGGCGCGCGTAGAGCGGCAGGACCTCGGTGCCGGGAAGCTTCTTCTTCTCCAGGGCCTCGGCGGTGTCGCGGATCTCCCGTTCACCGCTGAGGAAGACGAGGACGTCGCCGGGCGCCTCGCGGCCCAGCTCGTCGACGGCGTCGAGGATCGCCTGGGTCTGGTCGCGGTCGGTCCCGACGCCCGGGTTGCGCTCCTCGGGGTCGAGGATCTGGTCGGAGATCGGCCGGTAGCGGACCTCGACCGGGTAGGTGCGGCCGGAGACCTCGACGATCGGGGCGTCGTCGAAGTGGCGGGAGAAGCGTTCGGGGTCGATGGTCGCCGAGGTGATGACGACCTTGAGGTCGGGGCGCTTGGGCAGCAGCTGTCTCAGGTACCCCAGGAGGAAGTCGATGTTGAGGCTGCGCTCGTGGGCCTCGTCGATGATGAGCGTGTCGTAGGCGCGCAGCATGCGGTCGTGCTGGATCTCGGCGAGCAGGATGCCGTCGGTCATGAGCTTGACCAGCGTGCTGTCGCTGGAGGAGTCGGTGAAGCGCACCTTGTAGCCGACGGTCTCGCCGAGCGCGGTGCCGACCTCGTCCGCGATGCGTTCGGCGACCGTGCGCGCGGCGAGGCGGCGCGGCTGTGTGTGGCCGATGGTTCCCATGACGCCGCGACCGAGTTCGAGGCAGATCTTGGGCAGCTGTGTGGTCTTGCCGGAGCCGGTCTCACCGGCGACGATGACGACCTGGTGGTCGCGGATGGCCGCGGCGATGTCCTCGCGGCGGGCGCTGACCGGCAGGTCCTCGGGGTAGGTGAGTTCGGGCACGGCCTCGCGGCGCAGGTCCACGCGCAGGACGGCCTCGTCGATGTCCCGGCCGATCTGCTCGGTCACCGAGGCGCGACGGCGCTCGTCACGGATCTTGGCCAGGCCGTCGATGCGGCGGCGAAGCCGGTGCCGGTCCGTCGGCATGAGGTCGCGCAGCCGCGATCGGAGTGTGTCCGCGCCGGGCGCGGGCGTGGTGGTGCTCATCAGTTCACTAGGTTATGAGGGCGGGCAACCGGTTTTCTCCGCGCGGTGGCGGTGGCGGTGGCGCCGCGCGGTCGGGCCGCGGCGGACCGGCGGTGCGGGGTCGGGCGGGCCGTACTGGCCAACGCCGGTCCCGCCGCGATTGTTCCGCGCACCGCCCGGCCGGCGTCGCGCGCCGCTGCGGCCCGGGACGGTGGCGCCCGCGTCGCGGCCCGGACGTGAGGTCCGTCTGCCGAGTGGGGTGTCCGGGAGTGCCGCTCTCCGGCACGCCGCCGACGGCGAGGCGCTGCTCCCCGCCGTCGCCACGAGGGAGCTCGAACGGCTGGGCGAGGTGGTCGACCTGCTGCGCACCGCCGCCGGTTGACCGGGAACGTTGACGGGGTGTGCCGCGCCTCGCCCGATCGTTGACATCCTGTCCGCCTCCGCGCGGCGACCACGGAACTAGGGTTGCGTGCCATGACGACGAACGACCGGGCAAGCGCCCCCTTCGCCCTCCGCATCGCCGACGCGACCTGGAACCGGAACCGCTCGACCCCGAGCAGATCGTCTCCGGCGACCCCGTGGTGACCGGGAAGGTGCTGTGGGAGTCCGCAGACGGCGCCCAGATCCGCGGACTGTGGCAGATCACGCCCGGTGTGGTCACCGACACCGAGGCCGACGAGCTGTTCGTCGTGGTGAGCGGGCGCGCACCGTCGAGGTGGACGGCGGCCCCACCCTGGAGGTCGGCCCCGGCGACGCGTGCGTCCTGCGCGAGGGCGACCGGACCACCTGGACCGTTCACGAGACGCTGCGCAAGGCCTACCACATCAGCTTCCCCGGTCCTGAAGGAACCGGCATCAGGGCGCCCACGACCCCTGAGGTGGTGTCCCACTCCGCGAACGGGCCGCAGTGGTCCGGCCGCGGGACTCCACCGGCGCGGGGGGATCCCCGTCCTCGGCCCGATCCTTCGAAAACCCTGGAACACCCGGTCTTGAGCGGCCACGGACGGATCCCTAGGATCCACCCATGGCCGAGCAGACCAGCATCACCACCGACATTCTCGACTACGTGCGGAGCGTGTCGCTTCGAGACGACGCCATCCTCTCCGGGCTGCGTGAGGAGACGGCCGCGCTCCCCGGGGGAACGGCCATGCGAGTCATGGCGGAGGAGGGACAGCTACTGACCCTCCTCGTCGGCCTGACGGGCGCCAGGTCGGTCCTGGAGATCGGTACGTTCACGGGGTACAGCGCCCTGTGCCTGGCACGGGCGCTCCCCGCCGACGGACGACTCGTCACGTGCGACGTCACGGACCGCTGGGTGGATCTCGCCCTCCCCTACTGGGAACGGGCGGGGGTGAAGGAGAGGATCGAGATGCTGGTCGGCGACGCCTCGGAAACGCTGTGCGAACTCCTGGACCAGAGAGGCCGGGAAATCTTCGACCTCGTCTTCATCGACGCCGACAAGAGGAACTACCCCGCGTACTTCGAATACGCCGTCTCGCTCACCCGCCCCGGCGGCCTGATCGTCATCGACAACACCCTCTTCTCCGGGCGCGTGGTCGACGCCGGGACCCGGGACCCGGACACAGTCGCGATCCGGGAACTGAACGCGGCCCTGCGCGACGACGAGCGCGTGGAGATCTCCATGCTGGTCATGGCGGACGGGATCACCCTCGCCCGCAAGCGGTAGGGCCCGGGTCCCGTTCAGGCCAGGTCGACGGCCTCGACGACCATGGTCACGGGGGTCTCCCGGCGCTCGGAGACCAGGTGCAGGCGCTGCACGTCTGCCTCCGACGGCCGGGGGACCGCGTCACGGCACACGCACGGCTCCTCCGTGAAGCCGGCGAACCGATAGGCGATCTCCATCATCCGGTTGCGGTCGGTCGGCCTGAAGTCGGCCACCAGGTGCGCCCCGGCCCGGGCCGCCTGATCCACGAGCCAGTCGAGGATGGCGGCCCCCACACCGAAGGACACCACCCGGCAGGAGGTCGCCAGCAGCTTCAGATGCCAGACCGCCGCGTCCTTGCGCACCAGGGTCACCCCAACCGCGCCGTGCGGCCCGAAACGATCGGTGAGCGTGGTGACCAGGACCTCGTGCGCGGGGTCGGTGGCCAGGGAGCGCAACGCCGATGCCGAGTAGTGCACACCTGTGGCGTTCATCTGGCTGGTGCGCAGGGTCAGTTCCTCGACCCGGGACAGCTCCTCGCCCGCGGCGCGGCCGATCCCCATCACCAGGTCCAGCGACCGCAGGAAACCCTCGTCCGGCCCGGTGAACTCCGACCGGGCGGCCTCGCGCTCGAACCCCGCCTGGTACATGTGCCTCCTTCGCCGTGCGTCCACGGTCACGACCTCGGGGCGGAACTCGGGCAGGTCCGGCAGCGAGGCGGCCTGCTCGGCGGTGTAGCACCGCACCGCGGGCAGCCCGTACGCGACCTCGGCGCGCTCGGCCGGCTGGTCGTCGACGAACGCGACCGCACCGTATGCGAAGTCCAGCCGGTCGGCGATCGCGCGCACCGACTCCGACTTGGGCCCCCAACCGATGCGGGGCAGGACGAAGTACTCGGCCAGGCCCAGCCGTTCCAGCCGTGTCCAGGCCAGGTCGTGGTCGTTCTTGCTGGCCACGGACTGTAGGACGCCGCGTGTGTCCAACTCCTGGACGACCTGGCGTACCTCGTCCGGGACGCGCACCTCGCCGCCCTCCAGAAGGGTGCCCTTCCACAGGGTGTCGTCGAGGTCCCAGACCAGGCATTTCACCAGCGCGGTCCGTCCGTTGTCCGGGTCTGTGCTCACTGGATCCTCTCCCGTTTGTCGCTGCGGTCGGCTCAGCCGGCGGTGGCCAGCACGTGGTCGGCCAGGATGAGCGTGCACATCTCGCTGCTGCCCTCGATGATCTCCATCAGCCGGGCGTCGCGGTGGGCGCGCGCCACGGCGTGTCCGTCACGCGCCCCCGCCGACGCCAGGACCTGGAGAGCCGCGTAGGACCCCGAGACGGCCTGCGCGGCGCTGACGTGTTTGGCCAGCACCGTGGCCGCGACCATGTCGGGCGAGCCGGCGTCCCAGCGGTCACTGGCGTGTTCGCACGCGTGGGTGGCGATCCGTTCGGCGGTGTAGGTCTCGGCGAGGTGGCGCGCGACGAGTTGGTGCCGGCCGATCGGGACCCCGAACTGTTCGCGGGTCCGCGCGTGCCTGGTCGCCTCCGCCAGGCAGGACCGCAGAATGCCCACACACCCCCAGGCCACCGACATCCGCCCGTGGGTCAGTGCGGCGGTGACCAGGAGGGGCAGTGGCAGTCCGGTGCCGCCGAGCACGGCGTCGACCGGTACGCGGACACCGTCGAAGACGAGGTCGGCGTGCCCGGCGGCCCGGCAGCCCAGGGGGTCGGGGATCCGGTCGACGGTGACGCCGGGGGCGTCAGCGGGGATCACGACCGCCGCGGCCGCGTCCCCGAACCGGCCGAACACCAGGAGCAGGTCGGCGTAGACGGAGGTGGTGATCCACGTCTTGCGTCCGTCGACCACCACCGTGTCGCCCTCGGCCCGGATGGTGGTGGCCATGGCCGAGAGGTCGCTGCCCGCACCGGGCTCGCTGAAGGCGGCCGCGGCGATCTCCCCGCCTGCCAGGCGCGGCAGGTACCGGGCCCGCTGCTCCTCGTCACCGAGCCGTTCGACACTGCCCGCGACCATCTGCTGAGAAGTCATCACACTGCGCACGGAGCTGCACAGGCTCCCCGCGTGTGCTGTGAGTTCTCCTGCGTCCCGGCTGTTCAGTCCCAGCCCGCCGTACCGCGCGGGCGTCTGGGGGCACAGCAGGCCCTCGGTGGCGAGCGCGTGCCGGACCTCGACGGGCAGCAGGCCGGCCCGGTCCCACTCGGCGGCCCGGTCGCCGACGACCTCGCTCACCCGCGCGGCCAGGTCCGTCACGCCGTCAGCCATCGGTGGCCCCGTCGGTCCTCAGACGCAGGACCAGGTCGGCCATGGTCCGGACGGTACGGAAGTTGTCGAGTCTGAGGTCGCCGCCGCGGATGGACACACCATGGGTCCGCTCCAGGTGCACGACGAGTTCCATGGCGAACATCGACGACAGCCCGCCGGTGGCGAACAGGTCGACGTCCTCGCCCCACGACGCCCGGGTCCGGCTTTCCAGGAAGGTGATGAGTTCGGTCACGATCCCCCGGTGTCCCTGGGACTCGTGGGTGGGCGCGGTCATGACAGTTGCTCCGTCCGTTCGTAGGTGAAGAATCCTCGGCCGCTCTTGCGACCGAGGTCACCCGCCGCGACCTTCTCCAGCAGGAGGTCGCAGGGGCGGCAGCGCTCGTCGCCGGTGCGCTCGTGCAGCACCCGCAGTGAGTCGACGAGGTTGTCGAGGCCGATCAGGTCCGCGGTGCGCAGCGGACCCGTCCGGTGGCCGAGGCACCCGACCATGAGGGAGTCGACGTCCTCAGCGCTCGCGGTTCCCTCCTGCACCACCCTGACCGCGTCGTTGATCATCGGGTGCAGGAGGCGGCTGGTGACGAATCCGGGCGTGTCGGCCACCACCACCGACGCACGGCGCAGCACGTCCAGCAGGTCCTGGAGCGCGTTCAGGGTGCGCGGGGCGGTCCGTGCCCCCCGGACGACCTCGACGGTGCGGATGAGGTAGGGGGGGTTCATGAAGTGGGTGCCCACCAGCTCCTCGGGGCGGGGCGGGTACGCGGCGAGGTCGTCCACGGGAATGGACGAGGTGTTGGTGACCAGGACCGTACCCGGCTTGGTCCGGGTGCCCACCTCGTTGAGGAGGGCGGCCTTGAGGTCGAACCGCTCGGTGATGGCCTCGATGACGACCGTGGCCTCGGCCACGGGGGACACTGTCGTGGCGGTGCTGAGCCGCCCTGGGGCGACCCCCTCGGGCACAGCGCCCATCAAATGGGCGACGCGCGTCTGGTGGTCGATCCTGGCGCGTGCCCCCTCAAGGGCGACCTCGTCGACGTCGACCAGGGTCACCGGCACTCCGTGGACCAGGGCGAGGGACGTGATCCCGGCGCCCATGGTCCCGGCCCCGAGCACCGTGATCCGGTGCTCGTCGGGACGTGGCCGCACCAGATCCGTGGGCATGGCGGTCTCCTGCCTCGTATGGAGGGACGGGGTGTGTCGGCGGTCGGGGGCGCTCACAGTCCGCGTTCCGCCAACCAGTCGTGCAGGACTCGGGCGACGATGTCGGCGTGCTCCTCCAACATCGTGAAGTGGTCGCCCGGAACGGTGATCCGCTCGTGCGGAGGCTCCCAGCTGAACGGAGGATGGGGACTCCGTCCCGGCCGGTGATGGCGTCCTCGGGACGAAAGACCACCGAGGGCGCTCCGACGCGGCCGGGACGTACGTCGGCGAACAGCCGCATGTACCGGCCCATCGCGGTGAGGCGAGCACCGTCGACGATGCCCAGGGCTCCGCCCCGCTGGAGCATCTGGGCCTCCGTGGTCGGCAGGACCGCCTCGTCGTCGGGGTGCGGCGGGTCCAGGAGCGCCACAGCCGCGGGACGAACTCCGCGCGCCTCCAAGAGTTCGGCCACGGCGTGCGCGACCGGCCCTCCTGAGGAGCGGGAAACGACCACGAAGGGGCGCCCGGCGGCGCAACGGGCCACGGCGTCGGCCTGTGCGGCGAGGACCGCCTCCAGCGTGTCCGGAAGCGGTTCGTCGTCACGGAAGCCCGGGTGCGGGACGACCGCGACCTCCCGCAACCCGCGCACGCCCGCGGCGAACCTCGCGAACTCCTGTGGCCCCGAGGCCAGCACGATGGACGGCAGGCAGACCAGGAGGGAGGTGTCCGCCTCCTTGCTCGACAGGACGACGGGGCCCCGCGCCGAGACATAGCCCTCGGAGAAGCCGGGCCGCACGGACCCGGCCGCGTCCAGTACCCGCATCCCCTCCGCGGTCCTGCCCTGGCGGCAGAACTCCCGGAAGAGCGTGGTCAGGCTGTCCGGCGTCGTCGGCCCGTCCGTCCCGGTCCCCTCCTCCGCCGCCGACGCCCGCGTGGCCGCCCCGTCGCCGCCGACGAGGCGGTCCAGGAGGAACCCCGCCACGGCGTCGGGCGTGGTGTGCTTGAACACCAGTCCGGCGGGCAGTCGCAGACCGGTCAGGGAGCTGAGCTGGTTGCGCAGCTCGACCGCGGTGAGCGAGTCGAAACCGACCTCCAGGAAGTCCCGGTCCGCTGCCACGTCCTCCGGAGCCGAGTGGCCGAGCACCTCGGCCGCGGCCCCCCGAACGACGTCCAGGACCAAGCGGTGCCGTTGCGCGGCGTCCGCTCCGCCCAGACGGCGACGCAGCCCCGAGTCGTCCGTCGGGCCCGCCGCCCTGCGGCGCGGTCGACGCACGAGTCCCCGCAGCATCGTCGGGACGTCGGCGCCCTTCATGCTCCGTGCCGACATGGCCGCGACGTCCAACGGCACCGCCAGAACGTGCGCCTCGTCCACCGCGAGCGCCTCGTCGAAGAGTTCCGCTCCTCGCTCGGTGGCGATCTGTTCGACCATGCCCATGCGCGCGTAACGGTGCAGGTCGGTCTCGTCCAGCCGCACGGTGAGACGGCTGCGCTGCGCCCACATGCCCCATCCGATCGTGGTGGCGGGAAGCCCCAGGGCACGGCGCCGGGAGGCCAGGGCGTCGAGGTAGGCGTTGGCCGCCGCGTAGTTGGCCTGTCCCGGGTTGCCCAGCGTGCTGGCGGCCGAGGAGAACAGGACGAACTCCCGAAGGTCGAGGTCGCGCGTGAGCTCGTGCAGGTTCAACGACGCGTCGACCTTGGGGCGCATGACGTGATCGACGTGTTCGGTGGTCAACGCGGTGAAGACGGCACCGCCGACGGTGCCCGCGATGTGGACGACCGACCTCAGCGGCCGACCGTCCGGAACCGAGGCGATGACGTCGCGCAGGGCGTCGCGGTCAGCGGTGTCGCAGGCGGCGAAGGAGAGCGTGGCGCCGAGCTCGGCCAGGTCGGCCTGGAGTTCGGGACTGGTGCCCTCCCGCCCCCTGCGGCTGACCAGCAGGAGGTGGCGTGCCCCGCACTCGGCGACCAGGTGTCGGACGATCACGGCGCCGACCGTCCCGTTGGCCCCGGTGACGAGCACGGTTCCGTCCGATCCCAGGTCCCGTGGGTCCCTCTCCTCGGGGACGGCGCGCACCAGTCGCGGAACCAGCATGGCCCCGTCGCGCACCGCGACCTGGGGCTCACCGCTGGCCAGAACCCTCGCGAGGATCGTCGGCACGGCGTCGGCGCCGTCCACGTCGACGATGACGCACCGGCCGGGGAACTCGATCTGGACGGTGCGGGCGAGCCCCCAGACAGGCGCGTGGTCCAGGTCCGGGACGTCGTCGCCCTCTCCGGCGCAGACGGCCCCCCGCGTGAGAAGGAGCAGGGGCAGGTCGTCGCAGCGATCGTCGAGCAGCCAGGCCCGGATCCGGTCGAGTGCGCGGTGGGTGGCGGTTCGGGCCGCTTCCGCCGTGCCCTCGGGTTCGGGGGACATACACGGCAGCACCACCGCGGCCGGGACGGGAGCACCCGCGGCCAGGGAGGTGTGCAGCGACTCGGGGCCGTCGTGGGATCGGACCTCGTGTCCGGCCGAGGCGAGGCTGACAGCGACGCCCAGGGGGTCAGGGCCGAGGACCGCGACGGGCGGGGCCCCACCGACGCGGGGGGACGTCCCCTCGGGTCGGGTCCACGCCAGATGGAACAGGTCGTCCCCTCCCGTGCGGGTCGCGGTCGCCAACTGCTGGGGACGGATCGGGCGAAGGGCCAGGGCGCCGACTGTCGCGACGGGTCGGCCCGACTGGTCGGTGATCCGCAGCGAGACCGCGCCGTCCTCGGTCGGTGCGACGCGCACACGGACATGGGTGGCCCCGGTGGCGTGGAGGGTCACGTCTGACCAAGTGAAGGGCAGCCCAGCCGCCTCGGCGAGGCTAGGACCGCCGCGCGGGCCGAGGACGTGGGAGAGGGCGAGGGGATGTTGCGCGGAGTCCATCAGGGACGGGTGCATGCCGAAGCGGGCCGCGTCCGCCTCCGCCCCCTCGGGCAACCGCACCACCGCGTACAGCTCGTCCCGGAGCCGCCACACCGCGCGCAGACCCCTGAAGACCGGCCCGAAGGCGTTGCCCATCTCGGCCATGCGGGCGTAGAAGTCGTCCACCGGCACCGGCTCCGCTCCGTCGGGTGGCCAGGACCCCTCGCGCTCCGGGGTCTCGGGGTCCGGGTGGGGACGTGCGACCCGTCCGCTGACGTGCTGGGTCCAGGTTCCGTCGTCGTCCCCGGAGTGTCGGGAGTGCAAGGTGAGCGGTCTGGCCCCGCTGGCGTCCGGCGGCCCGACCCTGAGTTGGACACGTGCCCCGCCCCGGTCCGGCAAGCGCAGCGGCGTGTGCAGGACCAACTCCTCGACACGCGGACAGCCGACGCGTTCTCCGGCGTGCAGGGCGAGTTCCAGGAAGGCGGTCCCAGGGACCAGGACCGTGTCGAGGACGACATGGTCGGACAGCCAGGGGTGGCTGTCCAGGCCGATGCGTCCCGTGAAGAGGTACTCGTCGGCGGCGGCGAGCGGAACAGCCGCGCCGAGCATCGGGTGGTCGGCGCGGGTGAGACCCGCGGCGGTGACGTCCGCGCCCCCGGTTCCCTCGATGGCCCAGTAGTGCCTGCGCTGGAACGCGTACGTCGGCAGGTCGACCTGCCGGCTGCCGCCGAACACGGGACGCCAGTCGACGGCGACCCCGTGCACGTGCGCCCGCGCCAGCGAGGCGAGGAATCGGTCGTCACCGCCTTCGTCCCGGTGCAGGGTGGCCAGAACCACGGCGTCCTCGGCTCCCGCGTCCTCACAGGTTTCCTGGATCGGCGATCCGAGCACCGGGTGCGCAGAGACCTCCAGGAACGTGCCGTGGCCGTCGTCCAGCAACGTCCGCACGCTCTCCTCGAAGCGGACCGGCTGACGCAGGCCCCGGTACCAGTAGTCCGCGTCCATGGGGGTGTCCCCCAGAGGACCCCCCGTCAGCGACGAGTAGACGGGCACGTCCGGTCGCCGGGAGGCGACACCAGCCAGGGCGGTGGCGATCCGGCCACGCAGACGCTCCACGTGCGGTGTGTGCGAGGCGTACTCGACCGGGACGAGTCGGGCCCGCACGCCGTGGGACTCGAACTCCTTGACCAGCCGGCGAACCGCTTCGGGATCCCCGGCGATCACTGTGGCGGCGGGGCCGTTGACCGCGGCGACGCGCACCGAGCCGGCGAGCCCGGACAGGCGCTCGCGCACCTGGTCGGCGCCGAGCCGGACCGAGGCCATCGCCCCGGTGCCCGCGAGGTCCACGATCGCCTGGCTCCGCGACGCAACGACCCTGGCCGCGTCGTCCAGGGACAGCGCTCCCGCCACACACGCCGCCGCGATCTCCCCCTGGGAGTGGCCGACCACGGCGGACGGCTCGACCCCGTGGTGGCGCCAGAGGGCGGCGAGCGAGACCATCACCGCCCACAGCACGGGTTGGACGACGTCGTCCCGATCGAGTCCCGGCGCCCCCTCCTCCCCCCGGAGCACGGCTGACAGCGTCCAGTCCACGAACGGGGACAGCGCTCGCTCGCAGTCGGCGATCGAGCGCGCGAACACCGGGGAGGAGCCGATCAGGCCGACGGCCATGCCCTCCCACTGCGACCCCTGGCCGGGGAACACGAACACGGCGCGCTGGCGCGCGACGGCCCTCCCCTGGTGGACGGCGGCGTCAGGAGTTTGCTGAGCGAGGGAACGCAGGCCCCGCACGAGACCTTCCCGGTCCCGCGCCGCCACGGCCGCCTGTGCTCGAACGCCGTTCGGGTGCTGACGAGGGACCAGCCGACATCGGCGGGATCCAGGTCGGGCCGCCGCGCGAGGTGGGCGTGCAACCGGGCGGCCTGGTCCCGCAGCGCTGCCGTGGTCCGGCCGCTGAGCACCCACGGAACCGTCCGGGACCGCCCCGGCGCGGGGCCGCCCCCGACCGGTTCCGGATCGGGGTCGTCGGGAGCCTCTTCGAGGACGACGTGGGCGTTGGTCCCGCTCACTCCGAACGACGACACGGCGGCACGGCGCGGGCGGTCGGATCGGGGCCACGGCGCGGCCTCGGTCACCAGGGCCACCGCCCCGGACTCCCAGTCCACGTGCGGACTGGGCTCGTCCACGTGCAGCGTGGGGGGCAGGGTGCGGTGCCGCAACGCCATGATCGCCTTGACCACACCGCCCACACCCGCGGCCGCCCCGGCATGGCCGATGTTGGACTTCAACGAACCGACGGCGACGGGCCGGTCCGCGGGCCGGTCCCGCCCGTAGGTGGCCAGGAGGGCGTTGGCCTCGATGGGGTCTCCCAGCGTCGTTCCCGTTCCGTGTGCCTCGACCATGTCGACGTCCCCCGCGGTGAGCCGGGCGTCGGCGAGGGCGTCCCCGATCACGCGCTGCTGGGCCAGGCCGTTGGGGACCGACAGTCCGCTGCTGGCGCCGTCCTGGTTGACGGCGGAGCCGCGCAGCACGGCCAGGACGCGGTGGCCGTTGTCGCGGGCGGAGCTGAGCCGCTCCAGAAGGAGCATGCCCGCTCCCTCCGACCAGCTCGTGCCGTCCGCGGTCGAGGAGAAGGCCTTGCAGCGGCCGTCAGGGGCCAGTCCGCGCTGGCGGCTGAACGCGATCCAGGGCCCCGTGTCGGTGTAGACGCTGACTCCGCCGGCGAGGGCGAGGTCGCACTCCCCCTCACGCAGGGAGCGGGTGGCCAGGTGGAGGGCGACCAGGGAGGAGGAGCATGCGGTGTCCAGGGTCAGCGTCGGCCCCTCGAATCCGAGGCTGTAGGCAACGCGTCCGGCGGCCACGGAGGGCATGGCACCGGTGAGCAGGTAGCCCTCCAACTCCTCGCCGGCCCGCCCGATGGCGGGACCGTAGGACTGGCCGACCATGCCCAGGAACACCCCGGTGGGGGTGCCGCGCAGGGTGGTGGGGTCGATGCGCGCGTGCTCAAGGGCCTCCCAGGAGGCTTCGAGGGCGACCCGCTGCTGGGGGTCCATGGCGAGGGCCTCACGGGGGCTGATCCCGAAGAATCCGGCGTCGAACCGACCTGCTTCGTGCAGGAAGCCGCCCTTGCGCAGGTAGCTCGTCCCCGGGGTGCCGGGATCGGCGTCGAACAGGGTGTCCAGGTCCCATCCCCGGTCGGTGGGAAAGTCCGTCAGGCCCTCCCCACCCCGCTCGACGAGGTCCCAGAGGCCGTCTGGCGAATCGACCTCCCCCGGAAAACGACAGCCGATGCCGACCACCGCGATCGGTTCGTGCCGCCGACCCTGGAGTTCGTCGACGCGGCGGCGCGCGCGGCGCAGGTCGAGCGCCAGTCGACGGGCCAGTTCCTGGAACTTGTCCTCATGCGTCATGCGCGACCAACCTAGGGTTCGGGGAACAGCGTCGACTAGGAGATTCCGAACTCTTTGCCGATGAGTTCGATGAGGTCGTCATCTCTGGCGCCTTCCAGTTCCTCGTTGCCTTCCGCCGTCGTTCCCTGCCCGATGGAGAACGCCTCCAATATGTCCCGCAGCCCCGTCACCAGCTCGTCCTGGTCCGCCGCGTCCAACGCCGTGGCCTTCAGCGCGAAGCGAAGTTGGTCCAGGGCGGCGATCGGATCGTCGGTCACGGTGCTCCCCGACGCCAGCAGGAGGGAGAGCAGGTGCCGGGCGAGGGCCAAAGGTGTGGGGTAGTCGAAGGCGACGGTCACCGGAAGCTCCAGCCCCGTGGCCGCGTTCAGGACGTTGCGCAGGCGCACCGCCCCCAGAGATGTCCCGCCCGCGTCCACGAACCCGCGATGGACGTCGACCTGTTCCGGCGAGGGGAAGCCGAGCACGGCCGCCACGTGCTCGCGGACGAGTGCGAGCACGGCCTCCTCCCGGTCGCGGTCGGACAGGTGCGGCAGCGCGGCGAGGCCCGTCCGTGTCGGTCTCCCGAGCACCGCGGGCTCCTGCCCCGACTCGCCGCCCGACGTGGGCCGGGGGGGACGCGGCGCGGTGTCCAACCAGTAGTCCCGGCGTGGAAGGGATAGGTGGGCAGGTCGACCACGCCGGGCGCGTGGTCCGCGTAGACCGACGACCAGTCCGGCTCGGTCCCGCACACCCACGCCTCGGAGAGAGCGGCAAGGAACTCGCGGGGACCGCTGGTCTCACCGTGGAACGCCCCGAGAACAGCGTGCTCGCCGCGGTTCCGGTCAGCTGTCTCCAGAGTCTGCTGTATCCCGATCGTCAGGACCGCTCGCGGGCCCATCTCGACGAACGTGGTGAACTCGTCGGCCGCCATCGCACGCACGGCCGTCTCGAACCGCACCGTCTGGCGGATGTTCCGGTACCAGTAGTGGGCGTCCATGGTGGTTCCGTCGATCCGGGCGCCGTGCACCGTGGAGTACAGGCGCAGGTCACCCGGGCGGGGCCGGATCGTGTCCAGCGCGGCCAGCAGCTCCTCCCGCAGAGCACCGACCTGGGGAGAGTGAGCGGCGAAGCCCGCGGGAACGGGGAAGGCGAGCACGCCCGCGTCCGCGCACCGTTCGGAGAGCTCCGTGAGCGCGTCGGTGTCCCCGGCGACCACGACGGTGCCCGGCCCGTTGCGGGCTGCGACGTCCAGCCGTCCCCTCCAGGCGTCCAGCGACGGCGGCTCCTGCCCGGGCCGCAGCTGGAGCGCCAACATGCCGCCGACGCCCACCAAGGGCACGACGAGCCGGCTGCGGAGGGCCGCCACCGCGGCCGCGTCGTCCAGCGTCAAGATGCCCGCGATGTGCGCTGCGGCGATCTCCCCCTGGGAGTGGCCGACCACCGCGGACGGCTCGACCCCGTGGGACCGCCAGAGCCGGGCGAGGGCGACCATGATGGTGAAGAGCAGTGGTTGGGCCACGTCTGGCCGACTCACGTCCGGGGCGTCGGAGCGACCGCGCAGCACGGCGGACACCGACCAGTCGAGGTAGGGTGCGAGCGCCCGCTCGCAGTCGTCGACGGCCGCGGCGAAGACCGGCTGGGCGTCGGTGAGGGCGCCCAGGTCCAGGCGGTCGCCGAGCGCTCCTTGCCCAGGGAACACGAACGCGGTGCGGGGCTCTGGCACGGAACGGCCGCGGATGACGCCGGGAGCAGGAAGCGCGTCGGCGAAGGCGTCGAGGGCCTCGATCGCCTCGCCCCGGTCACGGACCAGGAGTGCGGCCCGGTGCGGGAACCGGGAGCGGGAGGTGGCCAGTGACCACCCCACGTCCCCGAGAGCGGTCTCCGGGCGTCGGCGCAGCATGTCGGCGAGCTGGGCCGCCTTCTCCCGCAGCGCGCCCTCGCCGCGTGCCGACAGCACCCAGGGGACGGGAACCGGTGCCGTTCTCCCGGCCGGGCTCTCCCCCCTCGGCGGGTTCTCGGACGCCTGTTCCAGGATCACGTGCGCGTTGGTGCCGCTCATGCCGAACGAGGAGACTCCGACCCGTCTGGGGCGGCCGGTCTCCGGCCAGTCCATGGCCTCGGTCAACAGCCGGACTCCGCTCCCGTCCCAGTCCACCAGGGGTGACGGCTCGTCCACGTGCAGTGTCCGCGGCAGGACGCCGTGCCGCAGGGCCATGACGGACTTGATGACGCCGCCGACCCCTGCCGCGGTCTGGGCGTGGCCGATGTTGGACTTGAGCGACCCCAGCCAGAGCGGCCGGCTCTCCGGTCGGCCGCGGCCGTAGACGGCGATGAGCGCCTGGGCCTCGATCGGATCGCCGAGCCTGGTACCCGTGCCGTGCGCCTCCACCGTGTCGATGTCGCCCGGAGACAGACCCGCGTCGTCCAGGGCCCGTGTGATCACGCGTTGCTGCGAGGGCCCGTTGGGGGCCATGATCCCGTTCGACGCCCCGTCCTGGTTGACGGCGCTGCCGCGCACCACCGCCAGAACCGTGTGTCCGTTGCGCCGGGCGTCGGAGAGCCGTTCCAACAGAATCATGCCCGCGCCCTCGGCCCATCCGGTTCCGTCTGCCGTGGCGGAGAACGCCTTGCAACGGCCGTCGGGGGCGAGCCCGCCCTGTCGCGAGAACTCCGTGAACACCCCTGGAGCGGCCATCACACAACTGCCCCCGGCCAGGGCGAGTGAGCACTCCCCGGCCCGCAGGGCCCGAACCGCCTGGTGCAGCGCCACCAGCGAGGCCGAACACGCCGTGTCCACCGTCACGGCCGGGCCGGTCAGGTCCAGTGCGTAGGAGACCCGGCCGGAGGCGACGCTGGGCAGGGACCCGGTGAGCGCGAAACCGTCCGCGGAGGCGTCCGTCAGCCGGGGCCCGTACTCCTGGGGCATGGTGCCGACGTAGACGCCGGTCTCCGATCCGGCCAGGGACGTCGGATCGATCCCGGCTCGTTCGACCGCCTCCCATGCCGTCTCCAGGAGAAGCCGCTGCTGGGGGTCGGTCGCCAGCGCCTCACGCGGGGAGATCCCGAAGAACTCGGCGTCGAAGGCGGCGGGGCGGTCGAGGAAACCGCCCTCCCCGGTCGAGGAACGCGGCGCCCCGGACGTCCCCCCGCGAAGGTCCTCCAGGTCCCAACCCCGGTCGGCCGGGAAGGGCCGCACCGCGTCGCGCCCCTCGGAGACGATGTCCCACAGTCCCTCGGGCGTGTCGGCGCCCCCGGGGAACCGGCAGCCCATGCCGATGACGGCGATCGGTTCGGGCGGAGCCGAGCGGTCCCATTCCTCGCGCAGCCGCACGTTCTCCTCACGCAGCCGTACATTCTCCTTCACCGCGGTCCTGAGGGCCGCGACCAGGCGTGCTTCGCTATTGGTCAAGTGCCGTCTCCTGTCCAACGTGGTGAGGGTCCTGACGCTCGTGGAGGGCCAGGGTGACGAGTTCGTCGACACCCATCGCGTCGATGCTGGCCTCCCGGTACGCCATCCCGGCCCCGGCGTGGGCGCCGCCCCTGTCGTGCGGGCCCGCGTCCTGTTCGGGGAGTTCGGTCGGGAAGAGCAGGTCCTCCAGGAACGCCGCGAGGGCACGCGGCGTGGGGTGGTCGAAGATCGCGGTGGCCGGCATCCGCACCCCGGTGGCGCCGCGCAGGCGGTTGCGCAGCTCGATTCCGGTCAGGGAGTCGAGTCCGATCTCGGTGAAGGGCCGGTCGGGGTTGATGGGAGACGGCCCGTCACCGGTTCCATGGCCGAGAACGACCGCGGTGTGCGTGCGGACCGCCGCGAGGACGGCGCGCTCGCGCTCGACGGAGTTCAGGTCCGCGAACCCCTCCGGGATGACGTCGCCGGCCCCCGGGGTCGATCCCGTGACTGACGGACTCCCCGACGTACCCGGGGAGGAGAGTCCGCGCAGGAAGGGTGTGTCGCCGCCGTGCTCGATGTCCAGCAGAGCGGGCACGGCGTTGACCAGATCCCAGAACAGGGCGGTGTCGAGTTGGGCGAGCGCCTCCTCGGGAGGCATCGGCGCGAGTCCTCCTCGTCGGAGTGCGTCGAGGTCGGCGTCGTCCAGGTGCCCGGTCATGCCGGCGGGTCCGGCCCACAGGCCCCAGGCGAGCGAGGTCGCGGGAACTCCGTGCTCTCTGCGGTGGTGGGCCAGTGCGTCGCAGAAGACGTTCGCGGCGGCGTAGTTGCCCTGCCCCGGATTTCCCAGCACACCGGCCGCCGACGAGAAGAGCACGAACGCGCCCAGGTCGGCGTCGGCGGTGAGTTCGTGCAGGTTCCAGACGGCGTCGACCTTCGGCCTCAGCACCCGGTCGATCTGGTCCCAGGTGAGGGAGGTGACGGTGGCGTCATCGAGAACACCGGCCGTGTGCACGACGGCGCCGAGGGGCCGGTCCTGCGGCAACCCGGCGAACAGGTCTTCGAGGGCGGAGCGGTCGGCCGCGTCACAGGCCGCCACGCGCACTCGGGCCCCGAGCCCCTCCAGTTCCGCGGTGCGCGCGTCCTGTCCCTCGGCGGCAGAGCCGCTCCGGCTGACGAGGAGCAGGTCGCGCACCCCGTAGCCGGTGACCAGATGCCGCGCCACCTGGTGCCCCAGGGTTCCCGTCCCGCCGGTGACGAGGGTCGTGCGCTCCTGTGGGAACGGCGCCGGCACGGTCAGCACCAGCTTGCCGACGTTCTCCCCCCGCTGCAGGGAGCGCAGGGCGTCCTGGGCGTGGCGGAGATCGTGGACGGTGATCCGGGGCAGTGTGAGAACGCCCGCGGAGAACAGGTCCATGACGCGCTCCAGCGTCTGGCCGATCCGCTCGGGGGGCACGTCCGTCAGCTGGAACGGGTCGTAGCCGCGCCCGGGGAAGGCCGCGGCGACATCCCGTACGTCGCGAACGTCGGTGAGCCCCATCTCCACGAACCGCCCGCCCGGGCCGTCACCGTCGCCCGGCGAACGCAGCATCCGCAGTGAGGCGTCCACGAACTCTCCGCTGAGCGAGTTGAGCACCACGTCCATCCCCCGCCCACCGTTGGCGTCCCTCAGGCGCTGCTCGAACTCCAGGTCGCGGGAAGAGGCCAGCCGGTCCTCGTCGAGCCCGTAGGCCGCCAGCCCCGCCCACTTGCGCCGGCTCGCCGTGCCGAACACGCGGGCCCCCATGTGTCGGGCGAGCTGCACCGCCGCCGTTCCGACGCCGCCCGCCGCGGCGTGCACCAGGACGCTCTCGCCCGGGCGCAGCGCCGCCAGGTCCACGAGAGCGTGGTAGGCGGTCAGGAAGGCGACGGGGACGGCCGCGGCCTGTTCGAACGTCCACTCCTCGGGGATCCGGACGAGCTTGCGGCCGTCCGCGAGCGCGATCGGACCGCAGGCTCCGTCGAACATGCCCGTCACCCGGTCGCCCGGGGTCAGGCGCGTGACCTCGGCGCCGGTCTCCAGGACGATCCCGGAGCCCTCCAACCCGATCACGGCTTCCCCCTCGACCATGCCGAGCGCGACCAGCACGTCCTTGAAGTTCACACCGGCCGCACGAACGGCCACACGGACCTCGTGGGGGCCGAGGGATCCTCCCGCGTGCGGCGCGGGCACCAGCTCAAGACTCTCCAGAGAGCCGGGACGCCGGGTGTCCAGGCGCCAGGGCGCACGCGGTGGGGTGAGCCGCCGCCCGGCGCCGGACCTGACCAGTCGAGGCAGCAGGACCGATCCCGACCGCAGCGCCAACTGGGGTTCGCCCAGTTCGACCGCGCCGGCCATCATCCGAAGCGAGTCCTCGGAACCGTCGGAGTCCACGAGGACGAGGCGGTCGGGGTGCTCTCGCTGAGCCACCCGCAGCAAGCCCCACACCGGTGCCGCCGAGAGCCCGGTGAGGCGGCTGCCCGGGTCCGTGGACACCGCGCGCCACGTCACCACGACCAGTCGTGCGTGTTCGGTACGAGGATCGGTCAGCCAGGCGCGGATGGTCTCCAACGCCGCGTCGAGCCCTCGGCGGACGGACTCGGGCACCGAGGCGTCCTCGGCGTAGACGGCGCTGGCGGGCAGTTCCGTGTAGACGACCGGCGGCACCGCGCCGTCGAGGTCGAGCCCGTTCAGGTCCGGCAGGTCCGTGGGAACGACGGGCGATGGACCCGGAGCGGTGGCCCTGTCCCACACGAGTTCGTACAAACCCGGAAGCTCGGAGGGGTCGCGCGCGGGGAGGGTGTCCTCGTCGAGCGCACGCAGGACCAGTTCGTCGACGGAGACGACCGGCTCGCCCGCCGCGTCCGCGACGTGGAGGCGGAACCGGTCGGCCCCGAGCCGCGTGGCGCGAACGCGCAGTCGATCTGGCGCCGGCACCCCGGCGACGGCGCGGACGCGGACTCCCGACCACGTGAACGGGACCGCCAGTCCACGTCCACCGATCCCGCCGTGGAGCAGGACGGCGTGCAGCGCGGCGTCCACCAGAGCCGGATGGGGGCCGTGGAAGGGACCGCCGGTGAGGGGTGTCTCGGGCGGTTCGATCTCGGCCAGCAAGTCGTCGCCGAGTCGCCACACCCTCCGCAACCCCTGGAAGAGGGCGCCGTAGGCGTACCCGTACCGGGCGAGTCGGACGTAGTCGGGCCGGGCGGTCACCGACTCGGCGTCGGCCGGGGGCCACGGCCCGTCCGGCGCGAGGGCGACGCCGTCGTTCCAGACCGGGGGACCCTCGACCAGGGTCCCCGACGCGTACCGGGTCCATGGGGCGTCCGCCGCGGCGTCGTCGCGTCGCGCGTGGACGTTCAGCTCACGCCGGCCTCGGTCGTCGGGGGGGTCCAACGTGACCTGGAGCCCGGCGCCCTCGCCGCGCGCCAGCACCAGTGGCGTCTCCAGGACCAGGTCCTCCACGGTGGCGCCGACCTTGTCGGCCGCGTGCGCGACCAGGTCCACCAACGCGGTGCCCGGCACGACGACCCTGCCCAGCAGTTCGTGGTCACGAACCCAGGGCTGTCCGTCGAGGTCCACGCGGCCGGGGAACACGGTGCGCCCGTCGGCCAAGGCCAGTGCCTCGCCCAGAAACGGTTCGGCGGGCTTCGCACGGACGACGTCGGCGGGTGCGGACGGGACCGCCCAGTGGCGTTGGCGCCGGAAGGGGTCGACGGGAACGGTGACTGGGGCGCCCTCGTCGGCGACGCCCTCCAAGACCACGTGTGCGTTGGTGCCGCTGATCCCGAAGGAGGACACGGCCGCCCGGCGGGGACGCCCGGTGTCCGGCCACTGCTCCGGCTCCCGGAGCAGGCGCAGACCGCTTTCCGTCCAGTCGATCCTGTCGGTGGGCTCATTCACGTGCAGGGTGCGCGGCAGCCGTCCGTGCCGCAGGGCCTCCACCGTCTTGATCACCCCGGCCACCCCGGCGGCGGCCTGGGTGTGCCCGATGTTGGACTTGAGCGACCCCACGCGCAGGTCCTCGTCGCGCTCGCGCCCACTCCCGTACACCGAGATGAGCGCGCGCGCCTCGATCGGATCGCCCAACGGGGTCCCGGTCCCGTGGGCCTCGACCGCGTCGACCTCGTCCGGCCTCAGACCAGCCGACTCCAGCGCCCGCCGCATCACCCGTTCCTGGGCTTCCCGGTTGGGCGCGGTCAATCCATTGCTGGCCCCGTCCGAGTTGACGGCGCTGCCCTTGACCAGGGCCAGCACCGGCCGTCCGTGGCGGCGGGCCCGTGACGCGCGTTCGAGCAGGAGCATCCCCGCGCCCTCGGCCCAGGCGGTCCCGTTCGCGTCGGCGCCGAAGGCACGGCAGCGCCCGTCGGGGGACAGGCCGCGCTGGACGGAGAACTCCAGGAACATTCCGGGGGTGGCCATGACCGTGGCGCCGCCCGCCAGGGCCATCTCGCACTCTCCGCGCTGGATCGCCGCCACCGCTTGGTGCAGGGCCACCAGGGAGGACGAGCATGCGGTGTCGATGGTCAGCGCCGGGCCCCTCAGCCCCAGGACATAGGCGATGCGGCCCGACGCGACGCTCAGGGTACCGCCGGTGAGACGGTATCCGGAGTCGTCTCCCACGGCGGGGTCCGCCAGTCGCGGGCCGTAATCGGTCGGCATGGCGCCGACGAACACGCCGACCTGGCGTTCACGGAGGTCGGCCGTGTCCAGCCCGGCGCGCTGGACCGCCTCCCAGGAGGTCTCCAGCAGTAGTCTTTGCTGGGGATCCATGGCATCGGCCTCGCGGGGGCTGATGCCGAAGTAATCGGCGTCGAACATGTCGGCGTCGTACAGGAAACCGCCGGAGCGCGTGTAGGTTCGGCCGGGGGCGCCCGGTTCGGGGTCGTAGAGAGCGCCCAGGTCCCAGCCGCGGTTGTCGGGAAAGGCCCCGATCGCGTCCACGCCGTCCTCCACGAGCTGCCACAGCCGCTCGGGAGATCGCGCTCCGCCCGGCAGCCGGCAGGCCATCGCGGTGATCGCGACGGGGTCGCCGTCGGGGATCCGGACCGGAGCCGCCACGGGCACGACCGGGGGGGACGGGACCACCGGTTCGGAGGCGGGCCGGGCGGGCCCGGACGCCTCTTCCCCCACCTCGCCCACGAGGAACTCCGCGAGCGCGGAGGGGGTGGGCTGATCGAACACGGCGGTGTCCTCCAGACGAACTCCGGTCTCCCGGGACAGAGCACGCGCGAGCTGCAGCAGCATCATCGAGTCGAAGCCGAGGTCGCGCAGGGCCCGATGCTCATCCGCCTCGGGCAGGGACGACCGGCCGAGGATCCTGGCGACGTTCTCTCGGACCAACTCACGGACGCGGGCCCACCGCGCTCCGAGGCCGCCGTCGACGCGTCCCGCTCCACGACGGCCGCGGTCCGTTGGCCCGGCCAGTAGCTGCGCCGTTGGAACTGGTAGGTCGGCAGGTCGACGCAGCGCGCCCCGGTTCCGCCGAACAGCGTGGCCCAGTCGATGTCGACACCGGCCGTGAACGCCTGCCCGGCCGCGGTCAGCAACTGCGCCTGGTCCCCCTCGCCCCGGCGCAGGGTGGGCAGTACCCGGCCGCGCGCACCGGCGGCGTCGAGCACCCCCTGCACGCCGAGGGAGAGCACCGGGTGCGGACCCACCTCGATGAACGTCCGCCATCCCGCGCCGATGGCGGCCTCCACCGCCGAGGCGAACTTCACCGTGCCGCGCAGTCCCGAGTACCAGTACTCGCCGTCCAGCCGTGGGCCGTCAGGGCCGATTTCGGCTCCGGTGAGAGTGGAGAGGAACGGAATCCGGGCGGGGCGGGGATCCACGTCCGCGAGCAGCTCGCGCAGGTCCGCGCGGATGCGCTCGACGTGGGACGAGTGGGACGCGTAGTCCACGTCCACCAAGGCCGCGTGGACTCCGTGCTCGACGCAGTGTTCCACGGCGCGGCGGACCGCCGCCCGGCCTCCTGAGACCACGACCGACTCGGGTCCGTTGACCGCGGCCAGATACAGGTCCGTGTCGCCCTCGACGAGCACCTTGGCGCGTGCGCGGGACAACCCCAGCGACGCCATCCCGCCCGTTCCGGCCAGCGCGGTCAACGCCTGGCTCCGGAGGGCCACGATTCGCGCGGCGTCCTCCAGCGACAGGATCCCGGCCACGTACGCGGCGGCTATCTCTCCTTGGGAGTGACCGACGACCGCCGCGGGCTCGACTCCCATGGCCGACCACACCCTGGCCAGCGAGACCATGACCGCCCACAGCACGGGCTGCACGACGTCCACCCGTGCCCCGGCTCCGACGAACGCCGGTGCCTGGGGTTCCCCGCGCAGCACGTGCAGGAGTGACCAGTCCACGTAGGGGTCCAGGGCCCGCTGGCACTCCAGCAGTTGCCGGGTGAACACCTGGGAGAGGGGGCCGTCGTCGTTGAGGAGTCCACGGGCCATCCCCTCCCATTGGCCTCCCTGGCCTGGAAAGAGGAGGACGGGCCGTCTCTGCGTCCCGTCGACCGGCAGCGACGCGGGCCGGACGGACTCGAGCTCGCGGGCGGCCCCTCCGACCGGCGCGAGGATCACCGCCCGGTGCTCGAAAACCGATCGGGTGGTGGCCAGTGACAGGCCAACGTCCTGGGCCCGCAGCCCCGGACGGGACGAGACGAAGAAGTGCAGGGACGACGCCTGGGCGCGCAGAGCCTCCTCGGACCGGGCCGAGAGCACCCACGGAACGGGGTCGAGGACCCCGTCCCCCGTTCCGGTGCCGGGCCGGTCGGCCAGCACCGCCGGCGGCGGTCCCAGCACGAGGTGGCAGTTGGTGCCTCCGACTCCGAAGGAGGACACGCCCGCCAGCGGGGAGTTCACGGGCCAGGGCACGCGCCGGGTCTGGGGGCTCAGCCGCAACGCCTCCAGATCGATGTCCGGATGCGGCTCAGCGAAGTTGCGCGTGGGCGGAATCTGCTGGTGGGAGAGGCTGAGCACGGTCTTGACGAGGCCGACGACACCCGCGGCGCCCTCCAGGTGTCCGACGTTGGTCTTGGCGGAACCCACGTACAAGGGATCCTCGCGCCCGTCCGCGAACACCGCTCCCAGAGCGGCCGCCTCGACCGGGTCGCCGACCGGGGTTCCCGTGCCGTGGAGTTCGACGTAGGCGACCTGTGTCGGGTCGACCGCCGCCCTGCGGTACGCCGTGCGCAGGACCTCCTTCTGCCCCAGGGCGTCCGGACGGGCGAGGTAGGAGGTCTGGCCGGAGTTGTTCACGGCGCCGCCCCGCAGGACCGCGTGAACCGGGTCCCCGTCGGCCAGGGCCCGGTCCAGCGGTTTGAGCACGACGACGGCTCCGCCCTCACCCCGCGCGTAGCCGTTGGCCCGCGCGTCGAAGGTGTAGCAGCGCGCATCCGGGGAGAGCCCGCCGAACCCGATGAGGCTCTCGGTGCTCTCGGGAGCCAGGATGAGGTTCACCCCGCCGGCGAGAGCCGTCCCGCACTCCCCACGGCGCAGGCTCTCCATCGCCATGTGCACGCTCACGAGGGACGACGACTGCCCGCTGTCCACGGTCATGCTCGGCCCGGCCAGCCCGAGGGCGAAGGAGACCCGGTTGGCGATCATGCCGCGCTGGGTGCCCGTGAACGCGTGGTGGGTCCGCCCCTCCTGTCCGGCACGCTGCTGGACGAGGGCGAAGTCGGAGGTGATCGCACCGATGAACACACCGGTGTCCGTGCCGCTCAGCGAGTCCGGTGCGACGCGTGCGTGCTCCACGGCCTCCCAGGCGAGTTCGAGTATGAGACGCTGTTGGGGGTCCATGGCCGTGGCCTCGCGCGGAGAGATGCCGAAGAAGTCAGCGTCGAAGTCCTCCACCCGGTCGAGGTACCCGGCCCAGTACCAGTCGCGCGAGGCGGAGACGACTCCGAGCCGCTCCGGAGGCGCGGAGATCGACTCCCGGCCCTCGCAGAGCAGCCGCCAGAATGCGTCGGGAGTCGAGGCGCCCGGGAGTCGGAGGGAGATCCCGATCACGGCGATCAGTTCACCGGCCTCTGGAGGCGTCCGCACACCCGTCACCATCGTCGTCTCCGATCTCACTTCACCCGACGTCGTTCCGCACATCGCAGGGATCGCCTCCGCCAGCGATCTTCCAGTGCAAATGCACGGTCAGGTCATTGTTTGCGCAGGTCAGGAATGATCGATTAGCGGACCGCGCCCACCACGTATTGGTCCGGGACGCGGGGGTTCCCCTGGAGGACCGGAGAGGAGAGGAGAGGAACACGGCCGGGGGACGTCGCGTACCGCTCCACCGAGAGAAGACTCACCGCGGCGTCAACGGATCAGTCGCGGAAAGAGGGATCGGACCTCAGGCAACAAAAAACCCACCACTCACCATGTAACGCTTTCGGACATCAACGTGAAGGATCGTACCCGCAGCTCGCAGCCCGTGACAACGAAAACTCCCTTTTGGGACATTGTTGTTTCACATTCGGACCGAGTACGTAACCGCCCGGTGACCCCCATGAAAAGCGTCTGAGTCCGGCGCCCACGAGGACACCGGACTCGGGACACCGTGCCGCGCGCGCCTCAGTCGCCGTGCCGCGCGCGCGCCTCAGTCGCCGTGCCGTGCGCGCACCTCGGCCACGTACTCGGCGGCCAGATCCGGGTCCAGCAGCCACTTCCTGTAATCCGGTGCATAGTCCCAACCCTGGATCCAACGGTCAGAGACCTCGCGGTACTTGACCGCGGCGGACAGCAGGTTGAGCATTTCCTGGGGCATGTCGCCCTGGTCCCACCACGTAGAACACATCTCGGACCACTGCTGGTTGTACAGACCGAATTCCCAGAAGCGATCGAAGGCGCCGACCAGGAACTCCTCGTCGAAGGGTCGCTCACCGTGCTCGATGATGGCTTCCAGGTAGGCCTTGGCGCACCGCGTGGAGTTGTTCCAGCTCTGACCGACGTAGGGGTCCATCGTCACGACCACGTCCGCCATGCCCAGGACTCGGCCGCCGGAGGGCAGGACCCCCACGGGGTTGCGCACCTGGGGCGTCAGATCCTCGATCAACGTGCTCCTGTGACCGTCGACCAGGACCGCGTCCTTGACGCGCTCGAAGTACTGCGGGGCGTACTGCCGGAGCAGGTCCTTCATCCTCCGCAGCTGCTCCTCGGGACCCGGCCGGTCGGGCCACGCGTCCATCGGGCCGCCGCGCTTGTCCACCATGAGCAGGTTGTGGGCCGGCCCGTCCTGCGTGAGGATCGGCATGAAGATGATGTTGCCCGCCTCGGCCGCGGACGCGGCCCAACTGATGTTCTCCTCGCCGTCCGTGTCCGGCCAGACGTCGTAGACCTGCGCCTGGGCGATCGACCGGGGCCTGGCTCCGGAGAACCTGCTCTCGTCGTAGTCGAAGAGCTGCCCGAGCTCCCCGTGTCCGACAGCGACGATGATCAGTTCGAACATGCGGGTGAAGTAGTCCAGATCCGTGACGGTGACTCCGTGGATCACGACCTTGCCGCCGCGGTCCTCGAAGTACTCCAGCCAGTCGGCCATCTTCACACGCCTGTCGACGGACACCGAGTAGTCGTTTCCCTCACCGGTCCTGCCGGTGAAGGACATGCACACGCCCTGGCCCGGGTACAGATGCACCTTCTGTTCCCTGATCTGGGGTGACAGGGCACTCCAGAGGTCCAGGTCGTGCTCGCGCTCGTAGTTCAGGGCCGTGGGGAAGGTGAACTGGGAGATCGACGCCTTGCCGGTGCGGATCTCCATCGACGACTGCCCCGTGATCACCGTGACGTCGTAGCCTTCGGTCAGCAGCCCATGGGCCAGGTGCAGTCCGGCATGGCCCGCGCCGACGATAAGGATCTTGCGCATCTGTCGCTAACTTTCCTGGGGAGTCTACGGGGGCGGTGGGGAGGGCGAGGCGTCTCCCCGCCCGTCAGCCGACGGGCTCGCTCGCGCGGTTGTGCTGGAGCGCGTACCGGAGCAACGTCTTGAGGACGTCGCCGCCGGAGTTGCGCTGGCGGGCGTCGAAGTCGATGATCGGCACCTCCGGGCTCACCTCCAACGCCTCGCGGACCTGCTCGGCCGAGTAGTCGAGACGTCCCTCGAACTTGTTCAGCGCGACGATGTAGGGGATGCGCCGGTTCGTCTCGAAGTAGTCCACCGCGTCGAAGGAGTCCGCGAGCCTGCGGCAGTCGACCACGACGACGGCACCCACCGCGCCGCGCACCAGATCGTCCCACATGAACCAGAAGCGCGCCTGTCCGGGCGTGCCGAACATGTACATGACCAGTTCGTCGTCGATGGTGATGCGGCCGAAGTCCATCGCGACGGTGGTCGTCATCTTGTCGGGTGTGATCGAGGTGTCGTCATGGCCGATGCTCGCCTCGGTCATGATTGCCTCTGTCGTGACCGGTGGAATCTCCGAGACCGAGCTCACCAAGGTCGTCTTGCCGGCGCCGAAGCCTCCGGCGATGACGATCTTGCTCGACATCTTCTTGCGATTCGACCTGTTGTCACTGGAAAAGTCGTTCGAGACCACGAAGAGCCCTCTCCAGAACCTGGTTTTCCGATGGACTACTGCCGGTGATGGTGGGGTGGATGTACACCAGGTCCTGCTCGGCCAGGTCGCTGACCAGGACCTGGGTGACACCCAGGGGGATGTTCAGCTCCGCCGACACCTCGGCGAGTGACCGTGTCTCCCGGCACAGTCGGTAGATGTTGATCGACTCCGGCATGAGGGTGCTGGGAGGTTCGTGCCCGGGCTCGGACGTCGAGACCAGGGTCTGCACCATCAGCGGATGCCGCGACCGCGTCCGCCCGCCCGTGAAGGTGAACGGGCGGACGCGGTTACTCCTTCGCCTGCGGAAGCTCATGTCAGTGGCAACCTTCTCGTGATCCCTGTCGAACCGCTACGGGTCGCCGCGCTCAGTTCTGGATGACTTCGCGCAGTTGCGATCGCAGCTGGGGGGTGAGCACGTGCGCGACGTTCTCCACGAGCTTGGTCATCTGGAACCCGATGAGCTTGAGCTCGCTGCCCGGGGAGGTGAGGACGGCCATGCACGAACCGTCGCTGATGGCCATGATGAACAGGTGGCCCTTGTTGAACCGGACCAGGAGCTGCTCGCACTCGCCGCGCTGGAACAGCGACGCGCCGCCGACTGCCAGGCTGTGCAGACCGCTGGCGATCGCCGCGAGCTGTTCGGCGTGCTCCTCGGGAAAGTCACTGGAGTGCGTCAGCACCAGACCGTCGGACGAGACGACCACGGCGTGCTCGACTCCGCGGACGTCCCGGACGAACCGGTCGATGAGCCAGGAGAAGTTCTCAACGCTTTCGTTCACGTGTTCGGTCATCGCTCTACCTGCCTGGGCCGAGGGTCGTTACGGGGGGACGGGGGGTGCGTGTCGGCACCCGGGGGACGTGTCGGGGAGAGAGGGGGATCACGTGGCCTCTCCGTCCGATTTGTCCTCGAGGGCTTCCCGTTCGCCTTCGAGGAAGTCTCCGAGCTCGTCGCGGATCTGTTCGGCCCTGGCCTCGCCGGTCAGCCTGGGCGGGGCGTCGGACGGCGGTTCGGTCTTCGCGACGTGGTCCGGAGGGGGCATCATCCGCAGGGGCGACCCGTGGGGCGTGGCGCTGCGACGGGGCAGTCCCGCGGCGGTGACGGCGGAGTTACCGCCGCCGAGGGGCTTGTGGGCGGAGTCGCCGTTCACGCCGTTGGTCCCGGTCGCGGGCGGGGCGGCCAAGGGGGTCTTGGGCGCGACCGCCGGGGGCACCGTCGAGGTGCGGGCCTGGCCCGGGATCGGGGGCGTGGCCACGCGCAGCAGATCGTTGGGGATGATCGCGTAGGCGTTGACCCCCCGGAAGGAACGCGACTCCAGGCGTGCCTCCAGACCGTGCCTGCGCGCGATCCGGCTGGCGACGAACAGGCCCATGTGCCGCGGGACCTCCTCGTCGAGGACGGGCGCCCCGGAGAGCCTGCGGTTGAGGTCCACGAGCTGGGACTCGGGGATTCCCACACCCTCGTCCTCGACCACGATCATGAGTCGGCCGTCGTCGAGTTCCCGCGCGCTGACCACGACCTGGGAGTGCTCGGGCGAGTTGGCGGTGGCGTTGTCCAGCAGTTCGGCCAACAGGTGGCTGACGTCGTCGGCGGCCATACCGGTGATGGACGTCTGCGGGAGCTTGCCGAGGCGCACCCGCGGGTAGTCCTTGATCTCTGAGGTCGCGGCGCGGGCGACGTCCAGGAGCGGCACGATCTCGTCGTGGGCATCGGACTCGCCGCCGTCGTGGCCGGTCAGCACCAGGAAGTTCTCCCCGTTGCGTCGCATCCGGGTGGCGAGGTTGTCGATCTGGAAGAGCTTGTCGAGCAGGTCGGGGTCCTGGGCGTCGGTCTCCAGTTCCTCGACCGTCTCCAGCAGGGCGTCGACCAGCGACAGGTCGCGCATGGCCAGACCGGCGAGCGCCTCGTTGAGCAGGCCCTCGCGGTCCGTGGAGCCGACAAGCCGCTCCCGGTCGTCGGCGGCGTCCGCGGCCTCGGGGGCCTCCTCCAGGGCGGCCGGAGCCTCCCCCTGGGCCTCCTGGGCGACGGCTCCCGGGTGTCGGGAGTCTCCGCTTCGGGAACGCCCGCGGGCTCGTAGCGGTCGTCGTCCGCCTCGGGAACGCGCGTGCGGTCCTCGGCGTCCGACCGGTCGGAGTAGGTCGCCGGTTCGGCGGTGATCACCGGCGGCGCCTGGCCCGAGGTGAGCACGATGACGTGCTGGACGGGCTGACCGTAGGCGGGGATGTGGCCGGGGACGACCATCGGCTGCCCCGGGTACACGTAGCCGGGCGGCTGGTAGGGCGCCGGGTAGGCGACCATCGGCGGCGCGTAGGCGTAGGCCTGGTACCCGGGCTCGGCCGGGTAGCCGTAGGCCCCGTGGAGGGCGAACTGGTGCCCGGGACGCGGCTGTGAGACCTGTTCGTAGCCCTGGGGAACGTGCTGTGCCGGGTATCCGGCGTACGCACGGGGAAGGAGCTGGCCCTGGTGCGAGGGGAGCCCGGGGACGGCCGGATGCCCCGCGTGGCCGGGGTGGGCCTGGGGGAACTGGCCGTGGTACGGCTCCACCGCGAACCGGCCCGACACGTGCTGCTCCTGGGGACCGGCCCCCGACGGGTACCCCGCGTACCCTTGGCCGACGGGATGGCCCTGGTTCGGGGCGAGCCCGAAGGCGTCGTGGGGCTGCGCGTGCACGGGACCGGCGGGGTGGCCCTGAGGGCCGGGCTGACCGGGGTGCGACGGGCTGCCGTGCGCGGTCGTGTAGCCGGGGTACGCCTGGTGGGAGAGCTGTCCCTGGGCCCCGGGGTGCGCGGCGAGGCTCTGGTCCGTCGGATGCACGGGATTCCCCGGGTATCCGACGCGGCCGTGATCGACGATCGGCCCCTGATCGGCCTGTGGCCCAGAGTAGGCGGGTCGGCCCTGATGCCCCGGCGGCGTCGCGGAGCCGTGGGCCCGCTGGCGTGCGGGGTCGCCCGGGTACGCCGGCGTCCCCTGCACTGCCTGGTACCCCGCGTACCCCTGGTCGACCGGACGCCCCTGGGGTCCGGACGGATCCACGGGGCCCGGGTGCGCCGCCACTCCCGGTGCGACCTGGTGCCCGGCGACGGGGCCTGGCTCCTCCGGGTCCGCAGAGTGTGTCTGGGCCCTCCGTCCGGGCTCGTGCCCGGGTTGACCGTCGTGGGCTGGGGAGTCCTGTTCGGCCCGGGACTCCTGGCCCTGGCTTCTCCCTGAGCGGGGCCTCGACGTGGCGCCCTCACCGGAAGCCGGGCTCCCTCGGTCGCGACGGGCGCCGTCCGCGCCGATGAGCCGTGCACCTCGGCCTCGGGCAGGACGGCCTGTGGTCCGGTGATCGGATCCGGGGTTCGGGATCGCGCTGTCCCGTACGGGTTCGGCTGGTCGTCCATGCGCGAACCTCCCTCCAGGGGGTCGGCCCCGTGCTGCCCGGTCGCTGGCGTCTGCCGGTCCGCTGCACCCGAGGAGTCGGGGGTCGCGGATGCGGTCTGGCCGGTCTCACCGGTGCGCGGGGGGTGGTCGGCACGCGTGTCGTCGGACCTGGCGGGGGGGCCGTCGGGTGGGGAGCTCCGAGTTGTGCCGGGATCTGTGGGTGTCGCGCTCGGCGTCGGTCGCGGAGCGCGCCGGGGCGGCCGGCTTCCGCCGCTCATCGGCGGCGGCGTCGGTCGCCCCGGGCTCGGAGCCGGGGGCGGGGCGCGGTGCGGCGCCCGTGGCGGAGTCGTTCATGAGAGGGGAGTTCGGGGTCCTGGGCCGACCGCGCGGCGTGGGCTCGTCGAGTCCCGCACCGCGCCACTGGCCGACCGGGTGGGCGCCGGGTTCGACGTCGTCGACTTCCAGGCGCCGGTTGGTGTAGGGGTTCGGAACGCTCGTACGCGTCGCGGGACGGTACCCCTTCTCCGCCGAGGCGGAGAACGGGCCGACGGGCCGGTCGGACGGTTCGTCCTTGGCCTTGGCGGCGGATCCGGACGAGTCCTGGCCGCCCTTCCCGCCGGCAGGCCGCGAGTGCGGATGCACAGGCTGATGCACGGGATGTCCTCGCTCGGTCTCCGATGACGGGGGGTCCTGGGACTTGACCATCCGGGAGATGGCCCGGCGGAACCGTCCTCCTCGTCCGTCCTCCGTCGGCTTCATCTCGGCCAGGGGGTTGCCATCGCGTTCGTGCGGCGACGGGGCCTGTGCCACAGTCTCGTCTCCTCGCATCAGGTGGGCGGATCGGCGGTGGCCCCGCACCACCACCCTGACCAGGGAGGTGCCGCCTCGTGGACCGCGCCGGGACCCCGTGGCGACGGGTGTCCCGTACGCCGGGGGAACGCCGGAACGGGCCCCACGGCGGATGGGGGGGCACGCACGATCGGATACCCGAACAAGGAGCGTAACGCCCTATCCGGAGACAAGTATCCACGTCCGACGCAATTCCTGTACATCCACCGAGAACCGTCGTTCGGATCGTCAGACTAACAAAGGGCCCGCCGCTTGACAGGAGAATCGAAGAAGCATCGGAAAAGACCTCGGCGCACCCGCCGCGACGTGCGGCAACGCGAAGCGAGGCACCTTATCCCATAAGTCTTAATTGTCGCGATTGTCACGCTCAAGACCTTAGCCACCAGCAACGATCCGTGTGCCCCAAGTCACACGACAAACCGTGGTCGCCTGACTCACATCCGGCACACGCGGGGGCGCGCGACCCGACCACGCCCGCCATCGGCTCCCGGGTCAGGACTGGATGCCGGGGCGCCCTGGATCAGTACGAGCACGATGCGGTCGTCCTGGCACATCTGATCGGCGGCCGTGACCGCCGTGTCGCGGGTGTCGGAGTCCAGGCCGAATTCGCGGACCCCGGTGAACCGGATGGCCCCGACGCCTCGCCGCCTCCAGAGCCCCGCGCCACCCCTGTGACCGAGCGGCGCCCTCCGCGCGACCCACTGGAGCCCTCAAACCACCGCATGACTGGACATTCACCCACAAGACAGACTGTCCACATCCGGTCAACCCACGCGTGCACAACTTTGGTGGGTGTTGCCCAACTTCGTCCGCTTCGTACGGTGACGACTCCGACGACGGCCACCCGAGCACCCCCACGGCTCGGGCGAAGAGCGGAGGCCAACCGTGCGCGGAGCACACACGATCAGCACGTCAACCGCGGGCGTCCTCGTGGGCGCCCTCACCCTCACCCTGGCGTCGGCCCTCCCGGCCGCCGCCGAGCCCACCGCCCCCACCGACCCCCTCGCCGCCTTCCACGACCAGGAGGTCGAGTGGGCGCCGTGCGGGGAAACCCGCCTCGAAGGCTGGAGTGCGCCGACGTCGATGCGCCCCTGGACTACTCCGACCCCGGCGGCGAGCGCGTCACGATCGCGATCAGCCGCAGGGCCGCGGATGACCCCGAACGCGCCGCGGGATCCTTATCACCAACCCGGGCGGCCCCGGCGGCACAGGTCGGGCCTTCCCCCTGGCCGACGCCCCCGAACGCGGCGTCTACTACGGCCTCGGCGACGAGCGGGTCGCCGAGGTCTACGACGTCGTCGGCATGGACCCGCGCGGCAGCGGCGCCTCGACCCCCAGGATGGAGTGCGAGGTCCCCGACATGACGATCGTCCCCCGCCCCGACGACGCGGACTTCTCCCGCATCACCCGCGACGCGATCGCCACCGAGCGCGCGTGCCAACGGGTCGACGGCGCCGCGCGCCCGCACATGACCACCGCGAACACCGCACGGGACATGGACGTCATCCGCGCCGCCCTCGGCGAGCGGACGCTCAACTACTTCGGCGTCTCCTACGGAACCTACCTGGGCGCGGTCTACGGCAGCCTGTTCCCCGACCGGCTGGACCGCAGCGTGCTGGACTCCTCGGTCCACCCCGACGGCATCTGGCGCGACGTCTACACCCGGATGGCCCCGGCCTACACCGCCAACGTCGAGCGCTACACGCCCTGGATCGCCGAGCGCGACGACGTCTACGGCATGGGATCGACGCCCGAGGAGGTCGCCGAGGCCTTCGAGGAGACGTCGCGGCGGCTCCGGGAGAACCCCCGCGACGACGTCCCCGGACTGCCGCCGGGGGCGACGTTCGGCGCCGCCGACTTCGACTTCACGGTCGGCTACCTCGCGCGGTTCCAGGGCGAGTGGGACGTGTCCGCCTCCGTGCTGTGGCACCTCGTCCACGACGTGCCCTTCCCTCCGTCCGCCCTGTCTGCGTCCGCGGAGGAACCGGCGTACGAGGCCTTCAACGCGGGCCTGTTCATCGCCGTGCAGTGCGAGGCCGAGTGGCCCGACCGGCTCTCCGGCTACTACCGGGACATGCGGGAGGTCCGCGATGAGCACCCCTTCGGCATGGGCGCCTTCCTGCACCGACCGCAACCGTGCACCTTCGCCTCCCACGACCCGGTCGAGCCCCTGGTCGACCTCGAACGCGACGGCTATCCGACCGGCCTGGTCATCGCGGGCGAGTTCGACGCCAACACCGCCTACGACGGCGGCCCGGCGATGGCCGCGCGGCTCGGCAACCCCCTGCTCACCGTCGCCGACGACGGCGGGCACGCCTTCTACTCGATACCGGGGATGTCCTGCGTGACCGATGCCGTCGACGCCTACCTGGTGGACGGCGCGGCGCCCGAGGAGGCCACCTGCCCGGGAATTCCCCGGCCGTCCGACGTGCCGCGGGATCCGGCGGAGGCCGCCGGGATCGGTGTGGCGCTCGTCGGGGCGCGGCTGGCCATGACGGACGCCTACGCCCTGTCGGCCGTTCGGCGGTAGCGCGCCCGCGTGTGCCGAGACGCCGCCCGCACCGGAACCCGAGCCTCCGGTGCGGGCCGCACCGAGCTCAGCGGTGGACGCCCTCCAGGCTGCCGGTGACCCGCTCGCCGCTGCGCTCGCGGATCAGGCAGAGGATTTCGCGGTCGTCGGCCTCGTTCCAGCCGCTCTCGGTCGGGAACAGCAGGGTGAAGTCCAGTTCGGACTCCGTGTGGGCAACGCCGACGAAGGCGTCGAACGCCTCCCGACACCGGTCGGAGGCCATGTCGGCGACCTCGTCCCGCCCGGGGAACTCCTCGCCCTCCAGGTCCCCGACGTAGTAGACCTCGTGGTCGTGCGGCTCGCCGCAGTCGATGACGGGCACCTCGGAGACCGCCTCGTCGGCTCCGTAGTCGGTGAGGCAGTCGCCCAGGTCGAGCGCGAAGACGTCCATGTCCGTGGGGCCGTCCGGCTCGATGGGGTCGGGCTCGGTTCGGAGGGTATCGGCGTGGGCGTGGGCTCGGGGCTCGGCGCGGGCTCGGGGCCGACGGTCCGGCCGTCGGTGAGGGCGGGCGGAAGCAGAGGGAGGGGGCCGCACGCCGACAGCGCCAGGGCGGCGCCGACGGCCAGGAGGCCCTGAGCGATTCGGGCGGGGATCGGACGACGCGTCTCGGACACCACGGTGACTCCACGGGATCGTCGAACTCGCACCGACGGGAGGTCGGCTGCACCCGTGCAGACGCGCCGGAGTCGCGAAACGTTCGCAGCGTCGCCGGATTCGACGCGGGCCGAGGCGACTGCCCGCACACCGCCCACGGGCGCACCACCGGACACGCCCCGGGGCGGTGCCCGGTACGGATCCCGCCCCGGGGCGGTCGACGCGTGTGCGGCTACTGGTTGACGCCCTGGAGACTGCCGGTGAACAGCTCGCCGTCGAGCGTGTTGGCGTAGCAGACGATCTCGCGGTCACCGCTGGCCCACGAGCCGGAGGTGGGGACCAGCTGGTTGGTGTAGTACTCCGATTCGGCCCAGGAGACCCCGAGGTAGTCGGTGAAGGCCTGGCCCTGGCAGGTCTCCTCGGCCTCGGCCCAGATAACGTCCTCACCGGGGAAGGTGTCACCGGCGACGTCGAAGGTGTGGAAGATCTCCGCGTTGTGCGGCTCGTCGCAGGGCAGGATCGGGATCTCGGAGACGCCGTCGCTCAGGAAGGCGCTGTTCATCTCCTCCTCGATGAAACAGTCACCGACGCTGAGCTGGAACACACCCGTGTCCGTGGGCCCCTGGGCGGTGGCGTCCTCGCCCTCGGCCGGGGACTCCAGCTCCACGTCGGGGACTTCGGGCACCTCGACGGAGCCGCCGCCCAGGATGTCGGCGATGGGGGCACAGGCGGACAGCGCCAAGGCGGCGCCGACGGCGATACCGCCCAGAGCGGTTCGGCCGAGGATCGTGTGGCGCTTTTCGAACAGCATCGGTACTCCAGAAGATCGTGAGTCACATCCCGACCCGTGCGGGTCGAGGGTGGGCGCACCTAGACCAGATGCGCTCGGTTCGGGGTTGGTTTTGGTCGGCCCGGGCTTGTTCGGAACGTGCCGGGCACGTGACGGCACGTACGCGGCGACGGCCGCCGGGCGGCCCGGGGGTGGTGGGCCGGGTCCGGGGAGCCGCCAGGGGCGGGACGCGCTTCCTCCGCGCGGGGGCCGGGGCGGCGGGGCACCCGTCCCGCTGCGACTAGCGGTTGGCGCCCTGGAGGGAGCCGGTGGTCGACTCCTCGGTGAACACGTAGCAGACGACCTCGCGGTCGTTCATCCGGTCCCAGCTCTCCTCGGAGGGTGCCAGCGATCCGGTGAAGATCTCCGACTCCGTGAACGCGAGGCCGACGAAGTCGGTGAAGGCCTGGCCCTGGCAGGTCTCGTCGGCCTCGGCCCACACGGCCTCCTGACCGGGGAAGGTGTCGCCTTCCATGTCGAACACGTAGTAGATCTCGGAGTCGTGCGGCTCCGCGCAGTCGACCAGGGGGACGTCGGAGACCTCGGAATCCGCGCCCGAGACGAGCATCTCCTCCTCGACGAAACAGTCGCCGACGGCGACCTCGAAGGCGTTGCCGCCGCCGAACATGGTGATCAGCGCGTCGCAGCCGCTGAGGCTGAGCACGGCGCCGACGGCCGTCGCGGACACCAGGGCGGCACGGGCAACGGGGGAGACGGAAGGCATGAGGGTACTCCGGGGTTTTTCAGGGATGGTCCCGCGCGGAGGGGGTGGCGGGAATTGTAGAGTTCACCACCGACCATGGCTGTGTCAATCCAACCTAAAGAAAACAGCGAATTGCAAAACAGTGACTACTCTTCGTGGTTAGCACTGGTCAGATCAGCAGAAGAATCCATGATCAAAGGCACAGCAACCCTAAACCACGAGTGGGACAGAACGGGGTGGCCGGGTACGGGAGGAACGGGAGGAACGGGAACCCGACCGCAGAGGGAATTCGCGCCGCGTAAAAGCCGGAAACCGCTGACCCGTGGGACTTCCCGCGTTCGACCGCGCGAGCGCCACGACCAGAGCGGACTCGGCGCACCGGGAACGGCGCTGTAGCCGACGGTGGCGGGAATCACACCCCGGAATGCACGAAAACCCTGGTCGATCGACCAGGGCTGTGTTCTGTGCGTCGTCAGGGACTCGAACCCCGGACCCGCTGATTAAGAGTCAGCTGCTCTGCCAACTGAGCTAACGACGCTTGATGTTCCGGAGACCTTCGCCGGCCCGCCGTTCCAACGCGGCCAACTCTACCGGAACTCCGCGGCGCCCCGAACCACGCGCGGCCGTCTGTGTGCCACGCCACCAGGGTGAACGCATCCCTCGCCCATGAGGGCCCGATGCCGGTGCACCCGGACACGCGAACGACCCCGGCCCGAAGGTGTACGCCTCCTGGCCGGGGTCGCCCCGTTGTGCGTCATCAGGGACTCGAACCCCGGACCCGCTGATTAAGAGTCAGCTGCTCTGCCAACTGAGCTAATGACGCCCGCCGCCCGCCAGGTCGGCCCAATGGTCCGCGCCCCCTGGCGACAACGACAACCTTAGCAGGACCTCGGGGCGGCCGCGAACCGGTTCCGGCCGCCCCGCGCGACGACGAGCGCCGTCCACGGAGGAGTCCTTCCAGGCGTTCCGCGGACGCATACCCCGCTGCGCGGGCGGCATCCACGCCACACGCCCTAGACGAGTCTTTCCACAAGCCTGCGCGCACGAAGAGAGGGTGTCCATGATCTGGTGTGAGCCAAGACATAGACACCCTCGTGACAGCACTCTACGTCAAGATCGACGACGACCGC
>NZ_MKKC01000143.1 GCF_001942255.1 Nocardiopsis sp. CNR-923
GGTGATGGCAGTCAGCGTGGACGGCAGGGCAAAATGAACCTGCAACGGAGCTCCTCACGTACGAGCTGTCTCGATCGACTGCCTGTACCAACGAGCTCCATTGTGCTTTCGCTTCGAACCCTCAATGTGCTTGCAGGACCTGCGAGAACGCTAACTTCCCGGCCTTGGGGGAAGGCCCCAGGAACCCTGTCCGCCAGTGTGGGACTCAGCCTCGGACCGGAGAGAGCGCTGGGTCTTGTCGCTCGGCGTCCGCTCCTTGACGGGTCTCGATCCTCGCCCGGGGGACAGCAACGTGTCCGCGGGACACCTCGCGCTCCAGCAGCGTGGTCACCTGGGGCCAGCCGAGCTTTATTGGGGCGAAAGTCTCCCAGTACCGGTGGTAGGCGCGGCAGAGCGAGCTGAGCCCGAACAGCGCCGTGCCGGGCGGAACGGACTGGGTGAGGCGGCGAACCGCTGCTCCTGCGCCTCGCGATGCTGGGGCGATCCCGTGGCCGAGAAGCAGTGTCGCGGTGCGCACCGCGTCCAGCACGTCCGTGTCCGCGTGGTCGGTGAGTGGGCCGTGGACCAAATCTGGCCAGGGCTGGCGTGTCCTCGCCCACGCCAGCCTCTCCAACCCGGACCCGAGGTCAACGGCCATACGCCGGGGGTTGTTGGCGTTCCACAGCAGAACGATGTCTCCGAGACCGACGCCCGCGTGATGGAAGCGGAGCGTGACCCCCGAGACCTCGCGGCGGTGCCACACCCTCAGGTCGCCGCTCAACGTGACATGACGGGCATGCAAGCCTATGCGGGAGAGTACGGACAACCAGCAGTCGAAGGCTTCGGCGTACTCCTCAACTCCGCTGATCGGGCTCACGTGGGAGACGTTGACGAAGGAGGTCAGGAAGCCGTCGAGGAGCCGTCCCCGCGCGTCCCTTCGGCCGGTGAAGCGCACGACGGGTTGGGGGAGAAACCCCTGGCGGTGGGTGAGGTCGCGTCCCTCCTTGAGCAGGGGATCGAGGGCCTGCACGGCCGAGACCACCAGATCCGTGTCCTGGCCCCACCGCAGTGGCAGGCACTCGGCGCGCCCGACGCTGGGCCGCGTAGGCCTCCTCGATCAGAGCCAGGAGCGCGTCCCAGGGCAGAGGGCGACGTGCGGGTCTGTGGGTGGATCCGCAATGAGCGTGCCGGACTCGGATCCGTGTCCCGTCGGTCTCGATCTCCCAGTTCGGTCCCAGGGCACGACGAAGGTGGTAGGGGATGAGGTGGGGGTCGGGGCCTTCCGTCACGGTGTCCTCGCGAGCGTCTCAAAGTGCCGCTTGGCGTCGAAGCGGCCGAGGCCGACCTCCTGGACACGCCGATGCGGAAGCTCGGATGCTTCCTCGATCGCTTGGGCTAGGGCTTGGGCGGCGGTCTCGTCGTCCACGACAGGATCCAACACCACCTGGGTGCCGGTCCGTTCGCACAGCGCCGCCTCCACGCAGGTGCCCTCGTTCCAAGCGAGCGCCGCGATGGGTGTTCCCGCGCGGAGGGCCTCCCCGAAGACCGCCGCTCCGGCCTCCACGTAGTCGCGGGAGTAGGTATAGACGAAGACCTCGGCATCGCGGAAGGCGCGAGTCTTGGCCGAACCGCCGAGTTCCCCCACCCACTCCACATGGTCAGCGGAGAACAGACGCTGGTGTCGGCCGACGTACTCGTGGTCGAAGACCGGTCCCACCATACGGATACGTCTGCCCAGGATCTGGGCCGCCCTGATCGCTAGATGGGGGCTCTTGTCCTCGTCCACCCGGCCCACCCACACCAGCCCCTCACCGCGCGCGGAGGCGGGTTCTCGCTCATCCAGACCAGCGTGCACCGCCAGTTCCTGGATTGGGCCGTGCTCGCGGTAGCGGTCGGCCATTTGCCGCGAGTAGCAGTAGAGCCTGCGGTTGAGGCCGTCGAAGGCGGCCTCGTCGTGGCGGAACACGGGCGAGTGCTGGAAGGTCACCACGTCGCAGCCGAGGGCGTCGGCGGCCTCGCGCCACGCCGGAAGTGACGGGTACTCGTGGCCCACGATGAGCAGGTCGTAACGGGACTCCCGTAGCGCCTTGAGCTCTGTGGATCCGGTCTCGACGTCCTCCAATCGGACTGGGTGTTGTTCCCAGCCAGAGCCGAGGTCATCGCGCCATGCGGGTCCGAGGAGATGGACGTCGGCGCCCGCGGCCCGGGCTCCGAGGGCAGTGGCCCACAGCCACCGCTCGATTCCGCCGTATCCGTGGGGTGGGAAAGCGTAGGTTCGGGAAAGTCGCAGACGCCGACGAGCAATCGCTACTCCTGGGGGGTTCCGTCCGCCGCGATGCGGCGGTATCCGAGATAGGGGGTCAGCGCTTCGGGAAGCACAATGGAGCCGTCCTCCTGCTGGTTCTGCTCCAACAGGGCGGCCAGGGTTCGGCCGATGGGCAGACCGGAGCCGTTGAGGGTGGCCACGGGGGTGGTCTTGCCGTCCGCGCCGCGGGTGCGGATGTTGGCTCGCCGGGACTGGAAGGTTCCGCAGTCCGAGACCGACGAGATCTCGCGGTAGGTGTTCTGGCTGGGCAGCCACACCTCGATGTCGTAGGTCATCTGAGCGGAGAAGCCCATGTCACCGGCGGGCAGCAGGATGACGCGGTAGGCCAGGCCGAGTTCCTTCATGCAGGCCTCGGCGTGCCCGACCATGGACTCCAGCTCCTTCTGGGAGTCCTCGGCCGCGCACAGGCGCACCATCTCGACCTTGGAGAACTGGTGCTGACGCAGGACGCCCCGGGTGTCACGGCCGTAGGAACCGGCCTCGGACCGGAAGCAGGGGGTGTGCGCCGTCAGCGCGAGCGGGAGTTCCTTGGTCGGGATGATCTCGTCGGCGTACAGGTTGGTCAGGGGCACCTCGGCGGTGGGGATGAGGTACAGGGACCGGTCCGCCACCCCGGTCCTGAAGAGGTCCTCCTCGAACTTGGGCAACTGCCCGGTGCCGGTCATGGTGGCCGGGGTGACCAGGAGCGGCACACCGTGCTCGACGTAACCGTGGCGCCGGGTGTGGATGGCCAGGAACAGTGAGGCCAGGGCGCGTTCGAGTTCGGCTCCCACACCCCGCGTGACGGTGAAGCGGGGCCCCGAGAGCTTGGTGGCGCGTGCGAAGTCGAAGATGCCCATGGCCTCGCCGAGATCGACGTGGTCCTTGGGCTCGAAGGAGAACGCCTGCGGGGTGCCGACCTTGCGCACCTCGGTGGCGAACTTCTCGGAGGCTCCGTCGGGCGTCTCGTCGAGGGGAAGGTTCGGGATTCCCAGGAGGAACCGGTCCAGTTCCTCCTGGACCGTCTCCTGCTCGGTCTCCACCTCGCGGATCTGCTCCTTGAGCTTGCGGGCATGCTCCTTGAGGTCGGCGATGTCACCGCCCTCCTTGGCGGTCCGCTGCACCTCCTTGGCGACGCGCTTGGCGTCAGCCCGCATCTCCTCGGCGGACCGAATGCTCTGCACACGTTGCGACTGGAGAGCCTCCAGAGAGGACAGGTCCAGAGAGTAGCCGCGGCGGGCAAGTTTGCGAACGGCTTCGGGACCCAGGTCGATCAGTACGCGGGCGTCATGCATCGGATTCGGTCTCCTCCAGGGATGTGGGCACTGGCCCGGGCAGGCAGAGGACAGTGCGATCGTCCTTTGACGATATCCCCGGGCCGGCCTCGACCTTGTCGGAATCAAGCTCCTCACGGAGCTCATCGCTCAGGCGAGTCACCCAATCGCGGAGACATTGGTCGGCAACAGTGAGGGGTTTCAGGTGGGGAGCCTCGGGGAAGAAGGTCGGAACGCTGGCCCGAGGACCTCGCGAACGGAACCAGACCAGCACCGAGAGGAGGAGGCCGTGCGCGACCACGAGTCGGGGCGCTTCGACGGTGGGCAAGAACGCGCATCCACTGAGCATCCGCAGCAAGGCTTCGCGCTGGGATTCCTGGGAGCCCGGGGGCCGCGCGGTGGGTCCGTGCTTGCTCAACCAGGCGGCATACTCCAGGAAAGGCCGTCCCTCGAATACCCCGTAATCCGGCTCGTCCAGACGGGAGTCAACGGATTGAGGAGATTCGATCCCCTCCAGGACCAGACGGGCCGTCTGCCGCGTCCTGGGGAATGAACTCGTCCAGCAGGAGCGCACGGCCATCTCCTGAACGCGAGGGCTGATCGCTCGCGCTTGCCGGACGCCTTCCCTGTCCAGGGGCACGGGGATGTCAGGGTTGCCGTTGACCAGGTAGCGCGCGCTGTAGGAGGTGCGCCCGTGTCGGACGAAGTAGGTGGTCACCAGGCCGTTTCCGTTCCTTGGGACAGACCTCGCATGACCCGGGCCATCACCGGAGCGCGGGTGTCGCCGACCTCCAGGTAGTAGAGAAGCCCGTCCAAGCACGTTGCCAGGCACCATGAGCGCAGCCGCCCCTCCCCGATTCCCGACACCCGGGCCGTCAGTGCGAGGCGTTCATCCGTTCCTCGTCCGAGCCGGTAGTACACGATCCAGAAAGCCCAGTCGAAGATCGCGTCCCCGTACATCGGAAGGGGGTCCAGGAGGTGGGGGCGCCCCTGTTCATCGCAGGCAATGTTTTCCTGGTACAGGTCTCCGTGAAGGACCGTCCGGTGGTGACGCGCCCGGTTGAGGGATTCGAGTTCCCGCAGTCCGGCCTGGAGCAGCGGACGAGGTGTGTCCGGACCCAGGGAGTCCAGGCGTCGGACCACTCGGGGCCGCACCTCCTCGTCGAGGTAGGAGGACAGCTCCGGGAACTCGTGGTGTTCCTCCACAGCACGGCCCTGATCGTGTACGGCCTGGATAACCTCGGCGACTCTCCGCGCGTCATCGGCTGAGCGCCGACTACCTCCCGGCCGCCCTCCGATGAGGGACAGGGCCGCGACCGATCGTTCCCTGTCGAATTCCAGGACACGGGTTGCCGGAACAGTGGACCAGAGCCGCAAGGCCGTGGTCTCCCGCTCACAGCGGTCAGGGTCCGGCCACGCCTTGAGTAGGACGCGTTCCCCTATGGAGGAGAGGGCGAGCACGAGGACGGAGGCGTGCCCGGCATCGTGGTACCCCACGGGTGTGAGCCCCCACCGCTGTCCTATGTCCGTCAGCGTCTCTGGAACTGTTGACAGCCAGTCCGTGACGTCGGGACCGTAGTGCGTGAGGAGCCGGTCACGGCATCCTGGGGGCGGGTCGGAGAGCCTCGACCCGGTCAGCTCAGGCACACGCCCTCCCGTACGATCTCGTCCGTCAGGTTCGGGAAGGACCCCAGGGCCTCCGCCACGAGTGCTTGAACCTTGTCTATCTGGGCGTCTCGTGCGGCGAGCCGGACGAGGACTCGTCCGGGTTGGTCGAGCGGCTGTCCCGTGGTGCTCACCAGATGGACTTCGGCGTAGTCGCCGGTCTCTTCATGAAGACGATGAGCGAGACGCTCAGCGGCCAGGTTGTAGAGCTTGCCGACGTGGTAGACAGGGTTCTTGCCGTTGGCGCCCTCCATGTTCATCGGCCGTAGCGGGGTGATGAGCCCATTGACCCGGTTGCCCCGTCCGACGACGCCTTCGTCCCCGGACTCGATGGAACTGCCGGTGTAGGTCAGGTAGAGCTCATCATGGGAGGGAACGTCGCGGGCGTTGAGCCGGATGTCGACATCAGCGCCCGGAAGGCGGAGTCCCGCGATCCGGTGGCATTCGGCACGAACTGTTTCCGCGTTGCGGAGGTAGGCCGCGCGGCTCATCACGTGGGAGGACTTCTGCGGGACGCACAGCACTAGGTCCGCTCGCTCGCCGTCCCAGCAGCCCATCACCTTGACGTCGCTCCCGCACCACGGGTGAGCCTTCGTGAACGGTCCGGGGGAGGAGAACGTGTCAGCGAGTTCGCGAACGAGTTCCTCGAAAGGGCTCCTCGGGGCCCAGCCCGTCCCCAACGACGTATCGTTTGCCAGCAGGGTCCGTCGTTCACGCAGGTCACTGGTGTCCCGAGGCGCGAACCACCTGCTGCGTTCGGGGACTTCCTCGCTGGTGATCACGGCTCCAGGGCTGGGGTTCGCGGTGACGTTGAGCGCGATGTCCAGGTGCCCGACGGCTTCGGGCAGTCGCTCCTGGAAGAACGCGCGCACGGTGGATTCGACCAGCTCTCCCACGGGCAGGATCTCGTCTCCGCAGCGATGGGCGGCCCGTCCGTTCACGAGCACACGGATCGGCGCGACCATTCGGCCCCCGCCGTAGCGGACCTCGCTCGCTCCGCCCAAGAGGGCCAGCTTGTCGAAGTTGTGGTGCAGGATCACACCGAAGCGGTCCAGAGTGAAGGCGCTGTAGGCCCTGGACAGCGCTTCGGCCAGGTGATCGGCCATGGTGTCGGGATGTCCGAGCCCTTTGCGCTCGACGATGCTGACGGTGTCGTCGAACGGGACCCCGGTCCTGATGGTCAGCCGCCCCATATCGGTGCTGGGTTCAGGTTGCTCCATACGTACTCCTGGCTTCGTGGTCGATAGTGGTCGAGCTGTGCTTGGGGAACGCTCGGCGAAACGTGCCTATGGGGGACCCCAGCTCGAACGCCCTGGTGATCGCGTGAGCGGCAATGCGGGACACGCTCGTGGGTCTCGGTTCCGCCATCAGTTGGTGGAGGACTCTCCTGCTTGCTGCTCCCAGACCGGGAACCGGCCTCCTGCCCAGCCATTCGCTGCTGCGTTCGTAATCGTCTTCGCTGGCCCCGCAATAGATGCAGTGCCGGTGGGTGTAGATGGTGACCTCGTCACCAGTGAGTGGATCAAAGCGAAACTCGCGAGTACCGCCCGCCCAGGTGTGTTCGGTACGTTCGAACCAGATGTTGCCGTCCTCGGTGGTGAAGGACTCGGCTCTCGAGTGGGGGCCGTTGGCGTATTTCGAGCAGTAGACGCTGCGTCGGGCCAGCAGCCCTGTGAGCCGCGTGATGGCGATCGCGTAGACCTGCCGGGTGAGGATGTGGTCGACACGCTTTTCGAGGTCAGGGATAGTTGTGGCGAGGCCGTCAGTGAGGCGGCGGACGATCTCGCGCAAGAACACACCGGATTTGGTGAACGGGTCGAGGAATGTCACGTTCGGGTTAGTCCAGATGTCCGCGCCGTTGTTGGAGTCAGCCCAGGTCTTGGCGAGTAGGTCAAGCATCGCGCTGGCCATCTCTGGAGGGGTGAAGACCTCATCGTTGGAGAGGTTGGCGATACAGGTCAGGACGTCTGGGTTGTGGCTTCGGAGCGCGAAGGGTGCGAGGCTCATACCGCACTCACCTGCTCAGTGATCTGGCGGACGGTCATCGTTGGGTAGGTCCTGCTCGGAATAAAGAGGTCTTCGTCATCAAGCTGGCCAAACAGGGTGCCCTCGTAGGATGCACGCTGAGTGAGGTCGCCGTAGCGGAAGTCACGTCGCTGGAACTTGCCCTTGCCGAGGTAGCCCCACTCGGGGAACGTGATTGAACTCCCACTTGGAGCGGTCATGGTTAGGGCATCGTCCTGGACAATGTTCACAGCGAGGACCGCGCGGGCAGCTCGCGCCCATTCGTCGTCTTCAGCGCCGAGGAAGGTGTTGAAGACGTCGGCGAGGTTGTCTCGGCACTCCTGAGCATTGTCAGCGAGTAGTTCGATGCCGTAGGTGCACATGAGGGAGAACAGGGCATAGTGGCGCTTCTCGAAGTCACTTTTACCGTGGCGAAGTTGGACAGCAGCGAGCTTGCGAGCCAGGACCGGGACGAGGAAATGACCGGAGCCGCATGCCGGTTCGAGTACACGCGAGTCGATGCGCTCAGACTCCTCCTTGACGAGGTTGAGCATGTCCTCCACCATCCAGGCGGGAGTGAACACCTCACCATGGTCGGCGACGCGCTGCTTGGACTCGACCAGGCGCTCTACCTCACTCAGGCTCATCGCCGCTCCTTCACTTCTTCATGGTTCATATCAAGGTAGAGGCTTCCACTGACATCGGTGAAACCCCCTGGACCCTCCCGTCCAATCGTTGCCCTGGTGCACCAGCGGATCGCGTTAGGCTCTGTGGGGTGGCTGACACCTCGATTCGCACCAGGTTCGCACCGTCCCCGACCGGCATGTTCCACGTGGGCAACGCCCGGTCGCTGCTGCTGAACTGGGTGGTCGCACGACAATCCGGCGGCACCATGGTGCTGCGGATCGAGGACACCGACGCTGCCCGCTCCCGCCCGGAGTGGACCGAGGGCATCCTGGCCGCCATGGCCTGGCTGGGCGTGGACGCCATCCAGTACGAAGGCCCCTACTCACAGACTGAGGGGCCCTGCTGTTTCCGGACAGGCTTTGAACCGTCCGCATCACGCGGCCAGACGCATCTCCTGATGGGCCGCGTACACCTCCGCAGGAGTGTTG
>NZ_MKKC01000144.1 GCF_001942255.1 Nocardiopsis sp. CNR-923
TCTTCCGTGGAAGGCGTCTGCGTTTCCGCTTTGTTGTGTCTTTACTTTATCAGGTGTTCCGTGCCCCGCCAAATCGGCGGTTCCGGATCAACCGAACGGTGTAAGGGGTCCGTTCCGTCTCATTCGTCCAGAATGAACTGGGAAGTCCGTTCGGATTGCTGAGGCGGCTTCCCGATCCTACCCGCACCGAGCACATGCTCGGACCGGTGTGACTGGGAGGAGGTCTATGGATCACGGCCCGGGTCCGAGTCGGCCTAACGCCGCTCGCCGTCCCGCGAAGACTCGCCGAGTCTAGACAATGGGCCCGGAAGCGTCAACTCCATCCGTTCGGTGAAGGGGAACCCCCACCTCTCGGACGTCCCACGTGGATCGCCGTCCTGGCGACCGGGTCGTGGACTGGCGGCGCCTCCGGGCGAGTCGATCTCCTTCCGGAGACCGGCTGTCTGTGGCCTGGACCACGTCCAGGTAAAACCCATCTTCCCCCGCTCCCCCTTGGCTCAAACCCCCTGAACCCGGATTGCTCCGAAGAACCTCGCGGCCCTCTGCCAGCGCCAACGTGGGGCGGGAGTGCGGCCCCCCACTCCACGACCACCCCGCGTTCGCCCGCCCGCGGCGCCGCCCGGCGCCCACGCTCTGCGGCCGTGGGAACGGCGAGGTCTCAGATCATCTCGGCGAGCTCCCCGGCGATCGTGCGGAACGCGATGCCCCGATGGCTGATCGCGTTCTTCTCCCGAGGGGTCATCTCGGCGGTGGTCCTGGTGTGCCCCTCGGGGACGAACACCGGGTCGTAGCCGAACCCGTTCTCGCCCCGGCGCTCCCGCAGCAGTCGACCGCGCAGGACCCCCTCGGCCACGATCTCCACACCGTCCGGCATGACCAGCGCCGCCGCGCACACGAACTGCGCCCCGCGCCGTTCGGCCGGGGTGTCGGCGAGCTGGTCGAGGACCAGATCGAGGTTGGCCCCGTCGCGGTCCTCGCCACCGAACCGCCCCGACCACCGCGCCGACAGCACCCCGGGCATGCCCTGGAGCTCGTCGACGCTCAGTCCGGAGTCGTCCGCCACCGCGGGAAGCCCCGTGTGCGCGGCGATCGCCCGGGCCTTGAGCAGAGCGTTGCCCATGAACGTGGGCTCGGTCTCGGGGACGTCCGGTGCGTCGGGGAAGGAGTCGAGCGCGAGGACCTGTGCCTCCACACCCGCCTCCGCCAGTATGTCCCGCATCTCCGGGACCTTCTTGGCGTTGCGGGTGGCCAGTACGAGTCGCACCCGTCCACCTCCCCCCGGGACTTCGCCGATCCGCCTGCCCACGCGCCCGCCCACCGGGCCCGTGGAGTCCGCCGTGTTCGCCGTGGTCACTCCGCCAGCGCCTTCTTCTGGATCGCGGTCAGCTCCTCGCAGCCGCTGACCGCCAGGTCGAGCAGGGAGTCGAGGAGTTCCCGGTCGAAAGGTGCGCCCTCCGCGGTGCCCTGCACCTCGACGAACTTGCCCTCGCCGGTCACCACGACGTTCATGTCGGTCTGGGCGACCGAGTCCTCCAGGTAGTTGAGGTCCAGCCGGGGCTGGCCCTGCACCACGCCGACGCTCACCGCCGCGAGCGAGCCGGTGAGCGGGTTGTTCTTCAGCTTGCGGCGCTTGCGCAGCCACTTCATCGCGTCGGCCAGGGCGACGTAGGCGCCGGTGATCGCCGCGGTCCGGGTGCCGCCGTCGGCCTGGAGCACGTCGCAGTCCAGGGTGATGGTGTGCTCGCCCATCGCCTTGAAGTCCACGACGGCGCGCAGGGAACGGCCGACGAGGCGGGAGATCTCGTGGGTGCGGCCGCCGATCTTGCCCCGGACGGACTCACGGGCGCCTCGTGTGTCGGTGGAGCGGGGGAGCATCGCGTACTCCGCGGTGACCCACCCCTCGCCGGTGCCCCGTCGCCACCGGGGCACACCGTCCTCGACGCTGGCCGCGCACAGGACTCTGGTGTCGCCGAACTCGATGAGTGCGGAACCCTCCGCGTGGCGGAGCCAGTTGCGGGTGATGGTCACGGGTCGGAGTTGGGTCGGAACGCGTCCGTCAGGTCGAGCCATGCAACGAGCGTATATCCGTGGAGTGCCCTTCGGGGCGGGAGTCGCGAAGTGTCCACCGCGTGGGCGGACGTGCCCTTCGCCACGTTCGCCGCCGGCCCTCCGCGGACCGCGCGCTGACCGCGACCGGGCTGCCTCCCGGGCCCGGGTGCCGTCAGGCCCCGACGATGTGGGTCTGGCCGCCGCGCGCCAGCCCGATCGGCCCGTCGTAGGTGGACCGCGCCTCGGTGAGCGTCACCTCGTCGTCGTTCCACGGCACGAGGTGGGTCAGAAGCAGCTTGCGCGCGCGGGCCCGGCTGGCGTGCTCGCCCGCCTCGCTCCCCGTCAGGTGCATGTCCTTGGGGTGTTCCCGGTGGTCCTGGAAGGCCGCCTCGCACAGGAAGAGGTCGGCGTCGGCGGCCAGGTCGATCAGCGAGTCGCACGCCCCGGTGTCCCCGGAGTAGGCCAGGGTCCGGCCCTCGTGCTCCAGCCGGATCCCGTAGGCCTCCACGGGGTGGTTGACCTTGTCGACCCGGGCGGCGAACGGGCCGATCCGGAAGTCGCCGACGGTGAGTTCGCGGAAGTCGAAGGCCTCGGTCATCCCGGGGTCGGGGTTCAGACCGTACGCCTGCGCCATCCGCAGGGCCACGCCCTGGGGGCCGTAGACGGGGATGCGGGGCTTGAGGCCGCCGGGCGGGAACATGCGGGCGACCCAGTAGGAGCACAGATCGAAACAGTGGTCGGCGTGCAGGTGGCTCAGGTAGACCGCGTCCACGGAGTAGATGTCGACGTGCCGCTGGAGCGCGCCCAGCGCCCCGTTGCCCATGTCGAGGAGCAGACGGTACCCGTCCACCTCGACCAGGTAGCAGGAGGCCGGGCTGTCCGGCCCGGGAAAGCTCCCGGAGGACCCGATAATCGTGAGTCGCACGTCGTCGTCGCCTTCTCGATGGGCCGCGCGGCGTCCGTGGCGCCCCCGTCGTCCGTGGCGACGCTGGGCGCGGATGGCGGCTGGTTCTGCGGATGTCCCGTTGTTACGGGTGTACCCCAATGCCCGGCCAGGTGGTACGAAATGTGGCCTGCATCTCAAGCGACGTGCGTCACGTGTGCATTTCCCACACGGCCTGACGGTGTCCGGCGCGGTCACCGCGCAGGAGCCCCCGACGCCGGACCCGCCGAGGGCCGACGCCCCGTGCGGGACGCCGACCCTCCCGGCCAGGGCCGGACCGCCCGCGCGGTCGCGGACCTCAGGCCCAGAGCTGGCCCTCCAGCCGTGCCTCGGCCTCGTCGAGCGTCCCCTCGTACGCCCCGGTGGACAGGTACTTCCACCCGGCGTCGGCGATGACGAACACGATGTCGGCGTGCTCTCCCGCCTGCTCGGCCTTGCGCGCCATCCCCAGAGCCGCGTGCAGGGCGCCGCCGGTGGAGATGCCCGCGAAGATCCCCTCCAGGTCGAGGAGCTCCCGGGTCCGTTTGAGCGCGGCGTCCGAGGGCACGGAGAAGCGCGTGGTCAGGACCTGCTCGTCGTACAGTTCGGGGACGAACCCCTCGTCCAGGTTGCGCAGGCCGTAGACCAGTTCGCCGTAGCGCGGTTCGGCGGCGACGATCCGCACGTCCGGCTTGTTCTCCCGCAGGTACCGGCCCACTCCCATGAGGGTGCCGGTGGTGCCCAGGCCCGCCACGAAGTGGGTGATCTCCGGCAGGTCCGCCAGGATCTCGGGCCCGGTGGTCTCGTAGTGGGCCCGGGCGTTGGCCGGGTTCCCGTACTGGTAGAGCATCACCCAGTCCGGGTTGGCCTTCGCCAGCTCCTTGGCGACGCGCACGGCCTCATTGGACCCGCCGGCCGCGTCGGAGTAGTGGACCTGAGCGCCCCACATGCCGAGCAGCTGCCTGCGCTCGGCGGAGGTGTTCTCCGGCATCACGCAGACCATGCGGTAGCCGCGCAGCTTCGCGACCATGGCCAGGGAGATGCCGGTGTTCCCCGACGTCGGCTCCAGGATGGTGCAGCCAGGCGAGAGCAGCCCGTCCTTCTCGGCCTGCTCGATCATGAAGAACGCGGCGCGGTCCTTGATCGAGCCGGTGGGGTTGCGGTCCTCCAGCTTCGCCCACAGCCGGACGTCCGGGGAGGGCGACAGGCGGGGCAGGCCGACGAGCGGCGTGCCGCCGAGGGAGTCGAGCAGGGAGTCGTAGCGCATGGCCGGCCTAGCGGCTGCCGCCGGCCACGGCCGGCAGGACGGTCACGTTGTCGCCGTCGGAGAGCTCGGCCTCCAGTCCGCCGACGAAGCGGACGTCCTCGTCGTTGAGGTAGACGTTGATGAAGCGGCGCAGCTTGCCGCCGTCCACCAGACGCTCGCCGATGCCGGGAAAACGGCTGTCCAGGTCCTCGAAGAGCGCGCCGAGGGTGTCGCCCGAGCCCTCGACGACCTTGGCGTCGTCGGTCAGGTTGCGGAGGATGGTGGGGATACGGACCTCGATGGCCATGAAGGTGTCTCCGTTAGCGGTCGTTGATGTGCGTTCATTCCCAACAGGGGCCCGGCCGCTCACATTCCGGTCGGCCGCCCCACTGGCACGGCCCTACTGGCCGCCCCGGTCGCCGCCGGTGACCTGCACCGGCTCCTCGGTGACCTCGCCGTCGACGATCCGGTAGGAACGGAACTCGACGGTGTCCGAATCGCGCGTGGACACGAGCACGTAGTGGGCGCCGGGCTCGGATGCGTAGGAGATGTCGGTGCGCGAGGGGTAGGCCTCGGTGGCGGTGTGCGAGTGGTAGATCACGACGGGTTCCTCGTCGTTGTCGTCCATCTCACGCCAGACCTTCAGCTGTTCGAGCGAGTCGAACCGGTAGAAGGTCGGAGACCGCTCGGCGTTGATCATCTCGACGAACCGCTCGGGGCGGTCGGAGCCCTCGGGACCGGCGACGACGCCGCACGCCTCGTCCGGGTGGTCACGGCGGGCGTGGGCGACGATCTGGTCGTAGATCGAGCGATCAATCCTCAGCATGCGATCCAGGGTACCCATCAACCTGTTCCCTACCAACCAAATGGGTATTGATGAGACGGCCCACTCAGCCGACTGACTCGCCACTGGTGGGGCGGGCCCGAAGGCACGGCCGCGCAAGAACTAGGCTCGTGCCCATGAGCGAGGACAGCAGCAGCGGACTGCTCACCGACCACTATGAACTGACCATGGTGCAGGGCGCTTTGCGCAGCGGGGCCGCCGGACGGCGTTCGGTGTTCGAGATGTTCGGACGCAGGCTCCCGGAGGGACGCAGGTACGGGGTCGTGGCCGGAACCGGGCGGTTCCTGGACCTGCTGGAGCGGTTCCGCTTCGGCACGGCCGAACTCGACTTCCTGTCCGATCGGGGCGTGGTGGACGATCGGACCCTGGACTGGCTCGCGCGCTACCGGTTCTCCGGGGACGTATGGGGCTACGGCGAGGGCGAGGCCTACTTCCCCGGCTCCCCGATCCTGGTGGTGGAGGCTTCCTTCGCCGAGGCCGTCGTGCTGGAGACCCTGGCGCTCGCCGTGTTCAACCACGACAGCGCGATCGCCTCCGCCGCCTCGCGCATGGTGGTCGCGGCGGGCGAGCGTCCGCTGATCGAGATGGGATCGCGCCGCACGCACGAACGGTCGGCGGTCGCCGCCGCACGGGCGGCCCACATCGCCGGGTTCGCCACCTCGTCCAACCTGGAGGCGGGACGGACCTACGGGATCCCGACCGGCGGCACCGCCGCGCACGCGTTCACGCTGCTGCACGACAGCGAACGCCAGGCCTTCCAGATCCAGTTGGAGTCGATGGGGCCGGAGACCACGCTGCTGGTCGACACCTTCGACGTCGAGCGGGCCGTCCGCACCGCCGTGGAGCTGGCCGGACCGAAGCTGGGCGCGGTGCGCATCGACTCCGGCGACCTGGCCGCGACCGCCGGTCGGGTCCGCGCGCAGTTGGACGCCCTGGGAGCCGACGAGACCCGGATCGTGGTCACCGGTGACCTGGACGAGTACTCCGTGCAGTCGCTGGCCGTGGCCCCGGTGAACGGTTACGGCGTGGGCACCGCCCTGGTGACCGGATCGGGGGCGCCCACGGTGTCCCTCGTGTACAAGCTGGTCGCCCGGGCGCGCGACACGGCGACGGACGCCCCCCTGGAACCGGTCGCCAAGCGATCGGTGGGCAAGCCGAGCCGCGGCGGCCGCAAATGGGCGGTACGCCGTTTGGACGAACGCGGCACCGCCGTGAGCGAGGACGTGTACACCCACGAGCCCTCGGGCGACAGGGGCACCCGCCCCCTGCTGCGCCCGTTGGTGGTCGAGGGCGAGGTGGTCGGACACGAGAGCGTGCGCGAGGCACGCCAGCGGCACCGCGAGACGCTGTCCGAACTGCCGGAGGAGGCGTTGCGGATGTCGCGCGGCGACGCCGCGCTGCCCACGGTCTTTCACCATTGACGTCGGAACGAGGTAGGCGAGGGAGCGGCGATGAAGGCACTCATCGTGGTGGACGTGCAGAACGACTTCTGCGAGGGGGGCAGCCTGGCCGTTGCGGGGGGCGCGGACACCGCGGCGGCCGTCACCGAGTACGTGCGTGAGCACGCCCACGACTACGACGCCGTGGTCGCCACCCGCGACTGGCACATCGACCCGGGCTCGCACTTCTCCGACGAGCCGGACTATGTGCGTACCTGGCCCAGGCACTGCGTCGCGTCGACGCCCGGGGCCGACTTCCATCCGGCGTTCGACACCGCCCGCGTGGACGCCGTCTTCAGCAAGGGCCAGTACGCGGACGGCTACAGCGGTTTCGAGGGCACGACGGGCGAGGACGGCACGCCCCTGGCCGACTGGCTGCGCGGGCGCGGGATCGACGAGGTCGACCTGGTGGGCATCGCCACCGACCACTGCGTCCGCGCGACCGCTCTGGACGCCGTCGCCGAGGGGTTCCGCACGCGGATCCGGCTCGGGCTGACCGCCGGAGTGGCGCGGACGACGGTGGACGCCGCCCTGGAGCGGCTGCGCGCGGCCGGTGTGGAGCTGGAGGGCGAGCCCGTGGTCGGCTGAGGTCCGCCCTCCGGCGGGTGCGTCCGCCCCGGCGCGCGCTCAGGCGACGCCGATGGCGGCGCGCACCTTGCCGACGGTGGCGCGGGCGCGCCTGCGCGCGCGCTCGGAACCCTCGATCAGGACCGCGTCGATCCGCCCGGGGTCCGCCATGAGGGCCTCGTAGCGCTCACGCTTGGGGCCGATCTCGGCGTTGACCGCCTCGAACAGCTCGTTCTTGAGCTCGCCCCAGCCCATGCCGCCCGCCTCCAACCGCTTGCGCACGCCGTCGACGGTCTCGGCGTCGGCGAAGTGCTGGAGCAGCTGGAAGGGGACCGAGCCGTCAGGGTCCTTGGGGTCCTCGACCGGGGTGGAGTCGGTCGGGATCCGGCGGATCGCCTTCTTGAGCTTGTTCTCCGGCAGGAACAACGGGATGTGGTTGTCGTAGGACTTGCTCATCTTGCGGCCGTCGACGCCGGGCAGGATGCTCGCCTCGCCCTCGTCGATGACGCCCTTGGGGATCGGGAATTCGTACGCCTCGCCGAACCGGTGGTTGAAGTACCCGGCGATGTCGGCGGTGTACTCCAGGTGCTGGGTCTGGTCGCGGCCGACGGGCACGTGCGTGCTCTCCATGACGAGGATGTCGGCGGCCATGAGGATGGGGTAGTTGAACAGCCCCATGTTGATGCCGGCGTCCAGGTCGGTGACGCCCACCGCGGCGTTGCGGTCGCGGGCCGCCTTGTAGGCGTGGGCACGGTTCATCAGGCCCTTGGGGGTGAGGGCGCTGAGGATGCTGGTGAGTTCGAACGTCTCGGGCACGCGGGACTGCTGGTAGACGATGGTCCGCTCGGGATCGAGACCGCACGCGAGCCAGGTGGCAGCGCCCGACCGGATGCTGTGTCGGAGTTCCTCGGCGTCCGTGACGGTGTTGAGCGCGTGGTAGTCCGCGATGAAGTAGTACGTGTCGTACTCACGGGCCGCCGCGAGGGCGGGCTTGATCGCACCGACGTAGTTGCCCAGGTGGAAGTCGCCGGTGGGCTTGATACCGGTCAGGTAGGTGTTCGCTGCCATGCTCACAGCCTAGACGAGTCTTTCCGAACACGTTCAGTGGTCGTAGGCGGTCAGTGAACGGCTGACCGCCTGGCCGGTCTGGAAGTTGCGCCAGATCGCGGCCGCC
>NZ_MKKC01000145.1 GCF_001942255.1 Nocardiopsis sp. CNR-923
GATGGGGTTGGGCGTCGGGGTCCTCGTCCAGGGCGTCCAGCGCCTGTTCCCAGGTGGGCAGGACCTCCCCCGTGGTGGGGTCCAGGTAGGTCGCGGCGTCCTCGTCCCACACCGGCAGGCGGTCGCCGTCGAAGACCACGCGATCGGCCGGAGGCCACCACACCTGGTGGTAGGTCGCGGCGGCGATCTGTCGGAGTTCGGCCCGGGGGATCGTGCCCCTGGTGGCCATGTGCAGATGCGGAGCCAACCGCCGTTGGGGTTCGACGGCCGCGAAGTACTGCACATCGAACCCGGCCACGCGGCGGAGGTTCTGCACGAACCGATCGGTCAGCTTGGAGAAGTGCAGCGCGTCCCGAGCCGCCCGACGGTAGTCATAGGTCTCCGGATCGACCGGGGTCCCGTCCGACCTCACCCGCCCGTAGGAGTCCAGGGTCAGGGTGATGAACAGCGACGGACGGAACACCCTGCCCGTGTTCGGATCCGTGTAGGCCCGCCCGACCGTCTTGCGCGTCATGGGCCGCTTGGGAAGGTCCGGGACGTCCTGACGCCGCTTGGTGGAGCGGACCCGACGCGACCCCGACGACGAGGAGGAGCCCGAGCGGGTCACCGACCCCCGCAGCCCCGAGGCGGCGATCTCCTCATCCAGATCGGAGATGACCGCGTCCAGGGTGGCCAACTCGTCAGCCGACGCGGCCCCCGTGGAGGCGAGTCGTTCCCGTTCGGCGGTGACCACGGCCCGCTGTTCCACCCACGAGCGCTGCGTCTCGGAAGGCGGGTCAGGCTCCACCACGGGTTCGGCGGCCAGGTGCCAGCCCTCCTCACACTGCGTCCGCCGCAGCGACCTCTTCCGGCGAGCACAGGCGGGGCACCGGGATTCGAGCGTGGCCCCGCACGGGACGTCCACGATCTCCGTTTCCCCAGTGGTGATGTCGGTCCGTCGAAGGGACACCGGGCGGATACACACCCCGTGGTCAGCCGCCACCTGTTCGGCCACCTCACGCGCCAGGGGTTGCGCGAGCCGTTCGGCGCGGGTTGTCTTACCGGTGACAGTCGGCATCAGGGCGTCACCCGCCTCTGGTTGCTCCACCAAGAACGCTCTAGGCTCTGCCCATGCACCTCCGGAATCTGCTGTGGGCCGCTCAGTTCATCGCTGTGATGATGCTGATTGCCTTCGGCCACCTCTGGTGGGCACTCACCTTGGCCGCTGTCTCCGCGATTGCCCTGGGGACGTGGGACTTCCTCAAAGCCCGCGCGAATCGTCATCATGAAGCACCACCCAGCGAACCGGAATCGAATCCGTAGTCAGCCGCCATGGCGGTGATGTCGTCATCGGAGACGTACGCGGCCCGCACCCTCACGGGTGCCGGTGAGCCCTCCATGCGGACGTAGCCCACCCCGGGAAGGCCCGGGTCGATCAGATGCGCGTTCGCACCACGGTCCCGGGCGCCCTCGCCGAGGATCATGTCCACCTGGGACGCCTCGTCCAGCCGAAGCGCGACCTTGTCCGGGAACAGGTTGCGCAGATTCATCACCTCCTTACGGGGGTCCTGGAGAGCGGCCAGGACCGCGAAGCCGACCGAACGCCCCTGCGAGGTGAGCGTGGCGATCGCGTTCTCGGCACGACGCCGCACATCCCGGTCGGGGTGGTAGGCGGTCAGGAACGCCACCTCGTCCAAGACCACAAGGACGAACGGATCCGCCGTCGTGGGGACGTGGGAGCGCTGGCGACCGGCGTAGCGGCGAGCCCGGTCCTGCATGTCCGCCACCGCGAGTTCCAGCACGGCCACCGCGGATTCCCCGTCATCGGCGTACCGGGCGAACAGGCCCCGCCCGTAGGACAGCTCCATCCGCTTGGGATCGATCGCCCACACCCGCGCCGTCCCCTCAGCCACAGCCGGGAGCATCGCGCGGATGGCGGACCAGATCACCGACCCCTTCCCCGACCCGGTCACCCCAGCCACCAGGACGTGCGTCCCGTGCAGGCGTAGCCGCCACTGGGAGCCGTCTTCGGTGACGCCGACCGGCAGCGCAGACAGATCCACCGCGTCCGGCACGTCGAAGGCGTCGAGGGGTTCAGCGAGGGTGTCGTGTCGGGGGAACTCCAGGGTGATCTTGCGCGGCCCTTCCACCACCACCCGGCAGGACGGGGCACCGAACCCGTGCGCCAGTTCGGCCACGCGGGTTTCGAAGTCAGTGGGGGAGGTTCCGGCCACGAGGGTGACCCGGACCTGGTCGGCCCAGGAAGTGCAGACCACGCGGCGGATTCGGGGCAGGTAGCGGCGTTCCTGGTAGGACTCGGCCAGCCCAGAGATGACCAGGACGGGTTGCCAGTGCCGGCGGTAGACCACCACGTGCCGCCACCACGCCAACAACCGGAGCGTCACCCACTGGCGGTAGGAGTCCGGCCACACGCGCCACCACACCAGAGAGACGACCGAGGCGACCCCGCACAGCACGGCCAGGCCCGGCCAGCCGAACCACCACCAGGACGCCACCGACACGGCCAGGGAGGCGACCATGACGGGGAACCGGAACGGCAGCGTCACCAGGAACCGGACCAGCCGCCCCACCCACGAGGCGAGGACGACGATGCCGGGGGTTTCGACGATCGGGGTCGTCCACCGCACCCCCTGAGCCGGAGACGGCAACGTCGGGGAGGTCTGAGTGGAACCCACCTTGGACGGCATCAGACCTCACCCCCGTCCGCGATCTCGTTGAGGACCCGGTCCCGCTTGGTGCGAGCGCGTTCGGCGGCCTTGGCCGCGTCGGGGTTGCCGTCCCGCTCGGCGATCAGGGCGAACACACGGGCCTTGAAGTCGAAGAACTCCGCCCACTCGGCCGGGGTCGTGCGCGGCGTGTCCACCGCTTCCAGGAACAGACGGACCAGCCGCGAGCCGGACAGCCCGGACAGGTCGGTGGGGTAATCGGACATACTGAAGACACCTCTTCACGAAGCTTTCGCAGGTAACGGGGAGGGGTTCAGGGGCGGCCACGGTGTTGCAGCACCAGGCCGCCCCGCTTCATGCGCCGCTCAGGCGGCGTCCTTGGTCTGGGAGCGACGACCACTAGCGGCACCGGGGGCCTTCACACCCCGCGCCCGCAGCGAGTACGCCACCCGGGGGCGGTGACCGTTGTCGTCCACGTACGGCTGGACCGCCATCTGTTCGAACTCGATCGGGCGGAACGGCAGCCCCGGGACCTCGTCCGGCAGCGTCGGGCACACCTCGGCGGCGACCTTGACCTTGACCGACTTGGCCTTGCCCCTGGCTTCGGGGTCGGCGTCGATCACGTCCACCGCCCACAGCGGAAGACCGGACTCCTTGTCCAGCTGGGGCCGCTTGGTCTCGAAATCGGTGATCGCCTCCACCCCAAGGGCGAAGGCCCCGTGCGGGAACACCGTGGCGAACTCCACCGGCAACGCACCCTGAATAGCCATGTCCATTCCCTTCGATTGTCGATCCCCCTAGACAGTCCAAGCGACCGCGCGCCTAGATGCTTGTCTAGGGGTCTAGTCAGTGAAGGTAGCAGTCGAACCCAGGCATTGTCTAGGGGGGTACTCAGGCGGGGGTCCAGGCGACGACCGTCGCGTCGTCACAGCGTTTGCTGCGCGGGAATCGCACCTGGTCAGGGTCGGTGCGCTCACGCTGGCGAACGTGGTCGATGACCGCGTGGGGACCTTGCTCGGCGATCAGGTCGAAGCAGTCTTCCCAGGTCATCGACGCGAACAGGTCGATTCCTCGTGTGGCCCCGTCGCTGAGTGCGGCGAACGCCCGAACTTTGGCCAGCGGAAGCGTTCCGGTGATGGCCTCGTCCGCCGCGCGAGGGTCAGCGCCAGCTGTCCAGAACCCCCCGGAGACGTTGCGCTGGGACAGGATGGCCCGCGCACGGTCGTCCGGTCTCTCAGCAGCGGCCACGCGAGCCTTGACGTCCTCCATGCGGCCATCGGTGATGACCTCGATCGCGCCGTCATCGCCTTCCACGGCCAGCGCTGAGTCTGACAGGACCAGGTACTCCAGTTCGGTGCCCGCCAGGCGGACCATGACGACCGTCGCCGACGGGGTCTGTTGGTTGGTCAGGTCGCAGGTGTTCGCGTGCAGTGAGGCGGCCGTGGTGATGGCGTCGGCCAGGCCCTCACACAGAGGAAGCCGCGCGTCCAGGTTGGCGAGGAGGAGTCCGCCCAGGCGGCGCGTGTACCAGGCCACCCCGTGCGAACACCCCGTGTCCCACCCCCGGGGTGCACTGGCACCGTCCAGCAGCACAGCACCGGAGCTGACCACCGCCGCGAAGTCCTCGTTGTCGCGTCCCGGGTAGGCGGGTTCCGTGGCCAGGCGGAAGGGCATGGGCTAGTCCTGGTCGTGGCGGTACAGGGGAGTGATCAGTTCGGTTCTCGTCGGTTCGTGCGTGTTCGGGTCGTACTCGGTACGCACCAGCGCCGAGAAACGATCGGTGCGGACCTGTCCCCAGAGTGAGGCGATCTCCTGGGTCAGCAGATGTGCCACACCGCGTGAGCCCTGGGGGTGGATGCCCGCGATAGCGAGGAAGGACCCCTTCCCATCAGGACGAGGGAGCCGACCGATGTAGGCCATGTCCATCGGGAGCTGGGGGTCCATCTCCTGTCCGGAACGGTAGCTCTCGCCAGTCCGGGTGTCGGTGAGCAGCCACAGACCCGGTTCGGGGTTCTCCCAGCGGAGCACGGGATCCGTGGCGTAGGCCGAGCGCATCGCTTCGGACATGGCGGGACCGCACACCACGATGAGGTTGGGACGGTTGAGGTCTACGCGGCCGTCGACGGTGACGTGGGCGGGGTCCACCTGCATGTCGAAGCCGCGCACCAGCTGTTCCAGGGTCTGCCCGGTCGCCATGTCGTCCAGGGACAGCACGGGCCGGTCCTTGACCTGGTCGTGCCGCAGGGGGGTCGCGATGGTCACCGTTCCCACACCCAGGAACGCCGCTTCGGGAGACGGTCCCGTGTGGCGGATCTGGTGGATACGCCCGCGACTCAGCCCCGCTTTCTCCGCGATCTGGGCGTACGACATGCCCTGCGCGTGAAGGTCCTGGATGAGCCGTCGCCGCAGCCGGGAGAGCTCCGTGACCTCTTGCTGGGCCTCGGCCAGGCGTTCGGTAGCAACGCGCAGGAGCTGGAACGGATCCTCGATCTCCGCGATGCGTTCGTACTCGCCCGGCATAGTCACCCCCTCGGCTACGGGAACCGAGTCTAGATCCCTAGACAGTGCTGGGGAAACACCGGCTTCGGGTGAGAGGTAATCCCCTGTTGACGGACCGGGGGAGACGTCCTCACCCGTCAGGGCGTCCACCGTGCGCAGGCGAGCCCGCCGACGGGGCATGCGAGGGGTCACAGCTTGCCGAAGGAGGGCAGGTCCGCCCAGACGCACGTCCCGACCGGTTCCGGGACGGCTCCCCACTCCTTGGCCAGTTGGTCCACGAGGAACAGTCCACGGCCGTGTATCGACGTTCCGCAGGAGCCGGAGGGGTCGATGTGCGGCGTCTCGTCGTCGCTTCCGTAGTCCACGACGGAGATGCGGACGCGGTCGCCGAAGTCACGGACCCGGACGGTGAACATGCCCCGATGGCCCCGGCTTCGCGTGTGCAGGAGCGCGTTCGTCGCCAGCTCACTGACGACTAGTTCGGCGTCCTCGGCCGTGGGGTGCCCTTCGAGGAGCGCGCGCACGAAGGAGCGTGCTTTGGCTACTTCATCGACTTGTCCAGGGAACATGCGTGCCCAGCTGTGCACATCGACCACCGCCGTCTAGAGGGGTATACACCTTGCTTGACGGCAGGTTACGGCAACAAGCACGTTCTATTCAATGAGTTCACTGCATAAGCTTGGCGATGTCCGAGGAGACCCGCTCCACCAGGGCCCGGCAGACGTCCCCGTCTACCGCCACGGCTTCGAGCTGGGTGAAGGCGTCCCGGTACGCCGACACGTGCTCGGTTCCGGTGAGGGTCATTTCGGCCGTGTAGGTCTCCACCAGGACCCCGGCCTGGTCGCAGACGGTGAACCCGTGCGGAGGCAGCACCGGCAGCCCGGTACCCCAGGGGATCACCGCGAGCGACACGTTCGGCCTCTCCACCACCGCCAGGAGGTGAGCGAGCTGTGCGGCCATGAACGATCCCGACCCAGGCCAGGTTCGGAGCGCCGACTCAGTGACGACGAAACGGAAGTTCCTGCCCTCGTCCGCGAGCAGTTCGCCGAGGTCGCGCGCGGGCACGCTGGGACCGCTGCGTGCTCTTGCGTACTCAGGCGTCTGAAGGAGCAAGGGCACCATGGCGTCCTGGAACACCCGCACCTCAGACGCGGACACGAGGAGCTTTCGCCCCGCACCAGCGACGAGGGACACGCCCGCGTCTACCCGCTTCTCTGACGCGGTGGCGGCGTACAGTTCGCGCCACTCAGCGGCCAGTCGTTCCGCTTCGTTCTGGGTGAAGGGCAAGGCCCGGATGATCTTCACGACCGCATCCACGGTGGAGACCCGGCGACCGTTCTCCACCCGGGACACGGTCGGCTGCGTCACGCCCGCACGCGACGCCAACTCGGCACCCGAGAATCCCGCTCGCTTGCGAACCTCACGCAGGGCCTGTCCGGCGGCCTTCAGTCGTCCATCAGCCATAAGCAAGGTCTACCGCATAGAGCGTTGCCGAATTGGGCTGTATGGGATCAAGGCGACGGCGCGAGCGCCGTCGCGGCGGCCCGCCGCCCGCCTCGGGCTGCGGGCTGCGCCCGGTCCCTCGCCGGTCGGCAGCCGCGCCCACACAGCTCCACGAACCGGCCCCGCCCGATCAACGGACTCGGTGAGCGTCTGGTGGTACCAGGGGGGCCAACCCCCCGTGGACCCCCCGGGCCCGCACGGAACCTGGCGCGACACAGGACGTGCGAAAGTGCGGACCGACCGCGCCAGAACCCGCGCGGGGTCGGAACCGTGGTGACCCGCCGCCGTGGCGGGGGGTGCACCCGTTGCGGGCAATCCTGGGCGTCGCGGGAGCTGGCGGGAGCACGGTCGGTCTGGACACGGCACCCGCCCTTGGGGAAGGGTGGACGGTGTCGTGTCGGAGCCGGTGGGATGCGGGGAGGGCGAGCGTGTACAGGAGCGCGCGGCACATGCCCAAAACCCCCTGTTGCGTGCAGAGCGTTCGTGCTGGTCAAAGACCCGCAGGAGCGAAATGTTGCGCAGGTCACGCACCTGTGAGGGGGTCAGGGCCCACTCGCGTGCAGAGGGGGTGTGTCACCGCAGGTCAGACCCGGTGAAAAACGGGAAGGGTTCCGCAGGACGATAAAGCCCGTAGGGCATGGAAACCCAAGGGGATGAGCAGCCCCAGCTCCATTGGTTGTCCTCGTTCCGCAGGACGAAAAAGCCCGTAGGGCATGGAAACCATGCTGAATCCAGGGGATACCGCATTGTCTTGACAGGTTCCGCAGGACGATAAAGCCCGTAGGGCATGGAAACTTCAGAGTGGAGCCGAAGGCGATCAAGGCCTCCAGTTCCGCAGGACGATAAAGCCCGTAGGGCATGGAAACCTCGCAAAGCTCTGGAGCTTCGCGAAGAACGCCTCCCGTTCCGCAGGACGATAAAGCCCGTAGGGCATGGAAACAACGGCGTCGTTGGGAACGTCACCGTCTTGTCGGTTCCGCAGGACGATAAAGCCCGAAGGGCATCCAGTCTTCGTGCCCGTTGCTTGCCCGTCAGGAGAGCGACGGAGGGGGACTCACGGTCACTCAGGCGCTGATCGCCCCTCGCGGCGCAGGTCAGAGACTCGCAGATCAGCCGGTTTCCACGGCCTCGAATTCCCAAGCTGATAACGCGGGTTCGATTCCCGTCGTCCGCTCCGTTCGAAAGACGGCCCCTGAACTGCGAATACCGTTCGCACACCAGGGGCCGTCTTCGCGTTGAGGGTGCACCAGCGGGTGCACGGGGCCAGGATTCGGCCGGTGGGTGTGTTCCACCCATCCCGTCATACACACCCCCGGCCGGGGTGCACGCGGGTGCACGAGCCCAGCCCGTGAGCCCGATAACCAGGTGGGGTGCCCCGAGGTTTCCGGACAGAGATCCAATACGATGATCCTGTAAGGAAACGAGGGGAAAATTGGGCAGGGCAAGCAAATACTCACCGGAGT
>NZ_MKKC01000146.1 GCF_001942255.1 Nocardiopsis sp. CNR-923
GCCGTCGAACGGCTCGCACTACTGGCCATGCACCCACCGGGACCGAGAGGTCACAACCCTACTCGAGAGGGCTGCACAAAGGATGGTCCTCTAATGAGCACCACCACCTCCGCGCTCGGGGTACGGCTCACTGCTCACCCTCTGCAGCGGGTGGGAGCGTTCGCTCTGGCTGTGCTCGTCCATCCCACGAAGGTTCGCCTCCGCGAAGTCGTGCACCCACGCGCGCTGACCGAGCAGGACCTGCGTGCGGCCAACGCGCACATGACCGCGGACCTGGAGCGCACGACTTCCATCACTGATGCCAAGGGTCCGCATGGGTTCTGGTTGGGGGTCAGCTACCTGCTGTGGCCCAACTGCCCGATCAACACCACCAACCGCAAATCCCTCCTCGGCGACCAGCTGAAGGACAAGCTTCACCAGTGGCGGAACCTCCCCGAGGTCGAACCCCAGGTCGGGGCGCGGTGTGTGCTGTGCGACCACCCGGCGTGCGGGTTCTACGGCAAGGTCGACATCCCGCTGCTGGAGCGGGCCTCAGACCGCAACACCACGATCCCCACCCATGAGGGCATGGCGTTGTGTCGGGGCTGCCTGCTGAGCTTCTACGCCCTGCCCTACGGGTGCGCGATCGGCGGAGGCCGCGCCACAGCCCTGCACACGTGGGACGACGACCTGCTCCGGGCGACCACCAAGTTCCAGGTCGACCAGACCCGCCGACACGCCATCACCGGCTCCCCCGCCGGGGAGCGCCCCTCCTACGCCCGCCAGCTCGCCGGGCTCAAACGGCTGCGCGGCTACGACGAGACCGTGACCGACGGGGTGGAGCTGTTGGTGTTCACCAACAGCAACAAGGAGCAGGACCTGGCCGTCCACCACATGGACCAGCCCCTGGCCGAGTGGATCCGTAGCCTGCCCCGCCACGAGCTACGCCTGCTGGGGCGCACGCACCGGTGGGAGAAGGTCCCAGGACGGTCCATGCTGGCCCGCAACCTCTTCGCCCTTCCCGACCGGGTGATCCCCACCGTCTCCCACTTCTTGCGCGAACGCGCCTTGGGCCAGGACGGGATCTCCGCCCATACCCCCGTTCTGTCCGCGACATGTTCCTCCTACGCCACGAAGGTGCTGCAGGTGTCCACCACCAACCTGGACCAGATCGACCAGCTCGCCCGACGCATCGCCCACGTCCTCAACACCGAGGACGACAAGAAGCTCAAACAGTTCCTGCTAGCCCGTAAGAAGCTCGCCACCCTGAGGGCCTGGCTGCAGCGCCAATCGGTCGACCGTACGCTGCGCACCACCGAGCCCGACCCGTTCATCACCGAACGCCAGTGGCGGCTGCTGTTCGACTCCGAAGATCAGGTCTTCCTCCACCGCGACCTGCTGTTCATCGGCGTGCTCAACCACCTGCACGAGCTCAAACCCTCCTGGCGCGGCGCCGACCACGACGACGTGACCGACGACGACCTCATCCCCAGCGACGACCTGGAAGCGGAGAACGAGTAGATGACCTTCCTCGTGGGCAAGATCGCCCTGGACATCACCGCGGGCGCCCCCAACAACGGGCGCGGCGAAGACAACACGGCCAAGGTCAAGTCGCTGACCACCGGCCGCGGCGAGCGCGTCCCCTACACCTCCGCCCAGGCGTTCCGCCGCTGGCTGCGCGACTCCCTCCCGGCCAACGAGCAGCGCTCACCGGTACATCGAGAGGGCAAGGGCAAGAAGCAGCAGGCCTACACGGCCGGCCGCCCGGACCTGTACCTGGACGATGACCTGTTCGGGTACATGGTCGCGATCAAGAAGGAGAGCTACCAGCGCGACACCGTCCTGGCCACCGGAACCCTGGTCTCGCTCGCCTCCCGCCGCATCACCACCGACTTCGGCACCATGAGCCGCGGCTTCAAACCGGGGGAGGACCCGGTCATCCACGAACACGAGCACTACACCACCGAACTCGCCGGTGATGTGCTCCTGGACCTGCCCAGGGCGGGCACCTTCGAACAAAACGGCGGTGGACTGCGCCGTGCCCTGGCCCCGACCGTCGTAACCGAGGCCGTCCAGGCCGGAGCCACCGAGCAGCTCCTGCGCGGAATCGACTGCCTCCAGCTGCCGATCGCCGAACGCCGCCGCCGGGTCGCGGTGCTGCTGCGCACCCTGGCCAGGGTGCAGGGAGGCGCCAGCCGGGCCCTGCACTACGGCGACCGCGCCCCCTCGTTGATCCTGCTCGCCCCCCTCAAAGGCGGCAACAACCCCTTCACCCGTGTTCTGGGCCTGCGCAACGGCACGGCGGTCTTCGACACCGACGTCTTCGTCGAGGAGAAGACCGCCTGGGCCGATGAACTGGACGGCCCGATCCTTGTGGGGTGGGCGCCCGGGTTCCTGGGAGACCAGCGCGAACAGGTGCGCCGCGACCTGGCCGAGGACGTCGCCGCGGGCAGCGTGGTGATCGACCACCCCCGCGCCGTCATGGACACCCTGGCCAAGGAGATCGAGGCCGGACAGCGCGACGCCTGGTTCGAGGACCCCACCGCATGACCGACGCCTGGAGATCACGATCACCGCGCCGGTGGCCTCGTTTCGCAACCCGCTCTACTCGGGGGTCCAGGTCACCCTGCCCTGCCCGCCCCCCTCCACCGTCACCGGTCTGCTCGCGGCGGCGGTGGGCGGGTGGGAACACCTGCCCACCGACACCCCGGGTGGCCATGGCCTGCACCGCCCGCGGCAGGGGAGTGGACCTGGAGACCTACCATCCTCTGGACGGCGACGGAAAGAAGCGGGACGCCACCCCCAAGGACCACGAGTTCCTCGCGACGTCACCCTCACCCTGTGGATGCTCGACCACCTGGACGTGTGGGAGAGGGCGGTCCGCCGCCCGGTGTGGCCGCTGCGGTTGGGCCGCAGCCAGGACCTGGCCTCGGCCCGGGCCCGCCGGATCACCTTGGAGGAAGGCCCCGGACACCAGGGTCATGCCCTCCTTCCTGTTGAGGCGTCGACGTCGGGCATGCAGCTGCGCATGCCGCACGCCATCAGCACCGACCGGTCCCGCATCCAGTGGGGCACCTACCGGTACGCCCCCGCGGGCAGCCCCTCCCAGGTCGACAGCCAGCTGCGCACCCGAGACGGTCAAGCCGTCGTCCCCCTGGTGGGGTTGCACCCCCATGCCGCCCACCCGGTTCCGGTGGAGCTGCCCCACATCTGGGCCAAGAGCCCCCAGCGGGGTGAAAAGCAGGGGGAGGCGCTGACCACGCACCTGGACGCCACCACCCGAGCACTCCGGGTGCTGCGCACTCGTATCGGCGACCTACCCGGAGTGCCTGGCCGGTTCTGGGAGTGGGCGCGCCTGGCGTGCTTGTTCCACGACGCCGGCAAGGTTCCTGAGGGGTTTCAGACGATGGTCGGCAACCCCCCACCCGCGCACACCTGGGGGCAGCGGCACGAGATCTGTTCGCTCGCCTTCATCGACCACGTCCTGGCCCACCTGCCCGAGAAGGACCGCACCTGGATCGGGCTGGGCGCTCTCACCCACCATCGGCCCCTTGCCGGAGGTGAGGGGTCCATCCGCGGGGAGTACCGGTCCTTGGGCAGCCCGGACGAGGTCGCAGCCACCTTCGGGCCCGTGGATGCATCCTCAGTCAACGCCTTGGCCCAGTGGCTGGCCCACCGTGCCGGAGCACCCGACCCGGACCAGGTCGACGAAGCGGTGCTGGCCAAAGCCACCCACCGGCTGCTCGAGCACCTCCTGTCCACCTGGCAGCGCGGGGAAAGTCCCACCGACGAGGCCGGGCTGACCGCAGCCCTGCTCCAAGGCGCCATCACCCTGGCCGACCACGTGGCCTCCGCCCACGGACAACTCCTCACCACCCACCCCCTGACGAGCAGCGACTACCCACGCCGGTTGCGCACCCAGCTCACCCTCCAAGGCGAGGCCACCTACCCCCACCAGGACGACGCCGAAACCGTCCCCGGGCACGTGGTGGTGCGTGCCCCCACCGGCCAGGGCAAGACCGAAGCGGCACTGCTGTGGGCCACGACCCAAACCCGAGCCCTCAGCGAAGAAACGGGCGCGACACCCCGGCTGTTCTACTCGCTGCCCTACCTGGCCTCCATCAACGCCATGGCCACGCGTTTGGGCCAGGCGTTCGGATCCGACCAGATCGGCGTGGTGCACTCGCGCGCCGCGAGCTACTACCTGGCCACTGCGGCCTGCGACGACAACGACCACGAGCCTGCGCAGAGCACCAACGAAGACGAGGAACGCCAGCGCCGACACGCGTCCCGAGCGGTCGCCAAAGCGAACGCCAGCCGCTTGTTCCGGGAACTGGTCCGCGTCACCACCCCTTACCAGCTCCTGCGTGGAGCCCTGGGAGGAACCGCGCACGCCAGCACCCTCATCGACACGGCTAACTCCACGTTCGTCTTCGACGAAATGCACGCCTACGAGCCCGGCCGCCTCGGCATGATCCTGGCCATGATGGGCCAGTGGGAGCGCCTCGGCGGCAGGATCGGCATCGTCTCCGCGACCATGCCCCAACAGCTCACCGACGCGATCGGCAACGTCCTCACCCGCGACATCACGACGGTCACACCACGCGGCGACGACGCCTGGCCGCGCCGCCACCGACTCCATCTGCGCGAGGACCACCTCACCAGCGAGGAGAGCATCGCCGAGATCGAACAATCCCTCACCGAAGGGCACAGCGTCGCGGTGATCGCCAACAATGTCGCCGACGCCTGGCACCTGTACGACCGGCTCGCCCCCACCATCAGGCGCCTGCATGGTGAGGACGCGGCGCTGCTGCTGCACTCACGCTTCAAGACTGGTGACCGCACCCGGATCGAAAAGCGCATCCACGACCGCTTCCGCTCGGGCAGGCAGCCACGCCAGCCCGGCCTGCTGGTGGCCACCCAGGTGGTGGAGGTGTCGTTGGATGTGGACTTCGACGTCCTGCACACCTCCGCCGCCCCCTTGGACGCTCTCCTGCAACGGTTCGGCCGCACCAACCGGCTCAGCCAGCTCCCCGACCTGGCGCCGGTGGTCGTGCACCGGCCCATCTACGCACCCCGCGCTAAGGGCGGGCCGGAGTTCGCCGACAAGGTCTACGACGCCGAACCCACCCGCCTGGCCTGGGAAATCCTCGCCCGCCACGACGGGGCCGCCCTCGATGAGCGCCTGTTCACCGACTGGCTGAACCAGGTGTACGCCACCGACTGGGGGAAACAGTGGCGGGCCAAGGTCGACGACTCGGTCACCACGTTCACCAACGAGTTCCTGGACTTCCTCACACCCCTGAACGACACCAGCGAACTCTCTGACGCCTTTGATGAGATGTTCGACGGCGTGGACGGCATCCTCACCGAGGACCGTAACGCCTACGAACAAGCACTCACCGGTCGCATCGACGGAGAGGAACGGGGCACCGGACCGCTGCTCGCCTCCCAGTACCTGATCCCGCTCCCGCACTACGCCCGCCACCTGGGAACCTGGGACCGCACGCTCAACGTCCTGCTCATCGACGCCGTCTACAAACCCGATCGCGGTCTGACCGCCATCCACCCGGTCCACGGCACCGCGGCCAATGCCTACCAACCGGGGGTGCTCCTGTGATCGGTGACCAGGACGTGGGCGGGGTCCACGTCAAGTACCTGTACCACTGCCGTCGCCAACTGTGGCTGTACGCACGGGGGTTTCGCCCCGAAGCCACCAGCGCCACCGTCCAGCTCGGCGAAGCCGTCCACGACACCTCCTACCGGCGCGCCCACCCCATCGACCTGGGCTCAGCCCGCCTGGACGACCTGGACGGCCGGTTGTGGGTGCACGAGATCAAATCCTCCTCCCGCCCCACCGAGGCCGACGAAGCCCAAGTCGTCCACTACTGCTACCGGCTGCGCGCCGTCGGAGTGGACACCCAGGGAGGGGTCCTGCACTACCCCAAGACCCGCCGCACCCACCGCATGCCCTACCAACCCGACTGGGACGAACGCGCCCGAACAGACATCGCCTCCGTCCGCGACACCGTCGCCCAACCCACCTGCCCACCCCGGCTGTCCCGTACTCGCTGCCGGGGGTGCAGCTACTTCGACTACTGCTGGAGCCAGTGATGCCCTCCGCTGCCCGCACCTACTGGCTCACCTCGAGCTGCCGCATCCGGCGCAAGGATCAGTCCCTGCTCATCGAACGCGAACACGGCCAGGATGTGCGCATCCCCATCACTGACGTGCGTGACGTGATCGCCTGCAAACCCGTGGACGTCAACACCTCTGTGGTGAGTCTGCTTAACCAGCACCACATCAACGTCCACCTCCTCAGCTACTACGGCGACTACTCCGGCTCCGTGACCGCCGCCGACACAGCGACCTCCGGCGAGACCGTCATCGCCCAGGTCGCCCTGGCCACCGACACCGACAAGTCCGTGCGTATTGCCCGCGACATTGTGCGCGCCACCGCCTTCAACATTCGCCGCGTCCTGGACCGCGACCTGCTCAAAGCCCCTTACACCGTGCTCAAGGACAAGACCGCAGCAGCCTCCGACGCGGCCTCGCTCATGGGGATTGAGGGCAATTTCCGCCGGAGCGCGTGGGAGGTGCTCGACACCAAACTCCCTGACTGGCTGCAGCTACACGGTCGAAGCCGCCGCCCACCCAAGAACGCCGGGAACGCCTTCATCAGCTACGTCAACGGGATCGTCTACGCGCGCACCGTCACCGCGCTGCGCCTGACCCCGCTGCACACCGGGATCGCGTTCTTGCACAGCACCATGGAACGCCAACGCCACTCCCTGGCCCTGGACGTGGCCGAGATGTTCAAACCGTTGTTCGCCGAGCGGCTGCTGGTGCGCATGGCCACCCGCAACCAGCTCAAGGAGCACCACTTCGACGTGGACTCCAACCAGGCCATGCTCACTGACGCGGGCCGCAAGCTGGTCGTGGGGGCGGTGCGTGATGAGTTCGCGACCACGGTCAAACACCGGGAACTGAACCGGCCGGTGGCCTACGACGAGCTGCTGTACCTGGAGGCGCTGAAGGTGACGCGGGCGTGTTTGGAAGGCGATGTCTACAAGCCGTTCCGGATCTGGTGGTGAGAGCCGGTGCATGTTGTGGTCGTCTACGACACCGCGCAGGAACGCAACCCCGCGATCCTGCGCACCTGCCGGTTGTACCTACACCACGTCCAACGCAGTGTGTTCGAGGGGCAGCTCAGCGACGCTCAGGTCAAGAGGTTCGAGCGGGCGGTCAAGGACGTGATCGACGACGGGCACGACCACGTGCTCGTCTACACGTTCCCGCCCGGGGTAGCGCCGCGGCGGATGTCCTGGGGCATCGCTCGAGCGGAACCGAGCGACATTCTGTGAGTGGTAGCGGTCTCGCTCGGAGGGCGGGTTTTCAGCGACGCGCCGGGGTGGTGTGCAGGACCGGAGGGTCGCTGAAAAATCTGGCTCGGATCGGTGAGCTGTGCCTTTTGTGGCCTGCGACTTTACTCTCGGGCCTTCATCGCCCCTACGAGGGGTAGCAACACCAACGCCAGGTGCCAGAGCGCCTTGGCCACCAAGGCCTTCATCGCCCCTACGAGGGGTAGCAACGTGCGGGCCAGGTCCGTGGCCGCGTCCTGTGCTGCGCCTTCATCGCCCCTACGAGGGGTAGCAACCCGACCTCCAGGCCCGCCGCGAGGAACAGCTACGCACGCCTTCATCGCCCCTACGAGGGGTAGCAACGTCACCGTCATGCGGGTGCCCGCCCAGACCTCCCGCCGACCTCCAGCCTGCGGGTACCCTGCCGCAGGAGGCCGTAGTGACGGCCTGTTCGAGCGCCACCCAGGAGGCGTCGACGACG
>NZ_MKKC01000147.1 GCF_001942255.1 Nocardiopsis sp. CNR-923
GGCGGATCCCGCGCAGGGTCATGCGCACGACGTCGGATCCCGCGCAGGGTCATGCGCACGACGTCGGCGCGGGTGGGCGAGGGCAGGCCGTGGGCGCGTGGACGGCGGCGATGGCGGCGGCGCGGCGTCGAGGGTGGAGGGGGCCAGGGCCCAGGCGGATCCGTCGGGGGTGCGGGCCTGGGCGCAGGCGGCCAGGTAGACGGCGACGTCGACGGGGTCGGCGGGCAGCGACTGGCGGTCCTGGGCCAGGCACCATGCGGTGAAGCCGGTCCAGTCGGCGCGGTAGGCGCGCAGGGTGTTGGGTGACTGGGCGTTGGCCAGGTAGCGGCCCAGGGCGTGGGCCTGCTCGGTGTCGAATTGGGCGCGGACGCGTTCCAGGGCGCGGGTGTCGACCAGGACGCTGTGGGGGGCGTGTTCGAGGCGGTCGCGGACGGGAGCGGGCAGCGCGGCGGGGTTGTCGTGGGAGGGGGCGGGTGTGCTCACGGTGATCCATGATGGCGCACGGGGTGGGGTGGGCTGGTCAGCGGTCGTGGCGGGTCGGGTTCGCCGTGGTCGTTTTCTCGTCCTTGGGGGGTGTCGACCGGTCGGCGGGGGTGTCTTCCGCCACGCGGGCGGGGGGTCTGCCTTCCTGGGTTGGGGGTTCGGGTCGCCCGGCTAGGTGGTGGTGAAGTGTGTGACCAGGGCCTGCCACAGGTCGGCGGGCGGCATGACCAGGAACAGGGGGAGGGCCGAGACGGCCAGGGCGGTGGCGAAGCCGATCGCGGCGATTTTTCGGCGCAGCCACAGGGCGGCCACGGTGGAGGCGGCGGGGACGGCCAGGGCCGTGACCAGGACCAGACCAGTGCGTTGCCGACGTCGGTGACCAGGTCTTGGGGGGTGTCGCCGGTGGCGGGGTCGAAGGTCGGGTAGGCGGTCTCCTGGGCGTCCATGACGACGAACGTCAGGTTGACCATGGCCAGGGGGGTGCCCAGGAGCCACACGAGAAAGAGCAGGACCCACAGGGCGGTGAGGCGGCGGTCGGGCGGGTCGTCGATGACCACGGGGGTGCGGCTGATGGTGCGTTTGCGTGGGAGGGCGTTTTGGTCGGCGGTGTGCTGCGTGGCGGGCGTCGGGCGCGGGGTGTGCGGCGGGTGCGCTTCTTGGGTGACACGGGTGGGTCCTCGGTGGGTGTTCGTCGTCCCTGGCGGGTTCAGGTTAGGGCGTGTGCCGTGGCTGTCGCCCGTCTGGGGCGGCGCGTGCGGTGCGGCTGTCGCGGGGCCGAGGAAGGAGCCGGGCGGTTCTGGCGACTGGTGGGAACGCGGCCAGAGTGCGGGGGCGTCCGCGCGGGCGGGCTCCCCAGGCCCGTGTGCGGGTGTTCACGGGGGTTGGGGCGCGCCGACGCCGGCGCTGTGGGCGTCGGTGCGCGGAGTGCGGCCCGGGTTCGTCGCGAGGGTGGGTTGGGAGCGGGCGGGTGTGGCCCCCGACGTGCTCTACCCGCCCCACCCGGACAGGTGGATGGCGGACACGAACACGACGGGCCAGGCCAGTAGGGCCAGCGACCACAGGGCGGCGCGGCGGTCTCCGGCGACGGTGGCCACGGCGGCGGCGAGGAAGGGCAGGCCGACGGCGGCGCCGAAGGCGAGGGTGAACCATTCGGCGGCCGAGCCGTCGTGGGCGGAGGCGCGCACGCCCATGAGGTATCCGGCGGGGCCCAGTACCAGGGCGGCCAGGGCCAGGACGGCCAGGGCGACGCGGATGCCGGTGGGGTGGCGGGTGTTGTCGCCGCCGCCGGTGGGGGCGGAAGGTCGGTCAGACACGGGGGCCGTGGTGCCTTTCGGAGCGTGTGGCGGGCCAGGGCGGTGGTGTGGGGGGCACGTCGGCGAAGGGGGCGCCGGTCGGGTCCGGTGTGCTGTGTAAAACGTACTCCACGTGCGGCGTGTCCGGAACCGTCGTGGATAGGCGCGGTGCGGTCAGGGGCGGGGCCAGGGGCGGGCGTCTCGGTCAGGCGGGTGAACCCGGCCAGGAGGCGCAGTTCGCCGATGGTGCGGGGGGTGGTGGTGAGCAGGTCGGGTGAGTGGACGACGGCGGCCAGGAGTTGGGCGCGCGACAGGGCGACGTTGAGGCGGTTGCGGTCCAGGACGAAGGCGGGGCCGCGGCTGGTGTCGGCGGCGTGGAGGTGGTCATGGAGCAGATGACGGCGGCGGCCTCCTGGCCCTGGAAGCGGTCGACGGTGCCCACCCGGATGCCGTCGAGGGCGGGTGTGGTGCGGGCTGCGTCGGCCAGGGCGCGGCGCAGGGCGCGCACCTGGAGGTTGTAGGGGGCCACGACGAGGATGTCGGCGCCGGTCAGGGGGCGTGGGTCGTGGTCGGGTCCGGGGGTGAGGCGGTGGCCGACCAGGGTGGTGGCGATGGCGACCACGGCGTCGACCTCCTCGGGGCTGTGGGTGGTGCGGCCGGTGTGGGTGACGGGGCGGGCGTAGACGCCGGGCGTGAGGCCGTCGAGGGTGCGGTGGGTGGTGGTGGGGTGGGCGTGCAGGCGGCCCTGGTAGGAGAGTTCGGAGACGGTGCGGCACACGGCGGGGTGCATGCGGCGGGTCTGGTCGAGGAAGTAGCCGCGTTGGGGGTCGATGACGGGGTCGGCGCCCATGAGGTGTTGCAGGGCGGAGGCGTCGGCGCCCTCGCCGTGGGTGCCTGGACGACCTGGGGCAGTTGCTGGGGGTCGCCGAGCAGGACGAGGTTGTGGGCGGCGGCGGAGACCGCGAGGGTGTCGGCCAGGGCGAACTGTCCGGCCTCGTCGATGATGAGCACGTCCAGGGGGTCGGCGACCATGGCGGCGTTGGTCATGGCCCAGGCGGTGCCGCCGATGAGGACGGGGCGGCCCTGGTCGGTGCGCTGGGTGCGCCAGCGGGCCAGGGTCTGGGGGTTGGTGGGCTGTTCCCAGGGCAGGTCGGGGTCGGGGGCGTCCTTGCCGCGGCCCTTGGCGCGTTTGGCGGCGGGCAGGTCGACTCCGGCGGCGTCTGCGGCGGCCAGTGCGGCGCCCATGACGTTCTCGACGGCTTTGTGGCTGGTGGAGCACACGCCGATGGTGCGGCCCTGGCGGGCCAGGTGGGTGATGAGTTGGGCGGCCAGGTAGGTCTTGCCGGCGCCGGGCGGGCCTTGGACAGCCAGGTAGGAGTGGTCGAGGGCGTCCACGGAGGCGATGGTGGCGGCGATCTGGTCGTCGCTGGGGTCGGGCAGGGGGCCGCCGTGGGTGAGGCGGGGCGGGCGGCGGCGCAGTACGTCCAGGCCGGGGTGGTGGGGCCATTCGGGTAGGTCGTCGACGGCGGTGCGGGCGACGAGTTCGAGGGCGCGTCCTTGGGTTGGGGGTTGACGGGGGCGCGGGCAGGACGGCGACGGGCGGGCGTGTGTAGGTGGCGTCGGGGTCGCAGGTCTCGGTGATGGTGATGCGGTCGGGGTCGGCGGTGGTGACGGTGGCGGTGTTGGTGGTCGCGGCCTGGCCGGGCGCGCGGGGTAGAGCAGGTGGACGTCCTGGCCGGTGGTGAAGGGGTGGGGGTGGGCGGTGTCGAGCCACAGGGCGAGTTCGCGGCGGGATGTGCGCCTGCGGCCGGTGGGTTGGATCCACTCCCCCGCGTGCACGCGCCAGGGTACGGCGCAGTCGGTGTCGGTCTCCAGGTCGGTCAGGGGGGCGTTGGTGCGGCGGTAGTGCTCGCGCCAGGGGGGCAGGGCCTCGCGCTGGTAGTAGCCGACCAGGGCGGCCAGGGTGGCGCGTGCGTGGTGGTGGTCGTCGCGGGCGGTGGCGGGGACCCCGTCGAGCAGGGGTGTGGTCAGGGCGGCGTGGCGGGCCTGTTTCTCGGCGCGTTTGCGGGCGCGTTCGGCGTCGGTCGGGGACAGTTCGGTCTGGATCAGGGGGCGGTCGGTGATGCCTTGGGCGGTGCGGTGCCGTTCGAGCCAGTCGCGTAGGCGGGCGGTGGAGTGGCAGTCGTCGCGGTTGTAGTCGGCGATGGAGGCGAGGATGTGTTCGGCCTGGTCGGTGTGGCCGGCCTCGCGGGCGGCCAGGTGGGCGGCGTAGGCGTCGATGCTGGAGGTGGCGGTGGTGACGTCGCCGCCGCGGGCGGCGGGCAGGTAGAGGGGTTCGAGGTACTTGATGGAGTAGGAGCGCTGGGACACGCGCAGGCTCTTTCGGACCACGGTGTACAGGTCGACGAGGCGGCCCTCGCGCAGGAGCCGGTTGACCTCTTCCTCGCGGGTGGCGTACTCGCTGGACAGGTGTTTGAGGCGGTCGACCTCGTAGGAGGCGTAGTGGTAGACGTGCGCGGCGTCGTCGGCGTCGATGCGGGCGGTGACGAAGTCGACGAAGTCCTCCAGTGCCTGTTTCTCCTGGGCGCGGTCGTGGGCCCAGAAGGCGTGGAAGGTTTCGGTGCCCTCGTCCTCGGTGGTGGCGCCGAACAGGTATTCGAGGCCGCGGCCGCCGTCGTGGGAGTGGTAGGGGTAGCCCTCCATGTCGAAGAAGACGTCGCCGGGGCTGGGGGCGGGCAGGGCGGCCAGGCCGTCGGGGGGCGAAGACCTCGGCGGTGACGGTGCCTTGGGGGTTGTGGCGGGTGCGGGTGGTGTCCTGGCGGACCTGGAGGGCGGCCTGGGCGCGGAGTTGGTCGAAGGTGCGGCGGGGCAGGGTGGTGGGGCGGTGGTCGTCGTCGGCGCGGGCGAGGGCGTCGATGGTGGTGATGCCGGCGTCGGTGAGTTTGGCTGCCTGGTCGGTGCGCAGTCCGGCGACCAGGGTGAGGTGGCGTGCGGCGGTGCGGCCGGTGGAGCACCAGGTCTGGTAGCCGCAGCCGTCGCAGGCGGGGCGTGGTTGGCCCCAGGTGGGGGTGGGCAGGGCCGCGGGCTGGGCGAGGCGGTCCAGGAGGCGGGCGGTGGTGGTGGCGAGGATGGGGGTGAAGTCGGCGGTGGGCAGGGTGTGGGTCTGTCCGTCGCCGGTGCGCAGGTGCATGTGCTCGGGGGCGGTGCCGGTGGCCTGGGCGACGGCGTGGGCGTAGGCGGTGAGTTGGAGGACGGCGCCGGGGCCGGGGCGGCGGGCGAGTTTGGTGTCCCAGGGTTCGTAGGCGGGTGTGGCGGGGGTGGGGGTGCGCTGGTCGCCGGTGGCCGGGTCCAGGTCGGCGCGGATGAGGAAGTCGGCGCGGCCGTGGAAGGCGATGGGGTGGGGGGCGCGGGTGAGGGTGTGGTGGAAGCAGGCCTGGTAGATGACGGGGACGCCGTCGGCCATGGCCTGGCGGGTGGCGTCGGCGGCGCGGGCCAGGGAGGCGTCGTCGGGTTCGGGCGCTGGATGTGGGTGAGGTCGCCGAACAGGGCGGTGAGGCGGTCGAGTTCGGCCTGTTCGTGGTCGTGGCCGTGGCGGGCGATGAGGGGGTCGATGTCCTGGGGGGCGGGCGCGCCGGGGACGCGGGCGGCCAGGGCGGTCTTCAGGGCGCTGCGGTGGTCGCACTCCAGGGTGTCGACGAGGTCGGTGGGTGAGACGACCCAGCCAGTGGTGGTGCGGAACAACGCGGTGCTCCTTGTGGGTGGTGGTTGTGCTGGTGGTGGGATTGTGCCATGTGCGGGTGACGTGTGCGGGGCCTCGTGGGGTGTGTGCGGGGTTGGGATGTGCGCGAGCGCCCCTCCCCCGTGGGGGGCGGGGCGCCGCGTGGGGTGGCGCGCGGGTGTCGGGTGGGGAGTCGGCGCTGGTCTGGGGTCGCCGGGTCGGGGTGTGTTGCGTGGGGCGGGCGTGTACGTCCAGCCCGACGGCCGTAGGTTCGAAGGACGCCGGGACCTCCCACATGTGTGGCACTACTGTCCGGGTTCTGCCTGGTCGGCAGCCCACGGCGACGTGTGGGCGGGGTCTTGGCCTCCTGCCGGACCCTCGCCGCGGACCGTCTAGGCCACGACCTCCCAGCTGACGTCGGCCACGCCGGCGCTGGTGCTGGAGATCTGCTCGAAGGCCGCGGTGGACAGGTCCAGGCAGCGCCCGGACACGTAGGGGCCGCGGTCGTGATGCGCACGGTGACCGAGGAGCCGTTGGCGGTGTTGGTGACCCGGACCATGGTGCCGAAGGGCAGTTCCTTGTGGGCGGCGGTCATGGCGCTGGGGTCGAAGGTCTCTCCGTTGGCGGTGGAGCTGCCGGCGAGTTCGGCGCCGTAGTAGGAGGCCTGGCAGGTGCCGCCCTGGCCGGTGGGTTGGGTGTCGTCGCCGTTGTCGCCGTCGGAGGAGGAGTCGTTCTCGGGTTCGGCTGTCTGCTCGGGCCGCTCGACGATGTCGGAGCCGGTGGCGGTGGTGCTCTGGCGTGCGTTGGCGGCGGCCTGGGCGGCGCGGTCGGTGGCCGCGGGGTCGGGTGCGGGGGTGGTGTGGTCGGTCGTGAGCGGGTCGGGGTCGGCTTCGGGGATGCCGGCGGCGTTGGTGGTCACGGTGGTGTCGGCGCCGGTGACGATGACCGCGGCGGTGGCTGTTCCGGCCACGGCCACGGCCAGGACGGCGGCGGAGCTGAGGAGCAGTGTGCGTCTTTTGCGGCTGCGGGTCGCGGCGACCCGGGGTCCCACGGTGGGGGTGTCCTGGGGGGCGGCGGGCGTGTTCTGGGGCTGGTGTTGGCCCACGGTGATGTCCTTTGAACGTCGCGGGATGGGAGCGGCGGCCGCCTCCTGGCGCGTGTTGCGGGTGCCGTGGGGCGTGGGTGCGTCGGATGCGTGGCGCCCCGGTCGTGTGGGGCGGGGGCGTGCACGGGCGGAGCCGGGACCGCCGGCGTTGGCATCGCACGGGGTCTGGGCGCTGAGCCTAGGGGTAACGCGGGGGTCACGGTACCGGAATGAGGTGTTTTGTGGAACTTGTCACCTGTTGACCTGCGGCTTTGGCAGTTCGGGTCGGCGTGGCGGAAGCGTCGGGGAAGAGCGTGAGGGCGGGGTCGGGCAGGTTCTGGCCGCTGAGTTCGGCGACGGCGCGCGCCAGTGTGGGGTTGTCCAGGTGGCCTCCGACGGCGCGGATCATCTGGGTCAGGGTGGGCAGGGCGGGGGCGCCCAGGGCGGTGACGGCGTAGCGGGCGGCCACGGCGGGCGTGCGGGAGGCTCCGGCCCAGCAGTGCAGGAGGACGTGTTTGCCCTCGGCGCGCAGGGTGGCCACGGCCGCGGCGGCCTCGTCGAGTGTGTAGTGCAGGTTCGGGTTGGCTCGGGGCCGGTCGTGCAGCCAGACGCGGACCCAGTCGCGGGAGCGCAGGTGGGGCGCGTCGGTGGGGTGGGTGGCGCACAGGGAGACGACGGCGTCGGCGCTGTCGGGGTGCTCGCGAAGGTGGTCGAGGTTGGCCAGCAGGACGCCGGGGTCGAGGGGGTGGGCGACGGCGAAGGGGCGCAGGCGTTGGTGCGGTTCGGTGCGCACGGAGGTCTCGGGCCACAGGTGGGGATGGGTGCCGCGGGCGGTGCGCAGGGCGTCGGCGACCAGGGTGTGGGGGTCGAGGGTGTCGGCCAGATGCCGCCAGGCGTGCAGGGGGATGGCCGAGGCGCCCCACAGGGCTCCGGCCAGGGCGCCGGTGTGCATGGCGGTCAGGTCTCCGCCGGAGGTGGAGGCCGACCAGACAGCGTCTCCCCGTCCGCCGGAGCCGGTGAGTCGAACGCGTACTCCCACAGGGTCCCGCCCGCGGTGTCCAGAACCGCGTAGTCGCCCTCGGGGCGCGAAGCTC
>NZ_MKKC01000148.1 GCF_001942255.1 Nocardiopsis sp. CNR-923
GAGCAGGGCCAGGAGCAGGAGCAGCAGGAGCAGGGCCAGGAGCAGGCCGTGGAGCAGGAGCAGGGTCAGGAGCAGGAGCAGGAGCAGGAGCTCGAACAGGACGTGACCCAGGAAGTGGGTCAGGAGCAGGAGCAGGACCAGGAGCAGGAGCAGGAGCAGGAGCAGGTGGGGGTCGACCTCGGACGTTGACCCGGACACGGACATCCCCCAGGGGGTGCCGCGACCGGGGACCGGTCCGTGACGTCCGCGGACGACGGTCACCGGGTCACCAGGGGGCCCGCTCGACATCCGGGCGGGCCCCTTTCTTGTCCAGGCCAGAGTCCACCCTGACGGGGCGGTCCGTTCGAAGCCACCCCGTCTCCGAAGAGGGAGACACACATGAGGAAAGCCATCACCCGTGTTCTTGTCACCGGGGTCGCGGCCCCGGCGCTGGCCCTCGGCCCAGCGGCGATCGCCACGGCCGACTCGCACTTCGACGCGGCCGGCAGCGGCGCGGGGCCGCACGGCGCGGGGCAGTTCTGCACCTCGTCGAGTGCGAGTCCCAGCTACCACCCCAGACCCGGCTGCGGCGGGGGAGGACGTCCACGCCCGGACACCCGCCCCGTGATCAACATCCACATCCACAACCACGTGGACGTGGACAACACCAACGTCAACGACCTCGACAACGTGCAGGGCCAGATCGGGACGCAGGACGCGGGACACGAGGTCTCCGCGCAGCAGATCAGCGGATAGACCGTCGACCGCCAAGGAAGTTCCCAGCCACGAGGCACGACGTGTCCGAGGGAGGGCGCCGACCCCGGTGCAGCGCCGGGGCGGCGCCCTTCGTCGCGTCGAGATCCGCCGCGGCCACCGGCCGGCCCGCCCGTCCCGGCGCCGGCGCCCTGACGCTCAGGGGAAGCGGCGCGCGCCCGCCCCCTCCAGGCCCAGGACGTCGTCCGGGTTCGAGTAGGGGCACGCCGTCAGCGACAGGCACCCGCAGCCGATGCAGGTGGAGAACCGGTCCCGCAGGGCGGTCAGCTCCTCGATGCGCTCGCTGAGTTCGTCGTACCACTGGCGGGAGATCCGGGCCCAGTCCCGCTTGGTCGGCAACCCCTCCCGAGGCAGCTGGTCCAGCGCCTCGCTGATCCGTCTCAGCGAGACGCCCAGGCGTTGGGCCGTGCGGATGAACGCGATGACCCGCAGCGTGTCCCGGCGGTACTCCCGCCGGTTGCCGGTGGTGCGGCGGCTGCGGATGAGCCCGAGGCTCTCGTAGTAGTGCAGCGCCGACACCGCGACCCCGGCCCGCTCGGCGACCTGTCCCGGCTTGAGCCACGTCAGATCCGGATCCAACTGTGGCACCCGCCACCTCCTTCGTCACACGCCTTGACCTCAAGTCAACTTGATGAAGTGTGCTCGGTGTCGAACCGATCGCGCAAGGGAGTGTGAGCGAACGTGACGACGACGATCACCGTGTGGGCCGACGTCAGGTGCCCGTGGTGCTGGATGGGACACCGACGGCTGCGGTCCGTGCTCGACCGGCTCGACCACGAGGTCGCGGTCGAGCGTCGCAGTTTCCTGCTGGAGCCCGCGGGGCCGGAGCGAGCGTTCCGGACCGTCCGCGAGGCGGCCCTGACCTCGTGGGGCTTGGACGAGAGCGCATGGGAGGCGCTGCGGTCCAGGGTCGCGACCACCGCACGGATCCAGGGCATGGCCATCGACGTGGACCGGGCCCTGAACGTGGACTCGCGCCCCGCGCACCGCTTGCTGAAGTACGCGACCGCGCGCGGCGCGGACGCCCACCAGGTGTGGGACGACGCCTTCGCCGCCCACCTGGGCGCCAACGACGACCTGACCGACCCGGCCGTGCTGCGGCGTCTGGCGGCGGGATGGGGGATCGCGGGCGAGGAGGTCGACGCGCTCCTGGCCGGCGACGACCTGCGCGCCGAGGTCGAGTCGGACCACCGCGCCGCGGTCGAGCGCGGGATCACGTCCGTCCCCGCCTTCGTCGCGAAGGACCGCGTCCTCGGCGGGCACCGCTCCGAGGAGGAGCTGTTCGCGCTCCTGGGCGCTGGAGCGGCCGTCCGATGACCGGGACCTGAGCCGCCGCGCCCCCGGCCCCGCGTCCGGAGGCGCGGTCAGCGCAGGAGGACGAACGCGGCCACCGACGCCGCGCCCACGACCAGGGGCCAGCGGCGGTGCGCGCGGTCGGGGACGTGGTGGTTCGTCCACCGTCCGGTGCGCACGCCCGCGATCACGAAGCCCATGGGGATCACGGCGCAGAACAGGACGAAGACCGCCGCCCACACGGCGGCCGGCGTCACGTCGGTGAGGGGGTCGTCACGGCGTGGGCGGTCGGGACGTCCCGCCGGGTGCGCACGGGCGGCCGGCGGCACGCCGTCGTGGCCGGTCCCTCGCCGGGGCGTCAGCCGGTGGCCGGACGCGGGGCCAGGAGGCGGTCGGCGGAGTCGGCCGCCAGCCGCGCCGCGTCCTCGGGGACGCCCCGACCGCTCCTCAGGTGGCGGCGGACCAGCGCCAGGGGCAGTTCCACCACGGCCAGGGCGACCCGTTCCCTCGCGCGGTCCCACGGCTCGCCGGGCTCGCGCAGCCCCCGCGCCACCGCCGCCAGGAGTTCGCCGATCTCGGCGTTGGCCGAGCCCAGGCGCGCGCGGTCGGCTTCGGGCCACCCGGCTTCGTGGAAGTCGGCGGACCGGTGCAGCAGGATCCGGGCCAGATCCGGGTGGGACCCGCTCCACTCCAGCACGTACCGGGCGGTGTCCACGGCGGCGGTCAGGGGGCGCGGCGCGGACAGCGCGGCGCGGCACCCGTCGTGGAAGGACTCCAGGGCGTGCAGCCACACGGCGGCCAGGAGGGCGGGTCGGTTGGGGAAACGGTGGTAGAGCGATCCGCTGGGCGCTCCCGCGGCGCGCGCCACCGCCGCCATCGTCACCGCGGCCGGTCCGCCCTCGGCGGCCAGCGCGACGGCGACCGTGACCAGGTCGTCTGTACTGAAGCGTGCGGGCCTTCCCATGGTCGGACCCTACGCCCTATCCTTTTTTAGAGAGACCTCTCTAAAAGGAGTGAGTATGGCCGTCCACAACCTCCACGAACGTCGCCTGCCGGTCGCTCCCGAGCACGTGGGAGCCCTGGTCGACACACTGTCCTCGCCGGACGACCGCCTCTGGCCGCGCCACGACTGGCCCGCGATGCGCCTGGACAGCCCGCTGACCACCGGCGCCAGGGGCGGTCACGGACCCGTCCGCTACACGGTGGAGGAGTACCTTCCCGGACGCCTGGTGCGCTTCCGGTTCGGGGCGCCGCGCGGATTCGACGGGTTCCACGAGTTCACCGTCCGTCCCGACGGTTCCACGGGGGCGGTGCTGGGCCACCTCGTCTCCATGCGCCTGCGCGGTCCCGCCCACCTCACCTGGCCTCTGGCCTTCCGCTGGCTCCACGACGCCCTCATACAGGACTGCCTCGACCGGGCCGAGCGCGCACTCACCGGCACCGTCCGCGCCCCGGCCCGCTGGAGCCCGTACGTGCGCCTGCTGCGCGCCCTGGCGTCGCGGCGCCCGCCCGCGCCCGGAGCGGCGGCCGGATAGGCCGCGACACCGGCCCGGGTGGATCCGCTGCCCCGCGACCGACCGCTCGGCACGACATGCGGGGACCGCCTCTCCTACGCTGGAAGACATGAACGAGACTCCGGGCGACGGCGCCCCCACCCTCACCATCCCCGCACGGTTCAACGGACCGGACGGATCGGGCAACGGCGGCTACACCTGCGGCCTGCTCGCCACGCGCCTCACCGCCGAGGGCGGCCCCGCGGTCACCGTCACCCTCCGCACGCCGCCGCCCCTGGACCGGCCGCTCACCGTGGAGGGCGACCCCGCCACCGGCCTGCGCCTGACCGATCCCGAGCGCGCCGACGCGGCCCGCCTCGTCGCCGAGGCCCAGACCGCCCAACTCCCCGACCGCCCCGCCGTCCCCGGCGGCCCGGTGACCCCCGCCGAGGCCAAGGACGCCGAGAACCGCTACCCCGGCCTGGCCGAGCACCCCTTCCCCCGCTGCTACAGCTGCGGCCCCGCCCGCCCCGAGGGCGACGGCCTGCGCCTCTTCGCCGGATCGGTGCGCCCGGCCACCGGCCCCGACGGCCAGGGCAACACCGTGGCCTGCACCTGGACCCCGAACACCGACCTCGGCGACGGCTCAGGCGCCGTCACCCTGCCCCAGACCTGGGCGGCCCTGGACTGCCCCGGCGGGTGGTCCAGCGACGTCGTCGGCCGCCCCAGCGTCCTCGGCCGCATCACCGCCCGCGTCGACCGGGCGCCGCGCGTGGGCCGCACGTACGTGGTGATGGGGCACCTGGAATCCGTCGACGGACGCAAGACCCACACCGGCAGCGCGATCTACGACTCCGACGGCGAACTGCTCGCCCAAGCCCACGCGACCTGGATCGCGATCCGCAGATGATCACCACCTCACCAGCCGAAGCGCTACGGTGAACCCTTGTGGCGATCGACTTCACGCGGCGCACCGCCGTGACCGACACGACCGACGCCTCCGACGCCCCCGCGTCGGAGGCGCCCACCCGCGGACACGGCCGGGGCGGCCGGGGGCGGGGCGGACGCGACCCCGAACGGCGCCGCGCCATCCTCGACGCCGCCGACCGCGTGATCCAGCGCGACGGCCCCGACGCCCCCATGCTCGCCATCGCCGCCGAGGCCGGGATCAGCAAGCCGATCCTCTACCGCCACTTCGGGGACAAGGGCGGCCTCTACCGGGCCCTGGCCCAGCGCCACGTCGACCCCCTCATCGATCGCATCCGCGCCGAGCTGCACGAGCACACCGAACTCCAGGTCCGCGCCCGCGCCACGGTCGGCGCCTACCTGTCGATGATCTCGCAGAACCTCAATCTCTACCGCTTCCTCATGGACCGGGCCACCGCCGAGGACCCCCGGACCCGCGGCGACCTGGGCCTCATGGTCCGCCGCTTGGGGGAGGAGCTCGCCGAGCAGCTGGTCGGCGAGGGCCGCGTCACCGGCCTCGCGCACGCCCAGATCGTCGCGCACGCCGTCGTGGGCATGGTCCAGGCCGCGGGTGAGTGGTGGCTGGAGCACCCCGAGGTCGGCGAGGAGGAGATCACCGACGACCTCACGGGAGCCGTCGTCGGCGCGATCCTGGGCGGTTCCTGAGCCGGTGGACGACCAACGCCCGCACGCGCTCACGGGAACCGCTTGACCTGGAGTGCGCTCCAGGCCCCACGCTTCTCCCATGAGGGACCACTTCACACCCGGCGAGGTCGCCGAACGGTTCGACCTCACGCTCGACACCCTCCGCTACTACGAACGGGAGGGGCTGCTGCGGCGCGTCGACCGAGCCCCCAGCGGTCACCGCCGCTACCGCGCCGACGACGTCGAACTCCTCGGCCTGATCCGCTGCCTGCGCGACACCGACATGCCCATCGCCCGGCTGCGCGAGTTCGCCGAACTCCTCCAGGCGGGCGACCACACCGGCCACGACCGGTTGGACGTCCTGCGACGCCACCAGGACCGGCTGGACCAGCGGATCGCCGAACTGCGCGCCAACCAGGCGGCCATCCAGCACAAGATCGACCACTACGTCGGCGTCCCCGCCGACAGCGCCCCCCGGCCGGTCGAGGAGACCTCCTGATGCGCACCACCGTCGCCGGCGACCGCCGTGTGGGCGCCCCGTGCCTGGGCGCGACGACGTTCGGCGGCGGGATCGACGACGACGCCGCCCCGCTCGGCCGGTTCGTCGAGGCCGGCGGGACCTTCGTGGACACCTCGAACAACCACCGGTTCTGGGTCGAGGGCGTGGAGGGGCCCGAGAGCGAGACCTTCCTCGGGGCCCCGCGACACCGCGCATGGGGGCGATCACGCTGTTTTCACCTACCTGAGACCGGATACCTTCCCTTGGAAAGAGGCGGCGAGCGGCCGCGCCGCCTCGGTCCGCGCACCCGTGGGAGGGGCGAGTTGCCCGACAACACCTGCCATCAGATCCACTTCGCCTGGGCCGAACCGACCCTCCTCGGCAGGGTCGGTCCAGGCCCGGCCGCCTCGTCCTTCACCGAGGACGATCAGCCCGCGTTACGTTCCTGGCGCGACCGGCTGATCCCGGCGCTCACCGCCGACTACCGTGCGGCCCTGCCCGACACGGACCCCGCCGACCACCCCGAGACACTCTGGGCCCGCGCCTACCCCGACGGGCAGGCCGCCCTCGTCTACCGGTGGCCCGGCGAGGTCCGCCACGCGCACGCCTGGGCGATCGTCGGCCCGGCGCACGGACTGACGTTCCCCCGGGTGCTGTCACTGCACGAGAACCCGCACACCAGGCCGGCCGCCACCCGTCCGCCCAGCCCCGGGTGGCGGACCATGGACGCCCTGGCCACCCCCGAGCCCTGGGAGCGCACCGCCGCCCCCGGGGCCGTGCGCACCCGCGACCGCCACGCCGCGGAGGCCGCCGTGCGCGGCGAACCGGTCCTGGTCGGCGCCGTGGCCGCCGCGCTCGCCCGCCCCGACCTGCCGGTCCACATAGCCCTGGACCACCGCCACGCCGACCTGTGGCAGGCGGTCCAGCTCCGTTTCCTGTGGGGGGTGCACCGCGTCCTGCGCGACGTGCTCACCCCGCCCAGAGCCATCCCCGCCGCCGGGTGGAGTTGGTCCTTCTCCACCTACGAACCGGTCCTGGGCACGGGCGACGGCCAGCACGTGGCGTTCGGCCCGCCCGCCCACGGCGCCGGATCGCCGTTCCTGCACCCGCCCGCCCCCGAGTACCTGGCGGTGGCCGAGTCCCTCGTGACGATCCTGCGCGAGGAGGGCGGCGACGTGCTCGCCGAGCACCTGCGCGACCGCGGAGTTCCCAACGCGCCCACCTTCGCCGACCGCCGCGACCTGCTGTGCGACTGGCTCGACCCGAAGGCGCGGGCCCTGCCCGCCGAGCAGGAGCCGCGGACCGGCACGGGCCCGGGGGGCGACGCGCCGCTCGCGGACGGAGCCGCGGGCCCCCGGGCGGACGACCTCCCGAGGGTGGACGAGCTTCCCGACGTCGACGACCTGGCGGACCTGGACGAGGTACCCGAACCCGAATGGCTGCCCCCCGAGTACGAACTCCCGGCCGACCCCGCCGAACGCGTCGGCCTGTGGGAGCCCGCCGACCCGTCGGAGCCCCCCGCTCCCGTCCGACCCGCCGACCCGCCGATCCCCGCCGACTCCGGCGAGCCCCTCGATCCCGCGGACCCCGCGGACCCCGATGACCCCGATGACCCGGCCGGTGTCAGGAACCCCGGCGACCTCCCGGATCTGGCCTATCTACCGAGGTTCACCGACCCGCCAGCGCCCCTCGACCCCTCCGGCCCGGTGCACTCCGGGGAGCGTCCTGACGCTCCGGAGTCCGCTGACCTGGGGGAGACCACCCACCCCTGGGACCACGACGACCTCCCAGGCCCCATGCATCCCCCAAAGCTCCTCGACCCCGCAGAACCCCCCGATCTGCCGGACCTGCCCGAGGTGGAGGCGCCGGACGTCGACGACCCGGCCGAACCGGCGTCCCCGCCGCTGTGGCCGCTGGCCGACCGGGAGCCGCCCGTCGCGGAGGGTGGAACCC
>NZ_MKKC01000149.1 GCF_001942255.1 Nocardiopsis sp. CNR-923
TGGTAGGAGCCGTACGCCATCTTCAGTGCCGACGCCCTGCCCACAGGGCCGTCGATGGCGATTGGTTCAACGGCTGTTCCCTCGAACAGCTTCACGACCTCGGAGACCTGTGCGGAATCACCGGAGAGGTAGAGATGAGTGCCGACGGAGCCGCCGGGCGACGGTCAGGGGTGAGGTCATGAGGCGGCACCTTCCGGGAGGGCGGAGTGTGTCAAGTAATCGGGATGGTGTCCCGTCGAGTGGTGTAACGTTTCCGGCCCTGCCCCAACGGATGTGCATCGGCGGCGTCCGCCAGTTCGACGCATCGCCGCCTCCAGCGGGGTCGAGGCCGCGCGGTGGTGGTTCGGCTGCGGCCACCTATCGAGATGACCTGCAAGGACGCGGCCGCGAGAGAGTTACACCACTCCAAGGGACGTGACCCGGCCTCGTGTTCGTGACCAGGAAGATCACGGATATGACCGAATGTGATCGCCGGGGGTTTCCGGGGGCTGTGGCGGCTCACTCCCTGGGTGTGGATGGATATAGTGTCATTTACTTCCTGTAGTTGTGGAATTGCTGTCGTGTGTCGTGCAACGCCCCTTTGGTGGGTGTCCCCAATCTCAGAGAGGCTGTCGGTGTGCCAGGTGAGTCCGGTGGGAATCCGATCGAGGGCTATGAAGGCGCTCAGCTAGCTGAGGCCCTGGCCGAGTCCATGGCGGGGCTGGCCGATATGTTCGACCTGATCATGGAGGACGCGGAGACCGTCGCTCAGCGGGAAGAGGTTTCCTCCGCGCTGCGCGCGTACAAGGAGGAGTACGGTCCGGCCATCGTCGAGGTGCAGGAACACGGTCTGCAGCTCGCCGACAACATCCAGGCGGGTGCCTCCGAGATTGCCCGGAACGACCAGGAGGCCGCCGGAGACTACCAGACCCCCTGGGACATGGGTGTGAACCTGGAAGTCAATTTCTGATCCTCCGACCCTGTCCCGGCCCCCGATCACTCCCCTGACAGCAGAGCGTGCAATGGCTTCCTTTGACATCTCTTTCCAGGCCCGAACCACGTCCGCGAACCCCGAGGCGATCCGAACCCGAGCAGAGGACCTGGACATCCTCCAGTCCCGACTTTTGGGCAAGGCGGACGACCTCGACGCCGACTTCAACGACACGGCTAACCAGTTCACCGATCTCATGGCCTGGAACATCCAGGGCCAGTCCGCCGAGGAGCTCCAGTTGTGGCGAGACGCCGGAACGGCGATCGTCTACGCCTCCTCGATGGTTGAGATGTGGGCACAGCACGTGGAGACCTTCAAGGAGGAGCGCTCGGCGCAGATGTCGGAGTGGTGGGAATTCCTCAGGACGAAGAGGTCCGAGATCCCTGGCAAGTACCAGGGCCGGACTATCACCGCGACCTACCCCGAGAACGAGGGATTCGGCCTGGTCGGTGACGAGAACAAGTGCCGATCCATCTACGACGAGGTCGTGGCCAAGGTGGCGGACCTGGAGGAGCGCGAACGTACCAACTACCGGGCGTTCGAGGACAACGCCGACGAGATCGCAGACAGGCTGCGGCAGGGGCCCACGAAGGCCAACGTCCAGGCGCTCATCGACGCGGGGATCAACTCCTGGGCCTTCTACAACCTCGACCCGAACCACTACACGATGCTGGTCGATGGCCAGGAGTTGACCGAGGAGAACGCCCAGGAGTGGGCTGAGGAGATCGAGGACTACTGGTCCGGACACAAGCCCCTCGATGAGCGTTATCACGAACTCATGCTCATGATGAGCATGATCACCACCAACGCGATGCAGGCCCAGCAAGGCGGAACAGGCTACCGAAACGAGGAGTTGGATTTCCTCCGAGCCTTCTACGACGAGCTGGAGGAGAACCCGAACCCCAACAGCATGGGTGTAATCGGCATCCCCGCTCAGATGGAGGGCGACCACCTGAGTCACGAGGAACGTGAACACGCGCTCGGTGTCCTGGGAGACGGTCTGCTCGCCCTGTCCGACGAGCGGGTGGGCGGTGGGTACGACGAGTTGCCCGCATCTGTGCGATCCGTGATCGGCGGGCCGGATTTCAGTGGTACCAGGACTGCCGGTGGCTTCTCCGGGACTCATGAGGACTGGATGGAGAGGGCGGGCTACCTCAATGATCTCCTCGAACACTCCCAAGAGGACATGGAGGGCGGCGCCGAGTTCTCCACACGCATGATGGACACCATCTCGCTCTCGCTGACGCGGATCGACGCTTTGGGAAGCGACGACAGTGACATGTCAGGCCTCGTTGATGTCGCGACGCGGAACGAGGACGCCAACTACGCGATTCTCACCGGGGAGTATCCCGAGGGTGTCGAGGGGGACCTCCCCTGGACAGAGGAGACTGCGGAAAACGTCACAAACCGCATCATCGAAAACCTCTACACCCACGAATGGGGAGATGACGGGGAGGCGGCCCGTGGTCTGACCGAGTGGATCGAGGAAACGGCGTGGAGCGACGACGAGGCTGAGCGGCGCATGGCCGCTGAGGCGATGGACGGCCTCATGGAGACGATCACTACCAAGGACATGCACGACGCCCTCTCCGACACGGGCATCGAGGTGGAGCTCGCTGACGGGACGGAGGTTCCCAACGCGCCCTTCACAGCGGTCAACGGAGAGGTCGCTGACGGGTTCGCTCACCTCTTCGAGTTGTACATCGAAAGCTTCGCCGACGAGGAGGGCATCGACAATGGGCATGTGGACTTCGAGTGGGAGAGGGAGGAAGGCGAGGATCGTTGGAATGATGATTCCAGGACACTCGAGATGTCTCCCACTGAGCGTTTGATCTTCCTCGAGTACGTGATGGGTAACGAGGATTCTGCTGTGCGAGCCCATACCGCGTCGGCGGTCTATTCGGCTGCACAGACCGAGATTTACCTGGAGACCGGCAACAGTGTGGAGACAGGTGCCAACGCCGGTGTTCTTCAGTCTCTCGTGGATGCAGCTCTGCACAACGAAGCGGTCAACCGAAACCTTGACCTCGAAGAAGAGCAGGCGATGAGGAGGAAGATTGTCGACGGTGTGGCGAACTCGGGCAACAATGCCCTGGGCCTGGTTCCAGGGGTTGGCGTGGTACTCCAAAGCATGGGACAGTTCATCGCTCCAGACCTCATCAACCAGGCGTTCGATGACTATGTGAGCGCCACGTCCCACGTGGACAGTACGACCACGGCGATCGACGTCGAATACTACACGAGCGCGAGGGTTCTTTCCGAGGTCATCGAGCACGGTGGCGGAAAGCTCCCGGCCATTAACGATGACATCAGGATCGAGGACGCGGGCGGCGCCACTCCGCAGGAGGTACTAGAGCGCGCAGGACTGCTCGGGGAGCGTGACGGGGAGTACTACATCGACTTCGGCGGCGAGGCAGGGGACGACGCCCCGGACTCTTCCGAGGTGCAGGAGGCGTTGAACAGTTTCCTGGACTCCAGCGAGATCGACTGGGTTCCGAGGGAAACCGAATCTGGGACCGATTTCTCGTCGAACTTCACTGAATTCTTCGGCCGCTACTACGACCCCATCCAGGATCAGATGCGCTATACCAAGGGCAATATCGACGGCCTCTTTGAAGGGGTTGCGGCGAACTCGCCGAGCTCCTAGTGGGCGATTGGTGCTTCGTTTTTAGTATGATAGGTGAGCGATTGTGAAGAAGTCGACTTCATCGACTCTGGTTTTCGTTTCTGTGATCATGGTTGCCCTTATTTCTGCCTGTGAGTTCACTGAGGAACAATCGAGCGAAGATGATTCTCCCAGTTCTGAGGCTTCTGGTGGGTATGTGACGAAGATCTGGGCGTCAGCCACCATTTATGCCTATGTTCTCCAGGAGATGTTTGCCAGGGATGAAGATGGATCCGTCATGGAGAACATTGGGGATTACTATGAGGAGCGGAGAGAATTCGAGGAAGCTGCAGGTCTCACTTATTTTGATGGAATGGAGATACTACTGAGCTCTGGGGCCATTGCTGAAATCGATGGGGGATACCGTGTAGCTGTGGATTCAGATGAATGGGATCTTGGTAGCGGTTCTGGCGTCAGTGAAAGTGAAGTTATTCAGGCGATGGTGCTTGCCCTTGAGGTGAACGAGGTGGACTGGTGTGGTGGCTCCATGAATGGGTATGAGTTCTCGGAGCTCTATTTGGATTCGTACTGGGAGGACTTCGATTCCCACGAGGAGTATGTGGAGAGTATTGAAGAATATGTGGCATGCGGTTCAGGGGAATGAATCGATCGCGGAGGTGACGATCCCCCGGCTCGTGCGCAGGATCACCCAGGGCACGTGAGCCCGTGGGGAGGGCACGACGGTTTACCTGGAGAACGGCGAGACGGTCTCGTAGGCGCTCACTCGCTGGTGGAGATCACGGTGGATCCGACCACCGAGCGTCAGGCGCCTGAGGGCGTGGACACGGAGGACTCTGGCGAGGATCGTGGCGGAGTTCCTGGTCCGACGGTGGTCGGGGACGGTGTGATCGCGACCGACGAGGACCCGTTCTGGGTCCCCGAACTCGGGGAGTGGGTTGACGCGATCGACCTGGCTCCGGGGATGTGGCTGCAGAGCTCGGCGGGTGCGTAGTCGACCCGCCCCTCCCTCAGACGGGCCTCCAACCGGGCCACCAACGGCCACAGCTCCTCAACCGCTTCGACAGCGCGCCCCGCCTGCCGCGCGATCTCCGCGAGCCGCACGGTCGACTCCCCGAACTGGAGCGCCGCCAGGAAGTCCGCGTCCTCCTCAGTCGTGATCCCCAGGGCGTGCGGTGGGATAGCCAGGACCCGGCTGACGTGCGAGAGTCCTTGGTGGTCGTTGATAGTGCGCTGCCGCCGCTCCAGCAGGGAGACGTAGGAGGGGTCGTACCCCAGGAGCTCTCCCATCGCCGCCTGGGACAACCCGGTCAGTTTTCGGTAGCAGCGCAGGATCACCGCCAACTCCCGGCTTTCCAAGGCACGGCGTGCCTCGGGCAGCAGCCAGAGCCAGCGGACCGTGGGCGTGGCGGTCACGCGCGGGAGCGGGCGAACCAGTCCAGGACCGACCGCTTGTAGCCCTCGGGCATCGGCAGGTCGGGCACCTGGGCTTCGGTGAACAGCCCGGCCTCCTTGTGTTCGCTGGAAACCACCACCGGGGTGTGGGAGTCCACGTGGCATCCGTAGGTGACGATGAAGACGTGCCGGTCGACCTGGGTGATGTGGTACATCCACGAGTCGAGGATCTCGGCTACCCGCACGGACCAACCGGTCTCCTCCTCGATCTCCCGGGCCAGGCACTCCTCGGGAGTCTCCCCGATCTCGATCTTGCCGCCCGGCAGCTCCCACTCGTCGCGCTCGTTGCGCAACAACAGCACCTGGCCGTCGCGGATCACGACGCCCTTGACCGAGACGGGGAACGCGCGCGGAACGTAGGGGGTCTCGGACACAGGAAGGCTCGCTTTCGAAGACGGGTGAGCGCGACACATCGCGGGCTTCAGCCGTCGCTCCCGAAGTGGAGGAGCGGCACGTCGTAGAGGTTCGGGTTAGGGACCCGATGCATCTGCGGTGACGCGACTTCGATGAGCACCATCTCGGTGAGGAACTGGACCTGGGCGTCGAGCAGGTGACTGGTGTGTCCCATCGCGCTGTGCTCCTTGAGCCCGACGGAGACGTGGATGTGCGGGGAGATGGTGTCGGTGGCCTCGTCGTAGGCGATGGTGCCACCGCCCAACGCTTCGACGTTGCTCAGTTGGACCTTCGACCAGACCGGCGCGGCCGGGTCGGTGAGCTTCTCACAGGTGCCCACGAGGTCCACGCGAGCGAACCCAGCGATGAAGACCGGGATTATAGCCCTGTCGGACGTCGTTGTCTCGGCAGAACTCGGAGAGGGAGGAGAAGAAGTCCTCGCCGTGGTCGAAGACGAGGCCGAAGGTTCGTCCCCGGGTCAGTTCGTGGCTGCGCACGTCGGTTTCCGCTTCGTTTTGGGGTGGGAGGAGTTAGGCGTTGGAGTAGCCACCGGCGGCGGCGAAGGCCTCCGTGATGCCGGGATGGTCGTGGCCGGTGGCCAACAACGCCCACAGCAGGATGCGCGCCTTGTACGGGTCCAAGAAGCCAGCCCGGATCAGCCCCCGTGCCAACAGGTCCTGCTCGGAGCCGGGGAATCCGTAGGTGGTCGCGAGCCCGGTTCCGGCGCCGGTCCGAGAGGCGAGCACCACCGGAACGCGGTCGGCGAGGTCCTCGAGTGCGGGCACCAGGTGTTGCGGGACGTGGCCGACACCGAACGCGGCGATGACCGCGCCGTCGACCCGCTCGGCCAAGCCCTCCAACAGCAAGCCGTCATCGCCCAACGCCACCGTCACCAGGGCCACACGCGGTCCCGTGCCCAGATTCGACAGGTCGAGCGTGGCGCGTCCCGTGGGGTGGTTGAGCAGGCGCGGGGTTCCCTCCACCACGTAGCCGAGCGGGCCGCCGTTGGGGGACTGGAAGGTGGCCACGCTCGTGGCGTGGGTCTTGCGGACCCGACTGGCGGCATGGATCTCGTCAGCGAGCACCACCAGGACACCTTGGTCCCGAGCACTTGGATGGGCGGCGGTCTGAACGGCCGCGAGGAGGTTCGCGGGCCCGTCGGCCCCGGCAAGGGTGGGGTTGCGCATCGCGCCGGTCACCACGACCGGTTGCGGGGCGGTGTGGAACAGATCGAGCAGGTAGCTGGTCTCCTCGATGGTGTCGGTGCCCTGGGTGACGACGACACCGTCCACCGTTCCCGAGGCCAGGCGCTTGTCGATCTCTACGGCCAGATCGGTGAGGTCGGACAGACCCAGGGAGGCGCCGGGAAGCCGTCGGAAGTCCTCGACCTCGATGTCGACACCGGTCTCCGCAAGTCCTGGTACGGCCGCCACGAGCTGGGCCGCCGACAGGGCCGGAACCACCCCTCCTGACCCGTCGGAGGTCATGGCGATCGTCCCGCCCAGTCCGTACACCGCCACCCGAGGGCGGGGCTCCTTCGCGAGCACGACTCTCCCTTCGCCGCAGGGTCTGTGAGGGGCAGCCTAACGCTCAGAGGACCACGACTGCCCGATGAATCGGCAAGCACGATCGACACCGGCCGTGGACAGCAACCGGCTGGACGGAGGAGCCAACCCGGCGAACCCGTAGGCGCCGATCTGGTCACACCGGGATAACCAACCACGCCCAGTTCACGTCGAGATACTCAGCGAGGGAGCACAGTCTTCCCCTCGACGTGTCAGCGCTGATCACCTAGTGTGGTGATTCATAAGTTCGTTAAATAAGTCGGTTCTGGATCCTGAGGAACTTCTCAATGATGTCTTTGGCCGGCTTGGTCCACATGAACGGTCGGGGATCGGTGTTGTAGTGCTCGGTCCATTGCGCGATCCGGGCGGCGAGGTCGTCGGTGGAGGTGAACTCGCCGCGGGCCAGGAGCCGG
>NZ_MKKC01000150.1 GCF_001942255.1 Nocardiopsis sp. CNR-923
GGTGATGGCAGTCAGCGTGGACGGCAGGGCAAAATGAACCTGCAACGGAGCTCCTCACGTACGAGCTGTCTCGATCGACTGCCTGTACCAACGAGCTCCGTTGTGCTTTCGCTTCGAACCCTCAATGTGCTTGCAGGACCTGCGAGAACGCTAACTTCCCGGCCTTGGGGAAACGCCCGACCAGGCCCCTGGGAGATTCAGGAGCTAGAGCGCCGCAATGGACAGGACGGGCACTGGTTAGTTTGCATCTGCTGATGCAAGGACAGTTCCTTTCCGAGCCGTTCGGCCAGGGCTTGCCACCTGAAGGCGTCAGCTTGGGCTGCTTGGCGATCCTTGATCACCGTAGTCAGCCAGCTGGAACGCTGGTGGTAGAGGTGGAGCGTCTGTACGCTGAAGCCGACGAGCAGGCTCAGGACGGAAGCGATGAGGATGAGCATCGAGGGTCCCCTTCATGTATTCCCCTCGTCAGGGGAGGAAGAGGCGGCGCCGCCGGAGCTTGTGGACTCCTGATGACAAGAGTGGAGGCTGCCAACTCATGTAGCCAGGATGCGGGTCGGATGAAGTACCGACGAAGCTCGGATGCGCTGTGACACTCGCAGGGTGACCGGACCTAGGTAGGGATTGCGAGGAGGAATATCAGGTCATGGCAGAGGATGCTGATGGGTTGCAGCTTGCCGAACTGCAGCGTCTTGCCAATGAAGAGGACGGTGCGACTTATAGTGCGATTTCACGATGTCGAGAGTTGCTCAGCCTTGTTCCGGATTCGCTAGTTTATGATGCCGAGTCTGCATCGGAGAGAATAGTAGTCCTGAGGGATATTTTCGTAGGGGTTGTCGAGGGCGCGCAGAAGAACCTCAAAAGCGATCCGGGAGATGTTCTAGCGGGGCAAGTGGTGGCTGCGGGAGCACTCCTGGGAATCGTCACTTCCCTTCCCTCCGGCACTCATTTCTATGAAATTGAACGGATTAACAATAAAAAGAAGGGAAAAGGCTACCGGCAAGAGATCGCGGGGCGCTGGCTAGTCGATCAGATTACGACGTCCAGGAATGTGCAACCGAAGGAGTCGATTTTCCTGGAAAATTTTCGCTTCGCACTCCTCCGGTCGGTCCAGTCAACGAATCGCCAGAGTCAGCGAGTAGGGTCGTCGGAAATGGCCAGGGTTATTGCTGATCTTGAGGAGACGTTAGGGCAGCTCTCCATTCCTGATCAGGAGTGGGTGGCGAATAAAATTGGAGTACATTTTGATGCCACCGAAGATCGGCCCCTGCAAAGGCTTATTTTAGGGGCAAGGCTCCAAGGGAAACTCTTGTCGCTGATCGAGGGAGCGGCATATGGGAAAAGGCTAGAGGGTTCAGGGGTTGAGAATGAATGGGAGTCTGAAGATGCTGAGATGCTGAATTTAACTGTAGCCTTCACTAGTACTGGCGAGCGGATGGAAGTGGCGTTGCCGCTTGATATGGACATGCAGGTCGCGGCGAGGAAAGTGATAGGGGAGGTCTTCCTCAGGGATTTACGCCCATCCCGGAGGTCTGTCTATCTTCAGAATGTTTCCTACTATTTCTCAGGAAGCACTCTGGGAAAAAATATGGGAACACTGCGCGAGTCAGGCCTTGTGAATGGCGATGTAGTCAATATCACAGGGGCATATAAATACCCTTGGACTCATGATGCGGAAATGGTGTCTGAGATGGACAGTATGATGCGAGAGGAGATGGAATCTCATGCCTATGTTCGCTTGTTGCAGGATGTTATGTGCACGGTGCTCGCCGGTTGAGTGCAAATGGTATTCCCTGGGCTGGGATTTGTTTTGGGGTTTCAATCGGGCCACCAGACGCAATCGGATGAGACTGGGTGCTACTGATCTTTGATTATGAGGTTGACGGAAACGGTGAGGGTTCCAAGCCGACTGAGTCGATGAACCCCCGCAGCAGGTCGTGCGTTTGCGCACCGGACGCAGATGTGCGTTGATCACCTGCTCCAACTCCTCCAACTCCTCCAGGCTCCGGAACAGACGGCTTCTGAGCACCCGTTCAAGGTGCGCCCACAGCGTCTGCACCGGGTTCAGTTCGGGCGCGTACCGGGGCAGGAACACCACCCGCACCCAGTTCCTGCGGGCGAGGTGGGCGGTCATCTTCTTCCCGGAGTGCGAGGAGTGGTTGTCCCAGATCAGCACCACCGGGCCCCGCAGCGCCCGGCGCAGCCGGCCCAGCAGGGCGGGCAGCACCGCGGCGGTGATCGGGGAGCGGGTGCGCACGGTGTGGAACAGCTTCACCGCCCCGGTCGCGGGGTGCACGCACAGCCATCCCACGGTGTTGGCCCGTTCCCGCCGGCCCCGGGCGTGTGGCCACCAGCGGGGTGCGGCCCCGTCGGTCCCAGGTGCGGCGGGTGGGCGGGGACGTGCCCGCGCCGCACTCATCGGCGAAGACGATCCACGCACCACGGGTTTCAGCGTGCTCTTTTGGCCCGGGGCCACATCTGGGTGCGCCACCGGTCGACCTCTTCCTCGTCGTGTTCGGCGGCACGGGTCGTGGGCGTTTGGTGGGAGGAGCCCCTGCGTTGGAGCAGGCGCCACACCCCGGAAGGGTCGGCGTAGCAGACGCGGAAACGTTCGTGGATGAGGGGGTTGATCCGGTCCAGGGTCCAGGACTGGTCGGGCCAGCCGCGCTCGGTGGGGTTGGAGTCGAGCAGGGCGGCCGGGGCGCGTTCCTGCTCGCCGTTCAGGAAGGGTTCGGCGCCGCGGGGGCGGGCGGCCAGCGCTGCGGGGCCCTTGCTCTTCCAGGCGGTGTGCCATTTGTGGACGGCTTGTCTGCTCGCACCGAGCAGGCGGGCGATCGCGGCTTGGGACAGCTCGCCCCGGTCGAACAGCTCCGCGGCGACCAGGCGTCGTTTCTCGTACTCGGCAGGGGTGCGGGGAGAGGAGAGGGGAGGCTCCATGAACAGGGTTTTCCCAGTTCAGCCGGACGTCAACCCACACATCAAAGGTCAGTATGACCTGGGTGGACAGGTCGTCGAACCCGTTCGCTCACGCCTGGGGGTCGACTTCCGTTACAGTGGGCGGCACGGCCACCGCCGATCGTTTGGTTTCTTCACACCCACATGATCACAGCGGTGGCGTCTCATGTCCGGGGGTTGCTCAGACCGAGATCCCCAAGTGCGGCTGGAGTACTAGGACAGGACCCAGTAGTTCAGGAGAGATATCACTGACCGCAAACTGTCGATGGAATTCATTGATTGAACTGAGCGTTCAGGCGCAGCAGCCGCCGAATGCGTTTTGGTATAGGCGGGTGCGTGTCGAACAGGCGGCGAATGCCGATCTTTGGGAACGGGTTGACAGTCATCATGTGCCCAATCGCCAGCAACGGCCCCTCGGTCGACAGTTGATAGGTGCGCCCTCCCTCTTCAATCTTTCGCAGTGCAGACGCCAGTGACAGCGGGTCGCTGGTAAGTCGGGCTGCTTCCTCATCGGCATGGAACTTTCGTCGCTGCCCCACTCCGACGTGGATCACCAGCGCTGCTAGCGGGGCGAGCAACAGCAAGAAGATCCCACTCAGCACGCTTGAGTTATCCCGTGTGGGCAAGGTCCTATCCGCATCATTGGCAGAAGGGAGCAACCAGGCGAGCGAGGGCAGAGACATAGTGACAACGGCCAGGGCTGCGACCATTGAGGCCAGGAGGTCCCGTTCGCGCTGTTCAGTGGGGTAACGCTTCGACATGGTGGACTCAACCTATCCAAGGTCTGAAGTCTCCATCACACCCGGGGAGATTCAATCAGCCCTGGTTCCGGGCGTGGTGGGCGGCGGTCAGGGCGAGCTGGGTCTTACCGACACCGCCCATCCCTACCACCGACACTCCCACCGTTCCCCCAGGTTGGGTGGGGTCCAGCGCGGCCCGCAGACGTTCGAGGTCGCTGTGGCGGCCGGTGAAGCCGGCCTCCACCGCGGGCAGGGACGCTGCCACCGACGCCGCGCCCTGGGGCGCCGTTTCCCCGTAGAAGTGGTTGATGTCGCCGTGGTGGTTACTGACACCGATGGTGTCCCGACCCGCGCGGGCGTGGGTCTGCCCGACCCGGGTACGGAGCTGGGTGCGGGGTTTTCCCTTGCCCTTGTTCCTGGTCTTGTTCTTCTTGGGCACGCTCAGCCCTCGAACGCCGCGCCACCACTGCCCGGGTGGTCGTTGTTCTGCACACCGATCACATCCCGCCCCGCCCAAGCCTGAGACTGGTCCACACGGGTGCCCTCGTGGTGGTGCTCCACCTTCTTACCGACGACCTCACCCTCGAACGTGCCGTGGGAGAGGTGACGTGGTCACCGTCGAAGCGGGTCTGATTAACCCCGCCGTGGATGGTGTGGGCCTGGACCGCCGTCCCCGACACTTCGCCCACGATCTGGCTGGACACCGACCCCCGTGGGATGTGGGGCCCGTGTTCGTCCACCAGGGCCCGCAACCGGGCGGCCGCCTGGGGGTTGTCGCGCAGCAGGCGGCGCAGCTTCGGTTTCCACTCCCCGGCCGCCTCGGCCACCAAGGCGGGGTCGGTGGCGGTTTCGGTGCGCGAGCGTTCCAGCTCCGCGGCGGCCACATGCGAGGCTTGGGCGAACAAGGCGGCGAACCCGTCCCGGACCCTGCGCCAGCCGGCCTCATCAGGGGAGGTCAGGTGGCGGACCAGGGTGGTGGTGGCCCGCTCCACCAGAGGGGACTGTGAGGTGTCGGTCATGGTGGCTGCACCTGCTCTTCTCACACCAGGAGGGGTGTGCGACCCGCCAGGGGACGCATCCGGATAAGACACGCTAACCCCGGTCCTGGTTCCCCGTCCGGGGGTCGGACCGAAACCCGGTCGGATGGCCGCACCCGGCCCCCGACCACCCACCGAGGGATACTGGGTCGGCGCAGCGGCTACCCCAGATCGGCCAACAACCCCTCGACGATGCCGAGCCAGTGGTCGTCCCCGGTGTCCCGGTAACCCCGCACAGCCTGCTCAAACGCACGGCGGGCCTCCTCCTGACGCCCCAACCTCTGCAGGACCAAACCGAGACCGTGCCACGCCTGCGCCTCACCGTGGGCATCGCCCACCTGGTGTTGGAGGGTGCGGGCGCGGGTGTGGGCGTCGATGGCCTCCTCGAACCGGCGCACCTCGCGCAGGGCCAAGCCGAGGTTGTTCCACGCCGCCGCCTCACCGTGGGCGTGACCGAGCTGGTGGTAGGTGTCGCGGGCGAGGGTGGTGAGGGTGATCTTGTCGTCGAAGGCGCGCCGCCAGTCCAGGTAGACGGACAGGTTCAGGGGTAGGCGGGTGGCGGTGGGGGTGTGGCCGATGGCTTTGGCGGTGTGCACGGCCTCGACGAGAGTGTCGTAGTGCTGATCCAACCAGATCATCGCCTCGTCCCGCCCGGAGAAGGTGTCGGGGACGGTGTCGCCGGGCAGCGCGCGCAGGTGGTCGTCCGCCTGGTTGGCGGTGGTGGTGTAGTGGTCCAGCAACCGCACCAACGCCGCCTTCTGTGTCTGGGCGCTGTCGGGGTTGTGTGCGGTGCGAACGTCGGCGTGGTGGCGGGCGTAGGCGCGGGTCAGGTCGTGCATGGACCACCGGCCGGTGCCGCGGGTGCGGGTGATGAGCTGGGCGCGCGCCAGGTCGGCCAACAACCTGCGGGCCCGCTGCACGGTGGCATCGGTCAGGATCGCGGCGTCGGAGGTGGTGATCTCCCGCCCCGGGGCGATCCCCATCAGGGCGAACAGCTGCTCCTGCTCGGCGGGTAGGGCGTGGACGGCCAGGTCGAACAGGGCGGTCACCGACCGGTACCCGTCGTCCAACACCCCCAGACGACGCTTGGGATCAGCAAGTTGGGTGGCCAGCTCGGTCAGGGGCTGGTCGGGGTCGGTGCGCAACAGGGACACGCACACCAGCAACGCCAACGGCAGCCCACCACAGGCGGTGGCGATCGTCCGAGCGGCCTCGGGCTCGGCCTCCAGACGGTCGTCGCCGTTGTCGGTGACGGCCATGACCGAGGCCATCAACCCCACCGACGCCTCCACCGACAGGGTCTTCAACCCCAGGCGGGGGGCGTGCAGCGCGTCCAGGGGGTCGCGGGAGGTGACCAGTAGCTGGTGGCCGCCGCCTCCGGGCAGCAGGGCCCGGGCCTGGTCGACACTGGAGGCGTTGTCGGCCACCACCAGCACCGGGCCGCCCCGCTCGTCCGCGGTCGTGGCCAGTTGGGACCGGTACAGGGCGGCCCGCTCCTCCGCACCGGCCGGGAGGTCCTCGCCGTGGACGCCCAGGGCGCGGAGGACGGCTTCGAGACCTTGGGCGGGGGTGGCGGGGTCGGGGTCGTAGCCGCGCAGGTTGACGAACACCGCCCCGCAGAACCAGCCGCGGGACAGGGCCCGGTCCCCGGCCACGACCGCCAGGGCGGTTTTGCCGATCCCGCCCATCCCGGACACGGCCGAGACCACCACCCCGCCCCCGTCCTGATCGTGCCCGTTGTCGTTGTGGCGGGGGTCGATGAGGTCGAGCAGGTCGGTCAGTTCCCTCTCGCGGCCGGAGAACCCGGTGGCCGGGGCGGGCAGCCCCCACAGGGCGGTCGGGGTCGGCCCGGCGTGGTGGTACACCTCGGTACCCACCACCCGGCCGTGGAAGCTGCCACCGGAGAAGTCGACGTGGTCGCCGTCGTAGGAGGGGCCGCTCACCGCACCGACCCGCCCGGGCCGTCTGTGCCGCCACCGTCCGGCCCGTGGTGGACGCTCTTACCTGTCACCGGGCCTTGGAACTGGCCGTGGGAGAAGTCGATGTGGTCGCCACCGTAGCTGTTGCCACCCTTGTTCGTGTCCGGGGCCACCTCCTCCAGGACCGCCCGCAACTGAGCAACGGCTTCGGGGTGGGTGGCCAGGTAGCGGGTGAGCCGCCCCCGCCACTCCTGCTCCACCACCGGGCCCAAGCCCTGGTGTTCGACCACCTCGCCGCGGGCCCGCTCCAGCTCCTGGACGGTGGTACCGCCGCCGAACACGGCCGCCACCCTGTCCCGAGCCAAAGCCCAGGCGTCGGTGGTCATGGCCTGGACCAGGGTGGAGGCCGCCGTGGCGGCCAGGGTCGTGATCACCGGATCCATCAACGTCTCCACATCTGCCCGACCCCGACCACGACGGCACGGGGGGTTTGGGAAGGGACACCCACGCTAATAGGTGCGTTCCCCACCCGTGGGAGGGAAAGCGAACCTGGCCCGATCCGGCCACCCACCCGCGAACACCCCTCCCCTGCAAGTGTCCAACAAACGATCCGTTTGTTGGACAGGTGATCGGAACGGCCCTCGATGTAAATGTCCATAGTCGCGTGCACGGGTGAGCTGGAGGTTCGCCGCTGAGTGCAGGGAGATTCGGGTCCCCCGGACATCCCGAAGCCGCCTGCACTAC
>NZ_MKKC01000151.1 GCF_001942255.1 Nocardiopsis sp. CNR-923
GCTCGCCTCGTTGCTATAGCCCTGCAGGTCAGATCACCCATCCAGGAGTTACACCACTCCAAGGGACATGACCGGCGCAGAGTGTCGTCCTGGTCACCGTACCGCGACCCGTCGATCAGATCCCAGCGCTGGTTGTGGTTGGTGTCATGGGCGGCCAGGTAGCCGATGACATGCCCGTTCGCCTTCAACAGATACGCCCTCACGTTGTCCGGCGTCACCTCGACCTCCCCCAGGTGGGACCACGAGTTGACGTCGTAGTGGTTCTCCCTCTGCGGCATCCGCGCCACCTGGTAGGCCAGCTTGCGCCAGGCGATGGGCGACTGTGTCGTCACAACGGCCAGGCTGCCCGACCACGTCAGGTTCTTGGGCACTCGGATACCGAACGTCCACGCCGCGTGATGGGTGGTGTGCTCCTTACCGTTGTCCCAGGGCTCCCGCAGGCTCATGCCGCAGGGGCATTCCCCGCCGCTCGGCGTCTCCACGGCGCGAAACTCAATGGGTGTCGCTCCGACGCTGAGGTTCTGCTCTTGCCCTCCCACCCATGGCCGGAAAGTCGCACCTTCCGGCTCGACGTGTCCGGTCCAGCGGTCAACCCACCCGGGGTACCGCTCGGGAAATCTTTCCCGTATCTGCTTCTCACCAGGCGGAAGTGTCGGGCGTACCCACACACTCCCGGCGGTCGCCCGACCGTTAAGGCGTACTCCGCATCTTTTGGCCTTGCCTCGTAGGAACCGCAGGAAAGTGCCGGGTGGCGGGGCGAAGTCGACGCCGCGAACCAGCTCCCGCTCGCCGGGGGCAAGCCAGTCATCGATGGGAAGCATCAGTCGGTCAGCGAGTGCGTGGAGCCTGCTGTAGTTGTGGTCGAGCTCGGCTGCACGGAGCGCCTTAACCGCTGCTTCGACGTGTGGGTACGGAACGAACAGGGTGACCCAGCGCGGACCGTCTCCATATGAGAAGTCTCCCGGGTAGCCGTCGTACCAGATGCGGTCCGTAAAGGCACTGAGCGCCCTGTCGACGGCCTCCTTGTAGGCGGCGGGCAGCTCAGCGTCGTGTCCCCGTGCGTTCGCGGCGTCGACGTACCCGTCACGGTCAAGCACGACTGTGGCGTACCAGCGTAAGGGCCGGACATGCATCTTTCGCGAGCGCCAGTCGCGCGGGTCAGGGTCGAGGAAGGTAGTTCGCTCGGTCATCTGCTCTACTCCGTGGCTCTACAGAGGTCGACCGTTGGGCGTCATCCAGGCTGTCTCGAGAGCAATGAGGGCCGCAGCAGTGGGATGACAGCCCGCACTGATGAACCTTCAGGGCCTGGGGTCTATGGTGCCGTCTTGGCGACGGCCGGCTCGAGTCCCCAAGGCCAGTGGAGTAGCGCATAATGCAGCCGGTCCTAGACACGGATCACCCCCGGTGGTGATGGCAGCCTGTTGTACGCACCCCCGGTACTCATGGTGTGGTCCAGTAACTGCACGAACTGACCACGAACGGCTGTAGCGCCCAGCCACGTGCCGGGGAGGCGACCCGGCACACGCCGCAGCCTCTACCTACCCGGTACGAAAACACCCCGGGCGGGCTCCGCCCTCCAGACATGGGCCAACACACCACCCACGCTTCGATGCGCTCGGGGGACTTCGGCCCAAATTGTCGGACGGGTAAGGAATGATGGAAGGCGTGGAGACCTTCAAGCGGACGCCGCTACAACTGTTCAACCTGCCGCAGCATTTCGTGATCCCGCTGTTCCAGCGTCCCTACGTCTGGAAGGAGGATGAGCAGTGGGAACCGCTATGGCAGGACATCCGGCGCATCGCCGAACTCCGGATCGACGAGCCCCATCTGAACGCCACTCACTTCCTCGGAGCGGTGGTCATCCAGTCCCATGAAGCTCAGAGCAAGCGGCTAACGACGTGGAACGTGATCGACGGCCAACAGCGGCTGACGACCTTGCAGATCCTCGCGGACGCCACGTGCGCGCTCCTGGTGGAGTCGGGCAACGAGCGGCTCGCTGGTCAGCTCGAACGGCTCACCCACAACGACGATGTCTATGTCGATGATGGCGACATCCGGCTGAAGGTGCGCCACCTCAACAAGGACCAGTCAGCGTTCGACGAAGTGATGTCAGCTGAGCCGCCGGTCGACCACACCGATCTGGCCCACTCGGACTCCCAGATCGTCGCCGCACATGCCTACTTCTCGACGGTCATTGAACAGTGGCTTGGCCTACCCGGGTCGGACGAGTACACCGTCAAGGCCAAGAAGCTCACCGACGTACTGCTGGACGGCCTTCAGCTGGTCTCCATCGAGTTGGAGGCCTCGGAGAACTCCCAGGAGATCTTCGAGACACTCAACGCTCGCGGCACCCCGCTCACCGCAGCCGACCTTGTGCGCAACTTCGTGTTCCAGCGGCTTGAAGCCGAAGGCGCAGACACGAAGAAGGCCTACCGGGAGGACTGGCCGTTCGAGACCAAGTTCTGGATGAAGGAGGTCAGCGTCGGGCGCAACTTCATCAGCCGCAGCTCGCTGTTCCTCAACCAGTGGCTTGTGTCGCGTACGGGCGAGGAAATCAGCCCGCAGGCGACGTTCAACCGATTCAAGTCCTACGTCGAGCTCGAGTCCGGGCACAAGATGGCCAACCTGCTGCCTGAGATCAAGCAGCAAGCACAGCAATACGAGTCCTGGACAGAAGCCGCAGCCCGTCACGGAGGAAGCCTCGACTCCGCCGAGATGGCGGTGTACCGAATGCAGGCCAGCGGCGTCGAGGTGCTCAAGCCACTGCTCATCTGGCTGCACAAGCCGGGCCGAGACCTTCCACAAGAGTCCGTCGACCAGATCATCCAGGTGGCCGAGAGCTGGGTCGTACGTCGCCAGCTTATTCGCCTGTCCGGCAGCGACCTGGGGCGCATCGTCGCCGACCTCATCGCCGCAAACTCCACCGCCCCCGCCGACGAACTCGTGGAACGCGTCACTGGACACCTTGCTCGACTGAACGTCACGAGCACCTATTGGCCCGGCGATGAGGAAGTTCGTACGACGCTCACCACGGAATCCGCATACTCACGGTTCCCGCGGGGACGACTCCGCATGATCCTCGAAGCGGTTGAGGACCTCTACCGGGAGGAGACGGACCAGCCGCAGATCGAGCGGAAAGGCTATCCGATCGAGCACCTGCTTCCGCGGAAGTGGCACGACACCTGGGCCGTACAGACGCCGGAGGACACCGAGGAGCGGCAGCGGCGCGTCCACCGTCTGGGCAACCTGACGCTTCTGACGAAGTCGCTCAACTCGAAGGTGTCCAACGGACCGTGGTCAGCGAAGCGATCGGCGCTGATGGACCACAACACGATCACGCTCACGGGTCGGGTGATCAAGCGAACCGAGCACCATGCCTGGGATGAGGAGCTGATCGACGAGCGGACGACGGAGCTGATCGATCGGATCCTTCAGGTGTGGCCGGTCCCGGAGGGCCATCACGGCAAGGTGGTCGACCCGCAGACGAAGGCCGGTGACTGGGTCGAGTTGAAGCACCTCATTGAGGCAGGGCTTCTCGCTCCTGGCGACAAGCTGGTGGCAACGCACCGGGACTTCAAGGGCAGGGAAGCCACCCTGACCGCCGATGGTGCCATCGAACTGGCCGGTAAGCGCTACACGTCACCGTCGGCCGCCGGATACACATTGCGCAAGAAGGCCACGAACGGGTGGTACTTCTGGTCGGTGGCGGACGGCCGCCGGTTGAGGGACGTTCGCACTGAGTTCCAGAACTCCATCCGGCCGACGAAGAGTTGAAGTTCGGTGATGGGTAGCAGCGCACGAGCGTTCCCTCCGAGCAGTGGATATATCGGACACTTGAGTCTGAGGAGGAGTCCACACCTATGGCCATGAAGGTCGACCCGGCCGAGTTCGAAGCCGATGCCGTCGCGCTCTACCGCTCCTGCCCCGGAGCACCGGGCAACCCGGGGAATCTCACCCCGAGGCCTCCACAGAACCGTGCGTAACAATCTCTCGTTACACGGCTCTTGCCGCTTCTAATCCGATGGCCGCAGGTTCGAATACTGCCGGGTGCGCCACAAAATCCCAGTTCAGAACGGTTTCTTTGCCTCTCCTCAGGCGCGACACCGCACTGATGGGTCCAGGGTGGGCCCAAGCTGGGCCCAAGACCCGACGCCCTCTCCGGGCTCGTACATGCCGACGTACCCCGCCAGCATCCCGTAGTACCAGCCACACGGTCCGCTCGGCCGCTTCCCGCACCACCTCCGGCACGAAACAGACCAACGCGCCTCACACGCGTACAGCCCCGCCCAAGTGCCGAAGCTGAGCGGCCACGCCATCCGCCGACCCCAAGTGCACATCACCACCCTCACACACAACCAGGGCTCGAAGAGAACGAGTTCCGAGAGTACGATCCTTTATCCAGGCCGACCAGCACGAGCAGGAACTGTTGCGCGAAATTTGGGCGTCGCCATCGGGAACCAGTGTTCTTGCGGTGAGTGCGGATGGTGCGGTCGGCCATGTTTCAAGGGTCGACGTTACGGGGGCAGCGCGGCCAGGTGGAACAGCATGAGTCTCTGGTGGGCAGGTTTTTGGTCGTTAACTCATCTACCACGATCCTCTTACTTTCAGGGGAAGTTCCAGGGGGTCGGCGTGAACCCGTGAACTGAGGTGATCTCAACGAGTTCGGAAGCTGGGAGGAAAGCCCCGAACAGCAAAAAAGTGACGTCGGGGTGTGAACCGTCGTTCCCCTGACATGGGCGTGGAGCCCCAGGTAAAAGGCGAGGTGACGAAACCGTGCCGGTCCACCTGAAAGGCTCCACGTGGTTTCCTATACTGCCACCCTCGACGTCCACAGGGAAGCCGTTCTCTTCCTCTCCCGTCTCCTGGCCGCCGAACGCAAGCTGCGCGGCACCCGCGAGGGGACCCGTGCCCTGACCTGCTACAAACAGGCCGTCCTGGTCCTGCGCTGGTTCCGCGATGACACCTCCATCGAGACCTTGGCCAGGGACAACCACATCTCCCGCGCCACCGGCTACCGCTACATCGACGAGGGCGTCGCCGTCCTGGCCGACCAGGCCCCCGACCTACACGGAGTCCTCGAACACGCCCGCACCACCTCCGAGAGGCCGATCGTGCTGGACGGCAAGATCTTCGCCTGTGACCGCTGCTCGCAGAAAGACCCCGACGGCAAGAAGGACGTGTGGTACAGCGGCCACAAACACCGCCATGGCGGCAACATCCAGTTCCTCGCCGACGCCCGCGGAGAACCGCTGTGGGTCTCCGACGTCGAGCCCGGATCGACGTCGGATATCACCGCCGCCCGCCTGCACGTGTTCCCTCTTTTGCGCAAGGCCGCCGCCGAAGGGCTGGTGGTGCTGGCCGATCCCGGATACGACGGTGCCGGAACCGGGGCGCACACCCCTCTCAAGCGCCCGCCCGGGGTGGACGAGGAGCGGTGGGACGTTGACGACCGGGCCCGCAACCTGCTGCTACGCGGCCTGCGGTGCATCGGCGAGCGCGCGATGGCGGTACTGGTCGGCCGATGGCGGGTGCTGCGCCACACCACGATGAGCCCGTCCAAGATCGGGATGATCGTGCAAGCCGCCCTGGCGTTGACCAATATCGAAAAACAAACTCGTTGAGATCACCTCACTGCACCTTCAGGATAAAAAAGGGTCAGCGGGTGGCACGGCCAAAGTTGATCGTTTGGTTCCAACACACTTGCATGATCACAGCGGTGACCTTCTCATGCCCGGAGGGTTACTCAGACCGAGATCTCCAAGTTCGACTGGAGCACTAGACTCCCCCTTTCTCCTCTGAAATTTCCTTGATATCGGCAATTAGATAGAGGGCACTTGCTATCAGAGCCAGCCCATGCGATCGGGTCACGGAAAACTTGTGATGGGCATGTGGATTCCGAACAAACTTGAAGAATGTCCGGAGTCGGAGTCGATAAATCTTGAGTAGTGTGTTGTAAGCAAAAAGATCATCCGATAGGTGATCAATGAACTGCCTCACCAACTTCTGCCCGTATCCGTCGCCGGTACCTACGGCCTCTCGTAGGGCTGACTCGACCGCGATCCCAACCTCCCGAATTGCGCTGTCGTACAGCTCGTAGTCAAGCAGCTTCCGCAAGTCGGGGAGGTCATCGGGGAGGTCAACCGCGGAAGCGAGCTGCTGGGTCACCAGGTGCCAACCGGCTTCGGTGATGGTCACCGAGCTGTCGACTCCATCATGTTCGAAGGCGGGGTAGGGGTACGGGTCTGCGCCGAAGCCCATGTCATCTGGGTGCGGAGCCTCTGGAAGTGCCGGCCAGTCGTATTCGGTGACATTACCCTGATCATCCTTGCTATGGAGCTTCAGTCCCCACCGCCAACCGGACTCGACTCGTCGCCGCAGTTCCCACTCCCTCTCACTGATCGGCGTAACACCAGTGATAAGCCTTGTTCTTGCAGCGAAAGAAGATCTTCGTGCCAGATCGCAACTTGATAAGCGTCCACCGAGAAAGGATCTTTGGGGCGGTCCGGCTTCTTGGGGTCGTACTTGTAGGCAACGAAAAGGACGCAACGATCGATGTCGTCGATGGGGTCGAACAGGGTACCTTCAGGGAACTGAGCAAGGTCGAAGAGCCCGTGCAGGCCTCCAGGCGCACAGGGATAAGCAGGCCAGTCTGCATGGATGGCAAGGGTCAAGGTGCCGCTGCTGCCGCCGTAGCCCGACCCGAACCATCCGGGATGAGCAGTGATGTCCTGGGGCTGCGCGGGGGTCGACTCGTCATCTCGCATGACATAAGTATCCACTGTTGTTGTGTCATTCTGCATCCCGCGTCAACGATGTTCTGTGATCGGAAACTAGGTTCCCGCACTCGCCTGGCGAGAGCTCTCAGGCTTCAGTTCGAGAAGCAGAGAGCGTTTACGAGTTGGTGCGTGATAGCGGTGAGGCTTTGCTGAAGCGCCGTGGCATGCTCTGGTCGTGGCGACCAAGCTCAACCGTGCAGTCCTGGCCCGCCCCTGGCTCACCGGCATCGCCCGACCCCCGACCTCGCTCGTCGAGAAGCTGGCCCACCCCTGGTGGGACGGCCGCTGGGACGCACCAGCTCGACCGTCTTCCGGCGGAACTCCTCCGGGTACCTGTACGTCCCCACTAGGTCCTGTCTGGAGTTCGAATTATGGACGCGGTGCGATGCTGCGGAGCCAGAGCATCGCACCGCATAGGTGCAGCCCGGCCTCGTAGCTCTCCG
>NZ_MKKC01000152.1 GCF_001942255.1 Nocardiopsis sp. CNR-923
GGGGCTCCACGTCTATGTCTGCTGAACGGTCATATCTCCCGCATGGTCCGGTTGACGGCTTTCATCCCGTTTCAAAGTCGCTGGGATCACCTCAGTGGGTGCGGGAACGGTGGCTCTACCGCGACCCTGGGGACGGTCAAGAGACCTATCAGTTGACCGGTGACGCGAAGCAAGCTTTGGACTACGTGACCCGGGCGACCCGTACACAACTGAACGTCTCCCTGTCACGCATCGCCACCATGCGACACGTCGTGTCGCAGGCCGCACTGGCCGCAAACCCGGACCGTGAAGAACGGATCCGGCGACTGACAGAGGAGATCGCGGAGCTGACCGCCGAGCGTGACCGGCTCGCTGAGGGCGGCGAAATGCTTGAGACATCCGAGGCTGAACTGACTGAGCAGTTCGCGAATGTGCTGAGGGAACTCGACGGTCTCCCATCAGACTTCCGACGAGTCGAGGAAGCCGTCCGGGGCATGCACAAGATCATCACCAAACGGTTCCGGGAGGAATCACGCCCAGTCGGCGAGGTCGTCGATGATTACCTGGACCAGTCAGCGAACCTGCTGACGGTCACCCCGGAAGGCCGAGCGTTCGCCGGGGCGCTGGAACTGCTCCGCAACCGCGACTGGCTCGCCCGGCTCCGCACCGACCTGGAAGCGATCCTGTCTCACCCGTGGGCCGAAACCCTCCTGCCAGATGAGCAGCGCCAACTGCGGACGACGGTGGACGTGATTCGTCGCGGTATCTCCGATGTCCTCGGGCAGCGGCAGCGACTGTCAGCGACCTTGCGGGAACACATCGAGAACTACGACCACGTCAAGAACCGAGAACTCGGCGAGGTATTGCGCGGCATCGACCGGGAGATGCGGATGTGGATGCAGTCGGCCCGTGCTCGCAGCCACGTCGAGGTGGAACTGATCCCGCCGGGCTTGGACATCTCCGGGCTACGCTTCCGCACGTTCGACCCGGACAGCGAACGTGCCCCCGAGCCGTTGGAAGACGTCACCACTGAGGCCCCGCAGGTACTGTCGCTCGACGAGATACGCAAGCAGGGTGGTCCGTCACTGACCGACCTGCGGCGCGAACTCGAAGCGCGGCTCGCCACCGGGGACGTGGAGTCCGCTGCCGCACTGTTCAACATCCTGCCCGACGACCTGCGTCGCCCGGTCGAGATTCTCGGCCTCATGCACCTGCTCGCCGGAATGGACACCGACATCGACACCACCACCCGCGAACCGGTCGTGGCAGTGCGTCCCGACGGCAGCATCCGCCGGTTCCTCATGCCGAGGGTCACCATGGCCGACGCTTCCAGCGTGGACGGAGACGACCAATGACCGACACCTGGGCCAGCGACGGCACTGCCCCCGCCGAAGACACCGACCTCGGCTACGACGCTGACCCGTTCGCTGACGAGGCGCTCTCCAACAGCGAGGACACCGAGGACAGGACGTCGCCAGCGATGTTCGAGGAGGACACCAGCACCCTCTACCCCGAGCAGCGACGGTGCCTCCATACCCTGTTGAAGCACCGTTACATCTCCGCTGAGCGGCATCCCGAGCAGTGGGCGGTCCTCATCGCCAACCAGGACCTCATCAAGAGCCGTCTCAACGACCTGTTTCTCGAACTGTACGTAGACCGCAACTACCAAGTGGCATTCAAACGACAGGCCACCACCGAAACCGGCGACCCCCTCCCTTCGCTGCTGCGCGACATGTCGCACAGCAAGGAAGAGACCATCGTCATGATGTACCTCCGGCAGCGGTTCTTCAGTCAACGCCAAGAGGGTGACAACGTCGTCTTCGTTGACCGGCAGGCCATGCTCGACGAGGTGGCCGACCAACGTCCCGAACACGCCACCCACCGCGCCATGGACCACAAGCGCGCCATGAAGGCCATTGACACACTCGCCACTGCCGGGGTGCTACTCAAGACCGCAGACCCGGACCGGTTCCGTATCTCGCCGATCATCGAGGTCCTTCTTCCGGTGGAGAAATTGCGAGCCCTGTGGGCCTGGCTGATGACACAGAACGGCACCGACACGCTCACTCCCCAAGCCCGCGACGCCGCCCACGCAGAACTCGACTTCAATTCCGACGTTGAGGAAGACACCGGATGACCATCACTGACCAGCCACTCATCCCCAACCCCGCCGTGTCCGACGGGACCAGTCAGTGGCGTGCCGAAACGCTGCAGATGGTCAACTGGGGCGGCTTCCACGGGTGGCACGAAGTCCGCTACTCGTCCGGCTCAACGCTCATCTCCGGGGCATCCGGCACCGGGAAGTCCACCATGCTGGACGCCTACATTGCGCTCATGATGCCCTCCGACACCGCTTTCAACGGCGCATCGAACGACGCCGGCGGCCGCGCCCGGTCCGCTGAGCAACGCAACCTGCTCACCTACCTGCGCGGCAAGACCGACACCAGCCGCGTGGACGGGTCCGACGAACTGCGTGATCAGGTGCTGCGGGGTCTCGATGGAGCCCCCACCTGGGGTGCGCTCGGGGTGACGTTCGTCAACGACAACGGCCGCAGGTACACCGTCGCTCGGCTCTACTTCGTGAAGGCCGGAGCGACCGTCAACCGCGACATCAACACGACCTTCGTCACGCTCGACGGTTACCTGAACCTGTCCCGGTTGGAGCCGCTCGCCAAGACCCGTTTCGATAAGCGAACACTGCGAGCAACCTTCAGTAATCTCGCCGTGTTCGACACGTTCTGGCAGTTCGAGGACAGCATGCACACCCGCCTCGGCATCGGCGGCTCCAACGGCGGCCGGAAAGCCATGCGGCTCCTGGCCCGTGTCCAAGCAGGCATGCAGGTCAAACGAGTCGACGGCCTCTACAAGTCCATGGTTCTCGAAGTGCCAGGCACTTACCAGGCCGCTGACAACGCCCTTGAACACTTCGCCGACATCGAAGCCTCCTACCTCAAGATGCTCGACGAGGCCGACAAGGTCAAAGCTCTCCGCAGGCTCCCCGACCTCCAGAAGGAGTTTGCGGAGGCCCAAGCCGAAGCGCTTCTGATCCGCCAGTTCGGTGCCGACCTCGATGGCGCCTCACCGTTCCAGCTGTGGCGGCTCCGCACCGAACGCACACTCCTCGACACAGCCGTCGGGGAGAACCGACGCGTCCATGCCGAAACCACCACCAAGTTCAAGCAAGCTGAAGCCCGCGAAGCCCAATACAGCACTCGCCTGGAGCTGATCGCGGAGGAGAAGCGCGCCAACGGCGGCAGCGCCATCGACGACCGCCTCCAGCAGATCAAGACCCTCGAAAACAGCCGCAACGGCATCTACGAAGCCAACCTCAAGTTCCAGCACCGCACCGAAGCGATTCACCTGGTCATGCCTGAAAAGGTGGAGCAGTTTACTGAAGCTCAAACCGCCGCCGCCGAGTTCCTGGCCGGGTTCGAGGGCCGCGAAGCCGCGTTGAAAGACGAAGAAGAGGCGGTCAATCGCGACGAGCTGTATCCGCTCACCACCCGCCAGGCCGAGTTGCTGAACGAGAAGAAATCCCTCAAGGGTCGCACCGGCATGGTCCCCCACCGGCTGCACGGCGCCCGTCTCCGGATGGCTGAGGCGGCTGGGCTCGACCCCATGAACGACTTGCCGTTCGTGGCCGAACTCATCGACGTGCTCCCCGACGAAGAACACTGGCGCAAAGCATCGAGACCACCCTGGGCGGCCTCGCACGGGTCGTCCTAGTCGACCGGCGCACCAGAGGCCACCTCTCCAACAGCATCGACGGTGTTCTCATCCGACCTCGCATCCAGTTCCAGGCCGTCACCCTCGCTGACCACGAAGACTGGCGCGGCAACCCCGACTACGTGTCCGGGAAACTCGCCTTCAAGGACTCCCCGTTCTCCCGCTGGGTCCAAGACCGTGTCAGCGACACCAACATCGACCACCTGTGCGTCCCCAACACGGCAGCCCTCACCGGCGATGGACCGCGCGTCACCCCCGCCGGTCAAACCCGCGATGGTGACAAGGGCGCCCACGGCGAATCCGGGGACGGCAACATCATCGGCTTCTCCAACAAGCGACGCCTTGCCGACATCGAAAAAGCCCTCGCTGACCTCGACCCGCAGATCGGAGAGATCCGCAAACGCATCAGGGACGTGCAGAATCGACTCAGCGGGCTACGCAACCAACGCGACGCACACCGCTACGTCGAAGACACCACCTGGTCCGACATCGACTACTTCGGCGTCGACAAGAAGGTCGCCGACCTCCAGAACGACATCCAGCTGCTCCGTGACGCCAACAAGATCCTCGACGCCCTCCAAGCCGAAGAAGACCGCATCAAGCCGTTGCTCAGCGAAGCGACCCGCCTGCGTGTCCTCGCAGGCGACCGGCTGGAAGAGCTGCAGAAGAAGCATGGCGACCTCGCCACCGACCAAGACACCGTCCAAGATGCCATCGACGCCATCGACAACGAACAGACCGCCACTGTCACCGACGCCCAGCAGGCCTACCTGGACACCCTGTTCACCAGCAACTGGAACGCCACCGACCTTGACGCGTTCAGCTCCAACATGCGAGCCATGCGCACTCGCCTCAGGGCAGAAGCCACCACAGCACAGACCAACGTCCGGCGAGCCACCACAACCATGGAGCAAATGTTCGAGGGGTTCAAGGCCCGCTGGGTCGAACACAACCTCGGCATCACCGTCGCCTCCGCTGACGGCTACCGCGAGATCCTCGACCGCATCCAAGCCGAAGGTCTCCACGAACGCCGCGGGAAATGGCGACGCGAACTCGCCGCCTGGTCCAGCGACGACCTGCTCAAACTCAACGACGCCTTCGACACCGCCATCGAAGACATCGAGCAGCGGCTCCACCCCGTCAACACCATCCTGCGTGGACTCCCGTTCGGTGGCAAAGGCATCCTCCAGATCAACCTGCGTCGCCTGCAAAGTGATGACCTCAGCAAGTTCCGACGCAGGCTTCGCGAACTGTCCTCCGGTGTCGCCGCCGAACTGACCGACCAACAGATCGAAACCCGGTTCAAAAACCTCCGCGACTTCATGGCCCTCATCCACATCCCCGAGGCCACACCAAGACTTCAACGTCGCAACGCGACCGCTACCTCGACGTGCGCCAACACGTCGTCATCACCGCCGCCTGCCTCGACGAGAACGACCGTGAGCTCGCCACCTACGACTCCCTCGGCGGCAAGTCCGGCGGCGAAACCCAAGAACTCATCGCGTTCATCGTCGGGTCTGCGCTCCGCTACCAACTCGGAGACGAAACCCGATCCCGCCCTCGGTTCGCGCCCGTCTTCCTCGACGAAGGATTCGTGAAGTCCGACAGCGAGTTCGCAGGCCGTGCCGTCAAAGCCTGGCAAGACCTCGGGTTTCAACTCATCATCGGCGCACCCCTCGACAAGGTCACTGCCCTCGAACCCCACATGGATCTCATCCTCACCGTCACCAAGAACGAACGTGACTACTCCTACATCACCGACATCCCTGGCGACGCCGCATGAAGACACCCGCACAGGTCATCGCCGAGATTGAACGACGACTCGCCAAGAACTGGCACACCAGTATCACCGGCAGCGGCCAGTCGTTCCCCCATGCCTTTTCGCTCGGCAGGCTCACCAAGATCGACCTTGACGCCGACTACGCCGCCATCCACGCCCGCACCGTCGAATGGCAAGACTGGGCGAAGGCCCACGACCTCGCCCTCACATACGAGAATCGCGCCGTCAAAGGGACCATCCAAGTTGTTCCAACCCACATCACCGTCGGTTCCCTCGACCAAGCCGCCGCTATCGTCGGAGGGAAATGGCCCACACAGCTCGATCGAGCCCGCCACCGGCACACCATCCTCCAAGCGCGCTACCCCAAGATGACCGATCTCGCCCGCGCGCTCCGCCTCATTGACAAGTACACGCCCGTCGACTTCGACCTACTCACCACCGTCGCCGACTGGTACCTCGCGGACCCCCGCCGAGCCACCCTCGGTGTCACGCCACGGCAAGTGCCCCTGCCGGGCGTCCACGCCAAGTGGATCCAGGCCATAAGACGGGTGTCCAAGCACTTACCGGCCTCGACGACCTCGGCCTCCTGCCCGGCCACCCGTCACGGATCCACTTCACCTACCTCGACCCTGCCCACCGGTCCTCCGGTGCACGTGTCCACGACTCAGCCACCGTCGGTGACACCTTCACCCCCGCCTACCAGCCCAGCGCGTCCTCATCTCCGAAAACAAGGACACCGCCATCCACTTCCCGCCCACCCCCCGGCGGTATCGCGTCGAAGGCCACGGCTTCGGAGGAAAGACTGCTGCCGCGTTCCCCTGGCTCACCGGCACGCCTCGCCTGCTCTACTGGGGTGACATCGACCACCACGGCTACGAAATCCTCAACGGCTTCCGCGCAGACGGCCTCCCCGTCACCTCCATCCTCATGGACCCCGACACCTACAACACCTACGAGCGATACGGCACCAACACCGACAAGAACGGCACAGCCTCAAGCCCGGCACCCCCAAACCGCTCGCACACCTCACCGACACCGAACGCGCCGTCTACCTCCGACTGCTGGACGCCGACCACACCGGCCACCGACGCGTTGAGCAAGAACGCATCCCGCTCACCGAGGCATTCGACGCCATCGGCATCTGACACGACGGTGCCGTGCCTTACTGAGTGGCATGCCGATACGCCAGAGGAAACGACGAGTCGCACCATGCTGCCAGAACACAGGGTGGGAGAGCAGGACAAGCGGATCTATTGGTCACTGACCGGCGCGGGCCTGTCGGCGCGAAGGTGGGCGAGCACGTCGGGCAAGGGGATGTCGAAGTTGTCCTTGCCCCCGTTCCAGAGCTCGAACGCGACGCGGCCGCCCTCGCCAGGTCACCGGGAAGGCCGGTGGCAGCCAGGGTGTCAGCGACCTCTCTCATCTCCGGTGCCCACCGCCAAGCCTTCGCCGCCACACCGGACAGGTGGTCGGGTGTGGCGAGCGGAGACTTCGCGAGCCGTCGTGCCTCCGACGTGAGCTGTTCGGACACACCGTGCGCATCGGCGAGTGCCTGGGCGACGGCTGCGAGGGCGCACGCCGCTTTCTGGTAGGAGCCGTACGCCATCTTCAGTGCCGACGCCCTGCCCACAGGGCCGTCGATGGCGATTGGTTCAACGGCTGTTCCCTCGAACAGCTTC
>NZ_MKKC01000153.1 GCF_001942255.1 Nocardiopsis sp. CNR-923
TGGACCAGGGCGGCAGAGGGGCCCCAGCGAGATCGGTCCCGGGTCACATCCCGGGGGTTAGTGCGGTTGTGAAGTTACACCACTCCAAGGGACATGACCTGCAATCTCGTGAAACTTCATTGAGTGCCGAAGGACAACGCTCGTAGCGTCGGTGTCACCTCCCGGCACAGGACACGTCGTACTATCCGCTAGCTCCGACTGGGAACCTATGCCGTCGCACACCAGCCCAGACGAAAGGGCACCCATGGCACCAATCACCCCTTGTACGAACACAACGCCCCGTATGGAAGGACAAAGAACCCATGCAATGCCCGCTGTGCAGCGGGACGGGGAAGGTGTGATGGCGTGACCGACCTCGACCGCGCCCACTCCGCCCTGACCGATCGGCTGGACACCACCGACGCCATCCGCACCGCGTTCTCGGCCCACCCGCGTCACGCGTACATCTCCGACGTGATCTGGCCCAGCGTGGTCGGTGCGCCGCTGAACCGCGCCGACGATCCGGATGGATGGGCGCGCGCCGTCTACAGCGACGACTACGTCACCACTCAGGCCAACGACGGCGACGACGGTCCGATGAACACTCCCACGTCGTCGTCCTCCGCGCCCCAGCTCATGGCGGACATGATCGAGGCGGCCGGGGTCGGGCCGGGCATGCGCGTGCTGGAGATCGGCACCGGAAGCGCGTGGAACGCTGCGATCCTCGCCTCCCTCGTCGGTCCCGAGGGGTCGGTGACGAGCGTGGAGATCGACCCCGGCGTCGCCGCGCACGCCCGGTCCCGGCTCAAGGCAACCAACGTGGAGGTGGTCACCGGCACCATCCCGGACGGGTCCGAGGTCTTCGACGCCCTCATCGCCACGTGCGCGGTCCAGCGCGTCCCCCGGGAGTGGGTGGAACGGGTCGGCCCCGACGCCCGGCTGGTGATCCCCTGGGCTCCGTACCGCGAGGGTGGTCCCACACCCGTCGCCGCCCTGCGCAGGACGGGGCCGGGCACCGCCAGCGGCCCGTTGACGCGTGACGCCTCGTTCATGCGCGACCGCCGACAACGCGGGGCGCGACAGCGGTTCCCCGGCACCGGCGAGGAAGCGACCAGTAGGTCAACCTTCCCCGAGGGGTCGAGGGACCTCCTCGACAACGACCGCCTGACCCGCCTCGTGCTCACCTGCCCGGGGCTGTACATCGCCGTGGGAGGCCGCCCTTGGAGAAACGGTGCCGCACCGGTCGTCGCCCTGGGCGAGAGCGACGACTGGGCGCATATCTGGCCGGACGGTTCGGTCACGCGTCACGGCACCGGAGCTCTGACCACCTTCACGGAGGCGTACACGATGTTGGAGGACGCGGGTTGGCCCGGCCTGGAATCCTTCACCCTGGAAGTGGACGCGGAGAGCGGCGTCCACACCGTCCGCTCCAGCCTGGGCACGTGCAAACACCCGGTGTAGGAACCACACGCCGCGTGGCCCGAGGCCACCGACCCGACATCCTTGGAGAACACCGTTGAGCAAACCGCGCATCCTGCTGACCGGACAGAGCATCGCGTGGGCCGCTGACGTCCGGGCCGAACAGTGAACCAGGACGCGGCGGCGGGCGTCTCCCCCTCAGAACGCACATCGCCCGATCGGAACACCATGAGCCCCAGCCGCCTCATCCCCGCAGCCCTCCTCGCCGCTCTGGCCCTCACCGGGTGCGGCGGCGCCGAACCCACCGCCGAGAACGCCGCAGCCGAGTGCGAGAACTACATCGAGCATGTGATGGAGTCACCGGGCGACATCGACTTCGACGACTCCCCGGAGGTCACCCTGACCGCCGAGGACCCGTGGGAGTACGAGGTCGTCGGCAGCGCCGGGCCGGAGAGCGGCTCCGGTACGGCAGGGCGCACCGAGTACACGTGCATCGCCGTCAACAACTCCGGCGACTGGCACGTGGTGGATCTGCGAGCCGACGAGCGGTAGCGGGGAACGGCAGACATACCCGGGGTCCGGGGTTCTGCGTCTTCGCTTCCAGCGCTGCCGCGTCGTTCTCTGTGAGAGTCGGCTCTGTCGTGGTGCGGGGGGCTCGATCCGTCACCGCACCAGCAGCCGGTTGACCTTCTGGGGCAGCGCCAGTCCGACCAGGCCCACCAGCGCGTACCCCACCTGCCCCGGCGCGAGCATCCCCAGCACGACCCCCGTGTTGGCCCCGGGCGCGCGCAGGAACTCCCTCATCCGCGGATGCGCGTAGGGCACACCGTCCCCCGACACCAGCAGCGTCCCCACCGCGACCAGCGCCAGCGCCGCCCACACGGTCCCGGCCGCGTCGAGTCCGCCCAGCCACGTCTGCGCCCGGTCGAGCGCCAGCAGCGCGTACGCCGCGCGGTCCGCTCCCGCCGCCACCTCTGCTCCGCTCGCCACGGCCGACACCCCGGCCACCACCGGCAGCGCCGCGAACAACGCGCCCGCCGACCGGGCCCCGGTCACACCCCCGGTCGCCGACAGCCCCAGCCGCGCGGCCAGGTCGTGCGCGTTCCTCGTCAGATCCTCCTGCGCCGGGTACCGCCGCCAAGCCCGCCCCTCCGACCGGGCCTCCCCCATCGCGTTCGCCCGCCGCCAGCGCAGGAACCGCCACGTGTCGCAGAGCGCGGCCGGCCCCCGCCGGGCGGCGATCACGGACACGGCCAGTTCGTGTGCGATCGACGACGCCGTCGTGGCGAGTGTGACGGGCAGGTCCACCCATGAGAGCGCGACGCGTCGGAACAGCGGCGCGATGTCGGCGGGGACCCGCACGCGCATCGCGATCGACCTCCCCCACGCCCGCCGCCGCAGCCCCGCCAGCGGCGGCTGTCCGGGCAGTGCCGGGGTGCTCTCCGCGGCCGTGACGATCATCCGGTAGTCCATGGCGACCGCGCACACCAATGCCAGGAACAGCAGCCACGGGGTGAGCACCCCGCCGCCGAGCAGGCCGTGGACGATGCCCGTGGCCGGGTGCAGGGCGGCCCCGGCGAGCACCGCGTTGAGGTTGAGGTGGTCCAGGAGCGCGACCGTCAGCGCCACGGGAGGCAGCAGCCACAGCCATCCGCCGTAGCGCCGTCCGACGATCGCCAGGCCGAGGACGGCCCCGACCAGACCGGTGGTGACGGCGTGTCCGGCGAACACGGCGAGCACGGTCCCGTCCGGGGTGGTGACCGTGGTGCCACCTGGCAGGAGGAACCCGTCGTCGGCGGACAGGTCGGCTGCCCCGAGGGAGGCGCCGGTGAGCACACGTTCGGCCAGTTGGAAACCGGCCCCGGAGGCGGCGGCCAACAGTAGAAGATCGACGGCGGCCAGGCGGCGGGCCCGCCGGTGGGCGACCAGCGCGAACAGCAGCAGCGGGGTGAGCTTGCCGAGCTCCTCGACGGGGACGGCGACATAGGTGTAGCCGACCACGCCGTAGGGCTGCGCCCCCAGGAGCCGGACGAGGGCGGACTCGGCTGCGGCGATCGGCCAGAGCAGGGCCGCGCCGACTGCGGTCATCCGCAGCAGGTCGGCGAAGGAGACCGTGCGGGATCGGGCGAGCAGGCCAGCTGGACGAGCAGAAGGACGGTGGCGGCCAGGGCCGGGACCGTGGCGTCCAGGCCGGGGACGGCCAGGGGCGCGGCGAGCAGTACGACGACCATCGCCCACCCCCATGCCCCGCGCAGGGCACGCAGGGCGCGGACGGTGCGCGGCGAGCGCCGTCGGGCCAGATCGAACGCCCGCGCGACGCGTTCGGCCAGGTCGGGCCCGGGTCCCCGGGGCGTCTTGGTGTGTCGGGCGCCGGGGTCGACGCAGCGGTACAGCTGGGCGGCGCGGGACAGCTGGGAGCCGCCGTCGGCCTTCGCGCGGGCGGCGAAGGCGTCGCGCGCCTGGGGGATGTCGGCGCCCACGAGTTCGCGGACGAAGTCGGCGGGCCCCGCCGCGACGGTGAGTTCGTCGGCCGCGACGAGCACGGCGGCGGAGAAGTCCTCGACACAGACGAGGAAGTCGGTGGGGTACGGCCCCCAGCCACGGATGAGGTCGATGAGGGTGTCGGTGTCGAGCGGGACCTCGGTGACCGGTTCGTAGGAGAACTCGGCGCGCGTGCGGCAGACCAGGAGCCGCGCGACGCCCATGGCCCTGCCCGCGTCGACGATCGCGCGGATGAGGTTGCGGTCGCGCGGCACGACGAACGGAGTCGTGACCTTGCCTCCGGCCCGGATCCAGTGCGGGTCGAACGCCGTGGCTCCGGCACAGACGCGCAGCACGAGGTCGCGCGCGAGCATGGCCTGTTCTTCCATGGGGGTCCTTGAGCCGTACCGGGAGCGGTCCGGGCCGTCCAGGGGCGGGGCGACCCGGACCGAGCATAACGGCGCTGTGGGTGGGGCGTGTCACACGCCCTCTCACCGTGGGAGACGCCGTCGCGACACCCCGTGCGCCGGTCCGTCCCGCCCACAACGCTCAGGCGGGACGCGCGGCACGGGCGGCGGGTGACGCCTCGGCCGGGTGGGGCCTGCGGGCGGGGCGCGGCCCCGCGCCAAGGGCGTCCCCGCACAGCTGGACGAGGTGCCGGAGACCGGGCAGGTCGATCGTCCACCCCAGCAGCGCCCAGCCGAGGTTGAGGTGCTCCATCCCCCTGGCCAGCGCGGCGATGCCACTCCACCGCTGCCCGTCCGGCGTCTCGTAGGTGAGGCGGTACAGCACGTCGGGGTGCTCGGCGGCGGGGCGGATGTCGAGCGCGATCGGCGCGCGGGCGGTGAACCAGCGGGCGAGGGTCAGGCACAGCGCGCAGTTCGCGTCGACGTGGAGCACACCCCGCGTGCGCCCCGGCCAGGGGCGCCACCGGGGCAGCCAGGGCGGGACCCGCGACCGGTAGGCGGTCCAGTCCTCCCCGAAGCGCTCACGCAGCTGCGCGCCCTCGTGCCACTCGGCCAACCCGACCGCGTAGACCACGGTCGCGACGGCCAGGAGCAGGAACAGCGGTTCCCGCAGCAGCAGGGCGAGGAGGACGTAGAGGAGGGCCGTCGAGGTCTGCATCGGGTTGCGCACGAACGCGTACGGCCCGCTGGTGACCAGGCGGCTCGGCGGGTCGCAGGGAAGCGGCGTGCCCCCTCCGACCCGCGCGAACTCCCGGGCTGCGGCCAGCGCGGGCAGCCCCACGGCGAAGAGGAGCTGCACGGCCGTGAAGGCCTCCGCCGCCGTCATGTCCCGCCCCAGGGCCACGAGCGGCCCGCCCATCAGGAGCCCGCCCGCGAGGGTGGCCTGGGCCCACATCCGGGCGTGGACCCACTGGCCCTCCCTCGTCCAGTAGGCGAGCAGCAGCGCGGGGATGAGGCACACGGTGGCCCCGACGATCTCGCCGGCCATCCACCGGTCGTCCAGGACGACGACGGGCTCGGCCAGGGGCATGAGGACGACGTCGGCCCAGACCAGCACGAAGGAGAGCAGCGGCACCGGGAGCAGGCGCAGCAGGAGGGCGGGGAGCGCTCCCCACAGCAGGACCCAGGCGAGCATGAGGTCCACGGGCATCCCCCACCACACCGCGCCCTCGGCGTGGAAGGCCCACCATCCGTGTGCAGCGCGTACAGGTTGAGCGGCACGAGGGTCAGCACGGCCCAGGCGCTGGCCACGATCATCGCGGCGGTCTCGCGCTGTCGGGGCGCGCGCCACAGGCACAGTCCGGCGAGCGCCAGGGCGGGGAACGCCAGGCCCAGTCCGCGCACGAGGCTCGCGGGGAGATCGGCGGTCATCAGCGGTCCTCCTCCCCGGTCGCGGCGGAGGCGAAGGTGTCCGCGAGGTACGCGGCGGCCAGGGCGATCAGCGCCGGGAGGCCGACGTAGAGGAACGCGGTCTGGTCCAGGCCGCCCCAGCTCGTGACGCGCAGGAAGGTGAAGGCGGCGAAGATCGCGGCGACGGCCCCGACGAGGATCCAGCGCTCACGGCTGATCCGGCGCGTGCCGGGGGTTCAGGGGGTTCGGACACCACGACGCACACTCCATCTGTCGGACACGCGATTAAACCAAGTGCTTTAATCAGATGATTAAACCGTATGATGAACCCGTCCCCGAACACAAGGAGGGTCATGGCCAAGGGCGGCGGACGCAGATCGAGCGAGGAGACCAAGGAGCGGCTCCTGGCCGCGGCCGGCGAGGTCCTGCGGGAGGAGGGGTACGCGGGAGCGTCGGCGCGGGCGATCGCGACGCGCGCGGAGGCCAACTCGGCGCTGGTCTTCTACCATTTCGGCGGCGTCGACCAGCTGCTCCTGGCCGCCCTCGACCGGTCGAGCGCCGAACGCCTGGCGATGTACCGCGAGCTGACCGCCGGCGCCCGCACCCTGGAGGAGCTTGTGGCGGCGGCGACCCGGATCTACCGGACCGACCTGGAACGCGGCTACATCGCCGAGTTCTCCGAGCTGGTGGCGGCCGCCGTGACCAAGCCGGAGCTGCGCCGGGAGATCAAGGAGCGCGCCGAGCCGTGGATCGCCTTCATCGAGCAGGAGTGGGAGCGGGTGCTCGGTGGGTCGCCCCTGGCCAGGCTGGTGCCCGCGCGTGAGGTCGCCTACGGGGCGATCACCTTCTACCTGGGGGTGAACCTGTTCTCGGTGCTCGACGAGGACCACTCCCGCACCGAAGCGGTGTTCGATCTGGCCACACGGCTGGCCCCGCGCGCCAAGCTCCTCACGCTCCGGCTGCCCCAGCGCGATCGGCGCGATCGGCGCGGTGGCGACGTAGCTTCGCCGAGGACACCGAGGAGGATTCGTGAACGACATCGAGGTGGCGCCCGGGATCGAGTTCCCGGACACGGCCGACGGACGGACGTGGGTCGCCGGCGCGGTGATCGCCGACCCCCGGGGCAGGGTGTTCGCGCAACGCCGCTCCCCCACGCGCACGGTGTTCCCGCACTGCTGGGACATCGTCGGCGGCCACGTCGAACAGGGCGAGAGCATGTTGGAGGGGCTGGCCCGCGAGGTGGCGGAGGAGACCGGCTGGCGCCTGACCGAGGTGCTCGCCGAGTTGTTCGCCCTCGACTGGGACCCCGGCGACGGCGTCACGCGCCGCGAGATCGACTACCTCGTGCGGGTCGAAGGGGACCTCTCCGCGCCCCGGCTGGAACCCGACAAGCACACCGAGTACCTGTGGGTGGACGACTCGACCGTCCACGTGCTGCGCGACGAGCGCGACCCGGGCGACTACTTCATCACCGACATCGTCCAGCGCGGCCTGGACGCCGCGCGCACCGACTGACGTCAGCCGGTCCCGCGCGCCTCGGCGACCGCCAAGGGCAGGCCGTCCAGCAGATCAGTCGCGCTGACCGGCGCACCGCCGCGTGCCAGCACCGCCGCCCGCCCGTGCAGGTAGGCGCCGCACACAGCGGCCTCGTAGGCGGGCAGTCCGCTGGCCAGCAGCGCGCCGATCGCCCCCGCCAGCACGTCGCCGGACCCGGCCGTGGCCAGCAACGGCGTGCCCGTCGGATTGGCGACGGCGGGCAGGCCCGGCTGCGTGACGACGGTGGTCGACCCCTTGAGCAGGACCGTGCAGTCGAACTCTTCGGCGAGCCGGCGCGCGTGCTCCAGGCGGCGGGCCTCGATGTCGGACCGGTCGGCGCCGGGCAGGAGACGGGCGAGCTCACCGGCGTGCGGGGTGAGGAGCGTGTGCGCGGTGCGCTCCCGCAGGGTCTGGGCCAGGGACGCGCCCCCGTTCCCGCTGAGCAGGGTGAGGGCGTCGGCGTCGACGAGCAGGGGGCAGTCGCTGTCCAGGACCGCGCGGAGTTCGTCGGCGTTGGCCGGGTGCGTTCCCCGGCCCGGCCCGATGACCAGGGCGCAGACACGTCCGGGACCGAGTCTGGTGCTGCTCTGGGGGTCGAGGCCGACGGCGACCGTCTCCGGCCAGCGGGCGAGCACCTGGTCGACGGCGGCGCTCGCGCCCCCGTAACGGACCATCCCGACGCCCGTGCGCAGCGCACCGCCGACGGTGAGGACGGCGGCGCCCCGGTACCGGTCGGATCCCGCGCGGACGGCGAGCAGGCCGCGGCGGTACTTGTCGGACTCCGTGCCCGGCGTCGGCAGGAGCGCGGCGATGTCCACGGCTTGTGGGCGGATCAGGTCGGGACCGCCCAGCTCCGGGGCCAGACCGATGTCCACGAGGTGCACCCGCCCGGCACGATCGGCGCCGGGGTCGACGCAGAGTCCGGGCTTGAGGGCGCCGAAGGTGACGGTGAGGTCGGCGCGCACGGCGTGTCCGGGCACCTCTCCTGTGTCGGCGTCCACCCCGCTGGGCACGTCGACGGCGACGACGGGCGCGGGCGCGTTCTCGGCGAGCACGGCCAGCGTTGCGTGGGGTTCCCGGAGTCCGCCGCGCCCACCGATACCCAGCATCCCGTCGATGATGAGGTCGGCGTCGAACAGCTCCCCGCCGTCGTTGGGGTCGCCCTTGAAGGCACGGGCCCGGCCGCCCGCCGAGCGCAGGGCCGCCAGTCCGCCCTCATGGGCGCGCGGCCCCGCGAGCAGGGCGTGCACGGCGGCTCCGCGCCTGGCCAGCAGGGCGCCCGCGTAGAGGGCGTCGCCGCCGTTGTCCCCGCTGCCGACCAGCAGCAGCACGCGCGATCCGTACACCCGGGGCAGCGCTCTGGCGCACTCCGCCGCGAGCCCGGTCGCGGCACGGCGCATGAGCGCGCCCTCGGGCAGGCGGGCCATGAGGCCGCGCTCAGCCTCGCGGACGGCGCGAACGGGTGTGTGCGGACCGCACGGGGCACCTCCTGGTGTGAACGGTTCGCCGCCCTCGGGGCGGGTCGGGTGGAACGTGCACCATCGTGCCCTACGCACGGCCGGGCGTGCCCCCACCGCCACACCCGTGATCGCACCCGGCCCGTCTTCCGCTCGCCCACCGGCGGTCACCGTACGGCCACCGGACGCGCGGAGCCGCGGCGCGGCCGGGCCCGACGCGTCCCCTCACCGCGTCCGACGCCGTCACCGCACGTCCGCGACGATGGGCTCCCTCTCGCCGATCAGGTCGCCCAGCTCCACCTGGACGATCTCGACCTCGCCGACGACCGCGATCTGACCCGAGGTCGAGCCGCCGGGCGCGATCGACCCCGCCGTGATCGGCTCGATGTCCGCGAAGAGCGTGTCGGCCCAGTCGTTGACGGCCGAGCCGTCGCTGAGCGTCATGGTGAAGTAGATGGGGTTGACCTCGATCGACTCGCTGGAGTCGTTGACGATCTCGACGTCCACGACCGTGTAGACAGCGGATCCGTCCAGGGCGTCCCCGGTCGTGCCCGCGTCGGTGGCCGTCATGGTGACCCCCTGGACGGCCGCGGGTTCCTCAGCCGGGGCGGACGCCGCCGGAGCCTCCTCCCCCGCGGAGGGCTGGGCGACGGGGGCCTCGGGGGAGACCGACCCGCCGTAGAAAAGGTTCGCGGCGATGGCGATGACCAGGACGACGATGACGATGAGGCCCGCCGAGCCCCCGATCGCGAGCGCGACCTTCCCGCCGGTGGACATCCCCTGCCTGGGCGGCGGGCCGTACAGGGGGTCGCCCGGGGGCGGGGGCGCGTACCCGGGCTCACCGTAGTACGGCGCGCCCTGGCGCGGATCCCCGTACCGCGGCCCGCCGTGGTGGGCGTCCCCGTACCGCGCCCCGAACCGCGGCTCGCCCGGCGCGGACCCGTGGTCGCGGGGATCGTGCGGCTGCTGCGGACCCGACTGATGGTGCGGGTGGGACATGGACGCGCTCCGATGAGGGGAAAGGGACCCGGGTGCGGCGGCGAGGGGGTGCCGTGTGCCGCGTGGTGACCCGTGGAACGGGTGCGTCTGGACCCTATCCAACGCCCCTCCCCAACGGTCGCGAACGCGGCACCCCGATGCCGGAACCCACCCGCCGGAGCGCGGGAGACCGGGACAAGCGTCCTCCCGCGCGCGGATCGTCCCCGTCGCGCGGGGATCCGGTGCGCCGCGGTGCCGGGGAGCGCGAGCCGTGCCGGGGCCGAGGTGTCCGTCCGGCCCCGGCGCCCGGGGTCACTCGACGTCGGCGACGACCGGGTCCCCTCCCATCACGCCGTGCGCCTCGCTGAACTCCACCTGGACGATGGTGACCTCGCCCTCGGCGGCGAGCTGCCCCGAGGCCCTGTTCCCGGGCCGTACCGTCACCATGCCGAAGGCGTCGATGTCGGCGCTGTAGGTGTCCATCGCGCTCACGGTCAGGCCGTCGTCCAGGATCAGGGTGAAGTACACCGGGTTGACGGTGATCGACTCGTCGGAGTCGTTGACGATCTCGACGTCCACCACCGTGTAGACGGTGCCGTCCAGGAGGTCGTCGGCGGTGCCCGCGTTCGTGGCCGTGAGGACGATGTCGCCCTCTCCGTCGCCTTCCCCTGTCCCCTCCGTCTCGCCCGCATCGGGCTGCGCGGCGCCCTCGGCGTCGGTCTCCACCACGGCCCGCCCAGGTTCCTGGTCGGTCTGGTCGGGCTGCTGGGCGGACGCGGTGCCGTCGTCACCGGTGACGGCGTTCACGATCGCGATGAGGAGCACCACGATGGTCATGAACGCGAGGAGGCCGCCGGCGCTGAGGGCGATACGGCCTCCGGTGGACATGCCCCGCCTGACCGGCCGGTCGGCCGGAGAGTCGTACGGGGGTTCCTGGGGGTCCGACTGGTACTCGGGATAGGACATGGGGGCGCTCCAGTGGGGGACTGAGCAGACAGCAGAGCGGGTGTGCCGTGCTGGGCCGCGCACCCTGGGTAGGGGTACGCCTCCAAGGAAGATATCCGAAACGGTGCCGGAGGGTCGTCGTCCGGTTCGCACGAGTTCGCTCCCACCGTACCGGCGTGCCCGGGGCCGGGTCAGGGCGGTCGGGCACGAGTACTACGCTGTGTCGTTGACGGCGGACCGCTGACATGGGCGGACGCCCGGACGCGAGCGTGAGCGGAGGCGCCGTGGTCGACTGGCTGACCATGACGATTCAGATGGCGTCGCTGGCGATGGCCGGCTGGTGCCTCGTCTCGACCTTCCGTGACCAGCCCATGCTGGTCCCCCACCTGGTCGGCATGGGTGTCCTGTGGCTTCTGGTGATCGGTCAGGCCGTCGCCTCCGCCGCGGCCGTGGTCGGCGGAGACCGCCCCGCCGAGGCGGCCATGTTCGTGTCCTACCTGGCCACCGTGGTCCTCCTGCCGCCCGCCTGCGCGGTCTGGGGGTTCATGGAACGCAGCAAGTGGGGTCCGGCCGTCATCGCCTTCGCCTGCCTGGTTCTGGCGGTGCTCATGGTCCGTCTCGAACAGCTCTGGAACCCCGTTGCCTGACACAGCGACTCCCGCCGACAGGACACTGCGCACCGGCCCCGGGCGGCTGTTGGTCGCGGTGTACTCCGTGTTCGCCCTGGCCGCGACCGCGCGCGGCTCCTACCAGCTCGCCACGAGGTTCGGCGAGGCCCCGCTCGCCTACGCGCTGTCGGTGGCCGCCGGGGCGGTCTACCTGGTCGCCGCCGTGGGCCTGGCCCGTGCCGGGCGCGTGTCCCGCACGGTGGCGCTGGCCGCGTGCGGCGTCGAACTGGCCGGTGTGCTCCTGGTCGGCTCGCTCAGCGTGTTCGTCCCCGGTCTGCTGCCGGACGACACGGTGTGGTCCCGCTTCGGTTCGGGCTACGTGTTCGTCCCCCTGGTCCTTCCGGTGCTCGGCCTGTGGTGGATCCTGCGCGTGCACCGGACGGACCGCGACCGGCCCGGCGCCGGCGACCGCACCTGACCGGCCCGACGACCGCAGCCTCCCACCGCCCCCGTTCCCGCGAGCGCCCGTGTGTCGCGGCCCCGCGGGTCCTAGGCTGGCGGCCATGTCCGACGAACCCTTGTCCCTCCCGGTGGCCGTGTCCGCCGACTGGCTCCGCGACCACCTCGACGACGTGGTCGTCGTCGACTCCCGCTGGTACCTCGACGGCCGCTCCGGGCGCGAGGCCTACCGCTCCGGGCACCTGCCCGGAGCGGTGTTCACCGACGTCGACGCCGATCTGGCCGAACCGCCCAGCCCCGAGGGCGGTCGCCACCCCCTCCCCTCACCGACCGACTTCGCCGCCGCGCTCGGCCGCCTGGGCATCGGCGACCACGACGTCGTGGTGGTCTACGATGACGCGCACGGGTCCGTCGCCGCCCGTCTCGTGTGGATGCTGCGCGTCCTCGGCACCCCCGCCGCGTTCCTGGACGGCGGTCTGCGCACGTGGACCGGCGACCTGGAGAAGGGCGACGCTTCGCGCGCGCCGGCCCACCGCACCCCGCGGGCGTGGCCCGCCGACCGGGTCGTGCACACCCCGACGGTCGCCGCCGAGATCGGCGACCCGGCGCGCCTGCTCCTGGACGCCCGCGTGTACGGCCGCTACACCGGCGAGGAACCCGCCCCCGTCGACGCCCGGCCCGGGCACGTGCCCGCGCCCGCAGCGCAGAGTGGCCCGCCAACCTGGACGGCGACGGGTTCCTGTCCAGCCCCGGCGTCCTGCGCGCGCGCTTCGCCGCGCTCGGGGCCGACTCCGCCGCCACCGTCACCGCCTACTGCGGATCCGGCGTCACCGCCTGTCACGACCTCCTGGCGTTGGAGCACGCCGGGTACGCCGACACGCGGCTCTACCCCGGATCGTGGAGCCGCTGGGGGGCCGACGAAAGCCTGCCCACCGAGACCGGGGATCCTCACGGCTCCCGATAGTCTTCCCACGTCACCGGCCGGCCGTCCGCGAGATCCCCTCCGGGCGGCCTTCTTCCTGACCGATTCCGGACAGGGACGAAACCGGGCGGCCGTGGAACGCGTCAGACGGGGGACGCCCGCGGGCGCCGTTGACAGCCACCCCGCCACAGCGAAGCGAGGAACCTTGACCACCCAACTCCTGCTGCTGCTCGCCGTGCTCGTCGTCGGCGTCGTGATCGGCGTCGTGATCGTGTCGAACCGCGCGAAGAAGAACGAGAACGTGAGGGCCCAGACGCCGCCCACGCCGCGGGACCCGTTCGCCAACGAGGGCGACACCACCGGCGACCCCCGCACGCTCAAGGCTGGCGACATGCTCGACTGGGGGCACGAGCGCACCTGGATCCGCGGCTCCCTGCGCCTGTCCGAGGGCGGCTACACCTGGTCGGAGCACTTCCTGGAGGTCGACGGCGGCAAGCGCTGGCTGTCCGTGGAGGAGGACCCGGACCTGGAGCTGGTCCTGTGGACCGGCCGTCCCGACACCGAACTGACCCCCCACGCCAAGACCCTGCGGTTCGAGGGCGTCACCTACCGCCTGGAGGAGAAGGGCACCGGCTCCTACCGTTCCGAGGGCACCACGGGCCTGCGCGCCCAGGGCGGTCTGGACTACGCCGACTACGAGTCCGACACCGGCCAACTGCTCTCCTTCGAGCGGTTCGACCACGGTGGTTGGGAGGCCGCCACCGGTCAGAAGATCCTCCCCGGCAGCTTCACGATCTACCCCGGGAGCTGAGCCGGGCGTGCGTGCGAGCATCGGCACGCCCTTCGTCGACACGAGGGCCGACGACCTGGTCTGGACCCTGAGCCGCCCGCCGGTCGAGGCCCTCGCCGTCCGCACGGTCGAACGGCCGGGCCTGCGCGTGCGGCTGAGTGTCCTGGGCGCCTCCCACCAGGTCGTCGTGGAGCGGGACCCCGACGACGGGAGCGATCCCCTCGTCGAGACGGTCGCGTGCCTGCCCGGCTTCACCGGCGGGCTGCCCGGCATCGCCGACCTGCCCTCGTGGGGACACGGCGACTACCGGTTCGCGTCGACCGTGGAGACGCTCGACCCGGGCGACCTGGCCCGTCGGATCGACCTCCTGCGCGAGGAGGTGGCCGACTCCCCCGGCGGCCTGTACGTCACCTTCCCCGGCGACCCGCTCGCCGTGACCGCGCTGCACCTGAACCCCGAGGCGCCACTGGGCTGGAGGACCTGGCACGCCTACCCCCAGAGCGGCGAACTGGTGTCGACGACGACGTCCGTCACTCCCTGACCGCGGAGTCCGCGCATGCCCCCACCACCGGCCGCGCCCCGGCCGCGAGACCCGCCGCGACCTCCGGCTACGGCGAGTAGGTCCCGCGCCAGGACCAGTACCCTGCGAAGTCGGGGGGCGGGCGCCCTCCGACACGTGTGTCCGCGCCCGACTGGCGCGACGGCCCCGAACACCCCCCACCCGTGAGGAGATCCCGTCCATGGACGCCCACGACTCCGACCACACCGCCAGGAACACCTGGATCACCATTTTGGCGATCGTCGGCTTCATCGTCGTGATCCTGGTTCTGGTCAGCGCATGCGACAACGGCACGACCGACTACTGCCCCGACGACGACTACGTGTCCGATCCGTCCTACGACGACGACGTGTGCGAGGGCGACTCCCACTCCGGCGGAGGGTTCTTCTTCTTCGGAATCGGAGGCGGCGGTTCGAACAGCGGCGGCAGCGGCAGCGACTTCCGCGGCGGCGGCTCCGGGTTCGGCAAGTAGTAACGAGTACCCTTCGGGCACGTCAGGGCACACGTCCCCAACGAACGACCCCCTCCCCCAACCTCGCAGGCAAGGATCATGAACGACCTTCTCCTCAACTCCCTGTCCGCTCTCGCCTACGGGGGCGTCGGCGTCGCCGTCCTCATCGCGGGCTACCTCGTCGTCGACCTGCTCACCCCGGGCAAGCTGCACACGCTGATCTGGGAGGAGCGCAACGGCAACGCCGTCCTGCTGGTGTCGGCCAACACGCTGGGCACGGCCATCGTCGTGGTCTCCGCGATCCTCAGCAGCGAGTCCGAGGCGGGCCTGGGCGCCGGGCTGCTCTCCACGGCGGTCTACGGCGCGATCGGCCTCGCCGCCATGGCACTGGCCTTCGTCCTCATCGACGTCGTCACCCCGGTCAAGATCGCCCGGATGATCAGCAACGCGGAACCGCACCCGGCCACCTGGGTCAGCGCCACCGCGCACGTGGCGATCGCCCTGGTGATCGCGGCCTCTCTCACCTGAGGACCGAGGACCACCACCCGGGCCGACCCCGGAATCCGGTCGGCCACCCCGCAGAGTGAGGCATGTTCCGTTGACCGAGACCTCCACCAGACCCTCGACCAGACTGCCGGTCCCGCCCCGCGTGGCGCGGTTCCTGGTGCTGACGGCGGTGTTCGTCTGCGCCGCGTGCGGTCTGGTCTACGAGTTGGCGCTGGTGGCGATCGGCAGCTACCTGCTCGGCGACACCATCACCCAGGCCTCCGTGGTGCTGTCGGTGATGGTGTTCGCCATGGGGGTCGGCTCGCTGCTGTCAAAGCGGCTCCAGGGCAACCCGGCGCTGTCGTTCGCGGTCGTGGAGGGGTTGCTGTCGCTGGTCGGCGGCCTGTCGGTCCTGCTGCTGTACGGGGCGTTCGCCTGGTTCTCCGCCTACCAGCCCGCGCTGGTCCTGCTCGCGTTCGTCATCGGCGCGCTGATCGGTGTGGAGATCCCGCTGTTGATGACGCTCATCCAGCGGATCCGCAAACAGGACGCCTCCGAGGCGGTCGCCGACCTGTTCGCGGCGGACTACGTCGGCGGTCTCCTCGGCGGACTGGCCTTCCCCTTCCTGCTGCTCCCCCTCCTGGGCCTGCCCAAGGGCTCCGTCACGGTCGGCGCGCTCAACGCCGTGGTGGGGGTGGCGGTCGTGCTGTGGCTGTTCCGCTCCCAACTGGGCAGACGCGCGTACGCGGCGCTGACCTGCGGGCTGATCGTGGTCCTGGGGGCGCTCGGACTGGCCTTCGCCTACGCCGACCAGTTCGAGGTCGACGCGCGCCAAGCCCTGTACCGCGATCCGATCGTGCACGCCGAGCGGTCGGAGTACCAGGAGATCGTGCTCACGCGGTCCCTGGACGGCGACGACGTGCGGATGTTCCTGAACGGGTCGCTCCAGTTCTCGTCCCTGGACGAGTACCGCTACCACGAGTCGCTGATCCACCCGGTGATGGACGGGCCCCGCGCGGACGTACTCGTGCTGGGCGGCGGCGACGGCCTTGCCCTGCGGGAGATCCTGGCCTACGACGACGTGTCCTCGGTGACCGTCGTCGACCTCGACCCGGCCGTCGTGGAACTGGCGTCCACCGACCCCGTGATCAGCGACCTCAACGGGGACTCGTTCGAGGACCCTCGCGTGCGGGTGGTGCACACCGACGCCTTCCGTTGGCTCCGGGAGAACGGGCGGGAGTTCGACGCGGTGGTCGCCGACCTTCCGGACGGGGACGACGTCGGCACCTCGAAGCTGTACTCCGCGGAGTTCTACGCGCTGGTCGCCGAGGCCCTCCCCGAGAACGGCCGGCTCGTCGTGCAGGCCGGGTCGCCGTTCTTCGCACCGGAGGCGTTCTGGAGCGTGGGCCACACCCTGGAGGAGGCCGGGCTGGCGGCCACCCCGTACAACGTGGACGTGCCCTCGTTCGGAAACTGGGGGTTCTACCTAGCCACCACGGGTGGGGCGCCGGCCCCGGCCCTGCCCGACGACGCGCCGCCGCTGCGCTTCCTCGACGACGACCTGCTCGCCGCCGCGCTCGTGTTCCCACGGGACCGGCGCGACCCCGGTGTGGAGGCGTCCACCCTGATGCGGCCGAGCGTGATCGAGTACCACCAGGGCGCCTGGCGCGGGTACTGACGCGGCGGCGCCGTGCCCGGAACCCCCTTCGGGCTCCGGGCCCTCGAACGCCGGCACCGCGCGGCCTGGGAACTCGGGCCGGTGGGCGGCCACGCGGTGGACCTGATCGGGCGGACTCCGCCATCGTGCCCCAAGGGGTGCGATTGGGGGGCAACGCCACGCCGCACCGCGTACCGCCCGGGACAACCCTGACCCGGCCTTACCCGTTCCTTTCCGGCAGGGCGCCGGACACGGAGCCGGGGTCGCGATCCACACCGGTGCCGAGGGCCCTCGCGCTGAGTGTCAGGCGGGACGGATGTCACCGACCTCCATGGTCGAGACACTAGCTGTCGAAACCCAGACCCATCGCGTCCAGGGCCCGCAGCCAGAGGTTCCTCCTGCCGTCGTTCCGGTCGGCGGCGGCCGTCGCGCGCAGCGTCAGCCCGATGCCCAGCGAGCGCACCGGCTCCGGCGGGAACGGCAGCGGCTTCTCCCGCACCATCCGCAGCCGCGTGCGTTCGGTGTCCAGTCCGTCGAGCCTGTCGAGCATCACCTGCGCGCCGAAGCGCGTCGCCCCCACCCCCAGGCCCGTGTACCCGACGGCGTAGGCCAGCCGCCCCCTGTACGCGGTGCCGAAGAACCCGGAGAACCGGCTGCACGTGTCGATCACCCCACCCCAGGTGTGCGTGAACCGCACGCCCTCCAGCTGCGGGAAGTTCTCGAAGAAGTGCTCCGCCAGCTTCTGGAAGGTCTCCGGCCGCTGGTCGTGCTCCGGGCGCACCGCGCCCCCGTAGTGGTGCACGACGTCGTACCCACCCCACAGGATCCGGTTGTCCGCGGTCAGCCGGTAGTAGTGGAAGAAGTTCGACGCGTCGCTCAGGCCCTGGCGTGCCTTCCACCCGATCGACGCCATCTGCTCGTCGCTCAGCGGTTCGGTCATCAGCGCGTAGTCGTACACGGGGGCGAGGTAGTGCCTCAGTCGGCGCAGCGGACCCGGGAAGGCTCCCGTGCCCCAGGCGACCTTCGGGGCGTGCAGCGCTCCCCCGCTCGTCTCCAGCCGCAGCCCGACGTGCGTGGACCGGATCGCGCGCACCGGCGTGTCCTCGAAGATCCGCACGCCCAACTCCAGGCACGCGGCCCGCAGGCCCCACGCCAGCTTGGCCGGGTGAATCATGGCGACCGCGTCGGGTTCGTGCAGCGCGCCGACGTAGGTGGGCGAGTCCACCTCCTGGCGCATCCGCTCGGCGTCCCACACCTGGGCCCGGTACCCCAGCGCGTGCAGGGCCGCCGCCGACTCCTCGAATCCCTCCGCCTGCCACGGCGCCGTGGCGGCGAGGATCTCCCCGGTGCGCTCGAACTCGCACTCGATCCCGTACCGCCGAACCGCCTCCTCGATCCCGTCGAGGTTGGCACGTCCCTGCCGCTCCAGCTCGGCGATCTCCTCGGGCCAGCGCTCGGCCCCGTTGTCGTACCCGTGCGTGAGGCTGGCCGCACAGAATCCGCCGTTGCGCCCGGAGGCGGCCCATCCGGCGGTTCTGGCCTCCACCAGCGCCACGTCTCGCCCCGGGTCGCGTTCCTTGGCGATGAGCGCGGTCCACAGTCCGCTGAACCCGCCACCGACCACGACGAGGTCAGCGTGCACGTCACCGGTCAGGGGCGGCGCCGGCTCGGGCAGGTCGTGGCCCTCGATCTCCGGATCCAGCCAGAAGACCTTCGGGCGAGCGTTCTTCAGCGCTCTCTCCGCTCGCGCGGTCGCTCCGTCGGCCATGGGTTATCACTCCGTCTGTCGATGACCGTGTCCGCCGACCGCCGGCGGGCACGGGTCCCCGGTCTGGGGAGGGGAGGAGGTCCGGCGCCGTCGGCGCCGGTCCGTCTCCCCGACCGCGCGTGCGACGCACTCGGGATCCGGGATCTTCGAATGTGACCACGGCGGGGGTCCTCTGTCGGGGCGGGCGTCCCCGCGGGCGCGCCCGCCCCGCTCACCGCTTGCGCCGGCTGTTGATCACGTTGACCACCGCCAGGGTCACACCCACCAGGAACAGCAGTGTGCCCATCACGTTGACCTGCGGCGGGATGCCCACGCGGGTGGCGCCCCAGATCCACAACGGGAAGGTCGTCACGTCACCGCTGACGAACGAGGTGATGATGTAGTCGTCGATGGACAGCGCGAAGGCCAGCAGCCCGCCCGACATCACCGCGGGGAACAGCAGCGGGAGCGTCACCAGGCGGAACGTGGTGAACGGCCCGGCGCCCAGGTCGCGCGCGGCCTCCTCCATGCGCGGGTCCAGCGTGATCACGCGTGCCCGCACCGTGATGGCCACGAAGGACACACAGAACATCACGTGCGACACGACGGTCGTCCAGTAGCCCGTCGTCACGTTCATCATGAGGAACGTGGACAGCAGGGCGGCGCCGACGACCACCTCGGGCGCGCTGATCGCCGAGAACATCACCAGGTTGGTGAGCTGCTTGCCCCGGAAGGTGTAGCGGCCCAGCGCCAGTCCGAGCAGGGTGCCCAGCGCGCCGGAGATCACCATCGTCAGGAGCGCGATGGACACCGAGTTGAACATCGCCTGGTTCAGGTCCGGGTAGGCCAGGGCGTCCTGGTACCAGCGGAACGTGAACCCCTGCCAGGTGATGTTGTGCCGCCCGGCCGGGTCGTTGAAGCTGAACGCGACCATGAACAGGATCGGCAGGAACAGCCACGCCAGGACCGCGATCGTGTAGACGCGGCCCCAGTCGGTCCGCCGTCGCGCACGCGCGGGCCGCGTTCCGCCGGCGGCCCCGGGACCGCCCGGGACGGCCCCTCCGGACACCGTGGGTGTGTCGACACCGGTGCTCACGTGTGCACCTCCATGACCCTTTCGGTTCCCAGGGCCCGCGCGTAGCTGAAGATGCCGACCAGCAGCAGCCCCATGAGGACGAAGGTGATCGCCGAGGCGATCGGGTAGTTGTTGTTGACCAGGTACTGGGTCTGGATGACGTTGCCGATCATCGTGTTGTGCGTGCCGCCCAGGACCGACGAGTTGATGTAGTCGGAGCTGGTCGGGATGAAGGTCATCAGCACTCCGGCGAACACACCGGGCAGCGACACCGGCAGGATCACCCTGAGGAACGCCTGGATCCGGCCCGCGTACAGGTCGTGGGCCGCCTCGACGATCCGTGCGTCCATCCGTTCCAGGACCGCGTAGATCGGCAGGACCATGAACGGCAGGAAGTTGTAGGCCAGGCCCAGGATGACCGCGGGCGAGGAGTTGAGCACCGCCAGGTCGGCCGGGATCAGCCCGATCGACTTCAGCGGGCCCAGCAGGACGCCGTTGTCGGCGAGCAGGAACCGCCACGAGATGGTCCGCAGCACGAACGACACGAAGAACGGGAGCAGGATCAGCAGCAGGTACGTGGACTTGTGCGTCCCGCCCCGGAAGGCGATCCAGTAGGCCATCGGGTAGCCGATGACGACGCACAGCACGGTCGCGCAGGCCCCGTAGAACAGGGAGCGGACGATCTGCTCCCAGTACGTGGAGACGGCGTCGACGTAGTTGCCCACCTCGAAGGACTGCTGGAAACCGGTGATCACGTCGCCGGTGGTCAGCGACAGCGACAGCATCCCGCCGATGGGGACGACGAAGAACAGGGCCAGCCAGACCCATGCTGGCAGGACCAGCACGTACGGCGTGTACTCGCGGTTGCTCATGGCGCTCAGCTCTGCGTGACGGCGTGGAAGAGCGAGGCGAACTCGTCCTGTTCGGCGGCGGGCGTGTTCACGTAGTTGTGCAGCCGCTGGTACTCCTCCTCCGTCGGGAACACGAGCGGGCTCTCGGCCATCTCGGCCAGGGCCTGACCACGTTCGGTGCCGCTCTCGGAGGCGGCCCACTCGGCGATGACCTCCTGCACGTAGGGGATCGGCGTGATGTAGGCGATGTACTCCGTGAGTCCGGCGTTGATCTCCGGCTCGTACAGGAAGTTCATCAGCTCGATCGCGTCGACCGGCGCCTGCGAGGTGAAGGGGATCATCATGCAGTCCGTCCAGAGCGTGGCGCCCTCCTCGGGGACGACGAACTTGAGGTTCGTCCCCTCCTCGGCGTTCTGCTGGTAGATGTCGCCGGAGAAGGCCATGGTCATCCACAGGTCGCCGTTGGTCAGCGGCTGGATGAAGTCCTGCTGGTAGTAGGCGCGCACGATCCCGGCGTCGCGCTGCTCGCGCAACGCCTCGGCGGCCGCCTCCCAGTCCTGCGGGGTCGAGTCGGCCGGGTTGACTCCGTTGCGGAGCAGCCCGAAGTTGGCGATCTCCTGGGCGTCGGACATCATCCCGACCTTGCCCGCGAACTCCGGGTCCCACAGGTCGGCGATGCTCGTGATCTCCCGGTCGACGAACTCCGGGTTGTAGGCGATGCCGGTGATGCCCGAGGCGTAGGGGACCGTGTAGCGGTTGCCCGGGTCGTAGGTGGTGTTCTTGTAGGCCTCGCCCGCGTACTCCGTGAAGTTGGGCAGCCGGGTGTGGTCCAACTGCACGAGGTAGCCCAGCTCGATGAGCTTGGCCAGTTCGAAGCCGTTGGGCAGGACGAACATGTCGTAGCCGGTGTCGTCGCCGTTGGCCAGCTTGGGTTGGATCTGCCCGAAGAACGGCGCCGCCTCCTGCACGTCCTCCTTGTACACCACCTCGGTGCCGGTGGACTCGGTGAACTGCAGGAGCTGCGTGCGGTCCGAGTCCATGTACAGCGGCCAGTTGGCGAACCGCAGGGAACCGGTCCGCTCCTTGCCCTCCCAGAAGTCGGCGTCCTGCGCGGGATCGCGCTGCTGGCCCTGCACGCCGCAGGCGGAGAGGGCGAGCGCCGCCGCGGCGAGGCCGCTCGCCTGGAGGGTGCCCCGGCGGGTGATGCCGGGCGTGGCGAGTGAGCCGCGCCGTCGGCGGCGGGCGAGTCCGCGCTGGAGGGAAGGATCGGGCGTCGGGCGTGAGCGGTGGTTCATGTCGTCTGTTCCCTGCTTCTGGTCGGGGGATGCGGCTGTGGTGACCCGGTGGACCGGGTCGGGACCGGGTCGGGACCGGGTCGGCCCGGTCGGGGTCGCGTCAGTCGGTCAGCGCGTAGGAGTGATCGGGCGTCCAGGACAGCCACACCCGTTCGCCGCGTTCGGCGACGAGGCCGGAGCCCGAGGTGTTCTGCTGGTAGACGGTGATCCTCTGGTCGGAGCCGATGTCGACCTGGTAGTGCGTGGCCGAGCCGAGGTAGACGGTCTCGGTGACCGTGCCGGGCAACCGGCTGACGGCGCCCTCGGGCTCGTCCACCGAGATGCGGACCTTCTCCGGTCGCACGGTCAGGTGAACCTCGGCGCCCGCCTCGGCGCCGTCGGGCAGCTCGGCGGCCAGGGCGGTCGCGCCGTCCCCGACCTCGACCCGCCACGTCCCCGCGTCCGTGCGGCCCCCGACCGTCCCGGTGAGCAGGTTGCTGGTGCCGATGAAGTCGGCGACGAACCGTGTGGCGGGGTGCTCGTAGATCTCGGCGGGTGTGCCGAGCTGCTCGACGCCGCCGCGGTTCATCACCGCGATGCGGTCCGACATCGTCAGTGCCTCGCCCTGGTCGTGCGTGACGTAGACGAAGGTGATGCCGACCTCGCGCTGGATGCGCTTGAGCTCGACCTGCATGGACTGGCGGAGCTTGAGGTCCAGCGCGCCCAGGGGCTCGTCGAGCAGGAGCGCGCCGGGCTGGTTGACCAGCGCGCGGGCCAGCGCGACCCGCTGCTGCTGGCCGCCGGACAGCTGGGAGGGCCGGTGCTTGCCGCGGTGGCCCAGCTCCACGAGGTCGAGCATCTCCGCCACCCGCGACCGGATCTGCGCCTTATCGACGCCGCGCCGCCGGAGTCCGAACGCCACGTTGTCGGCGACGCTCATGTGCGGGAAGAGCGCGTAGCTCTGGAAGACCATGTTGACGTCGCGGTGGTGGGCCGGGACACCGGTGACGTCGCGGCCGTCGAGCCGGACGACTCCCCCGGTCGGCTCCTCGAACCCGGCGATCATCCGCATGGTGGTCGTCTTGCCGCAGCCCGACGGTCCGAGCAGCGAGAAGAACTCCCCCTCGGCGATGGCCAGGTCGACCCCGGTCACGGCCGTGACCGTCTCCGAACCCGAGCGGAAGGACTTGGTCACGCCCTCCAGACTGATGGCCGGGGCCTGAGCCGGGGCCGAGGTCCCGGCGGGCGCTCGGGCGGAGGTGTCGTGGTGCTTGTGGCCATCACGGGGAGGCTCCTGTCAGCTCTCGTTCCTGGTCTTGGGGAATGCCGCTCGGGCGGCTCGCCCGGCCGGGCGGAGGCCCGGCCGGGGTCCCGGGCGTCCGCCGGGCCGGACTCCGGGTCAGTCACCGATGTAGCTCATGACGTGCTTGATCCGCGTGTACTCGTCGAAGGAGTACATCGACAGGTCCTTGCCGTAGCCGGAGTGCTTGAAGCCGCCGTGCGGCATCTCCGCGGTGATCGGGATGTGGGTGTTGATCCACACGCAGCCGAAGTCGAGGCGGCGCGAGACCCGCAGCGCCCGGGCGTGGTCCCTGGTCCAGACGCTGGACGCCAGGCCGTACTCGACCGAGTTGGCCCAGCGGACGGCGGTGTCCTCGTCGGTGAACCGCTGGACGGTGATGACCGGGCCGAAGATCTCGTCGGTCACCAGTTCGTCGCCCTGTCGCAGGCCGGACACGACCGTGGGCGCGTAGAAGTAGCCCTCGTCGCCGACCCGCTGACCGCCGGCGAGGATCTCGGCGTGATCCGGGGCGCGCTCGACGAACCCGCTGACCCGGGCGAGCTGGCCCGCGTTGTTGACCGGGCCGAACAGCGCGTCGGGGTTGCTCGGCGGAGCGGTCACGGTGCCGCGCGCCTGCTCGGCGAGGGCGGCGGCGAAGTCGTCGTGGATGCCCGGCGCGGCGAGGACGCGGGTGGCGGCCGTGCAGTCCTGGCCCGCGTTGAAGAAACCCGCCTCGGCGATCCCGGCGGCGGCGCGCTCGACGTCGGCGTCGTCGAAGACGATGACCGGCGCCTTTCCGCCCAGCTCCAGGTGGAGGCGCTTGAGGTCGCGGGATCCGGCCTGCGCGACCTCGAACCCGGCACGGGTGGAGCCGGTCAGCGAGATGAGCTGGGGGATCTTGTGGTCGACCAGTGCGCGTCCGGTGTCGCGGTCGCCGCAGACCACGTTGAACACGCCCGCGGGGAGGAACTCGGACGCGATCTCGGCGAGCAGCAGGGTGGAGACCGGTGTGGTGTCCGAGGGCTTGAGGACGACGGTGTTGCCCGCCGCCAGCGCGGGGCCGATCTTCCACGCCGCCATCGCCATCGGATAGTTCCACGGCGAGATCTGCCCGACGACGCCGATCGGCTCCCGGCGGATCCACGAGGTGTGGTCGGCCATGTACTCGCCCGCGGCGCGGCCCTCCAGGTTGCGCGCCGCACCGGCGAAGAACCGGAGCGCGTCCAGGACCTGGGCGATCTCCTCGCTCTTGGTCAGCGCCACGGGTTTGCCGCAGTTGCGCACCTCGGCCGCGACCAGCTCGTCGGCGCGCGCCTCGACGGCGTCGGCGAACCGGTTGAGGGCGATCTGGCGCTGGGCCGGGGTGGTGTCGCGCCAGCCGTCGTCGAACGCGCGCTGGGCGACCTTGAAGGCGTGGTCGACGTCGGCGGCGGACGAGACGGGAGCCGTGGCGAAGACCTCGCCGGTCGACGGGTCGACGATGTCGGCGCGGATCCCGTCGATCGTGTCGACGTACTCCCCGTTGACGAAGTTCCTGAGATGGTCGAGGTCGTGCCTCTCGGTCACTTCTGCTCCCTTGGCTGGTCAAGCACATTCGCGCGCGATGTTGGTGTCTCAGGTCACGTTGCCACTCAACGAGCGCAAGATCAAGGGATTCCGTCGTAAAGGTTGTGTTTCGCGACGGATACTTGACAAAATCGTCCCGCATGCGACTATTTCTGTAGCGGGTCCTTGCAGGGGCCCACGGGTCGACCGACCTTCCACACGGTCCCCGCACCCACCCAGCGATCATGGGAGCACCAAGTGGCAGCGAGCCTGAGCCCGCAGGAAGTCCAGCGGGCCGCCAAGGACCACCTGTGGATGCACTTCACGGAGATGGCCGCCTACGACGATGCCGACGTCCCCGTCATCACCCGCGGCGAGGGCGTCCACGTCTACGACTCGAACGGCAAGAAGTACCTGGACGGCCTCGCCGGGCTGTTCGTCTCCCAGGCCGGACACGGCCGCACGGAGATCGCGGACGCCATCGCTGAGCAGGCCAGGGAACTCGCCTACTTCCCGATCTGGACCTACGCCCACCCGAGGCCGTCGAGTTGGCCGACCGGCTCGCCGGCCTCGCCCCCGGCGACCTGAACCGCGTCTTCTTCACCACCAGCGGTTCGGAGGCCGTCGAGTCCGCCTGGAAACTCGCCCGCCAGTACTTCAAAGCCGTCGGTGAGCCGCTCCGGCACAAGGTGATCAGCCGCAAGATCGCTTACCACGGCAGCAGCCTCGGCGCGCTGTCCATCACCGGGCTCCAGGGCATCAAGACCCCGTTCGAGCCGCTGGTGCCGAGCACGATCCAGGTGCCGAACACCGACTTCTACCGCGCGCCCGTGCACGGCGACGACCCCGAGCCTTCGGCCGCTGGGCCGCCGACCAGATCGAGGACGCGATCCTGCAGAACGACCCGGACACCGTCGCCGCGGTCTTCGTCGAGCCGGTGCAGAACTCCGGCGGCTGCTTCCCCCCGCCGCCCGGCTACCTTCAGCGCGTGCGCGAGATCTGCGACCGCTACGGCGTGCTCATGGTCTCCGACGAGGTCATCTGCGCGTTCGGCCGCCTCGGTGAGTACTTCGGCGCGACCAAGTACGGCTACCTGCCGGACATGATCACCTTCGCCAAGGGCGCCACCAGCGGTTACGTGCCACTGGGCGGTGTGATCGCCCGCGAACGGCTGATGGAGCCGTTCAAGGAACGGGGCAACGTCTTCCTGCACGGCGTCACCTTCGCCGGCCACCCGGTCGCCGCCGCCGCCGCGCTCGCCAACATCGACCTGTTCGAGAAGGAGGGCATCCTCGACAACGTGCGTGAGAACGCCCCGGTGTTCCGCGCGACGCTGGAGAAGCTGCTCGACCTGCCGATCGTCGGCGACGTGCGCGGCGACGGGTTCTTCTACGGCATCGAGCTGGTGAAGGACAAGGAGACCAAGGAGGTCTTCACCGCCGAGGAGTCGACCCGCCTGCTCAAGGGCTTCCTGTCCCAGGCGCTGTTCGACGCCGGTCTGGTCTGCCGCGCCGACGACCGCGGCGAGCCCGTCGTGCAGCTCTCACCGCCGCTGACCTGCGGTCCGGAGCACTTCGACGAGATGGAGCGCATCCTGCGCAAGGTGCTCACCGAAGCGTGGGAGCGGCTCTGATCCCGCCGCTCTCCCGATCCGCGTGCCCCCGCCCCCGACTTCCGGGCGGGGGCACGCCCCTTGCTCCGGCCTGAACCGGGGATGGCGCTATCCTCTCGGAGACCGTCCACTGCTGGTAGGGGAACGGGGGCGTCATGGCGGAACGGGACTCGCGGTCGCCGGCTGCGCCCGAGGGGCCGTCACACGCGTACGTCCGGCTTCGGGAGGCGCTGCTCCGAGCGCTCCAAACCAGGCTGGAGACGCGTGCGCAGCACGCGGCGAACCTGTACCGACTGGGCATGGACGCCGCGGAGGCGGGTCGGGACGTCGACGCCCAGGGACTGTTCACACGGGCCAAGCGGTCGGCCGACGAACTTCTCCGCGCCGCCCGGGTCCACGGCCGGGACCGGTTCCCCCTCCTCGGTGTGGAGGCCGCTCTCATCGCGGGCCGCAGCGCTCTTCAGGGGGTCACCTCCGACGCGCTGCGCGCCAAGCTGAAGGCGGCCGGGAGCACGTCGGGCGGCGACATCGCCACCGCCGTCGCCGCGGGACGCGGGCCCTCACCCCGGATCAGTCCGGCCACGCGCCGCGCCCAGGACACCATCCGCCGCGCCCTGGGCAGGTAGTGGGGCGCGCCACACCGGAACGGCACGTCATGTCGTCCGGTATCTCCTGTTCTGGGGGCTGGAAATCGTCACCGATTGGGCGGACAATCAGTGAACACCTCGTGATCCAGCGTAGGGGCCCTGTCTCAGCGAGTCCTCTCCCCCCGCCACCCGCAGGAGGTACCCGTGATCGACTACCCGCGGTCCTACTTCGGTTGGTCAGCGACCTCCCCCGCCGACTACGCCGACCCCGAGTCCGGGCTCGTCGTCCACTACAACGGACCCGCGACCAACCTCGGCGGCCACTCCGCGTGCGTCTCCTACTGGAAGAGCACCCGCGACCACCACGTCTACGGACGCGGCTGGGCCGACATCGGGTACAGCTTCGGTGTCTCGGTGGAGGGTCACGTCTTCGAGGGCCGGGGGCTGTTCCGCTACCAGGCCGCCCAGGGCACCAGATCGGGCAATTCCGGCTACTACAGCGTCACCCTGATGATCGGCGAGGGCGAGTGGCCCACCGACGCACAGATCGACGGCGTCCGCCGTCTGCGCGGGTGGTTGACGTCCGGGCACGGAGTGTCCGGCAGGGTGCTCGGCCACCGCGACTTCGTGTCCACCTCGTGTCCGGGGAGCGTGCTCTACGCCCTGGTCGAGAACGGCACGTTCACCCAACCCCCGGGAACAGCCCCAGGATCAGGAGACGAGATGCTCGGACTCAAGGTCGGCGACTCTGGCAGCCGCGTCACGCTGCTCCAGCAGATGCTCAAGTACGCGGGCGCCAGCCTGCCCAGGTACGGGGTCGACGGCGACTACGGCCAGGAGACCTCCGACGCCTGCTGTGGGTGCGCAAACAGATGGGTTCGTCCGCCACCACCGGCGACAGTGTCACCTCCTACGCGCTCGCCCAGCTGCACGCCCAGCTCGCCCGCTACCAGTCCTCCGCCGCGGGTTGACGGGCGGGGTCACGGACGCGCGCGGTGGCCGGACCAGGCCGTCTCAGGCCTCCCCGAGCGCCGCGAGCGCCATCACCGCGCCCAGTTCCCAGCACGCCTGACGGGCGCCGGCGTCCGGCTGACCGGTCACGCGGACCGGCGGGCGCTGGCGTCGCCACCCCATACCCTGGGCGATCGACTCCACCGCGCGCACCGCCCCCGACGTGTCGTTGTCCCCGTGCACGAAGAGCGCGTACGGGAGCCCCTCGGTGTCGGGCTGGGCGGGGTAGTACACCGTGTCGAACCAGTGTTTGAGGGCGCCGCTCATGTAGCCGATGTTGGCGGGGGTCCCGAGCAGCACCGCGTCAACTTCCAACAGGTCACGGACGGTCGCGCCCAGGGCTGGCTTGGTCCGCACCTCCACGCCTTCGATATCGTCGGTACGGGCGCCGTCGAGCACCGCCGCCAGCATCTCCTGGGTGGCGGGCGAGACGGTGTGGTGAACGATGAGCAGTCGTGCCATGACCCCACACTAGGCACGTCGCGCGGGAGAACCGATCCGCTCCCGCGGGCGTCTGACCCGACACAGAACGAGCAGCCGCTGATCGCGGGCGCCCCCGGCCGACGCCTCGACTCGAACCACGGGTAGGGACCCTCTCCCCCCGGGCTCGGGTTCGCCCCGCACCACGGCAGAAAGCCAAGGACCGCCATGAGCCAGCCTCCACCGAACGGCCCCCACCAAGGGCCTCCGCCCGGCATGCCCCCGCAGGGCCCCACACCGGCGGACAGCCGCCGATGGGACCGCCCGCCGGCGGACAGCCGCCCATGGGACCCCCCGTCGGCGGACAGCCGCCCATGGGACCGCCCACCGGCGGACAGCCGCCGATGGGCCCTCCTCCGGGCGGCCCGGGGATGCCCGGTGCCCCCGGCGACCCGTACAACCAGGGTGATCCGTACGGTCACGGCGGCGACCCGTACAACCAGGGCGGCGCCCCCTACGGCCAGCCCGGCGACCCGTACGCGCAGCAGCACGCGGACCCCTACGGCCAGCACCACGGAGACCTCTACGCCGCCCCGCCGGTCGACCCCTACGGAAACCCGTACGGCCAGCAGCACCCTCAGCAGAAGAAGAAGTCGCCGTGGCTCTTCCTCGGGCTGGGCTGCGCCGCGCTGTTCGTCATCGGCGTGGTGCTCGTGGTCCTCCTCGTGGTCGTCTTCAACGGGAACGACTCGCGCGTCGAGCCCCGGGATCCGGGCGCGAACGCCCAGAACGACGAGCCCGGTGGCGAGGATCCGGAGGACCCCGCGAATCCGGAGGAGCCCGCGGACTCCGAGATCGACACCTCCGACATGTGGACGATCGGCAGCGAGTTCGAGCACGCGGGCCTGACCTACGTCATCACCGGCACCGACGTCGTCCACGAGTTGCAGGGCCACACACCGACCGGCGAGTACCTCGTGGTGGAGATCGACGTCGCCGACGCGGAAGGCGCCGCCAGCTGGTTCTGGATGGACGAGCAGCACGTCTACGAGGCCGACGGGACCCAGTACGAGGAGGACTACGATCTCACCCGCCAGCTCAACGCGAACAGCGCCTATGTCGTGCTGGGCGACGAGGGTGAGTTCTCCAGCGTGACGATCGCCTTCGACGTCCCGGACGCGGGCGCGATCACCCACATGGGCGTCAGCTCGGAGACCTACGGCGGCGACGAGACCCACGTGTCCCTCCTCGACTGACCCGTCGGGGCGCTCGACGCGACCCCCGGGGCGACCGCCGCGAGGGCCGCCGGACCACCACCGGCGGCCCTCGTTCGCGTGCTGTGCTGACCTCTGAAATTCAGCGGAGAATCCGCGTCAAACCTGGCGTTTCCTCTGAACAATCACGCCCGTTAAACGGACATTACTTACTAAACTTCACATTAGCGAATATGCGCGACGCGGCCGAATCGCGAACACGGGAATGTCGGACGTTGACCCGCCATTCCCCTCTTCCTTAGGGTGCGACGGCACGCGCACCACCTGCTCCCACCACCCGTGCGAACAGGCCATACGCGGACACTTCAGGCGTTCTTGGCCGCCCGAGACCGGGCGGCGCTCAGTGAGGAGCGAGGGAACCATGCCGCACACCGTCCGTGCCGCACTCGTCCAGACCGAGTGGACCGGCGACACCGAATCCATGCTGTCCGCCCACGAGAAGTACGCGCGCGACGCCGCCGCGCAGGGGGCGCGGGTCATCGGCTTCCAGGAGGTCTTCAACGCCCCCTACTTCTGCCAGGTCCAGGAGGCGGAGCACCACCGCTGGGCCGAGCCCGTCCCCGACGGCCCCACGATCACCCGCTTCCAGGCCCTGGCCAAGGAACTCGGCATGGTGATGGTCCTGCCGGTCTTCGAGGTCGAGGCGCCGGGCTTCTACTACAACACCGCCGCCGTCATCGACGCGGACGGCAGCTACCTCGGCAAGTACCGCAAGCACCACATCCCCCAGGTCAAGGGCTTCTGGGAGAAGTACTACTTCCGCCCCGGCAACCTCGGCTGGCCGGTCTTCGACACCGCCGTCGGCAGGATCGGCGTCTACATCTGCTACGACCGCCACTTCCCCGAGGGCTGGCGCGCGCTGGGCCTCGGCGCGCCCAGATCGTGTACAACCCGTCCGCGACCAGCCGCGGACTGTCCGCCTACCTGTGGAAGCTGGAGCAGCCCGCGTCGGCGGTGGCCAACGCCTACTTCGTCGCCGCGATCAACCGCGTGGGCGTCGAGGAGTACGGCGACAACGACTTCTACGGCACGAGCTACTTCGTCGACCCGCGCGGCCAGTTCGTCGGCGACGTCGCCTCCGACACCGCCGCGGAGCTGGTCGTGCGGGACCTCGACCTGGACATGATCGACGAGGTCCGCCAGCAGTGGGCGTTTTTTCCGGGACCGGCGCCCGGACGCCTACGGCCCCCTGGCCGAGGGTTAGGGGCGGCGAGCATGGGACGCACCGTGATCCGAGGCGGCCTGGTCGTCACCGCGGCGGAGGAGGTCGAGGCCGACGTCCTGGTCGAGGGCGAAAAGGTCGCCGCCCTGGCCCTGCGCGGAACCGAGACCGCCGAGAGCTGGACGCGCGGCGACGCCGCCGTCATCGACGCGACCGACCACTACGTCATCCCGGGCGGCGTGGACGCGCACACCCACATGGAGATGCCGTTCGGCGGCACCCAGTCGGCCGACACCTTCGAGACCGGCACCCGGGCCGCGGCCTGGGGCGGCACCACCACCATCGTCGACTTCGCGATCCAAAGCCCCGGACAGTCCGTCCGCGCCGGAGTGGACGCGTGGATGGCCAAGGCCGAAGGGACGTGCGCGATCGACTACGCCTTCCACGCCATCCTGTCCGACGTCAACGAGTCCTCGCTCAAGGAGATGGACGCCTCGTCGACGAGGGCGTCACGTCGTTCAAGCTGTTCATGGCCTACCCGGGTGTCTTCTACAGCGACGACGCCAGATCCTGCGCGCGATGCAGCGCGGCGCGGCCAACGGCGCGCTGACGATGATGCACGCGGAGAACGGCATCGCCATCGACGTGCTGGTCGAGCAGGCCCTGGCCGAGGGCAGGACCGACCCGCGTTACCACGGAGAGGTCCGCAAGGCTCTGCTGGAGTCGGAGGCCACCCACCGCGCGATCCAGCTCGCCCGAGTGGCGGGAGCGCCGTTGTACGTGGTGCACGTGTCGGCGGGCGAGGCGGTCGAGGAGCTGGCACGCGCCCGGGACAAGGGGCTCAACGTGTTCGGCGAGACCTGTCCGCAGTACCTGTTCCTGTCCACCGACAACCTGGCCGAGCCGGGGTTCGAGGGCGCCAAGTACGTGTGCTCGACGCCGCTGCGACCCAGGGAGCACCAGGAGCTCCTGTGGCGGGCGCTGCGCACGAACGACCTGTCCGTGGTCTCCACCGACCACTGCCCGTTCTGCTTCACCGGGCAGAAGGATCTCGGCGTGGGCGACTTCTCCAAGATCCCCAACGGCATGCCGGGCGTGGAGAACCGGATGGACCTGCTGCACCAGGCGGTGGTGGACGGGCACATCAGCAGGCGGCGGTGGATCGAGATCGCCTGTGCCACGCCCGCCCGCATGTTCGGCCTGCACCCGCGGAAGGGGACGGTCGCGCCGGGGGCGGACGCGGACGTCGTGGTCTACGATCCCCGCGCCGAACAGGTCATCTCCGCCAAGACCCACCACATGAACGTCGACTACTCGGCCTACGAGGGCCGACGCGTCACCGGCCGGGCCAGGACGGTGCTCTCGCGCGGACGCGTCGTGGTCGAGACGGAAGCTACCTGGGCGAGGCCGGGCACGGCCGGTACGTGCCCCGGTCCACCTGCCAGTACCTGGTCTGAGGAGAGAAGACAGCATGGACATCGGACTCGTCCTCCAGACCGACCCGCCCGCCAACCTGCTGGTGGAGCGGATGGTACGCGCCGACGGGCTCGGGTTCACCCACGGGTGGACCTTCGACTCCGTGGTGCTGTGGCAGGAACCGTTCGTCATCTACGGCCAGATCCTGGAACACACCGAGAACCTCGTCGTCGGACCGATGGTGACCAACCCGAGCACGCGGACGTGGGAGGTGACCGCCTCGCTCTTCGCCACGCTCAACGACACGTTCGGGAACCGGACGGTGTGCGGCATCGGTCGCGGCGACTCGGCGATGCGGGTGGCCGGGCGCAAGCCAGCGACACTGGCTCGGCTGGAGAAGGCGATGACAGCGATCAAGGACCTCGCCGAGGGACGGGAGACGGAGGTCGACGGGACGTCGATGCGCATCCCGTGGGTCAGCGACGGATCGCTGCCGGTGTGGATGGGCGCCTACGGGCCCAGGGCACTGGACCTGGTCGGCCGCCGCGCCGACGGCTTCATCCTGCAACTGGCCGACCCGTACCTCACCGAGTGGATGGTCAAGGCGGTGCGGTCGGCGGCGTCGGACGCCGGCCGGGATCCGAGCGACGTGACCGTGTGCGTGGCGGCCCCCGCCTACGTCACGGACGGCTCGGCCGAGGGCCTGGCGCACGCGCGCGAGCAGTGCCGGTGGTTCGGCGGCATGGTGGGCAACCACGTCGCCGATCTGGTGACCCGGTACGGAGAGCGGTCGGCGCCGTTCCGGAGGAGCTGACCGACTACATCCGCTCCCGGAAGGGCTACGACTACAGCCACCACGGCCGGTCCGGCAACCCGGACACCGAGTTCGTGCCCGACGCCATCGTCGACCGGTTCTGCGTGGTCGGCCCGGTGGAGGAGCACGTCGCGAAGCTGGAGCGGCTGCGTGAGGCCGGCGTCGACCAATTCGCGGTGTACGCGATGCACGACGACGTGGACGGGGTCATCGACGTGTACGGCCGCAGGGTGATCCCCGCGGTGTCCTGAGACACCGGCTCGACGCGCGTCTCGCGGACCGTCCGGCGCGCGGGACCAACGCCCCGGGGCCGGACGCGCCCGGTGCTCCGGGGCGTTGCGCTCGCGGTCGTACGCGCCCTCCGAGGGGGCACGGCGGTCAGAGGGACGCGAGGCCAGTCGTCCTCCCATGTGAGAATGATCGGCGGCCGGGGACGCCCCGGCCCCTCCTCCAACGGCGCGGGCCCGCCCGTGTCCCCCGTCCGCCTCGATCCCCCCTCAGCACGGCTGAAACCAGGTGAACCGTGACCCACGCTCCCCCATCACCCGAACCCGCCACCTCACCCTTCGTCACCCATCCCGACGGCCGCGTCTCCATGCCCGAGGGCCAGGACCTGCCCGAGCGCGTTCGTCAACGACGACCTGCAACCCGTGCCCATGTCCCGGCGCACCTGGGGCACCGGCAGCTTCACCGCCCTGTGGATCAGCATGTCGGTCAACCTGCCGGCCTGGACCCTCGCCAGCGGCCTGATCGCCGTGGGGATGGACTGGCGGCAGGCGGTCCTGACGATCGCCCTGGGCAACCTGATCGTCTTGGTTCCCATGGTTCTCACCGGACACGCGGGCGCGAAGTACGGCGTCCCGTTCCCCGTGTTCGCGCGCGCCTCCTTCGGTCTGCGCGGGGCCAACCTGCCCGCGCTGATCCGCGGCGCCGTCGCGTGCGGCTGGTACGGCATCCAGACGTGGATCGGCGGCCAGGGCGTCCACATCCTCGCCGGCCGCGTGTTCGGCGACGGTTGGAGCGGCGCGGCCGAGGTCGGCGGACAGCCGTGGACCATGTGGCTGTCCTTCGGCCTGTTCTGGGTGGCCCAACTCGGGATCATCCTGTGGGGCATGGAGGGCGTGCGGAAGGTGCAGGTGTGGGCGGCCCCGCTCATGCTGGTCGGCGGCGTCACGCTCCTGGGATGGATGGTCGTGCAGGCGGGCGGCTTCGGCCCGCTGCTGGCGGTCAACTCCGAACTCGGCTGGGGGCCGCGGTTCTGGGCGCTGTTCTTCCCCTCCCTCATGGCCATGATCGGCTTCTGGGCGACGCTGAGCCTCAACATCAGCGACTTCACGCGGTTCGCGTCCTCCCAGCGCTCACAGGTTCTGGGGCAGGCGTTCGGCCTGCCCACCACGATGGCGGCGTTCGCCCTGCTGGCCGTCATGGTCACCGCGGGCACTCAGGCCGTGTACGGCGCCCCGCTGTGGGACCCGGTGGACATCGTGGCGGAGATGTCGAACGGTCTGGCGCTGTTGTTCGCGATCTTCGTGGTGCTGCTGGCGACCGTCTCGACCAACATCGCCGCGAACCTCGTCGGCCCGGCCTACGACCTGTCCAACCTGAAGCCGAGGCTGATCAGCTTCCGAACCGGCGCCGTCATCACCTGCGTGGTCAGCGTCCTGATCTTCCCCTGGCGGCTGATCTCCGACCCGAACGTGTACATCTTCACCTGGCTCGGCACGGTCGGCGGGGTCCTGGGCACCGTCGGCGGCATCCTCGTCGCCGACTACTGGCTGCTGCGCCGGTCCCGCATGGACCTCACCGCCCTCTACACCCGTGGCTCGGCGTACTGGTACACGGGCGGCTGGAACTGGCGGGCCCTGGTCGCCTTCGTCGTCGGCGCGGTGCTCGCGGTCGGCGGATCGCACTCGGCGCCGGGCGAGGGCCCCTTCCCCGAGAACGGCCTGATCCCGGTCCTGGCGCCGCTGGCCGACTACGGCTGGGTTGTCGGCTTCGCGTCGGCGCTGGTCATCCACTGGGGCCTGGGGGTGGTGGCGCCCGACCGGCGCTCCCGCGCGCAAGCCTCCTGAGACGAGCCGGGCGCACCGGCCGGCTGGCCGAGGTCAGGCGGCCGGGCGCGGCTCCTGCGCCTCCAGCCGGGCCAGCACCGTGTCGATGTCGCGGGTGACCCGCGCGAACTCGCGGGTGGACAGCCACAGCTTGTAGATGATCACCAGCTCGAAGGCCAGCATCAAGCAGCCGGACGCGGTGATGGTCACGAGCATGCCGGTCGTGGAGAACAGGCCGACCAGCGGGGCGACGATGAACACGCCCATCTGGAACTCGATCCCGCTGAACAGGTGCGGGCGGATCCGGTTCTCCCGCAGGACGTCGCGCACGCGGCGGTACCACGGGAAGCGCTTGTGGAAGCCCGCCTGGAGCGCGGTGCCCTGGATCTGCCGGGCCTTGCGTCCCGGGGTGAGCACGGTCGGCTCCGCCGACTCCTCCTCGGAGCCGGTCCGCGCGGCGGGAGCGGGAGCGGGGACGCGCTCCTCGTCACCCGGGGTGAGGCCGCCCTCGTCGTCGTCGGCGGGGGCGGCCGAGCCGAACCGGGCCGCCAGCTCACGGACCTCCTGGCCGCCCTCGTCGTCGCCGCCGTCCTCGACCTCCCTGATCGCCTGGACCATGTGGCGGCGCATGGTGGAGCGCACCTTGGCCATCTGCGGGGAGTTCAGGTAACGGAACATGTCGGTGAAGACGATCCCCAGGAGGAACCAGAGGAAGATCGGTTCCCCGGTCACGGCGAACTGACCGCCCATGAGCGCGATGGCGCAGATCAGGACGCGGACGCGGTCGAAGACGTAGTCGAGCCAGCTGCCGAAGACCGAGCCGTTGCCCTTGAGCCGGGCGATCTTGCCGTCCATGCAGTCCAGGACGAAGCTGAGGTGGAACAGCAGCGCGCCGGCCAGCAGCCAGTACCAGTCAGCGAGGTAGAAGCACACCGCCGCCGCCAGGCCCAGGACCAGCGCCGCCAGGGTCAGCTGGTTGGGGGTGATCTCGGTCCGGTTCGCGGTCACTTTGACCAGCCGCGAGGCGAGGGGATCGACCAGCCACACCGTCCACCACGAGTCACGTGACTTGTAGGTCTGTTCTTGTACGTCGCGAAGGGTGAACGATGGCATGGGAGATGCTCCTGAAGCGGTGTGATGATCGATCGGGCCGTCGTGCTCCAACGGGGACGACGAACACCGTGCGCGCCGGGTCACGACGCCACAATCCGGAGGTCGCCCGGGAGGGCCGGGACCACACATTACTCCGGTCGCTCAGAGTTGATGCCCTCTCGAACCCCTGGGTTCGCGAACGCACACGATTCATGACCCGAATCGATACCTACGACGAGTCCCAGGCCTACCCGAGATGACATAAAGGGAACGTGAACATGACCCGTCGGCCACGGCGCTGGTCACGGCATCCGCGCCCGACCGGGTGGGTCCTGACCTCGCCCGCGGAGAACATCCGAATGTGCCCCACATCTCCGTGTGTGACGTTAACCCTGGAATCCCATGTGACGCGAAACACCCGATTCCCCCCTCTGTGGCGCCGCGCGCACCCAGATTTCATCTCGACTCGACAACATGCCTCGCACTTCCCCGGATTCGGTGCCCGGGGACGCTGATACTGGACCGGCAGGGCAAGCTCCGGCCGACCACCGCCTCGGCCCCGACGCCGCGCCGGCCCCCACCTCGGGGCCCCGGCCGCGCCCCTGCCTCCACCTTCGCCAGACCTGAGGCTGACTCGTGTCCGAACCTGCCCCGAACCGCGCCGCCGGCACGGTTCGCATCCCTCCCACCGCGCCGTCCGCCCCTCGCCGCCGACGCTCCGACATCGAGGGACTGCGCGCCGTCGCCGCCCTGCTGATCGCCGTCCACCACATCTGGTTCGGCACGGTCTCCGGCGGTGTCGACGTCTTCCTCGTGCTCACCGGCTTCCTCATCACCGGGTCGCTGGTGCGCGCGATGGAACGCGACGGTCGGATCGCGTTCGGCGCGTTCTGGGCCAGGCTGGTCAAACGCCTCTTCCCAGCGGGTGCGGTCGTCCTGGGCGCGGTCCTGGTCGGCGCCTGCCTCCTCCTGCCCCGCTCCCGCTGGTCCGGGGTCATCGACGACGTCCGGGCCGCCGCGCTCTACCACGGAAACTGGCGCCTCGCGCTCGAATCGGTCGACTACATGGCGGAGAACGCCGCCGCGAGCCCGGTCCAGCACTTCTGGTCGCTGGGGGTGCAGGGGCAGTCCTACCTGCTGTGGCCGCCGCTGCTCGCGGTGGCCGGGCTGGTCGCCGCGGCGCTGGGCGCACGGGTGCGCACGGGCGCGGTCGCGGCGCTGTCCGCCGTGTTCGCCGCGTCGTTCGGGTACTCGCTGTGGATCACTGCGCGCGAGCCCGTCTGGGCCTACTTCGACACGGGGGCCCGCCTGTGGGAGCTGGCCCTGGGCGGTCTGCTCGCGCTGCTCCTGCCCCGCCTCCGCCTGCCCGGACGGGTCCGCGGCGCCGCCGGGTGGACCGGGCTGGCGGCCCTGGTCCTGTGCGGTGTCGTCGTGGGCGACCGGCTGCCCTACCCGGGGTTCGCGTCGCTGTGGCCGACGCTCGCGGCGGTCCTGGTCATCGTCGCCGGCACCGGAACGACGTCCGGACGCCTGTCCGCCACCCGGCTGCTGGGCTGGGGGCCGCTCCCCTGGCTGGGCGGGCACGCCTATCCGCTGTTCCTCTGGCACTGGCCGATCCTGGTGTTCCATCTGGAGGTCACCGGCGCCGAGCGACCCACCCTCGGCGGCGGTTTCCTCGTGCTGGGCCTGTCCTTGGCCGCCGCGCTCGCCACGAGCTGGGTGGTCGACGGAGGGCTCGCACGGCTGACCCGGGCGCGGACGGGGCCGTCGTGGTCGCTGGCTGCGGGCGTCCTGTTCGTCGTGCCCGTCCTGCTCGGCGCGTCGGTATGGGGCCAGGCGATCCAGCGCGACCAACGGACGCGGTTGGAGCTGGCCGCCGACCCCACCGCCTACCCGGGCGCGGGCGTGCACCTGAGCCCTGCGCTGGCCGAGGACCTGCCCGACCTGCCCGTGTACCCCGACACGGCCACGGTCGCCCAGGACACCATCGACCAGACCCGGGCGTGCAACGCGCTCGCCGACGACACCGAACTCATCCGGTGCGAGGCCGGAGTCCCCGGTGCGGAGTTCACGATCGCGCTCGTCGGAAGCTCGCACGCCCGGCACTGGTACCAGGCGCTCGCCACGCTCGCCGACCGCCACGGGTGGCGCCTGGTCGTGATGACGAAGAACGCCTGTCAGTTCAGCCCGGCCGACCAGACCTACCGCGGCGGGGCGTTCGAGGAGTGCGACGCGTGGAACGACCAGGCGATGGCCGAGCTCCGCGAGCTGCGGCCCGACGCGGTGTTCACGACGGGAACGCGCACGCGGGTCGGGGCCGACCGTCCGGAGCACGTGCCGGACGGGTACGTCGAACGGTGGCGTGAGCTCGACGGACTGGGCATCGCCGTGGTGGCCGTGCGCGACACGCCGCGGTTCGGGTTCGACGTGCCCGAGTGCGTGGACCGGCACGGGGACGACGCCCCGGAGTGCGCGGAGCGGCAGTCCTACTCGATGGCCCGCACGTCCCCCGCCAACGCCCTGAAGGACGTCCCGGGCAACACGGCCTTCGTGGACATGACCGAGTACCTGTGCTCGGACGGCGTCTGCCCGGGGGTCATCGGCAACCAACTGGCGTTCTACGACACCAACCACATGTCCTTCGCGTTCTCGCGCTCGATGGCGACCGTGCTGGAGCCGGACCTGCTCGACGCGCTGCCCGGGGCGCCCGAGGCGAACGCGAGCCTGGTGGAGTCGGCGGCGGTGCTGTACGAGGAGTCGACGAGCCCGTGACGGGCCTGGGCCGCGTCCCTGCGTTGAGGGCCGCCCGCTCCGTCGCGGAGTGGGCGGCCTTCGGGGGGCCTTTGGGCGGCTACTCGCCCTTCCACACGGGGGCGCGCTTCTCGGCGAAGGCCGCCGCGCCCTCCATGGCGTCCTTGCTGACGAACACGGGGCCCACCAGCTCCTTCTGCCTGTTCCACATCTCCTCGGCGGTCCAGCGTCGCAGGTCTGGATGATCTCCTTGGAGACCTTCAGGGCCAGCGGCCCGTTCGGCGAGACGCGGGAGGCCAGATCGCGGGCGCCCTGCAGCGCGCCACCCCTGGTCGTGACCTTGTTGACCAGACCCAACTCCGCCAGTCGCACGGCGTCGACGAAGCCACCGGTCAGGGCCATCTCCATCGCGATGTTGCGCGGGATGCGGTGGTGCAGACGGAGCAGACCGCCCGCGCCCGCGACAAGGCCGAACTTGACCTCGGGGATGCCGAACTGGGCGTCCTCGGCTGCGACCACCAGGTCACAGGCGAGCACCGCCTCGAACCCGCCCGCGAGGGCGAACCCCTCCACGGCCGCGATGAGCGGCTTCCTGGGGCCGCGCTCGGCGAAGCCGCCGAACCCGCGCCCCTCGACGAGCGGCAGTTCGCCCCCCATGAACGCCTTGAGGTCCATCCCGGAACAGAAGGTGCCGCCCGCGCCGGTGATGATGCCGACGCTCAGGTCCCCGCGTGCGTCCAGGTCGTCGAGCGCCTCGGCGATCTGGTTGGCCACCGCCGCGTTGACCGCGTTCTTGGCCTTGGGCCGGTTGATGGTGATGACGGCGACGCCGTCCTCGGCGGAATAGAGTACTTCGTCGGGCACGGGAAGCTCCTACTTCGGCGGCATGCGCAAGGCGCCGTCGATGCGGACGACCTCGCCGTTGACGTAACTGATCTCCAGGAGCGCCCGGGCGAGCTTCCCGAACTCGGCGGCGGTGCCCAGGCGCTTGGGGAAGGGCACGGGTGCGGCGAGCCGCTCCTTGAACTCCTCGGCGCCCTCGCCGTCCCCGTAGATGGGCGTCTCCAGGATGCCCGGGGCGATCGTGTTGACCGTGATGCCGAGGGCCGCGAGGTCGCGGGCGGCGGGCAGGGTCATGCCGATCACACCGCCCTTGGAGGACGAGTAGGCGATCTGACCGATCTGGCCCTCGATGCCCGCCAGCGAGGCGGTGTTGACGATGGAGCCGCGCTCTCCGTCCTCGTTGACCGGCTCGGTCCGGCCGATCGCGGCGGCCGACAGGCGCAGCACGTTGAACGTGCCGATGAGGTTGACCTGGATGACCTTCTGGTAGCTGTCCAGGTCGTGCGGCGTGCCGTGCCGGTCCACGGTGCGGTTCGCCCAGGCGATCCCGGCGCAGGAGACGGCGGCGCGGAAGGGCTTTCCGGTGTCGACGGCGGCCTGCACGGCGGCCTTGACCTGGTCCTCCTGGGAGACGTCGGTCTTGACGAAGGCACCGCCGATCTCCTTGGCGACGGCCTCGCCGCGCTCAGCGTTGAGGTCGGCGATGACGACGGTCGCACCGGCGCTCGCGAGTTCCTTGGCAGTGGCCTCACCGAGGCCACTGGCACCGCCCGAGACGAGGGCGGAGATTCCGTTCAGATCCATGGAGCGCACTCTACAGACCGCGCGAGCCACGCACTAGAACCAGGTTCGGTTTTTCGTGTACCACCCTCGACGTGCGAGAGTCCCGCCGCGCGGCGCAGCGGAGTGGAGCAGGCGCTGGCGGGCTCCGGGAGCCGCACCGCGCAAGACACGTCGGCGCACACGCCCTACGGCGCCAACGCCTCCCGCGCCAGCTCGGCGGCGCCGATCAGACCCGCCTCGTTGCCCAGCGCCCCCGGGACCACGCGCGCGGTCGGGCGGTAGCCCCGCCCGGTCAGATTGCGTTCGAACGCCGTGCGCGCCGGACCGAGCAGGAGTTCACCGGCCTCCGACACCCCGCCCCCGATGATGAACAGCTCCGGGTCGAACGCCGCCGCCAGGTTGGCCAGGCCGCTGCCCAGCCACGTCCCGGCCTCCTCCAGGATCTCCACACACGCCCGATCGCCCTTGTTCGCCAGTTCGCTGACCAGCGGGCCCGTGATCTGCGCCGCGTCGCCGCCCACGGCCTGGTGCAGGACCCGCGCGACCGGCGACTCCGCGCGCACCAGCTCACGGGCCTCACGCGTCACCGCGTTCCCACTGGCGTACTGCTCCCAGCAGCCCCGGTTGCCGCACTCGCACCGGTGCCCGCCCGGCACCACCGTCATGTGCCCGAACTCGCCCGCGATGCCGTGGCGCCCCCGGTGCAGCCGACCCCCGACGACCACGGCCCCGCCGATCCCGGTGCCCAGGTTGACGACCACGACGTGGTCCACGCCCCGCCCCGCGCCCGACCTCACCTCCGCCCAGGCGGCGGCGTTGGCGTCGTTCTCCACCACGACCGGCAGGCCGAGCCAGTCGGCGAGCGCGTCGCGGAGCGGCTCCCTGCGCCAGGACAGGTGCGGCGCGAAGAGGACGCTGGCGCGCTGCTCGTCGACGAACCCCGCCGCGCCCACCCCCACGGCGGCCACCGAAAACTCCCGTGTCAGCTCGCGCACCACCCCGACGATCGTCTCCTCGACCACCGCCGGGCTCTTGTCCCGCCCGGGCGTCTCGGTCCGCAGGCGCGCCAGCACGTGTCCCCCGGCCGTGACCACACCGGCGGCCACCTTCGTCCCGCCGATGTCCACCCCGATCGTCAGGACGTCCCCGCTCCGTGGCTCCGCCATGCCGCTCCACCCCTGTGTCCGACACACGCTGACCGGGGAGCCGTCACGGCCCCCGGTCAGCACAACACGCTCACGCGCCCGTCTCTGCCCCAGGGGCGCGCTCCGCGGACACACGGCCCGCCGCTCCGCACCCCGGCACGGCTCTGGCCGTGTTCCGTCGAAGGGTGCCCGCTCCTACCCCAGCGCGGACCGGACCGCGTCGGCGAGCCAATCAGCGATCGCCCCTGCCTGCTCCTGCTCCTGGGCCTCGACCATGACGCGCACCTTCGGCTCGGTCCCGCTCGGGCGCAGCAGCACGCGCCCGGTCCCGCCCAGTTCGGCCTCGGCCTCGCGCACGGCGGCCGCCAACTCCGCGGACTCGTGGGTCCGGGACTTGTCCACCCCGGACACGTTGACCAGCACCTGCGGCAGCCGGGTCATCACCTTGGCCAGCTCCGCCAGACCCAGCTGGCGCCGGGCCATCGCCGCGAGCAGGTGCAGGCCGCACAGGACCCCGTCACCGGTGGAGGCGTGGTCGAGCAGGATCACGTGGCCGGACTGCTCACCGCCCAGGCTGAACCCGCCGCGTTTCATCTCCTCCAACACGTAGCGGTCACCCACCCCGGTCTCCACGACGGCGATGCCTCCCGCTCCATCGCCAGCTTGAGCCCCAGGTTGGACATGACCGTCACCACCAGGGTGTCCTCGGCCAGACGCCCGGCGTCCTTGGCCTCCACGGCCAGGATCGCGAGGATGTGGTCACCGTCGACCACCCGGCCCTCGGCGTCCACGGCCAGGCAGCGGTCGGCGTCGCCGTCGTTGGCGATGCCGGCGTCCGCGCCGTGCGTCAGGACCGCCTCCCGGAGCGCGTCCAGGTGCGTGGAGCCGCAGCCCTCGTTGATGTTGCGCCCATCCGGCCGGTCACCGATCGTGATCACCTCGGCCCCCGCGCGGCGCAGCGCCTCGGGCGCACCGTCGAGGAGGCCCCGTTGGCGCAGTCGACGACGACCCTCAGCCCGTCCAGGCGGTGCGGCAGCGACGCCAGCACGTGCTCGACGTAGCGCTCCACGCCGTCGGCCGCGTCGGTGACCCGTCCGACCCCGTCGCCCACGGCCGGAGTGGACGGCACGCCCAGCATGCCCTCGATCTCGTCCTCCCGCGCGTCCTCCAGCTTCTGGCCGCCGCGTGCGAAGAACTTGATCCCGTTGTCGGGGGCGGGGTTGTGGCTCGCGGAGAGCATGACGCCGAAGTCGGCGTCCAGCTCACCGGTCAGGAACGCGACGGCGGGGGTCGGCAGGACGCCTACCCGGACCACGTCGACCCCGGTGCTCGCCAGACCGGCGACCACGGCCGCCTCCAGGAACTCACCCGAGGACCGCGGGTCCCGGCCGACGACGGCCAGGGGACGCCGTCCCCCGGCGCGCTCGGACAGCACGCGGGCCGCCGCGATGGACAGGTCCAGGGCCAGCGAGGCGGTCAGGTCCCGACCGGCGACGCCCCGCACACCATCTGTTCCGAACAGCCGTGCCACAGGCCACAGCCCCTTTCGAGAACGGCGCCGCGTCCGGCGCCGCAGGAGAAGATCGACGTGGCGAAATCGCCACCGGATGAACGAAAAACCCGCACGCCGCCCCCGACTCGGGGACGACGCACGGGTGGAGACTCAGCCGAGCGAACGCCGGCGCATGAGCACTAGCGCTTGGAGAACTGGGGAGCCTTGCGCGCCTTCTTGAGACCGGCCTTCTTCCGCTCGACCTCGCGGTCGTCGCGGCGCAGGAAACCGGCCTTCTTCAGGGTCGGGCGGTTGTTCTCCGGGTCCAGGTCCGCGAGCGCACGGGCGATGCCGTGGCGCAGCGCACCGGCCTGGCCGCTGGTGCCGCCGCCGTCCAGACGGGCGAAGACGTCGTAGGCGCCATCGAACCCGAGGGAGACGAACGGCTCCTTGATGGTCTGCTGGTGGACCTTGTCCGGGAAGTACACCTCCAGGGGCTTCCCGTTCACCTTCCACTCACCCGCCCCGGGGGTGATGCGGACACGGGCGACGGCCTGCTTACGACGACCGGTACCGGCGCTGGGGCCGGACGCGGTGGGGACGTAGGCGGCGGTCGTCTCCTCGGACTCGGTGGTGTACTCGGAGGGGAACTCCTCCGGGTTCTCCGCGTAGTCCTGGGCGACGTCTTCGATGCCGGTGGGCTCGGACACGGTTCTCCTCGTGCTTCCTGTAAAGTCTCGCGAACGCCTAGGCGGGCTGCTCGATCTTGCTGATGGCGAACGGCACCGGCTGCTGGGCCTGGTGCGGGTGCTCCGGCCCGGCGTACACCTTAAGCTTCTTGGCCATCTGGCGGCCGAGCGAACCCTTGGGCAGCATCCCCTTGACGGCCTTCTCGATGGCCCGCTCGGGGTTCTTCTCCAGCAGGTCCGCGTACGCGACGGAACGCAGACCGCCGGGGTAGCCGGAGTGCCGGTAGGCGCGCTTCTGAGCCAGCTTGTCGCCGGTCAGGGCGACCTTCTCGGCGTTCACGACGATCACGAAGTCGCCGGTGTCGATGTGGGGCGCGTAGTACGGCTTGTGCTTGCCCCGAAGGAGCGTGGCAATCTGGCTCGCCATACGCCCGAGCACGAGATCGGTGGCGTCGACGACATGCCACTGACGCTGAACATCGCTTGGTTTGGGGCTGTATGTGCGCACGATCGTTTGCCTTCGCTCTTCAGTCGGCTGCCCCATCCCTTACGGGGGATGGCGGACTCGTATGACGAAACGCCGCCGCGGGTGCGGGGCGTTACTTGGCCGGATGTCCCATGCCAATGAGGACGATCCGGAGGTGAGTGCGCAGACGATGGTGCGTGGATCGGCACCCGACTTGTTGAGTCTGGGGCCCACGGCAACTCAACGCACAACGACGGAGTATCCTACCCGGCCGCCATGCGCAGGTCAAAGCCAGCGGTGCGGCGACCCGGCAAGACCACGCCTGGCGGGGAAGCGCCGGCACGGGGTCACATCCGTGACCTCTCCGCCTTTTATTATGCCTGTCGCCGGGAGTGCTTCGTCCTGCCCCCGCCCCCGTGTTGGTTACGCTTGCACCGAAAGGCCGTTCTCCGCCCGCCTCGACGGGCGCGGACGCGAATCGTGGAGACGCCCGTCACGGTGGCCCGCGCAGGGACCCGGCGGCCGTCCAGTCCCCCCTCTGAGCCTTCGGAGACACCCATCAGTACGCACCCGAACCAGCCGCAGCCCGGCCCCGACGGGTACCCCACCGGCCAGGAGAGCGGTGACGGACAGGACCTGCTCGGCTCCGGCCCGGCCCGGCCCGACGGTCAGCATCCCACATACCCCACCCCACCGGCGCACGGCGCGCCGGAGCGGCGCCTACCGCCTCCGCCCCACACCGACGCCTACGGCCAGCCGCGCCTCCCGCGTCCCAGGGTCCGTCCCCGGGTTCAGGCGGCCAGCAGGGCATGGGACATCTCACCCCGAGCGGCCCGAGCCAGCCGCCGCGGCCCCCCTCCGGCCCCCAGAGTGCTTTCCCGGCCCCTCCCCCGAGCCAGCAGGGCCGGGCGGACCAGGCGGGCCGCCCCGGACAGCACGGACCACCGGAGCCGTGGGGCCAGCCGGGAACGACGGGATTCCAGGGGCCGACAGGCCAGGCGGGGCCGCAGGGCCTGATGGGACAACCGGGGCGCCCCGGCCAGCAGGATGGCGGCCGCCTCGGGCAGAGCGTCTCCGGCCCGGCGAGCCAGACGGGACCCCAGGGCCGAGCGGGCCACGTGGGCTTCGAAGGACACACGGGGCTTGAGCCGTCGGGGCAGCCGCACCCCCTGGGACAGGGCGGCCCCGGGTTCCCCGGGCAGACCGGCCAGTCGGGTCCCCAGAGCCCCGCGGCGCAGCCCGGCCCGCCGGGACCGCAGGGGTACCCGAGGCAGGACGGCCCGCCGGGACCACAGGGCCCGGGGACGTTCCAGGGACAGCGGGGACACCTCAGCCCGTACGGCCAACCGGGCCAGCCCCCACCGGGGCCCGCGCAGCCGACGACGACCCACCCGGGCGCCCCGGTCGGCGGCCAGCCAGCCACGGGCTCCCCGGCCGCTCTCCCCGCCGGACCACCGCAGGGCCCGCCCATCGGCCCTCCACCGTACGCGCGACAGCCCGCCGAACCCGCGTTCCCTGTCGATGCCGCGGGCCCCACACAGCACATCCAGGCGGTCCCGGCCGCCCCCGGCCGCCCGGCCGACCGCCCCCTCTACCGCGACGAGGTCCCCGACGACGCGGGCACCGACACCGCCCAGTTCGACCTCCAGGAATTCGACGACTACGACGGCTACGCGGACCAGGGCCCGGGTTCCTCCCAGCGCTCCGGCGGAAGGACCCGGATCCTCCTCGTCGGAGGCTTCGCCGCGCTCCTCGTCGTCGCCGGGGGCGGCGCGTTCCTCTTCGCCCGCGGCGGCTCCGAGTCCGACGGCTCCTCCGGGGGCGGCCAGGCCCCCGACACTCCGCTGTCCGCGGAGTCGCTGTTCCCGGAGAGCGTCGACATCGAGGGCGCGGGCACCTTCACCCGCGTCGCCACGGACGGCACCGAGGAGTGCTCGGCCGCCGCCCACGGCGGCTACGGCGAGGTCCTCGCCGGGCAGGGTTGCGAGCAGGTCGTCCGCGCGTCCTACCTCAACGAGGACGAGACGCGCGCCGTCACGATCGGCGTCGCCGCCCTGGGGACCGAGGGCCAGGCCGTCACCGCCCAGGACGGCCAGGACCTGGTCGGCGCCGACTGGTTCGCCGGGCTCGCGGGCGAGGAGGGCACCGGCGCCGAGCGCCTCGGCTACTCCGGCGGCCACGCGAGCAGCGGCCAGTGGAGCAACTTCCTGGTCTTCTCGCTGGCGGCCAACAGCGACGGCACCGACGCCCAGGAGGACTCGGAGGTCGCGACCGATCTCCAGACGATCGGCGAGGGCTTCCTCGACGAGGCCTTCGCCAGCCTCGCCGACGGCTGATCCGCGACGCGCGTGAAAGCATCCGCCCAGGACGCCCTCCCGCGCGTCCGTCGGCTCAGTCCCGGCGCCCGGCGCAGGGCAGCGCGCGGACCCTGCGCGTGGCCCGAGCGCGCTCGGCCAGTTCTCCGTCCGCCGGGTAACGCACCTCCTCCAGGCTGAGCCCCTGCGGGCCCACCACGTGCACCGACGAATCGCGCACAGCGGCCCCCAACACCTCTCCCGGCCACGTGGTCTCCCGACGGCCGTCCCCGACCGCCAGGAGCGCGCCCACGAGCGCGCGGACCATGTTGTGGCAGAAGGCGTCCGCCTGGATCGTCCCGCGCACCAGGTGCCGGTCCGTGCGCTCCCACTCCAGCCGCAGCAGCTCCCGGATGGTGGTGGCGCCCTCCCGCCTCCGGCAGAACGCCGCGAAGTCGTGCTCGCCCACGAGCCGCGCGGCCGCCTCGTTCATCCGGTCCACGTCCAACGGGCTCCGGTGCCAGAGCACGTGCCGCCGCAGCAGGGGATCCACGCCGTAGGGCGCGTCGCTGACCAGGTAGGAGTACCTCCGGAACAGCGGTGAGAAGCGCGCGTCGAAGCCGGGCGGCGCCACCCGCACCCCGGTCACCCGCAGGTCCTTGGGCAGCACACCGGCCAGGCGGCGCGCCACCCTCTCCCCCTCGCTCTCCCATGCGGCCGAGGGGACGTCGGCCTGGGCCACCTGCCCCCTCGCGTGCACCCCGGCGTCCGTACGCCCCGCGCACGTCAGCGACGCCGAGGGCAGCCGCAGCACGCGCGCCAGCGCCGCCTCCAGCTCACCCTGCACCGTGCGCCGGCCGGGCTGGACCGCCCACCCGGAGAAGTCCGTGCCGTCGTAGGCGACGTCCAGCCGGAGCCGGACCGTCGTGTCGTTCTCGTCCATCGCACCCATCCCGGAAGAACACGAGTGCCCGACCCCACGGGGATCGGGCACTCGGCGGACGGTCGGCGGCGGGCACTCGCCCGAACACGCCGTGACCGCCCTACTTGCTCTCGGAGCTCTCCTCGGCGGTCTCCTCCGCGGGAGCCTCGGCCGGGTTCTCGGTGGCCTCGGCCGCCGGAGCCTCGGTGGCGACGGCGGGAGCCGCGGCCGGGGCGGCCGGGGCCGCGAGCGCCTCGACCAGTTCGATGATCGCCATCGGGGCGTTGTCGCCCTTGCGCGGACCGATCTTGGTGATGCGCGTGTAACCGCCGGGGCGGTTCTCGTAGCGCGGGCCGATCTCGGTGAACAGCTCGTGCACGACCGACTTGTCCGTGATCTTGGTCAGGACCTGGCGGCGGGCGTGCAGGTCACCGCGCTTGCCGAGGGTGATGAGCTTCTCGGCGTACGGGCGGAGGCGCTTGGCCTTGGCCTCGGTGGTACGGACACGGCCGTGCTGGAACAGCGCGGTGGCGAGGTTCGCCAGGATGTGCCGCTCGTGAGCGGGCCCGGAACCCAGACGGGCGCCCTTGGTAGGCGTGGGCATGGTGTGGTTCTCCTAGTGATGCGGTCCGCGGCCGCACTCGGCCGGGGACCATGTGGGCGACGAAGGTCGGTTAGTACTGCTCCGTCTCGACGAAGGACTGGCCCTCGTCGTCATCGGAGCCGTAGGAGTCGGCCGCGGCACCGGGGTCGAATCCGGGCGGGGAGTCCTTCAGGGACAGGCCCATGTCGACGAGCTTCTGCTTGACCTCGTCGATGGACTTGGCACCGAAGTTGCGGATGTCCAACAGGTCCTGCTCGGAGCGGGCAACCAGCTCGCCAACGCTGTGGATGCCCTCACGCTTGAGGCAGTTGTAGGACCGGACCGTCAGGTTGAGGTCCTCGATCGGCAGCGCCAGGTCCGCCGCGAGGGCGGCGTCCGTCGGCGACGGGCCCATGTCGATGCCCTCGGCGTCGACGTTGAGCTCACGCGCCAGGCCGAACAGCTCGACCAGGGTCTTGCCCGCGCTGGCGACCGCGTCACGGGGACGGATGGCCGGCTTGGTCTCGATGTCGACGATCAGACGGTCGAAGTCGGTGCGCTGCTCGACTCGGGTGGCCTCGACCTTGTACGTCACGCGCAGCACCGGCGAGTAGATGGAGTCGATCGGAATGCGGCCGATCTCCTGGCCCGCCTGCTTGTTCTGCGTCGCGGAGACGTAGCCGCGGCCGCGCTCGACCGTCAGCTCCATCTCCAGCTTGCCCTTGCCGTTGAGCGTGGCGATGTGCAGGTCGGGGTTGTGCACCTCGACACCGGCCGGCGGAGCGATGTCCGCGGCGGTCACCACACCCGGGCCCTGCTTGCGCAGGTACATCAGCACCGGCTCGTCGTGCTCGGAGCTGACGACCAGGCCCTTGAGGTTGAGGATCATCTCGGTGACGTCCTCCTTGACACCGGGCACGGTGGTGAACTCGTGCTCGACGCCCTCGATGCGGATGCTGGTGACAGCCGCGCCGGGGATGGAGGACAGCAGGGTGCGCCGAAGCGAGTTGCCGATGGTGTAGCCGAAGCCCGGCTCCAGCGGCTCGATGACGAACTTCGAACGCAGGTCCGAGACGGCTTCCTCGGTCAACGTGGGACGCTGTGCGATCAACATGGTCCGTGTCTTCCCTTCCACATGGCCGACCGCTATTTGACGGCCATCGGACGGACACCACCCTGGCGGCGGTGCCCACTACTCGGATTCCTACCCAGCCCGCGCGGCCCCGAAGGGACCACGCGGGCGAAGCGCCGCGCGCGCGTCCGCGCGGTAGGAGGCGCGGACCCAGGGCGTGTGCCGCGAACACGTGCTCCGCCGTGCGACGGGCGGCATCCGCGGAAGGCGCCCCGCGGCCGGGGGTCAGACCCGGCGGCGCTTGGGCGGACGGCAGCCGTTGTGCGGAACCGGGGTGACGTCCTGGATGGAGCCCACCTCAAGGCCGGTCGCGGTGAGCGAACGGATGGCGGTCTCCCGGCCGGAACCCGGGCCCTTCACGAAGACGTCCACCTTGCGGACGCCGTGCTCCTGGGCGCGGCGCGCGGCGGCCTCGGCGGCCATCTGCGCGGCGTAGGGGGTCGACTTTCGCGAACCCTTGAAGCCCACCTGTCCGGAGCTGGCCCACGAGATCACGGCACCGGTCGGGTCGGTGATGCTCACGATCGTGTTGTTGAACGTGCTCTTGATGTGAGCGTGTCCGTGGACAATGTTCTTCTTTTCCTTGCGGCGCACCTTGCGCGCGGCACCCTGCTGACGGCCCTTAGGCGGCATGAGCGAAACTCCCAGAGATCATCGGTCCGTGTGTCTCGGACGCGGTCGACAGTCCGAGCGGACTACTTCTTACCGGCCTTCTTCTTACCGGCCACGGTCTTCTTCTTGCCCTTGCGGGTACGGGCGTTCGTCTGCGTGCGCTGACCGCGGACCGGGAGGCCACGACGGTGCCGGATGCCCTGGTAACTGCCGATCTCCATCTTGCGACGGATGTCGGCCTGGACCTCACGACGCAGGTCGCCCTCGACCTGGTAGTTGGCGTCGATCCACTCACGCAGCTTGACCAAGTCCTCTTCGGACAGGTTGTAGACGCGTGTGTCTCCGTCGACACCGGTGTTCTTCAGCGTTTCGAGCGCGCGGGTGCGGCCGACCCCGAAGACGTACGTGAGAGCGATCTCCACCCGCTTGTCGCGGGGGAGGTCAACGCCGGCGATACGTGCCATGTGGGCGAGACTCCATCCAATGTGTGTGCGGAGGTCTGACCCGTTCCACCCTCCCGTCGCCCAACCGACGAGGCCCCGGCCTCCGACCGGGGGTGGTTCCCGAGCACTCCCGGGAATCGGAACAGGTGTTCGTTCTTGCTGGCCCTAGGGGGGACGCGTTCCCCCGGACGGGCCTTCGCGACGCGGAAGCCGCGGCGAGCGCGGGTGCTAGCCCTGGCGCTGCTTGTGCCGCGGGTCCGAGCAAATGACCATGATCCGGCCGTTACGGCGGATCACGCGGCACTTCGCGCAGATCTTCTTCACGCTCGGCTTGACCTTCATGGTGACTCCGAACTCGATGTCGCCAGCCCTGGGCCCTGCGGCCCCTCGGCGGGCTACTTGTAGCGGTAAACGATGCGCCCGCGCGTGAGGTCGTACGGGCTCAGCTCCACGACGACGCGGTCGTCGGGGAGAATACGGATGTAGTTCATCCGCATCTTGCCGCTGATGTGGGCAAGGACCTGGTGCCCGTTGTCGAGCTCTACCTTGAACATAGCGTTGGGTAGGGACTCGACAACGGAACCCTCGATCTCGATGGCGCCGTCCTTCTTTGCCATGTCCTCCACGCCTCGCTCATCGATTGGTTGATCAGGACAACCCGACGGGTCCCCGTGCGCCTCGCATGACACGACGGCCCCGACGGCGGCGCGCGGAAGCAGGCCGCCGTCGAAGCCAAAGCACACTGGAAGATCGGGTCAACTGCGAGAGCGCACGTCGTCGCGAGGACAGGGCACGGAGATGGCAGACTGACCCAACAGCCCGCGTATGGGCAGTGTCAGTCTATCGCCTTGGGACAAGTGCTCCTAACCAACGGGCAGAGCAGCCTACACCGTCGGCCCCGGCGGGCGAAACAGCCGCCCGAGGCGCCCGAACACGGTCCGAGCCGAAGCCGCGGACCAGATCGCACACCGCTCAGGCCGAGCCGCCGTTCCCTTCCTGCAGACGCTGGGCGGCGAGTACGCCCACGGTCACCATGCTCATCACGATCCCCCACGGACCCAGCACCCACAGGAACCAGGGGTAGTCGTTCACACCGGTGAGGAACAGGATGAGCCAGATGACGAAGCACAGGACGTTGACACCCGCGTAGAGCATCCACGGCACCAGCAACGCGGGATCGCGCAGGGTGATCGGCGGCGCGGCCGCGAAGTCGGCGTCACGCGGCTGCGCGCCGCCCAGGTCCGCGAGGTCGCGTTCGGGCAGGTCCCGGGTCACCTCGGCCAGTTCACCGACCGTCCGGGCCTTGTACGCCTGTCCCAGGCGTTCGCTGAACTCCTCCTGGTCCAGCCGGCCCTGGGCGAACTGTTCCTGGAGGAGTCGCGCGACGCGGTCGCGTTCGCCGTCGGACGTACGCATGGACGGAACCGGCTCGGACACCGCGCACACCTCGCATCTCAGCCCGGCGGGCACCGCACGCCGCCTCCGGCGCGGAGGCTGCTACCAGGTCGGCTGGACGAACCCCATCGCCGCTATTTTATCGCGGTTGGATTCGCGGGCGGTCAGGACGACGGGGCCCTCGGCGGTGATCGCCACCGAGTGCTCGAAGTGCGCGGCGCGCCCGCCGTCCCGGGTGACGACGGTCCAGCCGTCGTCCAGTTGGACCACGTCGTGCCGGCCCAGGGTGGTCATCGGCTCGATCGCCAGGCACATGCCCTCGACCAGGCGCTGCCCCTTGCCCCGGCGGCCGTAGTTGAGCACGTGCGGGTCCATGTGCATCTCCGTGCCGATGCCGTGGCCGCCGTACTCGCGGACGTTGCCGTAGCCGCCGTGCTTGGAGATGTGCGCGGCGATCGCGTGGCCCACGTCGCCCAGGCGCCTGCCGGGACGCAGCTGGGCGATCCCCTGCCACATGGACTCCTCGCAGACCTCCATCATCCGCAGGTCCTCCGGACGGCCCTCGCCGACCGCGACGGTGATCGCCGAGTCGCCGTGCCATCCGTCCAGGATCGCGCCGCAGTCGATGGAGATGACGTCGCCCTCGGCCAGCACCCGCTCGGCGCTGGGGATGCCGTGGACGACCTCCTCGTTGACCGAGGCGCAGATGGAGCCAGGGAAGCCGTGGTAGCCCTTGAACGACGGGACGGCCCCCGCGTCGCGGATCACCTTCTCCGCGGTCGCGTCCAGCTCCAGGGTGGACACTCCGGGCCGCACCGCGGCCCGGAGTGTGTCCAGGGCGCGGGCCACGACCTGGCCCGCCGCCCTCATCTTGGCGATCTGCTCCGGCGTCTTGATCTGCACGTCCGGCTCCGCCCCACGGAACATCAGGCGCCGGCCTTTCGCGCCTTCTCCTCGATGGCGGACTTGGCGCGGGCCGTCACGTCCGCCACCGACCCCGCCGCGGCGATCGTGGACAGCAGGCCCTCGGACTCGTAGAACTCGACGAGCGGAGCGGTCTGCTCACGGTAGACCTTGAGGCGGTGGCGGATCGTCTCCTCGCGGTCGTCCTCGCGCTGGTAGAGCTCGGCGCCCTCGGCGTCGCAGCGCCCCGCGATCCTGGGGGCGTCGTACTCCACGTGGTAGACCCGGCCGCACTCGGGGCAGGATCGACGGCCCGAGAGCCGTTTGACGACCTCGTCCTCGTCGACCCTCAGCTCCAACACGACGTCCAGCGTCGCGTCGAGCTCCCCGAGCATCTCCCGGAGCTTCTCGGCCTGGGGGACGTTGCGCGGGAAACCGTCGAGCAGGAAGCCCGAGCCCGCGTCGTCCTGAGCCAGGCGGTCCTTGACCATGGCGTTCGTGACCTCGTCGGGGACGAGGTCGCCACGGTCCATGTACTCCTTGGCCTTCTTGCCCAGTTCCGTGCCGCCGCTGACGTTCGCCCGGAAGATGTCGCCCGTGGACACCTTGGGGACCGACAACTCTGCCGCGAGGATCTGGGCCTGGGTGCCCTTACCGGCCCCAGGGGGTCCCACCAATACTGCACGCATTTATCGCAGAAAACCTTCGTAGTTCCTCTGCTGGAGGTGACTCTCGATCTGCTTCACCGTGTCCAGCCCGACACCGACCATGATCAGGATGCTCGTACCGCCGAAGGGGAAGTTCATCGAGGCGCCGGTGGCGCCCAGAGCCACCATCGGCAGGAGAGCGATCACTCCCAGGTACAGGGAGCCGGGTGTCGTCAGCCGCTTCAACACGTGGTCGAGGTACTCGGCGGTCGGACGCCCCGGTCGGATACCCGGGATGAACCCACCGTACTTCTTCATGTTGTCGGCCACCTCAACGGGGTTGAAGGTAATGGCCACGTAGAAGAACGCGAAGCCGACGATCATGAGGAAGAACGTGGCCATGTACACGGGATGCGTACCGGTGAGGAAGTAGGTCTGGAGCGTCGCGATCACGACGTTGTCCGACTCCGCGCCCACGAGGTTCACGATCATCTGCGGCAGGAACAGCATCGACGAGGCGAAGATCACGGGGATGATGCCCGCCTGGTTGACCTTCAGCGGGATGTACGTCGAGCTGCCGCCGTACATCCGGCGGCCCACCATGCGCTTGGCGTACTGCACCGGGATGCGGCGCTGCGCCTGCTCGATGAAGACCACGGCCGTCACCAGGGCCAGGCCCGCGATGCAGATGATGGTGAAGACCCAGACCGAACGCTCCTCGTACATGCCCATGATCGACGCCGGGAACATGGCGACGACGGTGGTGAAGATCAGGAGCGACATGCCGTTGCCGACGCCGCGCTCGGTGATCAGCTCACCGAACCACATGACCACCGCGGTACCGGCGGTCATGACGAAGACCATGGTGACCAGGGTGATGATGTCCTGGTTGGGCATGTAGGCCTGTACCGGGATCACGCCCTGGAAGAGCAGGTCCGTACGGGCCATGGCCACGATGCTGGTCGACTGAAGGACCGCGAGCATCAGGGTGAGGTAGCGGGTGTACTGTGTGATCTTCGCCTGACCGGCCTGGCCCTCCTTCTTGAGGGCCTCCAGGCGGGGGATGACCACCGTCAGCAGGTTGATGATGATGCTCGCGGTGATGTAGGGCATGACCCCGAGCGCGAACACCGCCAGTTGCAACAGAGCGCCACCGCTGAACAGGTTGACGAGCGCGTACACGCCGGTTTCGTCCCCGGCTCGCAGCGCCTCCATCTGGTCCCGGATCGCCGCCGAGTTGATACCCGGCGCGGGAATGACCGACCCCAGACGGAACAGCGTCAGGATGAACAGTGTGAACAGCAACTTATTGCGCAGATCGGGCGTGCGGAATGCACGGACGAACGCACCTAGCACGTCTCCTCCTGCGCGATTTCGGCGGCGGAACGGGTTCCAGACATCGCGGCCGATCCTGAATCGTCGTTGATCGTCAGCACGGGGCACGTGCCCAGTGCTCGGAAGTATTCACATTACGTCAAGTGGGGGGCTCGAACAGATGGCACTGTAACAGTCATCACCCGCTGACGGCGGACCGACTGTCATAACGATCGCCGCTCGTAACGCGCGAGGACGCCCGCCGACGGGTCTGTCACTGACCTGCCGAGCGGGCGCCCATGGAGTCGCATCGCGGGGAAGACCCCTACAGCTCGGTGGCGGAGCCACCGGCCGCGGTGATCTTCTCCTTCGCCGAGGCGGAGAACGCGTTCGCGCTCACCTGGACGGCGACGGTGATCTCGCCGGTCCCCAGCACCTTGACGGGCTGGTTCTTGCGAACCGCGCCCCTGGCGACCAGGTCCTCGACCGTGACCGCGCCACCCTCGGGGTAGAGCTCGGTCAGGCGGTCCAGGTTGACGACCTGGTAGGTCGTCTTGAACCGGGCGTTGCTGAAGCCCTTCAGCTTGGGCACCCGCCGGATGAGCGGCATCTGACCGCCCTCGAAACCGGGGCGCACCGTGTTACGAGCCTTCGTGCCCTTGGTGCCGCGACCGGCGGTCTTGCCCTTGGACGCCTCGCCGCGGCCCTTGCGGGTCTTGGCCTTGTTGCGCCCGGGGCCGGCCGCAGGTGGTGCAGCTTGAGCAGCTCGTCGGGGTTGTAGTCGCTCATTCGGCAACCTCCTCGACAGAGACGAGGTGCGAGACGATCGTGATCTGCCCACGAACCTCGGGGCGGTCCTCACGGACGGTGGACTTGCCGATCCGCCCCAGGCCCAGCGACTGGAGCGCAGCGTGCTGCTTCTCCTTGCCGCCGATCTTGGAACGGGTCTGCGTGATCTTGAGCTTGGCCATGGTCAGGCTCCTGCCTTCGCCTCGGCACGAGCACGCAGGAGCGCGGCCGGAGCGATGTCCTCGATCGGCAGACCACGGCGGGCGGCGATCTCCTCGGGCTGGTTGAGGCCCTTCAGAGCCGCCACGGTGGCGTGCACGATGTTCAGCGGGTTCGACGAACCGAGCGACTTGCTCAGGACGTCGTGGATGCCGGCGCACTCCAGAACGGCGCGCACGGGGCCACCGGCGATCACACCGGTACCCGGGGCGGCCGGACGGAGGAGGACGACGCCCGCGGCGTCCTCGCCCTGGACCTGGTGCACGATCGTGCCCTGGACGCGGGGGACGCGGAAGAAGTTCTTCTTCGCCTCCTCGACGCCTTTGGCGATCGCGGCCGGGACCTCCTTGGCCTTGCCGTAACCGACACCGACCATGCCGTTGCCGTCGCCGACGACGACCAGGGCGGTGAAGGAGAAGCGACGGCCGCCCTTGACGACCTTCGCGACCCGGTTGATGGTCACGACCTTCTCGATGTAGGAGACACCCTTGTCTGCGGCGCCGCCGCGGCGATCGTCACGGCGATCACGCCGCTCGCCACCGGCGCCGCGCCGCGGTGCTGCAGCCATCAGTGGTTCCTCTTCTCGTGATTGATCTTGCCAAGTACAGCGGTCATCGGCTAGAACTCCAGTCCGCCCTCGCGCGCCGCTTCGGCGAGCTTGGCGATACGGCCGGCGTACTGGTTACCACCGCGGTCGAACACGACCTTGGAGACACCCGCGTCCTTCGCGCGCTGCGCGAGGAGCTCGCCCACCTTGGCGGACCTGTCGGACTTCGTGCCGTCGAGCCCACGAACGTCCGCCTCGACGGAGGAGGCGGCGGCCAGCGTGTGGCCCTTCGTGTCGTCGATGACCTGCGCGACGATGTGCTTGGAGGAGCGGAAAACGGCCAGGCGCGGACGCTCGGCGGTGCCCAGCACCTTCTTGCGGACGCGGAACTGGCGGCGCGCACGCGAGACGGTGCGCTTGGCGGTCCGCTTGCGGCTCACGGTGATGCCCATGCCTACTTACCAGCCTTTCCGGCCTTGCGGCGGATGTGCTCACCCTGGTACCGCACGCCCTTGGCCTTGTACGGGTCAGGCTTGCGCAGAGAGCGGATGTTCGCCGCGACCTGACCCACCAGCTGCTTGTCGATGCCCTCGACGTGGAGGAGGGTCGGCTTCTCGACGCGGAAGGCGATGCCATCCGGGGGCTCCACCACGACGGGGTGGCTGAAGCCCAGCGAGAACTCCAGGTTGGAACCGCGCGCCTGGACGCGGTAACCCACACCGTGGATCTCCAGCGTCTTGGCGTAGCCCTTGGAGACGCCCTCGATGAGGTTGGCGATCAGCGCACGGGTCAGACCGTGCAGCGACCGGTTCTCCGGCTTGTCGTCGGGACGCACCACCGTGATGACGCCGGACTCGTCCTTGGCGACGGTGATCGGCTCGGTGACGGTGTGCTTGAGTTCGCCCTTCGGCCCCTTGACAGTGACGTCTTGCCCGTCAATCGTGACTTCGACGCCCTTGGGGACCGAGATCGGCAGTCGACCGATACGCGACATGCTTCAATCTCTCCCTGTTACCAGACGTAGGCGAGGACTTCGCCGCCAACGCCACGCTTCTTGGCCTGCTTGTCGGTCATCAGGCCGCCGGACGTCGAAATGATCGCCACGCCGAGCCCGCCCAGCACCCGGGGCAGGTTCTCCTTCTTCGCGTACACGCGCAGACCGGGCTTGGAGACCCGGCGGATGCCCGCGATGGAGCGCTCACGGGTGGGGCCGTACTTCAGCTCCAGGACGAGGCTCCGGCCGACCGTGGCCTCCTCGGTGCGCCAGCCCTGGATGTAGCCCTCCTGCTGGAGGATCTCGGCGATGTGCGCCTTGATCTTGGAATACGGCATCACCACGGTGTCGTGGTACGCCGAATTCGCGTTGCGCAGACGGGTCAGCATGTCTGCGATCGGGTCGGTCATCGTCATGGCCGACTGGCCCTTCCTCACCGCGGTTTCCGAGTGCGGGCCTTCCCAGGGCCTGTCCCTGCGCGGGCGATCCCGCGAGGGTGCACAAACGGACCTACGGCGTGGTCGTGGGCACCGCGATCCCCGAGGGACTGCCGTGCCCTGATGGTTGGTTGGTACTGGACCGAACCCCGCGTCCTGCGGGTTCGGCCACTGCTGTTGAGCCACCGGCCGGTGGCTCCGGGGGCGGCCCCGTGATCCTCCCTCGACGAGAGGTCCCACGGGACCGTCCCGGAACTACCAGCTCGACTTGGTGATACCGGGCAGCTCGCCCCGGTGGGCCATCTCACGGAAGCAGATACGGCACAGGCCGAACTTCCGGTAGACGGCGCGGGGGCGGCCGCACCGCGAGCATCGAGTATACGCGCGAACGGCGAACTTCGGCTTGCGGGCCGCCTTCGCGATCAGGGACTTCTTGGCCATCTGTGGTTACCCCTCAGGCTTCCTTGAACGGGAAACCGAGCCGCTTGAGCAGGCTGCGGCCCTGGTCGTCGTTGGTCGCCGTGGTGACGACCGTGATGTCCATGCCACGCTGCCGGTCGACCTTGTCCGGGTCCACCTCATGGAACATGACCTGCTCGGTCAGCCCGAACGTGTAGTTCCCGTTGCCGTCGAACTGCTTCGGGGACAGACCGCGGAAGTCGCGGATCCGGGGCAGGGCCAGCGAGAGCAGCCGGTCGAGGAACTCCCACATCCGGTCGCCGCGCAGCGTGACGCTGGCGCCGATCGGCTGCCCCTCGCGCAGCTTGAACTGCGCGATGGAGTTCTTCGCGCGGTTGATCCGCGGCTTCTGACCGGTGATCGCCGACAGGTCGGCGATCGCGCCCTGGATCAGCTTCGCGTCCCGCGCCGCCTCGCCGACACCCATGTTGACCACGATCTTCGTCAGACCGGGGATCTGCATGATGTTGGCGAGTTCGAACTCCTCCTTGAGGGAGGGCGCGATCTCGTTACGGTACTTCTCCTTCAGCCGCGGCATCGGAGGGACCGTGATGTCGTTGGTGACCGTCATCAGATGTCCTTACCAGTGCGGCGGGAGACCCGAACCTTGGTTCCGTCTTCCTCGAAGCGGTAGCCCGCCCGGGAGGCCTTCCCGTTCTCCGCGAGCGCGACGTTGCTCACGTGGATCGGGGCCTCCCTGGTGACGACCTCGCCCTGCTGGCCGCCCGCCGGGTTGGCCTTCCTGTGCTTCTTGACCAGGTTGACGCCCTCGACGACGACACGGTCCTCGCGCGGCATGGCCTTGACGACCTTGCCCGTGGCACCCTTGTCCTTGCCGGCGATGACGATGACCTCGTCGCCAGATTTGATCTTCATCGCCTACAGCACCTCCGGCGCAAGCGAAATGATGCGCATGAACTTCTTGTCCCGCAGCTCGCGGCCGACCGGGCCGAAGATGCGGGTGCCTCGCGGGTCCCCACCGTCCTTGATGAGCACGGCAGCGTTCTCATCGAAGCGGATGTAGGAGCCGTCGGGCCGGCGGCGCTCCTTGACGGTGCGCACGACAACGGCCTTGACGACGTCGCCCTTCTTGACTCCAGCGCCAGGCAGGGCGTCCTTCACCGTGGCGACGATGGTGTCGCCGATCCCGGCGTAGCGCCGACCCGAGCCACCGAGAACACGGATGGTGAGGATCTCCTTGGCACCCGTGTTGTCGGCGACCTTGAGTCGCGACTCCTGCTGAATCACGTCTGCTCCTGATGTGATGCGTGCGGTCCACTGCCGCACGGCTAGGTGGTCTCACCCCTCGCGCCGGCGGCCGACAACGCGTGTCGGCCGCCAGCAGGCCGGGGTTACTTAGCCTTCTCCAGGATCTCCACGACGCGCCAACGCTTCGTCGCGGAGAGCGGCCGGGTCTCCATCAAACGGACCCGGTCACCGACGCCACAGGAGTTCGCCTCGTCGTGCGCCTTGTACTTGGTCGTCCGACGGATGACCTTGCCGTACAGGGCGTGCTTGACGCGGTCCTCGACCTCGACAACGACGGTCTTGTCCATCTTGTCGCTGACGACGTAGCCCTCGCGCACCTTGCGGTAGTTGCGGGTCGCGGTCTGGTTCTCACTCATTCGGCTGCTTCCTTCGTCTCCTCAGCCGACTCACCAGACAGCGGGACGATGCCCAGCTCGTGCTCGCGCAGGACCGTGTAGATCCGCGCGATCTCACGCTTGACGGTACGCAGCCGGCTGTGGTTGTCGAGCTGGCCGGTGGCGGCCTGGAAGCGGAGGTTGAAGAGCTCGGTCTTCGCTTCCTTGAGCTTCTCGACCAGGTCCTCGACGGACTGGTCGCGCAGCTCGTGGGCAGTCACGGACTTCGCCATCACTCCCCCTCCCGCTTAACAAACTTGCACTTCATCGGGAGCTTGTGCATCGCACGGCGCATGGCTTCCTTCGCCACGGCCTCGGGCACGCCCGACAGCTCGAACATCACGCGACCGGGCTTGACCGGCGCGACCCACCACTCGGGCGAACCCTTGCCGGAACCCATCCGGACCTCGGCGGGCTTCTTGGTCAGCGGGCGGTCCGGGAAGATGTTGATCCACACCTTGCCGCCACGCTTGATGTGCCGCGTCATGGCGATACGCGCGGCCTCGATCTGGCGGTTCGTCACGTAGGCCGATTCGAGCGCCTGGATGCCGAACTCGCCGAAGGTCACCGTGGTCCCGCCCTTGGCCTTGCCACGAAGGTCGGGGTGGTGCTGCTTACGGTACTTGACCTTACGAGGAATAAGCACTGGTCAGCTCCCCTCGGTCTTCGCGGGCTCAGCCGGGGCCTTGGACTCGGCGCCCTGCTGGCCACCCTGCTGGCCGCCGCCGCGGCGACGGCGCTGGGGACGCTCACGGCGCTGACCGCCACCGCCACCGCCACCGCCGGCGGAACGCTGGGCGGCCTGGGCCGCCTCGCGCTCGGCGCGGGTCGCGGGCGCGTCGCCCTTGTAGATCCAGACCTTCACACCGATGCGGCCGAAGGTCGTACGGGCCTCGAAGAAGCCGTAGTCGATGTCGGCGCGCAGCGTGTGCAGCGGGACCCGACCCTCGCGGTAGAACTCCGAACGGGACATCTCGGCCCCGCCCAGACGGCCACCGCACTGGATACGGATGCCCTTGGCGCCGCTCTTGACGGCGCTCTGCATGGCCTTGCGCATCGCGCGGCGGAAGGCCACGCGGCTGCTCAGCTGCTCGGCCACGCCCTGGGCGACGAGCTGGGCGTCGGTCTCGGGGTTCTTGACCTCGAAGACGTTCAGCTGGACCTGCTTGCCGGTCAGCTTCTCCAGCTTGGTGCGGATCTTGTCGGCCTCCACGCCGCGGCGGCCGATGACGATGCCCGGCCGGGCGGTGTAGACGTCGACGCGGACGCGGTCACGGGTGCGCTCGATCTCGACCTTGGAGATGCCGGCGCGCTCCATGTCGCCGGTCAGCATCCGGCGGATCGCCACGTCCTCCTTCACGTAGTCCTTGTAGGACTTGTCCGCGTACCAGCGGCTCTTGAAGTCGGTCGTGACACCGAGGCGGAACCCGTGCGGGTTAACCTTCTGCCCCACTATCGGGTCCTTTCCTTCGTCTTGGACGAGGCGCCCGAGTCCTCAGCGACGACCACGGTGATGTGGCTCGTGCGCTTGGTCACCCGGAAGGCTCGGCCGAAGCCTCGCGGACGAATGCGCTTCAGGGTCGGACCCTCGTCCACCCACGCGCGCTCGACCACCAGCGACTCACGGTCCAGCTTGTCATTGTGCTCAGCGTTGGCGATGGCACTGGCCAGTACCTTGCCAACAGGCTCGCTCGCCGACTGGGGCGCGAACCGGAGCACCGCCTGTGCCTCGTCAGCGGGCAACCCGCGAATAAGGTCCACCACCCGGCGGGCCTTCCGGGGCGTAACACGGACGAACCGTGCCTGAGCCCTCGTTCCCATCGCTTTTCCCTCGCTCACGGAAATTCATCTCCACTCACCGTGGAGAAATGGTTCTTTCTCCTGCTGCAACCGCTAACGGCGGCTACGGCGGTCTTCCTTGACGTGGCTGCGGAAAGTACGCGTGGGAGCGAACTCGCCGAGCTTGTGGCCGACCATCGACTCGGACACGAACACGGGGACGTGCTTGCGACCGTCGTGGACGGCGATCGTGTGGCCGATCATCTCCGGGACGATCATGGACCGCCGGGACCACGTCTTGATGACGTTCTTGGTCCCCTTCTCGTTCTGCGTCTCCACCTTCTTGATCAGGTGGTCGTCGACGAAGGGACCCTTCTTCAGGCTACGTGGCATCAGACGTGCTCCTTACCGCTTCTTCTTACCGCTACGCCGACGCCGCACGATGAGCTTGTCGCTGGCCTTGTTCTTGGCCCGGGTCCGGCCTTCCTTCTTACCCCAGGGGCTGACCGGGTGCCGTCCACCGGAGGTCTTGCCCTCACCACCGCCGTGCGGGTGGTCGACCGGGTTCATGACCACACCGCGGACGGTCGGGCGCTTGCCCTTCCACCGCGAGCGGCCGGCCTTGCCCCAGTTGATGTTGGACTGCTCGGCGTTGCCGACCTGGCCGACGGTCGCGCGGCAGGTGATCTCCACCATGCGCATCTCACCGGAGGGCATACGCAGCGTGGCGTACCGGCCCTCCTTGGCCAGGAGCTGGATCTGGGAGCCCGCGGAGCGGCCGAGCTTGGCGCCGCCACCCGGCTTGAGCTCCACCGCGTGCACGAACGTACCCGTGGGGATGTTGCGCAGCGGGAGGCAGTTGCCGGGCTTGATGTCCGACTGCGGACCGTTCTCGACACGGTCACCCTGCTTGAGGCCGGCGGGCGCCAGAATGTAGCGCTTCTCACCGTCGACGTAGTGCAGCAGAGCGATGCGGGCCGTGCGGTTGGGGTCGTACTCGATGTGAGCGACCTTGGCCGGCACGCCGTCCTTGTCGTGGCGGCGGAAGTCGATCACGCGGTAGGCCCGCTTGTGACCGCCGCCCTGGTGGCGGGCGGTGATGCGGCCGTGGCCGTTGCGCCCACCCTTGGAGTGGAGCGGACGCACCAGGGACTTCTCCGGCTCCGAGCGCGTGATCTCGACGAAGTCGCTCACGCTGGAACCGCGACGACCCGGCGTCGTCGGCTTGTACTTACGAATGCCCATCTTCTTCGCGCATTCCTTTACGTGTTACTGGTGTGTAGCGGTCAAGACCCGGAAGGTCAGACACCGAAGATGTCGATCCGGTCGCCCTCGGCGACACTGACGATCGCGCGCTTGGTGTCCGGACGCTTCCCGTAACCGAAGCGGGTCCGCTTGCGCTTGCCCTTGCGGTTGATCGTGTTCACGCTCGTGACCTTCACCTCGAAGATCTTCTCGACCGCGATCTTGATCTGGGTCTTGTTGGCGTCCGGGCGAACGATGAACGTGTACTTGTTCTCGTCCATGAGCCCGTAGCTCTTCTCGGAGATCACCGGCTCGATGATGATGTCCCGGTGGTCGGCGATCCTCACTGGTCGTCCTCCTCGGACTGCGCGCTTGGCACCGGCGCGTGGGCCAGGAACTCGGCGTAGCCCGCCTCGGTGAAGACCACGTCGTCCGAGTAGAGGACGTCGTAGGTGTTCACCTGGTCCGCGTCGAGGATGTGGACTTCCTCGAGGTTGCGCAGGGCGCGCCGGTTGTGCTCGTCCTCGCGGGCCAGGACGACCAGGACCTTGTCGGACTCGGTCACCTGACGCAGCGCCTTGAGGGCCGTCTGCGTGAGCTTGGTGTCGACGTCCTCGGCCACGAAGGTGGTGAGGACGTGGATACGCCCGTGACGCGCCCGGTCCGAGAGGGCCCCGCGCAGGGCGGCGGCCTTCATCTTCTTGGGGGTGCGCTGGGAGTAGTCGCGCGGCTGGGGGCCGTGAACCGTGCCGCCGCCGGTGTACTGCGGGGCGCGAATGGAGCCCTGGCGAGCCCGACCGGTGCCCTTCTGGCGGTAGGGCTTCTTGCCACCGCCGCGGACGTCGCCGCGGGTCTGGTGGCGTGGGTGCCCTGACGGCCGGCGGCCAGCTGGCCGTTCACGACCTGGTGGATCAGCGGGATGCTGACCTGCTGGGCGAAGACGCTCTCCGGCAGCTCGACGCTGCCCTTGGCGCCGCCCTCGGGGTTCTTGACCTCGATCTCGGCCATGGCTTACTTGTCCCCCTTCACAGCGGTGCGGACGAGCACCAGACCGCCGTTGGGACCGGGAACAGCACCCTTGACCAGGATGAGGCCCTTCTCCGCGTCCACGGAGTGGACGGTCAGGTTCTGGACGGTCTTGCGCACGTTGCCCATGCGCCCGGCCATCCGCATGCCCTTGAAAACGCGGCCGGGCGTGGCGCAGCCGCCGATGGAACCGGGAGAGCGGTGCTTGCGCTGCGTGCCGTGCGAGGCGGACAGACCACGGAAACCGTGGCGCTTCATCACACCGGCGAAGCCCTTGCCCTTGCTCTTACCCGTGACGTCGACCTTCTGGCCGCTCTCGAACGAGTCCGCGGTGACCTCCTGGCCGAGCTGGTACTCGGTGGCGTCCTCGGTGCGGACCTCGACGTAGTGCCGGCGCGGGGTCAGATCGTTCTTGCGCAGGTAGTCGCCGAGCGGCTTGTTCACCTTGCGCGGGTTGATCTGCCCGTAGCCGAGTTGGATAGCGGAGTAGCCATCGGTGTCCGGAGTCCGGATGCGGCTCACGACGCACGGACCGGCCTTCAGAACCGTCACGGGCACGATCCTGCCCGCGTCGTCGAAGACCTGGGTCATGCCGAGCTTCTCGCCCAGAACTCCCTTGATCTGCTTGGTGGCCATGTCTGTGCGTCCTTAAAGCTTGATCTCGATGTCACGCCCGCCGGCAGGTCGAGCCGCATGAGCGAGTCGACGGTCTTCGGCGTCGGGTCGATGATGTCGATCAGCCGCTTGTGCGTGCGCATCTCGAAGTGCTCGCGCGAGTCCTTGTACTTGTGCGGCGACTTGATGACGCAGTAAACGTTCTTCTCCGTCGGCAGCGGCACCGGGCCCGCGACCTGTGCGCCAGTTCGCGTCACGGTCTCGACGATCTTGCGCGCCGAGCTGTCGATGACCTCGTGGTCATAGGCCTTTAGCCGAATGCGGATCTTCTGTCCCGCCATGTGGCCTGTTCGTCCTTCGCTTCAGTGTCCGTAACGGTGTTCTGTCCCGGTCACAGACGCCCAGGCCTCGGCGGAGACCGCCGTGTGCCGTGAGCCCCTATTCCCTTGAGAAACCGCAACAGGGCTTGCCCCTGCGGTGCGTCACCGTCACAGAGCCCGATGACGTCTTGAGTGGTGCGGTGGCCGGGCCGTGCGAGCACGGCCCGGCCACCGCGTCGGGGCGCTCATTCGCCGCCCCGACCCGGGTGCTACTTGAGGATCTTCGTGACGCGACCGGCGCCCACGGTCCGGCCACCCTCGCGGATGGCGAACTTCAGGCCCTCTTCCATCGCGACCGGCTGGATGAGATGGACGGTCATCTCGGTGTTGTCACCGGGCATGACCATCTCGGTGCCCTCCGGCAGCGTGACGACGCCGGTGACGTCGGTCGTGCGGAAGTAGAACTGCGGGCGGTAGTTGTTGAAGAACGGCGTGTGGCGGCCACCCTCGTCCTTGGACAGGATGACGACCTGGCCCTCGAACTCGGTGTGCGGGGTGGTCGTGCCGGGCTTGATGACGACCTGGCCGCGCTCGACGTCCTCGCGCTTGATGCCGCGCAGGAGCAGACCGACGTTGTCGCCGGCCTGGCCCTGGTCGAGCAGCTTGCGGAACATCTCGACACCGGTGACCGTGGTGGTCTGCTTCTCTTCCTTGATGCCGACGATGTCAACGGTCTCGTTGACATTGACGATGCCGCGCTCGATGCGGCCGGTGACGACGGTGCCGCGACCGGTGATGGAGAAGACGTCCTCGATCGGCATGAGGAACGGCTTCTCCGTGTCACGCTCGGGCTCGGGGATGTTCTCGTCGACCGTCTTCATGAGTTCGAGGACGGACTCACCCCACTTGGCGTCGCCCTCAAGGGCCTTGAGCGCCGATACCTTGGTGACGGGGACGTCGTCGCCCGGGAACTCGTACTCGCTGAGGAGCTCGCGGACCTCAAGCTCGACGAGCTCGAAGATCTCCTCGTCGTCCACCATGTCGGCCTTGTTCAGGGCGACCACGATGTAGGGCACGCCGACCTGGCGGGCCAGGAGCACGTGCTCCTTGGTCTGCGGCATCGGGCCGTCGGTGGCGGCCACGACCAGGATCGCGCCGTCCATCTGGGCCGCACCCGTGATCATGTTCTTCACGTAGTCGGCGTGGCCAGGGCAGTCGACGTGGGCGTAGTGACGCGCCTCGGTCTGGTACTCGACGTGGGCGACGGAGATGGTGATGCCGCGCTCGCGCTCCTCGGGAGCGTTGTCGATGTCCTCGAACGGGGTGAACGGGTTCAGGTCCGGGTACGCGTCGTGCAGAACCTTGGTGATGGCCGCGGTCAGCGTGGTCTTGCCGTGGTCAATGTGACCGATGGTGCCGATGTTGACGTGCGGCTTAGTCCGCTCGAACTTTTCCTTCGCCACTGGATGTCTCCTAGACGTACAGAGCTATCTGGTGCCCGCTCCCGCGGCCGCGGAAGCGGGCTGGTTACGTGTCCGCGAGCGACTACTCGCCGCGGACCTTCGCCACAATTTCTTGGGCGACAGTGGACGGAACCTCCGCGTAGGAGTCGAACACCATCGAGTAGTTGGCTCGACCCTGCGTGCGGCTACGAAGGTCACCCACGTAGCCGAACATCTCGGAGAGAGGAACCTGGGCCTTGACGACCCGCACGCCGGAACGCTCGTCCATGGACTGGATCTGTCCACGACGGGAGTTCAGGTCGCCGATGACGTCGCCCATGTAGTCCTCGGGAGTGGTGACCTCGACGGCCATGACCGGCTCCAGGAGGGTGGGCTTCGCGAGCCGGACGGCCTCCTTGAAGGCCATCGAACCGGCCGTCTTGAAGGCCATCTCGGACGAGTCGACCTCGTGGTACTGGCCGTCCGTGAGGGTCACCTTGACGCCCACGAGCGGGTAGTGCGCGAGCACACCCAGCTCGGCGGCCTCCTGGCAGCCCGCGTCGACCGACGGGATGTACTCCCTCGGGATGCGGCCACCGGTGACCGCGTTGACGAACTCGTAGCCGGTGGCGTCGCCGCTCTCCGTCTCAAGGGGCTCGATGTTGATCTTGACCTTGGCGAACTGGCCCGAGCCACCGGTCTGCTTCTTGTGGGTGTAGACGTGCCCCTCGACCTTCTTGCGAATGGTCTCGCGGTACGCCACCTGGGGCTTGCCGATGTTCGCCGCGACCTTGAACTCGTCGCGCATGCGGTTGACCAGCACTTCGAGGTGCAACTCGCCCATGCCCGAGATCACGGTCTGGCCGGTCTGGTCGTCCGTGGCCACCTGGAAGGAGGGGTCCTCCTCGGCCAGGCGCTGGATCGCGATGCCCAACTTCTCCTGGTCGCTCTTGGTCTGCGGCTCGATGGCCACCTCGATGACCGGAGCCGGGAACGACATGGACTCCAGAACGATCGGAGCCGACTGGTCGCACAGCGTCTCGCCGGTCGTGGTGTCCTTCAGACCCATGACCGCGACGATGTCGCCCGCGCCCGCCTCGCTGATCTCCTCACGCTTGTTGGAGTGCATGCGGTAGATCTTGCCGATGCGCTCCTTGCGGCCCTTGACGCTGTTCTGCACCTGGGAGCCGGCCTGGAGCACACCGGAGTAGATGCGCACGTAGGTCAGCTTGCCCAGGTGCGGGTCGCTCATGATCTTGAAGACCAGGGCGGACGCGGGCTCGTCGACGCTCGGCTTGCGGGAGAGCTTGGTCTCCTCGGTCTCGTCCTTGGGGTCGTGACCCTCGATGGCCTCGACGTCCAGGGGCGAGGGAAGGTAGTCGGTGACCGCGTCGAGCAGGGGCTGGACGCCCTTGTTCTTGAACGCGGTGCCGCACAGCACCGGCACGGCGGTGCCGGCGATGGTGGCACGACGGATCGCCGGGACCAGCTGCTCGACGGTGGGCTCCTGGCCCTCCAGGAACAGCTCCATGATCTCGTCGTCGGCCTCGGCCAGCGTCTCGATGAACTGGTCGCGCGCCTCGCGGGCGGCGTCCGCGTGGGTGTCCGGGATGTCGATCGTGTCGTACATCTCGCCCAGCGCGGCCTCCTCGTTCCAGACGTAGGCCTTCATCCGGACGAGGTCGATGACGCCCTTGAAGTCGCTCTCGGCGCCGATGTTCAGCTGGATCGGCATCGCGTTCGCGCCCAGACGCTCGCGGAACATGTCCACGCAGCGCTGGAACTCGGCGCCGATCTTGTCCATCTTGTTGACGAAGCAGATGCGCGGGACGCCGTAGCGGTCAGCCTGACGCCAGACCTGCTCCGACTGGGGCTCCACGCCCTCCTTGGCGTCGAACACCGCGACCGCACCGTCGAGGACACGCAGCGAACGCTCGACCTCGACCGTGAAGTCGACGTGGCCGGGCGTGTCGATGATGTTGATGGTGTGGTCGGCCCAGTGGGTGGTGGTAGCAGCGGAGGTAATGGTGATACCCCGCTCCTGCTCCTCCTTCATCCAGTCCATCGTGGCGGCGCGTCGTGGACCTCACCCACCTTGTGGGTGACACCGGTGTAGTACAGGATGCGCTCAGTCGTCGTGGTCTTACCCGCGTCGATGTGGGCCATGATGCCGATGTTTCGCACCTTGGCCAGGTCAAGCAAAGTCTTAGCCATGAGGCTCGTCGTCCCTCGGTCTGTTCCGATCCAGCCGCTTTACCAGCGGTAGTGAGCGAAGGCCTTGTTCGACTCGGCCATCTTGTGCGTGTCCTCACGCTTCTTGACGGCCGCGCCGAGACCGTTGCTGGCGTCGACCAACTCGTTCATCAGACGCTCGGTCATGGTCTTCTCACGGCGCTGACGCGAGTAGGAGACCAGCCAGCGCAGGGCCAGCGTGGTGGACCGGGAGGCGCGAACCTCGACCGGCACCTGGTAGGTCGCGCCACCGACGCGGCGGCTGCGGACCTCAAGCGCGGGCTTGACGTTGTCCAGGGCGCGCTTGAGAACGACGAGCGGGTCCTGGCCGGTCTTCTCGCGGGCGCCCTCCAGGGCGTCGTAGACGACGCGCTGGGCGATGGAGCGCTTGCCGTCGAGCAGCACCTTGTTGATCAGCTGCGTGACGAGCGGCGAGCCGTAGACCGGGTCGGTGATGAGCTGGCGCTTCGGCGCCGGGCCCTTGCGCGGCATGCTTACTTCTCCTTCTTGGCGCCGTAGTGGCTACGCGCCTGCTTGCGGCCCCGGACACCCTGGGTGTCGAGCGAACCGCGGACAATTCGGTAGCGGACGCCCGGCAGGTCCTTCACACGACCACCACGGACGAGCACGATGCTGTGCTCCTGGAGGTTGTGACCAATGCCGGGAATGTAGGCAGTCACCTCGATGCCGCTGCTCAGCTTCACGCGAGCGACCTTGCGCAGAGCGGAGTTGGGCTTCTTCGGCGTAGTGGTGTAGACACGCGTGCACACACCACGACGCTGCGGACTCCCCTTCAGCGCCGGGGTCTTGTTCTTTGCGACCTTGTCCTGTCGGCCCTTACGGACCAGCTGCTGGATGGTGGGCACCGCGTCTCCGTCTTCCTCGTGACCTACGCCGGTTCTCGTAGCCGATATCGCTATTGACCTGCTGGATTTCCCGAATCTCCCCGACCCCCGATGTCGGGCGTGTCGCACCTGTTCTGGCGCACGGCGAAGCCGAACACACCCGGCCTGGGGCCGTTGCTGGGAGGGGGTTCACATGAGCGGCACGCCAGTGCCGAATCTCGGAAGGGTCAAGCCGCTCCCGGTCGGGCGAAAGGCGCCGCACACACACGTGTGACCCGTCGACTCACGGGCACAATCACACAGGCTACCGCCCGCCGTGTGCACGGTCAAAACGGTGTGCGACATGGCGAGAACCGTGAACCCGATCCTCGCGTAGCCGTGGGTCGCCCCCAGTCTACGCGCTTCGCCGCTCCTTTCGTCCCAGGTTTCCCCAGGGAAGGGGGATGGAGTCGCCCACACCTGACCGGGGCCCGCCCCGGGACGTCCCGGGGCGCGCCCGGTGTGCTAGAGGACGAAGACCAGGGCGACGGAGATCACCGAGACCAGGACGCCGACCACGGCCAAGGCGGTGCCGGCGGTGATGAGGCCCAGCCCGTCGAGGCGCCCCCCGAGCCGCGGATCGCCCGCTTGGCCCTGGGGCCGGTGACGAGCAGCGCCAGCACAGCCGTGACCAGACCGATGCCCGGCAGCAGCGAGGCCAGACCCAGCCACAGCGTGAGGAGCGCCCCCCGCTCGGTGTCGGCGAGGAAGTCGATGCTGTCGTAGCCGGGGTAGGCGTCGCCCGCCTCGCCGCCGGGCGGACGGTCGTCGAAGCCCGGGAAGTCGCTCGCGATCGGGTCGCGCCTGCGACGCGCCTTCGACCGGTCCACCGGCATGCCGTAGTCGGCGGGGGTGAAGCCGTCGTCGTACTCGGGCTCCGGTTCCGGTTCCGTCTCCGGCGCGCGTCCGAGGTCAGACGGAATCCCCGGATCGGGGTCGTCGTAGTCGTACCCGTCCTCGATCTCGTCGGGGTCTCCGTCGTAGCCGGTGTCGTGGTACCGCGAGTCGTACGTCTGGCCGGCGTAGGCGTCCTCCGCCCCGTCGTACGGGAGCGCGTCGAACATCTGCGTCGCTCCGGCCCGCGCACCGGGGTCGTCGGCGTCCTGCTCCCCGGAGTCCGCGCCCCAGTCGCGGTACTCGGGCTCGGCGGGTCCGCTCTCACGGCGCCGCCGCTCGGCCTCACGCACCGACTCGGGCAGGCGGGCGTCCTCGCGGGAGAAAGCCCACGTGTTGCCGCTGCCGCCGGGGGCGGGCGAGAGCTCGTCGTCGTAGCGGTCCGTCGCGGGTCCGCCCGCCCCGGCCCAGGTGTCGAGGTCGTCGGTGCGCCCGTCCCATGAGGGGGGCGCGTCCGACCGCGGTCCGAGTTCGTCCTCCCAGGTGTCAGGTCCGCTCGCCGAGGGACGCGCGGACCGGGCTCCGGGTCCGTCGTCGCCGGGGGTCCAGGGCTCGTCGGCCGCGGGGGTGGTCGAAGACCAGGTGTCGTCGACCCGCTCCAGGGCCGCGTCGGGTGTCCAGGGCTCGTCACGCCACCGGGACTCCGTGTCCCACTCGGACGTGCCCGAGGAACCGTACGGTTCGGGGGTCAACGGCCCGGACGACACCGCGGACCCGGACGGCGACCAGGGCTCCCCCTCCCGGGCCGCTCCGCCGGACCCGAGGCCGGCGCCCCCGTCCAGGGCGGCGTCGGGCTCCCACCGGGCGTCGCCGGAAACCTCGTCGGACGCCCACGGCTCATCACGCACAGCGGACCCGGCGTCCCATCCCGACCCGTTCGAGCCCGCGTACGGCTCGGGTGACGGGGGATCGTCGGACGCCCGGGGCCAGGACTCCTCGCCCGGGCCGGAAGCGCCGGACCGAGCATCGACGCCCTGATCCAGCGGCGCGTCCGGCTGCCACGGCTCATCGGCCGACGACACGTCGTCGCTCGTGGGCCACGACGCCCGTTCGGAGCCCGTCGCGCGATCGGACGCCCAGAACTCGTCACGCCCACGGGACTCCGCGTCCCACGCGGAATCGCCGGACTGACCGTAGGGCTCGGGGGTCAACGGCCCGGACGACACCGCGGACCCGGACGACGACCAGGCCTCCTCGCCGCGCCTCGGCTCGACCGCCTGGTCGAAGGACGCGTCGGAGGCCCACCGGTCCTCGCCCGGCGCCTCCACGCCGTCTGCGGACCAGGGAGCGTCGTCGTCCGCGCCCGGGGACCACGGTCGGTCGCCTGCGCCGTGCTCCGCGTCCCGGCCGGTCCCCTCCGAGGAACCGAACGGATCGGACGACCCGAACTCGTCGGACACCGCACCCGATGACCCGCCGACGAGCGACGAGGACCACCCGTCCCCATCGGCCTCCGACGACCACGACGCCCCACCCACGCCACCGGACCGCGCACCCGCGTCCACGGAGTCCTCCGACGACCACGACCGATCGCCTCCGACCGACCCTGACCAGGGAGCGTCGTCGTCCGACGCCCACAGCGCCTCACCGCCGGTTCGCGGCCCGACACCCCCCTCAGCTGCGTCGGAGGCCCACGGTTCACCGGCCGACGGCACGTCGACGCTCGCGGACCACGCAGCCTTGTCGGAACCCTCCGCCGGATCGGCCGCCCACGGTCGGTCGCCTGCGCCGTGCTCCGCGTCCCAGCCGGTCCCCTCCGAGGAACCGAACGGATCGGACGACCCGAACTCGTCAGACACCGCACCCGATGACCCGCCGACGAGCGACGAGGACCACCCGTCCCCATCAGCCTCCGACGACCACGACGCCCCACCGGACCGCGCACCCGCGTCCACGGAGTCCTCCGACGACCACGACCGATCGCCTCCGACCGACCCGGGCTCCACGGACCGGGGAGCCTCATCGCGCGCGGAACCGTCGGAGTACGATCCGACGCCCCGGTCGGCGAAGGCCTCCGGGGACCACGGCTCGGCCGCCCAGGTGTCGGTGGACTCGGCGGACCACGGGGCGTCGGCCCGGTCGGCGCCCTCCGGGCCCTCCGGCGGCAGCGGAACCTCCGCGCTCGCGGCGATCCCCGGGATGTTCGGCTCGTCGCGCGGTTCGGGCTCCCCGGGAATCCGCGTCAGGGGCTCGTAGGCCGACGCCCCCGCACCGGGGTAGGAGATGGCCCCCGGCGTCGACGGGCTCAGCGGAGGCGGTGCTCCCAGCGCCTCCGGATACGGCTCGACCATGGGCGGCCGCGAGGTGCTCAGCCCCGCGTAGCCTCCGCTGTCCGGGAAGACCGTGTCGCCGGTCGTCCCGTCCTCCAACGGGTCCTGGTACTCCGACTGCGAGCGGTAGCGGTTCTCGCTCGGCTTGAACCACGAGTCCTCGTCCCGCGAGCCCGAGTCCCGTCCGCCCCCGTTATCAGTCACTGTGTGCCTGCTCTCCCGACAGCGCCGAAGCGCTCTCTCCCCATCCACACCGCGATGTGCGGATCGACGACGTGAAACGGCGGCGGCACCACCCCCCAGGGGAGGTGGTGGACCGCCGCCGTCCGTTCAGCCAACCGCTCTTACCGGTTGTACGGCCCGAAGTCGTACTCCTCCAGTGGAACGGCCTCGCCCGACCCCTGTCCGAAGGTGTACTCGCTGGGCTCCTCGTAGCCGGAGACCGAGTACATCGAGCCTTGGCCTCCTCGGTCGGCTCGACCCGGATGTTGCGGTACTGCGGAATACCGGTACCGGCCGGGATGAGCTTACCGATGATGACGTTCTCCTTCAGGCCGAGCAACGGGTCGCTCTTGCCGTGGATCGCGTTCTCGGTCAGCACCCGGGTGGTCTCCTGGAAGGAGGCCGCCGACAGCCAGGACTCCGTGGCCAGCGAGGCCTTGGTGATGCCCAGCAGCACCGGGCGTCCGGCCGCGGGCTGTCCGCCCTCGGACACGACGCGGCGGTTGATCCGTTCGAACTTCGGCCGCTCGACCATCTCACCCGGCAGCAGTTCGGTGTCACCCGACTCCAGGATGTTCACCCGCTTGAGCATCTGGCGGACGATGATCTCGATGTGCTTGTCGTGGATGGACACACCCTGCGACTTGTACACCTCCTGGACCTCAGACACGAGGTGCTGCTGCACCGCGCGCGGGCCCTGGATACGGAGCACCTCGTGCGGGTTGATCGCCCCCTGGATCAGCTGCTGGCCGACCGACACGTGGTCGTCGTCGCTGATCAGGAGCTGGGCGCGCATCGGCACCGGGTAGGCGATCTCGTCCGTGCCGTCGTCCGGGATGACGACGATCTTACGGCTCTTCTCCGTGTCGTCGATCCGGATCCGGCCCTCGACCTCCGAGATCGGCGCCACACCCTTGGGGATGCGGGCCTCGAAGAGCTCCTGGACACGGGGCAGACCGTGGGTGATGTCCTGACCGGCCGAACCACCCATGTGGAAGGTCCGCATGGTCAGCTGGGTGCCGGGCTCACCGATGGACTGCGCCGCGATGATGCCGATCGCCTCACCGACGTCCACCGGCTTGCCGGTAGCCATGGACCGGCCGTAGCAGGTGGAGCACACGCCGATCTTCGCCTCGCAGGTCAGCGACGAACGGATCCGCGCGCGGGTGATGCCCGCGGCGATCAGCCTGTCGATGTTCTGCTCGGAGGTGTCGGACAGCGCGGGCAGGACGACGTTGCCGTCCGCGTCCACGGTGTCCTCGGCGAGGGTACGGCCGAAGCCGGTGTTCTCGACGTTGTGCTTGCGCACGACGACGCCGGAGGCGGACTTCTCACCGATCTCGTGCCACAGCGAGCGGTCCGTGCCGCAGTCGACCTCGCGGACGATGACGTCCTGCGCCACGTCCACCAGACGACGGGTCAGGTAACCCGAGTCGGCGGTACGCAGCGCGGTGTCCGCCAGACCCTTGCGCTGACCGTGCGTGGAGATGAAGTACTCCAGGACGGACAGGCCCTCGCGGTAGGAGGACTTGATCGGACGCGGGATCGTCTCGCCCTTGGTGTTGGAGACCAGACCGCGGATACCGGCGATCTGACGCACCTGCATCGGGTTGCCGCGGGCGCCGGACTGGACCATCATCCACACCGGGTTGTCGGCGGGGAAGTTCTCCTCCATGTTCCGGGCGACCTCGGCGGTGGCCTGGGTCCACACCTCGGTGAGCTCCTGACGGCGCTCGTCGTCGGTGATGAGACCGCGGTCGTACTCGCGCTGGATCTTGTCGGCCTTGCGCTCGTACCCCTCAAGGATCTCCGTCTTGGCCGGAGGCGCGACGACGTCCTCGATGCCGATGGTCAGACCGGACCGGGTGGCCCAGCGGTAACCGGCGTCCTTCAGGGCGTCCAGGGTCGTGGCGACCTGGACCTTGGGGTAGTTCTCGGCCAGGTCGTTGACCAGGGTCGAGACCTGCTTCTTGCCCACCTGGAAGTTGACGTAGGGGTAGTCGACCGGGGTGGCCTCGTTGAAGAGGTACCGGCCCAGCGTCGTCTCCAGGGTGTACGGCTCGCCCTGCTGCCAGTTCTCCGGCGGTGTCCAGTCCTTGGGCGCGGGAGCGCCGTCGGCGATCCGCAGGCGGATCCTCGCCTGCAGGTCCAGGTCCCCGATGTCGTAGGCCATGATCGCCTCGGCCGGGGACAGGAACGCCCGCCCCTCGCCCTTGGCGTCGGTCTTCTCCGTCGTCAGGTAGTACAGACCGATGATCATGTCCTGGGTGGGCATGGTCACGGGCTTGCCGTCGGACGGCTTGAGGATGTTGTTGGTGGCCAGCATCAGCAGCCGCGCCTCGGCCTGGGCCTCGGCGGACAGCGGCAGGTGCACGGCCATCTGGTCACCGTCGAAGTCGGCGTTGAACGCCGTGCACACGAGCGGGTGGATCTGGATGGCCTTGCCCTCGACCAGCTGCGGCTCGAAGGCCTGGATGCCCAGGCGGTGCAGGGTGGGAGCACGGTTGAGCAGCACCGGGTGCTCGGTGATGACCTCTTCCAGGACGTCCCACACGACCGGGCGGGACCGCTCGACCATGCGCTTGGCGCTCTTGATGTTCTGCGCGTGGTTCAGGTCGACCAGGCGCTTCATCACGAACGGCTTGAACAGCTCCAGGGCCATCTGCTTGGGCAGTCCGCACTGGTGCAGCTTGAGCTGCGGGCCGACGACGATGACCGAACGGCCGGAGTAGTCGACGCGCTTGCCCAGCAGGTTCTGGCGGAAGCGGCCCTGCTTGCCCTTGAGCATGTCGGACAGCGACTTGAGCGGACGGTTGCCCGGACCGGTGACCGGGCGGCCGCGGCGGCCGTTGTCGAACAGGGCGTCGACGGCCTCCTGGAGCATCCGCTTCTCGTTGTTGACGATGATCTCGGGCGCGCCGAGGTCGAGCAGACGCTTGAGGCGGTTGTTCCGGTTGATCACCCGGCGGTACAGGTCGTTGAGGTCGGAGGTCGCGAAGCGGCCACCGTCCAGCTGCACCATCGGACGCAGGTCCGGCGGGATGACCGGGATGCAGTCGAGCACCATGCCCATGGGGCTGTTGGTGGTGTTGAGGAACGCTGAGACGACCTTGAGCCGCTTGAGGCTCGGGCCTTCTTCTGGCCCTTGCCGGTGCGGATGGTCTCGCGGAGCTTCTCCGCCTCCTGGTCGAGCTCGAAGTTGGAGAGCCGGTCCTGGATGGCCTGGGCGCCCATGCCGCCGCGGAAGTACTTCCCGAAGCGGTCCCGCATCTCGCGGTAGAGCATCTCATCGCCCTCAAGGTCCTGCACCTTGAGGTTCTTGAACCGGTTCCACACCTCGTCGAGGCGGTCGATCTCGCGCTGGGCCCGGTCGCGCAGCTGGCGCATCTCGCGCTCGGCGCCCTCACGCACCTTGCGGCGGGCGTCGCCCTTGGCGCCCTGCTCCTCCAGCTCGGCCAGGTCGGCCTCAAGCTTGCGGTGGCGGTCCTCCACGGTGGAGTCGCGGCGCTGCTCCAGGTGCTGCTTCTCCACCGAGATCCGCGCCTCCAGGGACTGGAGGTCGCGTTCACGGGCCTCGGTGTCCACCCACGTGACCATGTAGGCGGCGAAGTAGATGATCTTCTCCAGATCCTTCGGCGCCAGGTCCAGCAGGTAGCCCAGGCGGGAGGGCACACCCTTGAAGTACCAGATGTGCGTGACGGGCGCGGCCAGCTCGATGTGACCCATCCGCTCGCGGCGCACCTTGGCGCGGGTCACCTCGACGCCGCAGCGCTCACAGATGATGCCCTTGAAGCGGACGCGCTTGTACTTGCCGCAGTAGCACTCCCAGTCCCGGGTCGGACCGAAGATCTTCTCGCAGAAGAGACCGTCCTTCTCGGGCTTGAGGGTCCGGTAGTTGATGGTTTCGGGCTTCTTGACCTCGCCGTGCGACCACTGGCGGATGTCGTCGGCCGTGGCCAGGCCGATGCGCAGCTCGTCGAAGAAGTTGACGTCGAGCACTTAATTCGTCCCCTGCTCTCGAAGATCGCGGAAGTTAGACCTCTTCGACACTGCTCGGCTCACGCGACCCAGGTCGATTCCCAGCTCTTCCGCCGCGCGGAAGACGTCCTCGTCGCTGTCCCGCATCTCGATGGACATACCGTCACTGGACAGCACCTCCACGTTCAGACAGAGCGACTGCATCTCCTTGATGAGCACCTTGAAGGACTCAGGGATGCCCGGCTCGGGGATGTTCTCGCCCTTGACGATGGCCTCGTAGACCTTGACCCGGCCCACCACGTCGTCGGACTTGATGGTGAGCAGCTCCTGGAGGGCGTAGGCGGCGCCGTACGCCTCCAGCGCCCACACCTCCATCTCACCGAAGCGCTGACCGCCGAACTGCGCCTTACCGCCCAGCGGCTGCTGGGTGATCATCGAGTACGGGCCGGTGGAGCGCGCGTGGATCTTGTCGTCCACGAGGTGGTGGAGCTTGAGGATGTACTTGTAGCCGACGGAGATCGGCTCGGCGAACGGCTCACCGGTGCGGCCGTCGAACAGCAGCGCCTTGCCCTCGTCGTTGATCAGGCGGTGGCCGTCCGCGTTGGGTCGGACCGACGTGATCAGGCCGTTGAGCTCGTCGCCGCGCAGGCCGTCGAAGACCGGGGTGGCCACCCTGGAGTCGGGCTCGGACTCCGAGCGCCGATGTCGTTCAGCGACTGCTTCCACGGTTCGTCGAGTCCGTCGACCGTCCAGCCGTTCTTGGCCAGCCAGCCCAGGTGGACCTCCAGGACCTGACCGACGTTCATCCGGCCGGGGACGCCCAGCGGGTTGAGGATGATGTCGACCGGCGTGCCGTCCTCCAGGAAGGGCATGTCCTCCTGGGGCAGGATCTTGGCGATGACGCCCTTGTTGCCGTGGCGGCCGGCGAGCTTGTCGCCGTCGGTGATCTTGCGCTTCTGGGCGACGTAGACGCGGACCATCTCGTTGACGCCCGGGGCGAGCTCGTCGCCGTCCTCGCGGCTGAACACGCGGACGCCGATGACCTTGCCGGTCTCGCCGTGCGGGACCTTGAGCGAGGTGTCGCGGACCTCGCGGGCCTTCTCGCCGAAGATGGCGCGCAGCAGGCGCTCCTCCGGGGTCAGTTCGGTCTCGCCCTTGGGGGTCACCTTGCCGACGAGGATGTCGCCGTCGACGACCTCGGCGCCGATGCGGATGATGCCCCGGTCGTCGAGGTCGGCCAGGACCTCCTCGCTGACGTTGGGGATCTCCCGGGTGATCTCCTCCGGGCCCAACTTGGTGTCACGGGCGTCGACCTCGTGCTCCTCGATGTGGATCGAGGAGAGGACGTCGTCCTGCACCAGACGCTGGGAGAGGATGATCGCGTCCTCGTAGTTGTGGCCCTCCCAGGACATGTACGCCACGAGCAGGTTCTTGCCCAGCGACATCTCACCCTGGTCGGTGGAGGGACCGTCCGCCAGGACCTGGGACTCCTCGACCCGCTGGCCCTCGTGCACGATCGGCCGCTGGTTGAAGCAGGTGCCCTGGTTGGAACGCTGGAACTTGCCCAGGCGGTAGGTCTTGCGGGTGCCGTCGTCGGCCATCACCGTGACGTAGTCGGCGGTGACGTCCTCGACCACGCCGGCCTTGTCCGCGAGGACGACCTCACCGGCGTCGGTCGCGGCGCGGTACTCCATGCCGGTGCCGACGAACGGGGCCTCCGCGCGCAGCAGCGGCACGGCCTGGCGCTGCATGTTGGAGCCCATGAGCGCGCGGTTGGCGTCGTCGTGCTCCAGGAACGGGATCATGGCGGTGGCGACCGACACCATCTGGCGCGGCGACACGTCCATGTAGTCGACCTCGTCCGAGCGGACCTGCTCGAACTCCTCGCCCTTGCGGCGCACCAGGACGTGGGTCTCGACGAAGGTGCCGTCCGGGTTCATCGGCGTGTTGGCCTGGCCGATGACGTACCGGTCCTCCTCGTCAGCGGTGAGGTAGTCGACCTCGTCGGTGACGCGGCCGTCGACCACACGCCGGTACGGCGTCTCGACGAACCCGAAGGAGTTCACCCGCCCGTAGGCGGCGAGGGAGCCGATCAGACCGATGTTGGGACCCTCGGGGGTCTCGATCGGGCACATGCGGCCGTAGTGCGAGGGGTGGACGTCGCGGACCTCGAAGCCCGCGCGCTCACGGGACAGACCGCCCGGTCCCAGGGCCGAGAGGCGGCGCTTGTGGGTCAGACCGGCCAGGGGGTTGGTCTGGTCCATGAACTGCGACAGCTGCGAGGTGCCGAAGAACTCCTTGATGGAGGCCACGACGGGGCGGATGTTGATCAGGGTCTGCGGCGTGATCGCCTCGACGTCCTGGGTGGTCATCCGCTCGCGGACGACGCGCTCCATGCGGGCCAGGCCCAGGCGGACCTGGTTCTGGATGAGCTCGCCGACCGTGCGCAGGCGCCGGTTGCCGAAGTGGTCGATGTCGTCGGTCTCGACCGGCCGGGTGCCGACGGACGTCTCGTGCTCGACCTCACCCGCGTGCAGACGCACGAGGTAGTCGATGGTGGCGACGATGTCCTCTTCGGTGAGGGTGCCCTGGGTGTAGTCGGTCTCCAGACCGAGCTTCTTGTTGATCTTGTAGCGGCCGACCTTGGCGAGGTCGTAGCGCTTGGGGTTGAAGTAGAGGTTCTCCAACAGCGCCTGGGCCGACTCCTTCGTGGGCGGCTCCCCCGGGCGCAGCTTGCGGTAGATGTCCAGCAGCGCGTCGTCGGTGCCCGCGGTCGGGTCCTTCTCCAGCGTGTTGCGGATCGACTCGTACTGGCCGAAGCGCTCCAGGATCTGGTCGGTGGTCCAGCCCAGCGCCTTGAGCAGGACGGTGACGCCCTGCTTGCGCTTGCGGTCGATGCGCACACCGACGAAGTCGCGCTTGTCGACCTCGAATTCGAGCCAGGCGCCGCGGGACGGGATGACCTTGCAGCCGAACAGGTCCTTGTCCGAGCTCTTGTCGACCGACCGGTCGAAGTACACGCCCGGGGAGCGGACCAGCTGGGACACGACGACGCGCTCGGTGCCGTTGATGATGAAGGTGCCCTTGACGGTCATGAGCGGGAAGTCGCCCATGAACACCGTCTGGCTCTTGATCTCACCGGTGTCGTTGTTGATGAACTCCGCCGTGACGAACATCGGGGCGGAGAAGGTCATGTCCTTGTCCTTGCACTCCTCTTCGGAGTACTTGGGCGGCTCGAACCGATGGTCGCGGAACGACAGCGACATCGTGCCCGAGAAGTCCTCGATCGGACTGATCTCCTCGAAGATCTCTTCGAGTCCGGACTGCTCCGGAACGTCCTTGCGGCCAGCGTTTCGGGCCGTCTCGACCCGCGTCTTCCACTTCTCGTTGCCCAGCAGCCAGTCGAACGACTCGGTCTGCAGGGCGAGCAGGTTCGGGACCTCAAGCGGTTCCTGAATACGGGCGAACGAAACGCGGTGCGGACCAAGGGCGTTAGCGGAGGCGTTGCGCGAGGCTGCCAACAGGGGTCCTTCCGAGGCTTGTGGCGGTTGAAGCGCGCACGCCAGACGATCCGTCACGGGAGGACCGCCGCAACACGGTTGAGACGGTCACACGAGCGGGAACGGGCTACCGTGTCCAGACGAAAACGGGATGGCGGAAGCCGTACACCGACACAGGGATCACCAAAGGGCAGCGCAAAAGAGCAGTGTAGCCGAACACCACACCGCTGTCCACTCACGGTCCACGGCGCCACTCACGACACCGGCAGGATCACCCGTGGCGGGCGATCCGTCAAGCCCGAACGCCGTCCTCCGTGCGGAACCCGACCGCGGATTCCGCCTCCGAGGAGCCGAACGGGACCGTGTGGGTGGTCCAGCGCGCCTGCCCTGGCCCCCGGGGGGCGAGCCATCGGACACCCGGAAGGGTTCCCCCGCCCAGGGCGGGTAAACACTCTTCCCGGGGCCCGTCAAGAACTCCGGGACCGGAGGTTATCGCGTCCCGCGGACACTTCGCACACACGGACACCCCTCGCGACGTCCGCGGCAGCCGTCCGCGACCGCCCCAGCTTCGCACACCAGGGCGACCGACAGCGGTCGGACACGGCGCGAAACCCGGCGAACGGCACCTTTCTCCAGACCCCGGGCCACGCGCCTCCCGGCCGCCCCGCCCGGTCCACCGCCCGGGAGCGCCCCGCCGTGCGGAAACGACGACGCGGCCGCCCCTCCCGGAGGAGGAACGGCCGCGTGGCGTGTACCAGCGGGCCCGTACGGCCCGCGTGGGACCTACTTGAGGGTGACGGTGGCGCCGGCGCCCTCAAGGGCGGCCTTGGCCTTGTCAGCCGTCTCCTTGTTGACGCCCTCCATCAGCGGCTTCGGAGCGTTGTCGACCAGGTCCTTGGCCTCCTTGAGACCCAGGCTCGTGAGGCCGCGGACCTCCTTGATGACCTGGATCTTCTTGTCGCCGGCGGATTCGAGGACGACGTCGAACTCGTCCTTCTCCTCCACGGCCTCGGCGGCGCCGCCGCCGGCGCCCGGAGCAGCGGCGACGACGGCGGCCGGGGCGGCGGCCTCGACGTCGAACTTGTCCTCGAACAGCTTCACGAACTCGGACAGTTCGAGGAGGGTCATCTCCTCGAACGCGGCAAGCAGGTCCTCGTTGCTGAGCTTCGCCATGATGCGATCTCTCTTTCTCTACGGACACGCGCGTCCGTCGACGCCACGTGCGAGCCATGAGGCGGGTGACGTCCGCACCCACCGGGATCGGGTTGTCTAGGCCGCTTCCTCGGAGCGCTTGTCCGCCAGGGCCTGCGCGAGACGCACGGCCTTGGTCGGGAGCGCCTGGAAGACGGCGGCGGCCTGGCCCTGCTTGGCCTTGAGCGCACCGGCCATCTTCGAGAGAAGCACCTCGCGGGACTCCAGGTCGGCCAGCTTGGTGACCTCGTCGGCCGTCATCGACTTGCCGTCGATGACGCCGCCCTTGATCACCAGGGGCTCGTTCGCCTTCGAGAAGTCACGCAGGCTCTTGGCGACCTCGACCACGTCACCGCGGATGAAAGCGACGGCGGTGGGGCCATCGAGCAGGTCCTTGACCTTCTCGTCGACCCCGGCCTCGCTCACGGCGATCTTGGTCAGCGTGTTCTTCACGACGCGGAAACGCGCGTTCTGGCCGAGGCTGCGGCGGAGCTCGTTGAGCCCGGCCACAGTGAGTCCCCGGTATTCCGCCAGCACGGCGCCGTTCGACTCGCGGAGTTCCTCCGTGAGTTCGGCGACCGCGGCGGCCTTGTCCGGCCTCGCCATGGGACTCCTTCCAACTGTGAACGCTGGTTGGTTCCCAAGGACTCACGCGATCGGCGTCTGCACGAGAAAAGGCCCCGAGCGCGAGGCGCACGGGGCACGACCGCGTCCGCGGGGCGAGAGAACGCGCCCGGAACGGGAAAGCTCTGGTGACACCTGCGCGGGCGCCCATCGCGGATGGGTCCTTAGGTCACCCGTTCGGGTGACGACCAGCGGTCTTCGGCAAGTACCCATGCTACAGGACGCGGAGGAACGCCGGGAACGGATCCGGGACGGGCGGCTCACTCGTGGCGCCCCTCACACCGTGGAATCCGACAGGGGGAGCACCCGGCGTGGGATCGACGCCGACGCAGGAGGACGTGTTCGACGTCTCGCTGGTCTCCTCCGTCCCGGGCGAGAGCTCCTTCGGGCTGCCCGCCGAGGACGAGATCACCGACCGTGGCCGGCTTCGGTCCCGACACGGCGACGGCCCCCGGTTCCACGAGGGAACCGGGGGCCGTTCGCCGTCCGGAGACCGGGCCGCTCAGGAGCCGCCGGGGCGCCGCACGACGAGGCGGGCCGCCAGCGGGGAACGGGCCTCAGTCACGGCCGGGGATGAGCAATCCCTGCCCTCGGGGCGCCCGAGCCCGGTCCCAAGCGAAGCGGAGGACCCCTACGACACTGCCTAGGCGTCGAGCGGAATGCTCGGGCCCATGGACGTGCTGACCACGGCCTTCTTGATGTAGCGGCCCTTGGCGGCGGACGGCTTGAGGCGGTTCACCTCGTCGATCGCGGCCTGGTAGTTCTCCACCAGCTTGGCGTCGTCGAAGGACGCCTTGCCGATGATGAAGTGCAGGTTGCCGTGGCGGTCGACACGGAACTCGATCTTGCCGCCCTTGATCTCGGTCACGGCCTTGGCCACGTCCGGGGTGACGGTGCCCGTCTTGGGGTTCGGCATGAGACCACGCGGACCGAGCACGCGGCCGAGGCGGCCGACCTTGCCCATGAGGTCCGGGGTGGCGACGACGGCGTCGAAGTCGAGGAAGCCGTTCTGGACCTCCTGGACGAGGTCGTCGTCGCCGACGTGGTCGGCGCCAGCGGCGCGAGCCTGCTCCGCACGCTCACCGGTCGCGAAGACCAGGACCCGAGCGGTCTTACCGGTGCCGTTGGGCAGGTTCACGGTGCCGCGGACCATCTGGTCGGCCTTGCGCGGGTCGACGCCCAGGCGCAGGGCGACCTCGACGGTCGCGTCGAACTTGGTGGTGGAGGTCTCCTTGGCGAGCTTCACGGCCTCGGCGGGGCTGTAGAGCTTGTCACGGTTCACCAGTTCGCTGGCTTTGCGGTGGTTCTTGCTGCGCTTCACGCGGTTCTCCTTGGAACGTGTGGTCGGTGGGCCAGCGCCTGGCCCTGCCACTGTCGGTTCTCGACGTCGACACCCCACGCGGCGCGGGCGATCGCCCGACGCCCCGGTGCGAGGGGGCTACTTGACCTCGATGCCCATCGAGCGGGCGGTGCCGGCGACGATCTTGGCGGCGGCCTCGACGTCGTCGGTGTTGAGGTCGGGCAGCTTGGTCTGCGCGATCTCGCGGACCTGGTCGGCGGTGATCGAACCGGCCGTGCTCCGGCCCGGGTCGGTCGCGGCCTTGTCCAGACCGGCGGCCTTCAGGATCAGCCCGGACGCCGGGGGCGTCTTGGTGACGAAGGTGAAGGAACGGTCCTCGTAGATGGAGATCTCCACGGGGATGACGTTGCCGCGCTGGGCCTCCGTGGCAGCGTTGTACTGCTTGCAGAAGTCCATGATGTTGACGCCGTGCGGACCGAGTGCGGTGCCGACGGGCGGCGCCGGGGTGGCCTGACCGGCGGGGAGCTGCACCTTGACGAGTGCGGCCAGTTTCTTCTTCGGAGGCATGTCGGGTCCTTTGCCTGATACGCGGTGTGTGCTGGTCCCCTGGCCCTCCTGACGGCGCCGCGCGGTCACGTGGACCGCACCGGGCGCCGCTGCCGGGGAGGGCGCGCCCCCGGGCACGGGGACGGCGGACCGCCGGGAACGGGCGGGCCGGGGCGCCCCGCGCGAGGCGGAGCGCACGAGCGGGTCCGCCCGGAGGCGGACCCACCAAGTCTACGTCGGTCGGGTCACTGCCCGGACGGGTCAGATCTTGGCGACCTGGTTGAACGACAGCTCGACCGGGGTCTCGCGGCCGAAGATCGACACGAGCACCTTGAGCTTCTGGGTGTCGGGGTTGATCTCGCTCACCGTGGCGGGCAGGGTCGCGAACGGGCCCTCCATGACGGTGACGGACTCGCCGACCTCGTAGGCGACGTCCGAACGGACCTCGCCGGCGCCGGCGGCGGCCTTGGCCCTGCGCTCCTCCTCGGGCTCCTCCTCCGGCTCGGGGGCCAGGAGCTTGGCGACCTCGGTGAGGCTGAGCGGAGCGGGCTTGTTGGACAGGCCCACGAAGCCGGTCACGCCCGGGGTGTTGCGGATGGCCGACCAGGACTCGTCGGTCAGGTCCATGCGCACGAGCACGTAGCCGGGCAGCACCTTCTCGGTCACCTGCTGGCGCTTGCCGCTCTTGACCTCGGTGACCTCGTGCTCGGGCACCTCGACCTGGAAGATGTACTCCTCCATGTTGAGCGACTGGGTGCGGCTCTCGACGTTGGCCTTGACCCGCTTCTCGTACCCGGCGTAGGTGTGCACGACGTACCAGTCTCCGGGGAGCAGCATCAGCTCGGCGCGGAACTCCTCAACGGGGTCGAGTCGGGGGAGCTCGGGCTCCTGCCCGGCCTCCTCGTCCTCGTCGTCACCGCCCTGCTCGTCCGCCTCGTCGGCCAACTCCTGGCCCTCGGCCTCGGACTGCTCGGCCGCGTCCTCGGACAGCTCGCCCGCCAGGCCGGTCTCTTCCTCCGACGGCTGACCCGGCTCCTCTTCGGGGAAGTCGTCAGGGGTGAGTGGGGACTCGGACACGGCTGCTCTTTCTCTCGTCGGATGCGCTACTGCGGGCCGACGCGCGCCGGACAGCGGTCGACGTCGAATCCCGTCCTGTCAGCTTACGGTCTCGGCGCGCCGGATGGGACCAGGCACGGGTGCAGGACGACGGGGAGCGGTGTCACATCCGGACCGCCGTCGTGCCCGCGCGGGCCCGAGTTCCCGCGGCGTCAGTCGCCCCTGCTGCGCATGATGCCCATGGCGCCGAGGATGACCGCCAGGCCGCCGGTGGCGACGCTGGTCCACAGCGGCAGCGCCTGGAACTCGCCCTCCCGGCTGAACCCGGAGTAGAGCCACGTGGTGAGCTCGGCGAAGACGAAGTCGAGGAGCGAGACGTAACTGAGGACGAGGACGACGAACACCAGGACGACGATGGTGTAGGTGACCAGTTCACGGCGCGTGGGCCAGCGGACCTTGCGGAGCTCTCCGACGACCTGCTTGGTGAAGGTCACAGGACCGGTACGACGCTTGGGCTCCCTGTCGGGCTTGGCGTCGGCGTCAGTCTGGGTCACCTGGGGTCCTTAGGGTCGCGGGCTGCTGGTCATCCCCGTAGTTCCGTAACGCCCCGCGTGGCGCGGCGGCCGAAACGACCGCCACACCGCGCGTTCGTGCAGGGCAGGAGGGACTCGAACCCCCAACCGCCGGTTTTGGAGACCGGTGCTCTACCAATTGAGCCACTGCCCTCGGACGGAAACTGCGTCCCCACCATAGCCGGTCCGCACCGGGTCCGCACCCCACTCCGTGGAACGCGACCCGTCGAACGGTCGGCTCGCACGAGTCTAGGGCCTGCGCGCCACCGGGACCAAACCGCTTTCCCCGGACAACCCCGTCGCACGCGGCCGAGGCGGCCGCGTACCGTCCCCCGCCGCCCTGGCCGAGGACGCATGACACCATGGAGGACATGACTGAGCGACCGCGAGTCTCTGCACGTATCAGCGCTATCTCCGAGTCGGCCACCCTCGCCGTCGACGCGAAGGCCAAGGCCATGAAGGCGGAGGGACGTCCCGTCATCGGCTTCGGGGCCGGAGAGCCGGACTTCCCGACCCCCGACTACATCGTCGACGCCGCAGTCGGGGCGGCCCGCGAGCCGCGTTTTCACCGCTACACCCCGGCCGGCGGACTTCCCGAGCTGAAGAAGGCCATCGCCGAGAAGACCGCCCGCGACTCCGGCCACCAGGTCGAGCCCTCCCAGATCCTGGTGACCAACGGCGGCAAGCAGGCCATCTACGAGGCCTTCGCCGCGATGCTCGACCCGGGTGACGAGGTCATCGTCGTGGCCCCGTACTGGACCACCTACCCCGAGTCGATCAAGCTCGCGGGCGGCGTCCCGGTGTACGTCACCACCGACGAGACCACCGGCTACCTGGCCAGCGTCGAACAGCTGGAGGCCGCGCGCACCGAACGCACCAAGGTCCTGGTGTTCGTCTCCCCGAACAACCCGACCGGCGCCGTCTACCCGCGCGAGCAGGTCCGCGCGATCGGCCAGTGGGCCCTGGAGAAGGGCCTGTGGGTGCTGACCGACGAGATCTACCAGCACCTGGTCTACGGCGACGCCGAGTTCTCCTCGATCCCCGTCGAGGTTCCGGAGCTGGCCGACCGTACCGTGATCGTCAGCGGCGTGGCCAAGACCTACGCCATGACCGGCTGGCGCGTGGGGTGGATCATCGGCCCCAAGGACGTGGTCAAGGCCGCGGGCAACCTCCAGTCGCACGCCACCTCCAACGTCGCCAACGTGTCGCAGGCCGCCGCACTGGCCGCCGTCTCCGGCGACCTGGCCGCCGTGGACGCCATGCGCGAGTCCTTCGACCGCCGTCGCAAGACCATCGTCCGGATGCTCAACGAGATCGACGGCGTGCTGTGCCCGGAGCCGCAGGGGGCCTTCTACGCCTACCCGTCGGTCAAGGGCGTCCTGGGCAGGAAGATCCGCGGCAGGCGGCCGAGCACCTCAGCGGAACTGGCCGAGCTCATCCTCGAAGAGGCCGAGGTCGCGGTCGTGCCCGGTGAGGCGTTCGGCACCCCCGGCTACATCCGGATGTCCTACGCGCTCGGTGACGAGGACCTCGTCGAGGGCGTCAGCCGCGTCCAGAAGCTGCTGGCCGAGGCCGAGTAGAGGAGCACGGAGCCGATCCGTCCGAGCGAGCGCGCCCCGGCCACGGCCGGGGGCGCGCTCGCGTCCGACGACGGTTTCCCGGCCGGTCTCCCGATCCCGGTACCACGCGTGCGCCGCGTGCGGCAGGCTTGGGACATGGAGACACCGACCAGCGCCCGCCGGTTGGACCGGCTGCCCAAGGCGCACCTGCACCTGCACTTCACCGGATCGATGCGCCACTCCACCCTGGTGGAACTGGCGGAGGAGCACGGGATCCACCTGCCCCAGGCCCTGGTCGAGGAATGGCCGCCCCGCCTGCGGGCCACGGACGAACGCGGCTGGTTCCGGTTCCAGCGCCTCTACGACATCGCCCGCTCGGTCCTGCGCAGACCCGAGGACGTGTACCGACTGCTACGGGAGGCCGCCGAGGACGAGCTGGCGGCGGGATCGGGCTGGCTGGAGATCCAGGTGGACCCGAGCGGGTACGCCGCCCTGTTCGACGGCCTGACCGCCACCCTGGAGCTGGTCCTGGACGCCGCGCGCGCCGCCGAGGAGGCGACCGGCGTCCCCATCGGCCTGATGGTGGCCGCCAACCGCACGCGGCACCCGATGGACGCCAGGGCGCTGGCCCGGCTGGCGCGGCAGTACGCGGGCCGGGGCGTGGTCTCCTTCGGCCTGAACAACGACGAGCGGCGGGGGCGGGCGCGCGAGTTCGAGGCCGCCTTCCGGATCGCCCGGCGTGCCGGGCTGCTCTCCGCTCCGCACGGCGGCGAGCTCCTGGGTCCCCGCAGCGTCCGCGAGTGCCTGGACGACCTGGACGCCGACCGGGTGGGCCACGGCGTACGCGCGGTGGAGGACCCGCACCTGGTGGAGCGGATCGCCACCCAGGGCGTGACGCTGGAGATCTGTCCGACCTCCAACGTCGGGCTGGGCGTGTTCCAGAAGCTGGAGCACCTGCCGCTGCGCAGGCTCTTCGACTCGGGGGTGCAGATCGCGCTCGGCACCGACGACCCCCTGTTGTTCGGTCCCCGCCTGGTCGAGCAGTACCGGATCGCGCGTGAGGTCTTCGGGTTCTCGGACGCGGAACTGGCCGAGCTGGCGCGGATGTCGGTGCGCGGTTCGGGGGCCCCGGACGCGGTGCGCAAGGAACTGCTTTCTGGGATCGACGCGTGGCTGGCCGCGCCGCCGGAGCGCGACGGCTCCTGAGGACGGCGTGCCGTACGAGGCGGTTCAGCCCAGGAGCAGCCAGGCGCCCTGGCCGGTCATGGCGGCGCCCGCGGCGAAGAACAGCACGGCGGCGCCCACGCGCACGGCCCGTTCGGGGAGCTTCTTGCCGAGGACCGCGCCGAGCACGATGGCGACCGCGTCGGCGGCCACCATGCCGATCGTGGACCCGATCCACACGGCCAGCCAGTGGTGCTGGGTGCCGACGGTGATGGTGGCGAGCATGGTCTTGTCGCCCAGTTCCGCGGTGAGGAAGACCACGAAGACCGTGAGGAGTCCGGAGCGGATCCGCCGAGAGGCGGCGCGTTCCTCGTCCCTGGCCGTCATCTCGTCCCCGTGCAGGGTCCACAGGCCGAAGAGGACGAAGGCGAGTCCGGCGATGAAGGTCAGCCAGTCGGTGGGGATGCTCGCGCCCAGGACCTCGGCCAGCAGGACGCTGCCCGCGTGGACGACGGCGGTGGCCGCGGTGATCCCGAGGATGACGGTGAGGGCGCGGTAGCGGGTCGCGAGGGACATCGCCACCAACTGGGTCTTGTCGCCCATCTCGGCGACGAGAATGGCGAAGGTACTGACCGCCAGCCCCGTGAGAAATGCCGTCACCCGTCCTCCTTTGACCGTGGGTCTCGGGCGGAAGGAGGGAGCGGACGCCCCTTCAACCCGGCTGTTTCCTACCGGGTCAAAGGTCTCGTCCGCCCTGCTCGGCGCTGGTGCGGCGCCGGCGGCCACGGGCTCGCGCGACCGGGCCGAAGGACGGCCAGTGTGTCGATCGCGCGCATTGGGGACTACTCCCCTTCGACATCCACGACTTTAGCAAAACGCAGTCGAATAGCAATTCATCTGTTGGACGAATTCAATTCTCAGGGAATCCTGAAAAACATGTTGGCCGCGCCCAACTCGGCGCAGCCACGGTCGATTCGGGGACAGCCCTACAAGGACACGCCGATCATCACGGGCTCGTTCACCAGGCGGACGCCGAACGCCTCCTCGACCCCCGCCCGGACCTCGCGCGCCAGGTCGAGCAGGTCGCGCGTGGTCGCGCCGCCCGGGTTGGTCAACGCCAACGTGTGCTTGCCGGAGATCCGCGCCGGGCCGGTCCCGTAGCCCTTGGTGAACCCCGCCCGGTCGATGAGCCAGGCCGCCGAGAGCTTGACGTTGCCCTCCCCGTCCGGGTGCCCGGGGACCTCGACGTCCGCCCCGAGCCGCGCGGCGACCCGGGCGCGGACGGCCGCGAACTCCTCGGCCGACACCACGGGGTTGGTGAAGAACGACCCGGCGCTGCGCGTGTCGGGGTCGTCGGGGTCCAGGACCATGCCCTTGCCCGCGCGCAGGGCCAGGACGGTCTCCCGGGCCTCGTCCAGCGGCACCCGCACGCCCGCCTCGACCCCCAGGGCCCGGGCCACCTCGGCGTAGCGGATCGGCCGGCTCAGCTCGGAGCGGCGCAGTTCGAAGACGACCTCGCACACCACGTACCGGTCCCCGCCCTTGAAGACGCTGTCACGGTAGGTGAACCCGCACTCGGCGTTGGTCATGGTCCGGCGCTCGCCGGTGTGCCGGTCGTGCACGCCGACCTCGACGACGGTCTGGCTGACGTCCTGCCCGTAGGCGCCCACGTTCTGGATGGGGGTGGAGCCGACCCGCCCGGGAATGCCGGAGAGGAACTCGACACCGCTGAGGCCCTCCTCGACCGTGCGTCTCACCAGCGAGTCCCACTCGACTCCGGCCTCAGCGCGCACCAGGACCAGGGTCTCCCCGGTATCGGGGTCCTGTCCGGCCTCGACGAGGGAGACGGTGCGGGTGTCGACCCGCACCACGGTCCCCGCGAAGCCGTCGTCGGCGACGACCAGGTTGCTCCCGCCGCCCAGGATCAGGAGCGGTTCGCCGTCCCGGTCGGCCGTGGTGACCGCGTCCACCAGCGCGGCGGTGGTGCGGGCGGCGACGAACTCCTTGGCCGGGCCGCCCAGCCCGAGCGTGGTGTGGTCGCAGAGCTGGGCTCCGGAGAGTGTGGACACGGGTTCTCCCTCACTGGGTACTGCTGCCGCGCCGCGGTCGTCGGGACCGGCGCGGGCCCGGCCGTCAGGCCAGCCGTACGACGGCGGTGGACTTGGCCAGGACCTTGGCTCCGCCGGAACGCGCGGTCAGGAGCACGCTGACGGTTCCGTCGTCGTTCTTGGTCCTGACCTTCCCGCCGACGGTGATCTCGGCGCCTCATCGTCGTCGGGGACCACCACGGGCGCGGAGAAGCGCACCGAGTAGTCGACGACACAGCCGGCATCCCCCGTCCAGTCGGTGAGCACGCGGCCTGCCTCGGCCATGGTGAACATGCCGTGCGCGATCACGTCGGGCAGGCCGACGGACTTGGCGAAGCGCTCGTTCCAGTGGATGGGGTTGAAGTCCCCCGAGGCGCCAGCGTAGCGGACCAGGTCCAGGCGGCGGACGCGGAAGGTCCGCTCGGGGAGTTCGGCGCCGACCTCGACGTCGGCGTGGCGCAGGGTCACGGTCGCGTTCCTCACGTTCTGCTGGTCGGAAGGGTCACTCGCCGCGGACGACGAGCATCATGCCCGCCGTGACGACGTGCTCGCCGTCGGCCTCGGCCACGGTCTCCAGGGTCAGCATGCCGTTGCCGCCGAGGGTCTTGACGTCCGTGATCCGGGTGACGGCGGTCAGGACGTCGCCGGCGCGCAGGGGACGGCTGTAGTGGAAGCTCTGGTCGCCGTGCACGACGCGTGAGAAGTCCACCCCCAGGTCTGGATCGGCGACGGCGATCGCGGACCCGGCCATGCCCAGGATGACGGGGAACGTGGGCGGCGCGATCACGTCGGGGTGCCCGGCGGCCTTGGCCGCCTCGGGGTCCACGTACACCGGGTTGTGGTCGTTGATCGCCTCGGCGAACTCGCGGATCTTGCCGCGGGTCACCTCGTAGGGTTCCGGAGCCGGGTACTCCCGGCCGACGTACTCGGCGTTGATCGCCACGGTCTCCCTCTCCTGGTCCTCCGGCCCCGGGCCGGTCCCGGACACGCGAACAGCCCGGCGAGCGGTTCGCTCGCCGGGCTGGAAGTCTAAGTCGAACGGAGCCACCGCTCACACACCCCTTCGGGCGGGCGACGGCACTCGGCGGGACTCAGCGGGTCTCGCGGTGCTCGTTGTGCTTGCGGCAGTTCGGGCAGAACTTCTTGATCGCGAGACGGTCGGGGGTGTTCCGACGGTTCTTTCGCGTGATGTAGTTCCGGTGATTGCACTCCTGGCAGGCCAGGGTGATCTTCGGCCTCACGTCTGTGGCAGCCACTTCGGAGTGCCTTTCTCGCTGGAGACGGTACTGGCATGCAGTGAACACTGCAAAGGGCCCGCGACGACCCCTGAGAGGGCCTCAGGGGTCAGCGGGTTGGTAGCGGAGGCCGGACTTGAACCGACGACACAGCGATTATGAGCCGCTTGCTCTACCGACTGAGCTACTCCGCCCCGATCGGCGGGGACGGCCACCAGTGGCCGTTCCCGGTTACAGGCCGGCGATCGCTCCACCGGCCACCCACCTGAGTGGACCGGACCGCTTCAAGTGGTGGAGCCCCTTTACGGAATCGAACCGTAGACCTTCTCCTTACCATGGAGACGCTCTGCCGACTGAGCTAAAGGGGCGCGCTGCGAGGCTTTCTTCCGTCCGCCCCGGGGGCGTCGCCCCGTGCGCTGGTCATGACTATACAGGTCTTCGGGGGTGGTCTGCCAAATCGAATACCGCCCGGCCCCGGAGCACTCCCGGACGGAAACCCGCGCCGCACGCGGGCGGAGCGGGAAAGCCCAGGACAACGCGGTTTCCACGGACCGGGCGACGGCCGCGGACGGCCCCGGAGAACGTACACCCGTGATCCACGCCGCCCGCCCCGGGAGTGCGGCCGGGACTCATCCGTCCCCTTCGGTCACCCACACGTTGGACATGGCGTCGCGGTTGATCGTGCGGATGGCGGACGGCAGACCGAGCCTGCGCAGGGCGTCGGACAGGCGCGTGTCGTGCGTGAACACGATGAGCTGCCGGTGGCGGCCCACGTCCGACAGCACCGAGGCCAGGCCCTCGACGGTCTCGGTGTCCATCGCCTGGACCGGGTCGTCCAGCACGAGGAATCCGAACGGGTTGCCCTCCACCAGAGCGCGTGGCAGGCAGATGGACAGCGCCAACGCCTGGAACTCGCCCTGGCTGAGCAGACCGGGAGCGCTGGTCTGGTCCGCCACGCCGTCCACGGCCACGTCCACCTCGACCCGGCGCCGGGCGCCGCGACCGATCAGGCGCATGCCCTGGAGGTCGATGCGGCGCTCCTGCCGCAGCCGGAACCACACCTGCTCGGCCTGGCTCGCCACCGGCCCCAGCTGCTCAGACCGCAGTTCCCGGGCCTGTTCGGCGAGCCAGTTCAACGCCGCCTCGGCGGGACCCAGGGTGTCCCGGGCCACGACCGCGTCCTGGGCGTCGTCCAGCCAGCCGGAGAGCTGTTCGGCCAGCGGCGCCCAGCCCCCCGTCGGGTCCTCCAGGCGTTCGGCGGCGGCGCGGCGGGCGCTGACGGCGGCGGCGCGGAGCTTGCGCCCGACCGTCTCGATGTGCTCGGCCAGCTCGCCGAGATCGGTGATGTCCGCGCCGGACTCCCACAGGGCCCACACCTGTCCCAGCTCACTCTCCGGCGGCAGCATGAGGGCGCCGGGGCGAGCAGGAAGCGCGCCTGGTCGCGGGCGGCGTTCGCGCGTTCGTAGGCGGCCGAGGCGCCCGCGGCCTGGGAGCGCAGCGTCCGGAGTTGGGCGTTGGCCCGGCGGACCCAGTCGGCGCCCAGGGCTCCCGTCGTGGAACAGGTGGGGCAGGTGGTGTCCGTGGGGTGGCGTTGGTGGTGTTCCAAGGCCTGTTCGAGGAGGCGGACGACGCCGTGGGCGTGGTCGCCCTTGGAACCCGCGGCCATGGCCAACTCCATGGCGGCGCCGCGCAGCTCGTTGACGACGTCGCCGATGACGACGCGTTCGGGGACGGCGAGGCGGCGCAGACGGCGCAGAACCACGTGCAGGGCCGGGTCGCTGGGACCGTCGTCCGCGGCGATCGCGCGCAGCGCCTCCGCATCGAGATGGGGCGCGGTCAGGAGCTGGTGCGCACGGGCGGCCCGGGGGTCGCTGGAGCTCTGGACGGCCTCCAGGAGGAACCGGATCTCGCGCGAGGGGCGGTCGCGCCGCTTGACGAGGGCGTCGCACGTCCGGGCGAGCCGCCGTTCGGCCTCGGCGAGGCCGGTGAGTCCGAGCAGGGCGGTGAGGGTGTCGTAGAGCTCGGCGGCGCGACCGGTGACGGTGCGGCCGAGCTCGTCGTAGGACAGGAACGGCCGGTAGCGGACGAGGTGCTCGCCCCAGGCGAGAGTGCGCAGGGGGGAGGTCGTGCCGTCGGGGTGGACGACCTCGCCGCGCGCCGAACGCACGCTCTCACCCGTCCAGCGCCGGTTGACGCGGGTCGGGCTCGCGTCGCCCGCGATGTGCAGGTCGACGGTGGCTCGGTGCGTTCGTCGTGGTGGAGGTTGCGCCATCCGTCTCGCCACCCGGTCGGCATGGCGTCCCAGCGGGGATTGCGGCCGGTCAGGGCCGCCTCAGCGGCCTCGGCGAAGCTGGACTTGCCCGAGCCGTTGCGGCCCACGATGACCGTGAGGCCGGGGCCGGGCGGGAAGGTCAGCTCGGCGGGTCGGCCGATGCCGCGGAAGCCCTGGACGCGGATGCCGGTGAGGTAGGCGCGGCGGACCGGTCCCCCGGGGCGGTGGACGAGGGGCGGGGCGCCCTGGGCGGCGTCGGGGATGCGCTCGCCGTTGAGCAGGGCCGTCAGGGCCTCGTCGCCCCAGAGCGCGGCGGTGACCCAGGCGCGGACACCGGCCGACAGCCCCGACCGGGCCAACTCGTCCAGGAGCCCCTCCGTGACGGGGTCCTCGGTGGGCGGTGGGGCGCCGTGCCGCCTTCCGTCGTCGAACGCCTCGGGTCCCCGAGTCACCTGCGCCACCCCGCTCCGTCGTCGATCCTGCACCAGCAGACTAGGACAGAGGGGAAAGCGGGAGAACACCGCGCTGCGGGCGACCGCCCCTGCAGGCCCCGCGGCTGGAGGCGCCCGCCGAGACCGGGGACCGGGCGCAGGGCGGCGCGTGCCGTGGATGCCGCCCGTCGCGCGGCGGGGTATGCGTCCGCGGCACACGCCCTAGACCCCGACCAGCCTGCGCCTGCTCCCGTCCCAGGTGAAGTGCAGTGTGGCGATCCCCGGGACGTTGGGGTCGCGCAGGCACTCGTAGATGTTGAGGCTCGGCACGCTGGCGAAGCAGCCCCACACCCGTTCGGAGGTCAGCACGAAGTCGAGGTCGAGTTCGACGAGGAGGCCGAGCAGGCGCCCGTGGGTGGGTTCGTCGACCTTGGCGAAGGCGTCGTCGAGCAGGATGAGCCTGGGCGCCCAGGGGGCGTGCGCGGCGAGGGCGTCGAACTGGGCGGCCGCGGCGGCGAACAGGACCAGGTAGGCCACGACCCGCTGCTCGCCCTGGCTGAGCGCCGTGCGGTGGCCGAGCCTGCGCTCGTGCCCGCTGCCGTCGGTGACGTAGACGGTGAAGGCGAACCAGGACCGGTAGTCGAGGGCGGCGCGCAACTGCGCGCCGCCGGTCGCGGTGGGGTCGAGACGACGGATCGCCTCGATGCAGCGGCGCAGGGCGTCGCGCAGCCGGGTGGTCTGGACCCGGGTGCGCCGCTCCGCGGGCGTGGCCAGGAGCGGGACGACGGCCTCGATGTCGGCTCCGGCATCGGGCGCCAGGTCCCAGTCGAGGCGGACACCGAGTCCGGCGGAGGTCGTCACGTCCTTGAGGACGCCGTTCATGGTCGCGATGAGGCCGCGCGCCTCGTCGATCTGGCGGGCCAGGTGGGCGGCGAGCTCGCCGAGCAGGTGGCGTTCGAAGGCCTCCTCCTCGGCGATGGCGACGGTCTCCTCGGCTCGGGAGGCGGCGGCCGTGACGCGCTCGGCGTAGGCGGTGACGTCGTGGACGCCGTCCTCGTCGTGGACGGTCAGGCGCTTGAGTCCGCGCGGTTCGCTGAGTTCGGTGCGGGTCTGGGACCAGCCGATCGAGGCGAGCAGGGAGCGCAGTTCCTCCCGGCTGCCGAGGATCGCGCTGTCGTCGACCTCGGGGACGCCGTCGTGCCCCGCCAGGCCCTCCTCCAGTTGGCCGACGAACGCCTCCAGCAGGACGAGGCGCGTGTCGGGGCCCGGCGGGGAGGTCGGGGCGGCCCGGTCCGCGCCGGGGGCCTGGCCGACGGCGCCCGGCGTGCTCGCCGCGAGGTACCGGGCCAGCGGCGCGTCGGCGGCGGCGCAGGCGTCGAGGCCGGCGGCGGCGAGCAGGACCGCGTCCGGGGCGTCGGAGCCGGTGGTGACGGCGGAGACGAGGGCCGCGCCGGCGACGAGGGCCAGGCGGACCTGTTCGGCGCGTTCCCGGGTGGCGGCGGCGAGGCGGGCCTCGGCGCTGACGCGCTCGTCGCGGGCGCGCTGGGCGGCGCGTTCGAGCTCGGGGAGGCGTCGGGCGGCCTCCTGCGCACGGTCTCGGACCTGCTCGCGGGCCGCGTCGAGCTGCTCCTCGGACACGCCGCGGGCCCGGTCGCCCAGCTCGATCTGGCGGCGCACGGTGATCATGTCGTCGATGGCCGCGGCCCGCGCGTCCTCGGCCAGGATCCGGTCGGAGCGGGCACGGTTCCAGGCGTTCACGTGGCGCTCGTGGTCGGCCAGGTCCCAGGCGAGGACGTCGAGGTCGCGCAGGGCTGCGGCGACCAGGACACGCAGGTGGTCCAGCGCGCGCAGGGCGCTGTCGAGTTCGGCGCGGACGGTCGGCAGGGGGTACCGCGCCGAGGGCGTGGGCCGGGGGAGGTACAGGGCGGCGGGAGGGCGGCCCGCACCCGTGCGAAGCGGTTCACGGGCGGTGGAGGCGGACGGGTGGGCGAAGGCGGCGGCCTCACCCAGGCGCGCCCGGATGTCGAGGAGTTCCGCCCGCGCCTGCTCGGCGGCCGTCTGGGCTACGTCGTGCGCGCGGCGGGCGGTGGCCGCGTCGGCGCGTGCGACGTCCAGGGTGGCCCAGGCGCGCACGAGCGGCGCGGGGTCGGGGAGCGCTCGGGAGACCTCCAGGAGTTCCGCGTAGGAGTTCTCGACCGCCCACCGGCGCTCCCCGGCCTCGGAGAGGAGGGCCTCGGCAATGGCCCTGCGCCGGTCGGTGTTGGCCAGTAGGCGGTCGCGGGCGCGCTTGCGCGCCGCCTCGCCGATGAACTCGGGTTCGCCCTTGCGGTGGCGTCCGGACACGACGCCGAGCCGCCAGCCGCCGTCGAGGGACACCGAGCTGACGTCGCGACCGCGGTGTCGCGGCGGTGCTTGGGTTCGGAGTCCTCGGCGAGGCCCCGGCCCACGCGGTGCAGCGCGATGGAGGAGAGCAGGACGCGCACGGCGTCGTGGCTGACACCGGTGTCGGGGGAGGCGACCGGCACGAGCACGTCCAGCAGGGTGCGGCCCTTGGCGGGGCGCGCGGGGCTGAGCGCGAGGTCGCGTGTGGCGGGGTCGTGGAGGGTGCCGTCCGCGCGGATCCACCCGGCGAGCAGGCCGCTCGCCTCCAGGGCGGCCTCCAGCCCGGCGCGTTCGTCATGGGTGAGCGCCTCGGCGAAGTCGACGGCGAGGTGGAGGGGGACTCCCTCCCCGTCTGGGCGCGGGTGGGTGGCCCAGGCCGGGCGTCGGGGGCGTGGTCGGCGCCCCGGGTCCGCCGGTCGGCGAGTTCGTGGAGCTCGTCGGAGAGCTGGCCCTCCTCGCCGACGGCCACGTCGCGGCGGGCCCGCAGTTCCTCCAGCAGGGGGTCCACGGCGGCGTGGGCCAGACGGCCGACCGTGGCGGGCACGTCGGGGGGCAGGACGCGCAGGTCCTCGCTGATCGGCAGTTCGACGCTGCCCTCCAGCTCGTGGATGGCGTCGCCCAGGGCGTGGGCGTGGCTGGACTCGCGCAGGCGGGCGGTCCAGGCCCGGACGCGTCGGCGTAGGCCGCGCTCTCCTCGCGCAGGCCCTCGATGGCGGCGCGCTCCCGGTCGTGGGCGCGTTCGAGGTGGGCCTCTGCGCTCTCGGCCTCACTGGTGAGGGCGACCAGGCGGCGGTCGGTGGCGGCCTCGTCGGTGGTGAACCCGGTGAGGAGGGCGGCGGCCTCGGAGCGGAGGTCGGCGAGGTCGGCGGCGGAGGTGAGCCGGTCGTGGAGGCGGCCGAGGCGCTCGCGCAGGGCGTCGAGGTCGATCCCCTCGACGGGAGGTCGTTCGACGGCCTGTTCGAGGCCCTGGAGGTCGACGCGGGTGGCGCTCTCGCGGGGTGCGTGGACGCGGGGTGAGGTGTCGGGGACGGCGCCGAGGACGGCGGGGTCGATCCCGGCGGCGACGGCGGCGCGGGTGCCTCGGCGTGGGTCTGGCGCAGCACGTCGAGGGCGCGTTCGATGGCGCCGGTGTCCTCGGCGAGGCGTTCGACGGCGTGGTTCTCGGTGCGTTCGGCGTGTTCGGCGGCGACCCAGGCGCCTCGGCGGCCCGGATATAGGCGCCGACGGCGGCGTCGTAGGCGCGGCGTTCGTTCTCGGTGGCGGTCGCGGCGCCGTTCTGGGCGGAGGCGAGGGTGCCTTCGTCGGCCTCGGCCGTGTCGCGCGTTCGGCGGGCCTGGTCGCGTTCTTCGGACACCCGGCCCTCGGCGGTGACCAGCTCGTCGAGTTCGGCGCGGAGGCGGTCGGCCTCGGCGGTGCGGGACGCGCAGGCGTCGAGCTGCTCGCGGACGGCGGCGGCGCGGGCGCGCAGGGCGTGCACGAGGTAGCCGCGGTAGTCGGCGAGGAAGTCGGCGACCCCCGCGCCCGCCCGGCTCAGGGCGTCCTTCTCCACGCGGGCCTGTTCGAGGTCGGCGATGTTGCGGGCGACCTCGTCGAGGACGGAGTCGTCCATGGGGGGGAGGGCCTCGGACAGGACGCTGACGAGTTCCCCGGCTTCGAGGCGGTCGCCGATGGTCGGCCTGCGCAACCGGTAGAGCAGGTGGACGAGGTTGCGGTAGCGGACCGAGTCGTCGATGCCGAAGAGGGCGTTCATGACACGGGCGCGGTAGGCGACCGGGCTGGTGAAGCAGTTGTCCGCGCCGAGTTCGGAGCGCAGGCGGTCGACGGGCTTGGGGCGGTCGTCGGTGACCAGCTCCAGGTCGTGGCCGACGCGGCGGTCGGTGACGAAGAACACGCAGCGCGGGTCGACGTCGCCGGCGGCCAGGACGGCCGCCCCGAGCGTGAGGTGGCGGGGCGGGCCGTCCGGGTCGGGGGCCGCGTCGGTCCGCTCGGCGGGAAGTGCGGCGGCGAGCAAGGAGGAGGCGGTACCGCCTCGGGCCGCGGCGTCCAGGCCGCGGTCGCCGCGGTCGGTGGTGAACTCGACCCACAGGTAGCCCAGGCGGGTGGAGGGACCGCCGTCCTCGGCTGGCTCGGACTCGTCTGCCAGGTCCGCGCCGCCCAGCAGGTCGGGGCCGGTCTCCTCGGGGTCGGGGGTCCGGGCCGGTCGGGAACCCTCGGACATCAGCCAGCGCAGGCTGGTGCGGTTGGTGCCGGTGGTGTCCAAGCGGCGGACGTCGCCGTCCAGGAGGAAGGGCAGCAGCATCTCCAGGGCCTTGGACTTGCCCGCGCCGTTGCGGCCGCGCAGCAGGAGGCGTCCCTCGGCGAAGTCGAGGACCTGGTCGTCGTACTGCCAGACGTTGCGGATGCCCGCCCGTTCGAGACGGTAGCGGGGGGCGTCGGCCGGGTCAGTCGGACCCGTCGCGGGGGTCGGGCTCGTCTCCTGGGTCACCACTGGTCGCGCTCACCTTCTCGTTCGCCACCGCGAGCAGCACGGACGCCACGCGGCTCAGATCGCCGTGGGGGTCGGCGGGGGCCCCGGGCGCGTGGTGGTCGGCGCCACTCGTTTCGTCGGGGTGTGTCCGGCTGTAGTCGTCATTGTCCTGGATCAGGGGGACACGCTCGTCCGTGTCGGCTCCGTAGCGGGCGGCGGCGGCGGTGAGCCGTCGGCGCCCGGGCCCGCCGCGGAGGAGCCCGAGGTCGGCCAGCAGGGCGAGCACCCGTGCGCGCAGCCGGTCCGGGTCGGGGACCTCGGGTCCGGCGGTGCGGGCCCACTCGGCCCGTTCGGGGGTCCCGTGGGCGCACAGGACGTCGAGCGCGCCCTCCAGTTGGGCGTCGGAAACGGAGACGGAGGTGGCGGGGCGACCGGGGTGCAGGCGGCCGGACAGGTGTCGGACGAGGGACAGGGCGGCCTGGCCGACGGGGTCGTCGGAGGGGAAGTCGGGGCGGGGAGCGGTCTCGTCGGGGAACACCAGCGCCACGCCCTCGGCGCGGACCTCGGTGTCGGCGCCGAGGAGGTTGCCGAGCGCGGCGGCCGCGCGCCACTGGTGGGCGGCGAGACGGTCGCGCTGGCGGTCGGGCAGGTCCTCGCGGTAGACGACGGCGGTCTCGGCGAGGAGGCGCCGCAGTGCGATCTCACCCGCGTGGTCGCCGGAGGGGTCGGTGTCCGCGGCCTCGGCGAGGTAGGTGTCGGGGGTGTCGCCCGCGCGGGGCGGGTGGACGGCGACGGCGCGCAGGACCTGGGGTTCGGGGCGTAGTCGGGTGTCGGCGGTGGCGTCGTCGCGGTGGTCGGCGAGGGTTCCGTGGACCTCGGTGAGTGCGCCGAGGTCGACCAGGCGGGTCAGGGCGGCGCAGAACGCGCGGCGCTCACCGAGTCCGAGGGCGGGGTCTGCGTCGACCCCGGCCTCGCGAGCGGCCGAGCGGACGCCGGCGGCCAGGTTCAGGACGGAGACGGTCTCGCTCTCCTCCAGCAGGACGGCGAGGGACAGCGCGACATAGGTGTGGACGCGCGGGGTGAAGCGGGTGCCGGTGTGCCGGGTGTGCGGCCGGGTGACCTCCGTGACGAGGCCGCGCTTGGCGAGCCGGGCGTGGTCGTCGGCGACGGTCAGCCGGTAGCCGAGCACGCGTTGGAAACGCTGCACGAGCCATTCCGCGTGGGAGTTGACGAGCGCGAACTCGGCCGGGTGGCTGCGCGCGCTGATCAGCGGGTGCGCCATGAGGGCACGGGCGGCCGCCTGGCGCTCGCCGAGGAGGGCGGCGTCCTCGCTGTGGGTGTCCGTCTCCATCACCCCCGTCTACAGGACCTCGCGCCGGTGCGCGGACAGGTCGATCGGTCCGGTGGTCTCGTTGTCGGGGTTGGCGGTCCCGTCGTGGGGAGGGGTGGCCGTGCCCTCCCGCGCGGGGTCACCTCGGCCGCCGACGGCCGAGGGTTGCGTGGTGTCGGACGTGACGACGGGGATGGGCCCGGTGACGGCGTCGGCCGCCGAGGCGGCGCGTGCGTCCTCCGTTCGGGCGAGCGGGTCCTCGGCAGCGGTCGAGCCGGGCGCCGCGCGCGGAGCGGGGTGCCCGGGGGACTGTTGGAGATCCCGGGACGGCTGCGACGGCGCGGACTCGCGCCAGCCGCGGAACCTGGGCTCCCGACCGTCGACGGGCGCTGGGGGTCCAGCTGGCTCCTGGGCGTCCGAGGGCACGGCGGGCGGCGGGGTCGGCTCCGGGGCGGCCGGAAGGTCGAGGACGTGCTGGTCGTAGGGGGTCACGCACAGCCGCAGCCCCGCGAGGGTGAGCTCACCGCCCTCCCCCAGCACCGTGACCTCCGCGCCGGGCGCGGAGAACACGTGCAGCCGGAGGGAGAACTCCAGGTCCCCGGCGGAGGTGGGGCGTCGGCTGGCGTCACCGGAGCCGAGGGCCGCGGTGAGCAACTCCATGAGGACCTCCATGCCCGGCCCGGACAGGTCCAGGCGGGCGCGGTCCCCGGTGGGCTCGGCGAGCAGCACACGGATCCGCGAGGCGCCCGCGCGGCGCCAGTGCGCGGAGGACTCGGCGGCGTCGCGCAACCGGGCCCGCTGGGCGCGGTGGTCGCGGACCGGCTCGGGCGGGCGGGTGCCGGGGCGCTCGGTGACCGTGCCGCGGTCCGGGTCCGCGTGCCACCAGCTGGTGGTGGCGGCGACGCCGTCGTCGGTGCGGCCCGCCAGACGCAGGTCGGAGTGCAGGCCGTAGGCGGCGGTCGCCAGCGCCTCGGCGCGGTCCGTGTCGGCTTCCTCGAACCACGAGGCCAGGCGCAGCAGGGCCGCGCGGCCGTGCCGTGGCACCGGCGGGTCGCCGAGGCCCTGTCCGTCGTCCGCGCGGTCGTCCGGCCGCTCCTTGAGTCCCACAACTCAGCAGAGTAGAGACCTCACGGACACGCCACGCCCGGATCGGCCTCGCATGGTCCGGGTGGACCACCCCCATCACCCGTTCTGAGCAGGGATTATGTTCTTTTTCGGAAGTTTGGAGGGATTCCTGGGCGCGCTACTCCGGCGGCAGGTCCAGGCGGCCCCCGTCCGCCTGCTCCATCGCCTCGCGGGCCTCGTCGGGCATGTCCCCGGCCGGGTCGCGGATCGTGTAGGCCGTGAAGTACTCGGTGCCGCCGACCTCTCGCGGATCGGAGAGTTCGATGTCCACCTCGTAGGGGTCGTCGGTGCAGTCGTGCTCGAAGCACCAGGTCCCGGACAGCTCACCGTGGCCCCGCGCGGTCTCGGCCGACCACTCCTCCCAGTTCATCCGGCCGAACGTGGTGAACTCGGTGGCCACGTAGTCGGTCGGGCGCTGGTCGTCGAATCCCTCGGGGTCGCCGTACCGGTTGAAGACGTAGGGGGCGCCGTTGGGGCCGCCGGTGTTCGGCGAGACGACCACGTCCGGGCTGGCGTCCTCGGGCTCCCTGGGTGTGGCGACCTGCTCCCCGCAGGCCGTCACCAGCAGCAGGACCGCGCCGCTCAGGAGAACACGCTTCATTCCGACCTCCTCCGTGTGCGCCCCATCATGCCCCCGAACCGCGGGAAGGCCCCCCAGCACACGCCGGGGGACCTCCGAACCGCACTTTTCCGTCACTGTGGGACCGTCAGGCCCCGCCACCCAGGACTAGTACCTGTCTTCTAGTGGCTCAGGTTGAGGCTCTTGGGACCGTTGGTGCAGTCGCCCGTGGTCTGCGGAGACAGAACCGGGACGTTGACCGCCTTCAGGCCCACAGCCGCGCTGGTGTTGCACAGCTGAACGGGAACGACCTGCAGATTCTGGTTGTACTGCTGGTCGCCGCCGTGCGAGCCTGCGGAGGCCGGGGTGGCCATGAGGGCCGCCCCGAACGCGATCCCCGCGAGAGCGCCGGCCGCGGTGAGCTTTCGCAACATGACCGGAGCTCCTAGTGGATGTTGGTGCTGGCGGGCCCGTTGACGCAGTCCCCCGTGGTCTGCGGCGACAGGATCGGGATGTTCACGCCGGCCAGGAGACCCACGGCCAGCTCGGTGTTGCAGAGCTGGACGGGGATGACCTGCAGGTTCTGGTTGAACTGCTGGTCGCGCCGTGCGAGGCGGAGGCGGGCGTGGCGGCCAGGACGGCGCCCAGGGCGATTCCGGCGACGGCGCCGGCGGTGGTGAGCTTGCGCAGCATGTCAGAGATCTCCTAGTCGATGTTGGTGGCGACCTGGCCGTTGGTGCAGTCGCCCGTGGTCTGCGGCGACAGAACCGGGATGTTCACGGCCACCAGGCCGACGGCCGCGCTGGTGTTGCACAGCTGGACCGGGATTCCCTGGAGGTTCTGGTTGTACTGCTGGTCCCCACCGTGCGAGTGAGCGGAGGCCGGGGAGCCGGAGAGAACGACACCGAAAGCGGCACCAGCGACGAGGCCGGCAACACCGAGCTTACGCAGCATTTGTATTACCCTTCAGAAAAGTTTGGAGAACTGTCTCGGCGAGCTAATTGCCGGAACTAGCTGATGTTGGTGCCGATGGGCCCGTTGGTGCAGTCGCCCGTGGTCTGCGGCGACAGGATCGGGATGGTGACGGCAACCAGGCCGACGCTGCCGGTCAGGTTGCAGGACTGGATCGGAACCACCTGCAGGTTCTGGTTGAACTGCTGGTCGCCACCGTGCGAGGCGTACGCGGGAACCCCCGTGAGGATCGCGCCCATCGCGGCACCGGCGACCAGGCCAGCAGCGGCCATCTTCTTGATCATGACTTCCCCCGAGAATCAATGCGAGGTGTTGACAGAAAAAGACGCAGGCGCTTCTTGCACCTGTGTCGCGGTGGACTGGTGCAATCATCATCCGGCCCCGGTTTTTGTCAACGCCGAAACTCGCAAAGGAATTTGCCCGATTTGTCGGCGACATTCCTTTTGTTCAGGGGGCGAATCCCTACCGAACTGACACTTTCCCATGACCGACGCCAATGCCGCGAATCCCGACGCGACACATCACGCCCGACGAGACGGGCGAATCCAACGAGACCCACACGGAGCACACCCGCCAGAACGCCCCGGATCACCTACCCCACCGGCAAACCCGCAGCTCAGGAGCGTGCGAGGGGCAAGCTCGCGCCATACGGAGACCACGACACGCCCATTACTGTGCGTAATTTACTCGTGACACTAACGCGATCGATTCGCGATCGGCCGAATCCCCCGGACCGGCCGAGTCGCCACCGGGAGTGACGCACGCCACTCCCTCCACGCGCCTCGGAGAACACACGGGTCGTACCCAGGCCACCCGTGCGTGACCGCCGACACACCGCATGGGCGATCAGGGACCCCGCGCACGCGACAGGCCCCGGTGATCAGCGTTTCCGCTGTTCACCGGGGCCTGTTCCCAGGGTGGCAGGTGAAGGATTCGAACCTTCGAAGGCTAAGCCGACGGATTTACAGTCCGCTCCCATTGGCCGCTCGGGCAACCTGCCTGGGCTGCGGCGACGTGCTCGTCGCGACGCATCAACGAGAATAGCGGATGTTCGGCCCGAACCTGAAATCGATAACCCGAACGTCTTCCCAACAGGGTGTTCGGGCGTCCTGAGCAGCGCACGGCTAAGCTCGTGACCCCACCCGGCCGGAACCGTCGGCGCGGGCAGGACGAGACCGCGCGGGCGCCCACGAGCGCCCGCTACCCATGACAGACAACGGGGTGTGAGCGTACGTGGCCGCCGAATCCAGTTTCGACGTCGTGTCCAAACTCGACCGTCAGGAGGTCGACAACGCCCTGAACCAGGCGGGCAAGGAGCTGGCCCAGCGGTTCGACTTCAAGGGCACCGGAACCACCATCGCCTGGCAGGGCGAGGACGGGGTCGAGATCAGGAGCGGCTCCGAGGAGCGGGCCAAGGCCGCCCTGGAGCTCTTCAAGGAGAAGCTGGTCAAGCGGAAGATCTCCCTCAAGGTCCTCGACCCCGCCGACGAGCCCAAGGTCTCCGGCAAGGAGTACCGCCTCCCCATCGGCCTCAAGGAGGGCATCACCTCCGAGGACGCCAAGAAGATCTCCAAACTCATCCGCGACGAGGGCCCCAAGGGCGTCAAGGCGCAGATCCAGGGTGACGAGCTGCGCGTCAGTTCCAAGAAGAAGGACGACCTCCAGAGCGTCATGAAGCTCATCGAGGCCAAGGACTTCGATCTGGCGCTCCAGTTCGTCAACTACCGGTAGGCCGCTCGTTCGGGTGTGCCCGGTCAGGTGTGCGCACACAGCGCGCGCGTTCCTGGAAGACCTCGGCGACCCCGTACTGACACAGGGCGCCCCCCAGGCATGCGGGACCCCGCCGTCCCCCGGAACGGCGGGGTCCTGTCACCGAGGACGGAACTCCCGGTGACGGTGTCCGCGCGTCGCCTCTGCCAGGGCGTGGTTGTCGGCGAGCGGGCGGGCCGGTTGCCGCGCCCCGGGGGGTGTCGACCACTTCCCCACAGGGGATGTTGGAACCCGGGGCGCGGGGGTCTAGCTGGCTCTGCGAGGGGGCGCTATCCGTCGGTCGGGTGCGGTCAGCTTGGCCACGAACCGCACGAGTGAGGGCTCAAGGATCGTCGGCTCCACAGCGGCGTAGGGGTCCACGTGGGTGGCCCACCACAAGCACGGGGTCTTCCGGATGCTGTACCGGTCGCCGAACCACTCTCGGAGCGCGTCCAGGACGAGCGCGTGGTCCCCGGGTGGGGCCATGTCGATGACGTGCGCCCACTCGCGGAGGGCGACCGTGTCGCCGGGGTCGGGGAGGCTCACCGCGTTCACCGGTCCACCCCCAACGCGAGGGCTTCGCGCACGAGGTCGGCCAGTTCGGCGAACTCGCCACGCTGGGGCGGGACAGTGCGGGGGCGGGTCCTCCCCCACGCGCGGAACGCCGGACGCACGGGGCTGTACCGGCGCGGGTCGTCGGGGTCGTCCATCGTGATCGGGCAGGGTCCGGGCTCCACGGGGACACGGGAGCGGCGCGGGCGCGAGGACGGGCGGACAGCGGGGGTACCGGGGAGGCGACCGCCAGCAGGGCCGTGAGCCCTTCGAACTGGCGTCGCGTGGCCGGTGCGGCATCGGGCACGGGGCGCCGGTGGCGTCCGTGCGGGGTGTGTGCGGCGCGTGGGAACAGCGCCCGGAACAGGGCGATAAGGTGCATGTGTCAGCGCTCCTGGTAAGCGTTGGCCATAGCCCCGGGAGTCGTGCTACCGACTCGCCGGGGTCTGTTGTGCAGGCGTCTTTCAAGCTCCTAAGGTGCCGTGAACTGCGTACTTCCAGAAGCTCTCTACGTGTTTCAGAAATCTCGGGGCAGTGCCGGGAATCCCGTGTCATGATCCGTTCATGCCTGCCGAGAGTTTCCCCTCAGCCCTCACCCGGCTACGTCGTCTCTCGGGGATGACACAAGCCCAGCTAGCGCGCGCGGCCAATCTCAGCGAGGCAGCCGTGAGCCGCTACGCCCGGGGCGTGTCCACACCTGACAAGCCGTATGTGAAACGCCTAGACGACGCCGTGGGCGCTGACGGTGAACTCATGGCGGCGTGGACACAGCAGACTTCGAAGAACGCGCTACCGGCGTTCATGCGGTCTGTGTCCCGCTTGGAAGAGGAAGCGGTATCCGTCGACGCCTTGTCGCCGCTGATTCTGCCGGGATACGTCCAGCACCCGGACTACGCCCGCCACGTCATCAGAGACGGTCAACCTCTCCTGGAATCCGAGGAGATCGACCGTTGGGTAGAGGCCAGGTGTGCGCGTTTGCAGGACCTGACCCAACACCACCACCTGAGGTCAATGTCCGTGCTGTTCCCGGCCGCCGCACTGGACTGTGTCCCACGGGACGTGACGGCACGGCAGGTGGAACACCTGCGAGCCTTGGACGGCGTCACCGTACACGTGTTGCCCCCGGCACGGTATCTGCCGGGGTTGACCTCACCGACGCAGCTCTACCGCCTGCGTGACTCCACCGCCGTTGCCGTGACGGAACACCTGGCCGGTAACGTCATCTTGGGAGCGGACAGGATGCCGCGAATGGAAGCCTTGCACCGGAGGGCACTCGCAGCGAGCCTGCCGCAACCCGAGTCTTTCGAGCTTCTGGAGAGGTACCGCCAGTGAACGCGTGGCAGTGGCACAAGAGCAGTTACAGCGGTTCGGAGTCCACGTGTGTGGAGGTGCGCGAGCACGCACACGGCGCGGACGTCCGAGACACCGAACACTCGGAAATGGGACACCTCTCGGTTCCCGCCCGTGAGTGGGCGGCCTTGCTCGCCGGGTTGCGCGGACAGTCGTAGCTGTACGCGTGTGGGACTCCCCCTGCCCGGGCAGAGTGCACCCCCGGTCATGAGTTGACCGGGGGTTTCGTCGTGTTCGGCCAGCGGCTGCCGAGATCGCCCGACAGGCTTCCGGGACAGTCGATCCTTACCGCGAGACTTCCCCGGGGTTCGGGAAGTCCTGGAAGCGGCGTAGGAACCGTCGTCCGACAGGGCACATCCAGGGCACACGGCGTTGGGATCTAGTGAAATCCAGCGAGACCCGATGAGAGCCATGATCCCCGTTGAGAAACGGTGTCGGGGACGAAGTCCCAGGTGGCTCCGTCCCCGTTCGCACCACGTCGACCACCGGTGGCGGCCGGGCGCGCACACACGGCCGTCCTGGCTCCCGGCCGGAAGGCAGGGCGGCCGTGACCCGTCTCAGCCCAGGTCCCACCCGCGCCGCAGGCCGCGCAGCCGCCGCACGCGCTCGGCCACCGGCGGGTGCGCTGAGAACAGGCGGCCGACCCCGTGCGGGAACGGGTTGGCGGTCATCAGATGCGCCGCGGCGAACAGGGAGCGGTTCTGGGGCAGCGGATGCGTGCGCGCCCCCGCCTCCAGCTTGCGCAGCGCGCTCGCCAGGGACTCGGGGTCTCCCGTCAGCCGTGCGGCCTCCTCGTCCGCCCGGAACTCCCTGTGCCGCCCGACCCCGCAGTGGACGACCACGGCCGCCAGCGGAGCCAGGAGGGCCAGCAGCAGACCGCCGAGCAGGTTGGGCATGTCGGTCTCCTCCGACTCCCCCAGCGGCAGCAGGAACGTGACCAGGGTCAGCGCGGCGATCAGCCCGGCGAGGGTGGCGGCCACGGAGCTGATCACGGTGTCGTGGGAGCGGATGTGCGCCAGTTCGTGTGACAGCACGCCGCGCAGTTCGTCCTCGTTCAGCGTGCGCAACAAGCCCGTGGTGCAGCACACGGCCGCCCGCCGCGGGTTTCGGCCCGTGGCGAAGGCGTTGGGCGACCGCACCCGCGACAGGTACAGGCGCGGCATGGGCTGCCGGGCGGCCGTGGCCAACTCGCGCACGACACGGTAGAGCTCGGGCTGCTCGATCTCGCTCACCGGGTGCGCCCGCATCGCGCGCAGCGCCAGCGTGTCCCCGAACAGGTGCACCAGGATCCCCGCGCACACCACTAGGGCGAGCCCGAACTGGGCGCCCGCGGCGGCCCCCAGCAACCAGCCGCCGGCCACGACCAGGACTCCGGCGCCGACGAACAGACCGACCGCGCGAACCGCGTTGACGTGCACGCCGTCACCTCCCCTGTACCGTGGCCGCGCCCGCTGTTGGATGCGTACATGGTGACAAACGCGCGGGTCGGCGTCGTGCGTTCCCCATGCGACCAGCTGTCCGTCACATCCCCGCGGCCCGGCCTCGTCCATGGATTGTGATAATCGCCACCCGGTCGCGAACCGCTCACGGATGACCACCTATAGTGCGAACGTGGCGCTTATCACCAGCGGCGTCGGGCCGGGGCCTCCTCTGCCCGACGCGCGAACGGCCGTTTCGTCGACGGTCGGCCCCTGCACGACCGGCCACCGCGGCGACGCCGCGTGAGCCGGGTTGGCGCGCCCGGCCACCGCGAGGGCCGCGCCCGCCGTCCCCACGTCCCCAGGCCGGCCGCCCAGCGGCGTGACACGGACCGACCGGGACTGACAACCGAGCGCCGCCGCCCCTCACGACGGGCGGCTCACCAAGGAGGTCCTCGATCTCAGTGGCCAAACAGATCGAACAGCTCGACCGCGTCATCATCCGCTTCGCCGGCGACTCCGGCGACGGGATGCAGTTGACCGGTGACCGATTCACCCAGGAGACCGCGTCTTTCGGCAACGACCTGTCGACTCTGCCGAACTTCCCCGCGGAGATCCGCGCCCCCGCCGGGACCCTGCCCGGCGTGTCCAGCTTCCAACTGCACTTCGCCGACCACGACATCGTGACCCCGGGCGACGCCCCGGACGTCCTGGTCGCCATGAACCCCGCGGCCCTGAAGGCCAACCTCGACGACCTGCCGCGGGGCGCCACGGTGATCGTCAACACCGACGAGTTCACCCGGCGCAGCCTGGCCAAGGTCGGCTACGACGCCGACCCGCTCACCGACGGCACCCTCGACGGATTCAAGGTCAGCGCGGTCCCGCTGACCTCGATGACCGTGGAGGCGCTGGCGGAGGCGGACGTGTCGAAGAAGGACGCGCAGCGCGCGAAGAACATGTTCGCGCTCGGTCTCCTGTCGTGGATGTACAACCGCCCGACCGAGGGCACGCGAGCCTTCCTCAAGACGAAGTTCGCCAAGAAGCCGGCCATCCTGGCCGCCAACCTGGCCGCGTTCCAGGCGGGCTGGAACTTCGGGGAGACCACGGAGGACTTCGCGGTCTCCTACGAGATCAAGCCGGCCCGGCTCCCCGCCGGCACCTACCGGAACATCACCGGCAACCTCGCCACCGCCTACGGGCTGATCGCGGGGTCCCAGCGGTCCGGCCTGCCGCTGTTCCTCGGCTCCTACCCGATCACGCCGGCGTCGGACATCCTGCACGAACTGTCTCGGCACAAACAGTTCGGCGTGCGCACGTTCCAGGCCGAGGACGAGATCGCCGGTGTCGGCGCGGCCCTGGGCGCGGCCTTCGGCGGAGCGCTCGGCGTGACCACCACGTCGGGCCCGGGCATGGTGCTCAAGCAGGAGGCGGTCGGTCTGGCGGTCATGACCGAGCTCCCGCTGGTGGTGATCGACGTCCAGCGCGCGGGCCCCAGCACGGGTATGCCGACCAAGACCGAACAGGCCGACCTGCTCATGGCGCTGTACGGACGCAACGGCGAGTCGCCGCTGCCGGTGGTGGCGCCGTCCTCGCCCGCGGACTGCTTCGACACAGCGTTGGAGGCCGTCCGGCTGGCGATCACGTACCGGACTCCGGTCGTGGTGCTCTCGGACGGGTACCTGGCCAACGGTTCGGAGCCCTGGCGGCTGCCGGAGGTCGACGCGCTGCCCGAGATCGATCCCGGGTTCGCGACCGCGCCCAACGGGCCCGACGGCTCCTTCCTGCCGTACGAGCGCGACAGCGACACCCTGGCGCGCCCGTGGGCGGTGCCCGGGACCGCGGGGCTGGAGCACCGGATCGGCGGCATCGAGAAGCACGCCTCGACGGGCGACATCTCCTACACGCCCGCCAACCACGACCTCATGGTCCGCACCCGGCAGGGCAAGATCGACGCGATCGCGCGCGACGTCCCTCCCGTGGACGTGTCCGACCCCACCGGAGACGCGGACGTCCTGGTCCTGGGGTGGGGCGGCACCTACGGGTCGATCACGGCGGCGGTGCGGCGGGTCAGGCGCTCGGGCGGGCGGATCGCCCAGGCCCACCTACGCCACCTCAACCCCTTCCCGGCCAACCTCGGCGAGGTGTTGCGCGGATACGACCGGGTGGTGGTCCCGGAGATCAACCTCGGCCAGTTGGCCCTGCTGCTGCGCGGCAGGTACCTGGTCGACGTCATCGGTTACAACAAGGTCCGCGGTCTGCCGTTCCGGGCCGAGGAGCTGGCGGGCGTGCTTCAGGAGGTCATCGACCGTGGTGAGTGACAACGGCGCCCGCGCGGCGGTGGGCGGGAACGGCGGCGGATTCGCCGGACTGGACCTGGTTCCCAGGACCGGCGCCGCGTACAAGGCGAAGGACTTCAAGTCCGGCCAGGAGGTGCGGTGGTGCCCCGGCTGCGGCGACTACGCGATCCTGGCGGCCTTCCAGTCCTTCCTGCCCGAGTTGGGCGTCCCGCGCGAGAACATCGTGATCGTGTCCGGGATCGGCTGCTCCTCCCGGTTCCCCTACTACCTGAGCACGTACGGGATGCATTCGATCCACGGGCGCGCTCCGGCCATCGCCACCGGGCTGGCGACCAGTCGGCCGGACCTGTCGGTGTGGGTGGTGACGGGGGACGGGGACGGGCTGTCGATCGGCGGCAACCACCTCATCCACGCGCTGCGGCGCAACGTCAACATCAACGTCCTGCTGTTCAACAACCGGATCTACGGGCTGACCAAGGGGCAGTACTCCCCGACCTCGGAGACGGGCAAGATCACCAAGTCCTCGCCGGTCGGGTCCCTGGACCACCCGTTCAACCCGGTGTCACTGGCGCTGGGGGCCGAGGCGGGGTTCGTGGCGCGCACGGTCGACTCCGACCGCAGGCACCTGACGTCGGTTCTGCGGGCCGCCGCCGACCACCCGGGCGCGTCCTTCGTGGAGATCTACCAGAACTGCCCGATCTTCAACGACGACGCGTTCGAGCCGCTCAAGGACCCGTCCTCGCGGGACGCGCGCCTGCTGCGCATGGAGCACGGCGAACCGCTGCGGCTGGGTGCTGACCGCGGTGTGGTCGCCGGGGAGTTCGGCGGTCTGGAGGTCGTGGACGTCGACGCCGCGGGCGAGGACCGGCTGATCCGGCACGACGCGCACCGGGAGGACCCGGGGTACGCGTTCGCGCTGTCGCGGCTGGACCAGCCCGCCTTCGAGCACGTGCCGATCGGGGTCTTCCGCGACGTGCGGCGGCCCACCTACGACGAGTTGCTGAACGAGCAGATCGCCGACGCGCGGTCGGCGCTTGGCCGCGGCGACCTGGCGTCGCTGCTGGCCAGCGGCGACACCTGGACGGTCGACCGGGACGCGTGAACCCGCCGTCCGCGGGGCCGGGCGACGCGTGCCCGGGTTCTCGGGGTGGTCGCCGCACCCCGGCGCGTGGGGTGCGGCGCCCGGCCCCGCGAACGGCTTCGGCGTGGAGGGAATACGCTTCGGTCATGCGTATCGTCATCGCCGGGGGACACGGGAAGATCGCGCTGCGTCTGGCCAGGCAGTTGGCCGACCGCGGCGACGAACCCGTCGCCCTCATCCGCAACCCCGACCACGCCCGGGACGTCCGCGACGCCGGGGCCGAGCCGGTGGTGGTGGACCTGGAGAAGGCCACCGTCACCGAGTTGGCCGAGAAGGTCATGAACGCCGACGGCGTGGTCTTCGCCGCCGGAGCCGGGCCTGGCAGCAGTGCTCGGCGCAAGGACACGGTGGACCGCGCGGCGGCCGTCCTGACCGCCGACGCCGCCGCGCTGGCGGGTGTGCGCCGCCTGATCCAGATCTCGGCCGTCAACGTGGACGAGCCCGTCCCGGAGCGCCGACGAGGTCTGGGCCGCCTACGTCGAGGCCAAGCGCGCCGCCGACGCGACCTGCGCGAGCGCCACCTGGAGCTGGACTGGACGATCCTGCGGCCCGGGCGGCTGACCGACGAACCGGGCACAGGACTGGTGGCGCTCGGCCCGGACGTCGAGCGCGCCGAGGTGACCCGCGACGACGTGGCGTCGGTCGTCGTCGCGCTCCTGGACGAACCGGGCACGGTCGGCAGGACTCTCAACCTGGTGAACGGCGAGACGCCCGTCGTGGACGCCGTCCGTGCCATGTCGTCCTGAGCGGCCCGTTCTGGCCGATCTGTGGCCAGACACGACCCCAGGGGGCATGATGGATCCGGAGCCCGGCGGAGTACCGCCATGCTGGACGCGGATGACCGGGAGGCCCCCGGCGGGCGAAGCAGCTCCCAACAGAGCAGATGGGTACGGTTATTCATGAGCGTCACACAGGTCGTGAGGGACAGCACGGTCGTCGAGCACGCCAAGGTCGCCGCGCAGCAGAAGCGGCGGATGTTCATCGTCCAGCTCGACGTCAACGCCTACGACGAGAAGGACAGCAAGCTGCGCCCCGGCCTGACCCGGATCCTGGAGGGGATCGAGGAGGCGGGGTGGCGGCTGGAGATGACGTCGCCGAGCGAGGCCGAGAACACGGCGGCGCGGCTGTTCGTCTTCCGACCGGACCCGACCGCCGGCCAGGGCGCCTCCGATCAGGCCGAGGCCCGTCAGGCCCCGCGCCACCATGACCACTCCGGGCAGCAGCACGCCTACCCGGACCCGGCCACGGGCTCGCAGCAGGCGCACGACCCGTACGCGGGCTACGGGCAGCACCAGCAGGGCTACGGGCAGCAGTACCCGGGCTACGACCAGCAGCAGTACCCCGGCTACGGGCAGCAGTACCCGGGGTACGGGCAGCAGCCGGGCTACGGCCAACAGCACGGGTACGGCCAGCAGCAGTACCCGGGTTACGGCCAGTAGGAGGCGGCTGGACACCGTTCACACCGGTAGGGCTCGCGCACCGCGCGGGCCCTTTTCCGTGCGCGCGGCCGGACGCGGGCGTCGATGTGGTCGCCGACGGGGGGACGGCGCGCCCGAGGCCGGGCGTGTCGTGTTCTCGGTTCGGTAACGCCGTGCGCCGTGTTGGCCTGACATGTCAGGCCATGTCGGATCCAAGCCTGGGAAAAGTCGCGGGAACCTCTGGATTCTTCCCGAGAAGCACTCCAAGCATGCGGTTGACTACGCTAAGTTATTTCCGGCGGCTACAGCCACCCTGTTTTGGATCTTCCGAAAGGTGACCTCCATGCCTCGTATCGCCAAGCGTCCGGGCTCATCCTCGCGACGGGCCTCGCCCTCGGTGCCATGACCGGCACCGCCGCCGCGGACAACAACGCCCGGGTTCAGAACATCACGATCCCGATCTGCCTGGACATCATCCAGGCCGCGGGCCTGTCCGCCGACGGCTGCAACGTCGTCGACGTGAACCACAACGGCAACATCAGCGCCCGCTAACCACGGGCACGCAGCGCGGAAGCCGTCCGGCCTCCGCTGTACCAACGATCACATCGCGAACCGACAAGGACCAACACCATGAAGCGCTTCTCCACCGTCTCCGGCCTCGTTCTCGCCACCGGCCTCGCCGTGGGCTCCATGACCGGCACGGCCGCCGCGGACAACAACGCCAACATCCAGAACATCACCGTCCCGATCTGCGCCGACGTCCTCCAGTTCGCCCTGGTCTCCCTGGACGGCTGCAACGTGATCGACTTCGACGCCAACAACAACATCGACAACCGCTGACCCACAGGGCGCGCGAAGGCGGGGCACGGCGACCACCGTGCCCCGCTCGCGTCAGGGGTCGCCGCAGGGCCAGGGAGCCGAGGGGGCGGTCGGCGGCCGGCAGCGCGCCCCGCGAGGCCACACCCCGCCCCCGCTCGGCGGGGTGCGTCCAGTACGACAGCCGACCGGGGCTCGCGCCGCGGGTCGGTGACGGTGAACTCGGCGTGGCCGAGGACCGGCCCGTCGACCCCGCCCCCACCCCGACATGTCACGCCCGGGGCGCCGTGTTACGTCTATGCGACATGACCACCGATGTCTTCGAAGAGCACCGCTCCCTCCTCACCGGCGTCGCTACCGGATCCTGGGCAGCGCGTCCGACGCCGAGGACGTGACCCAGGAGACCTGGCTGCGCTGGAACACGGTCGACCGCGCAGGCGTCGACGACCCCCGCGCCTACCTCGTCACCGTCGCCTCCCGGATCGCCCTCGACCGGCTCCGCTCCGCCCGCTCCCGGCGCGAGTCCTACGTGGGCGAGTGGCTCCCGGAACCGGTCAGCGACGTCCCCGACGGGGCCGACCACGCCGAACTCGCCGACTCGGTGGAGTACGCTCTCCTCGTCGTCCTGGAGACCCTCAGCCCCCTCGAACGCGCCGTCTTCGTCCTCCGCGAGGCCTTCCAGTTCCCCTACGCGCGCATCGCCGAGGTCATCGGCCGCGAGGAGGCCACCACCCGGCAGCTCGCCCGGCGCGCCCGCGACCACGTGCGCGAGCGGCGTCCGCGGTTCGACGCCGACCGGGGCTCGCGCCGCCGGATCACCGAACGCTTCCTCCAGGCCTGCCTGGAGGGCGATCTCGACGGCCTCACCGCCCTGCTGGCCGACGACGTGACCCTCGTCGGCGACGGCGGCGGACGGGTCCGGGCGCCGATGCGGGTCCTGCACGGCATCCGGAAGGTCGCCGGCTTCCTCCACGCCGTCGTCCAGGAGCGCAACGCCCAGCGCTTCCTCGGCTCCGCCGGGGTCGAGGGGCGGGCGGACCTGGCGGACCTGGACATCGGGCTCACGCAGGTCAACGGCACCCCGGCGGCCTACGTCGCGGCGGACGGCCGGATCGTGACGCTGATCGTGCTGGACGTGGCCGACGACCTGGTGCGACACGTCTACCTCGTGGCCAATCCGAAGAAGATGTCACGCCTGCGGGCGCCCGCCTCGTCCTAGACGAGTCTTTCCACAAGCCTGCGCGCACGAAGAGAGGGTGTCCATGATCTGGTGTGAGCCAAGACATGGACACCCTCGTGACAGCACTCCACGTCAAGATCGACGACGACCGCGCTGGTTTGGCCCGGCTCCCCGGACGCCCTCCGAAACCCAGTCACTCGGAGTTGCTGTGCCTGGCCGTCATGCAGGCCCTGCTCGGCCACCACAACGAGGCCCGGTGGCTGCGCCACGCCCGCAAGCACCTGTCCGAGGCCTTTCCCCACATCCCCCTGGACCCGGGATACAACAAACGGCTCCGAGCCGCGCTGCCCCAGATCAGTCGAGTCGGTCAACGACACCTTCAAAGGGCAGCTTGACCTGGAACAACACGGCGCTCGCACGATCGAGGGCGTCAGTGTGCGGGTGGCCCAGCGGGTGCTCGCACTGGCGGCCGCGATCTGGCGCAACTTCCGGACCGGGCAGGCGGTCAGCCGTTCACTGACCGCCTACGACCACTGAACGTGTTCGGAAAGACTCGTCTGGTGGCCGACATCACCGTTGTGGGCGTGGGCCTGCCCGTGGGCCGGATCCGGAACGGGGGACGTGCTGCCCCGCCGCCATCGGCGGGGTCGGCGCTCCCCGGTGGGGCGGGTGCCGCGGGCGCGGGAGACCGGGGTGCGGATCGAGTCGGGCCTCGGTGGCGTAGGGACCGGCTCGGAGCGACACGGAGGCGCCGACGCCCCGGCGGGCGTCGGCGCCGTCGGCACGTGCGACGACGGACGCGGTCTACACGTGCTTCCTGCTCAGGCCGTACATGGAGGCGGCGACCACCAGGCCGTAGATGACGTGCCCCAGGAGACTCATCATCGACATCTCCCCCATCGGGAACATCGCCATGCCGAGCATCGCGGGCATCAGGATGAGCCCGCCGACGACCCACAGCACGATCCCGTAGGCCAGGCCCGCGCCGAGGGTGGTCCACGCGTGGTCGGCGAGGGCGCCCATGAGGAGCCCGAACACCACACCGAACACGACCGAGATCGCCAGGTGCACCACCGCGCCCACGACCGCGTTCTCACTGCCGACCAGCATCGCGACCATCGGCAGCATGCCCGTCATGGCCATCAGGATCCCGAAGACAACACCACCGATCACACCGGCCACCGCACCCCTCCAGGCGTGCGTCATGGCGTGTGAGCGCGCGTGCGCGATCGTGGACATGGTCCCCACCTCCTCGGGGTCACGGGTCCATGGCACGAACCCGAAAATGTGACCCACCTCACTATGTGCATTACCCCGGTGAGGGCCCTCGGTCACCCGCCGGACCCCCCTTCCCCACGCGTTCTCGGCGCGTTCGCGCACGCCGACCCGGTCGCGGTACCTCCCCCCGGTCTGGACGGCCGGGAACCCGCGCCGGAGAATACGGAGTGCGATCCCGCCGGTCTGCGGGCGCCGACCCCGCGGGCCGCCCCATCCCCGAACCGAGACCCCGAGGTGACCATGGCGACGACCGCCTCCAGACGCGGCACCCCCCTGACCCTGACGGCGGCCGTACTGGCGCTGCTCCTGGGCCTGACCGCCTGTGCCTCCGGCGACTCCGGGAACGACGCGGGCGACGGGGCGGCCGAGGCGCCCGCGGCCCGGGAGGACGCGGACAACGGCGGGGACACCGCCGGGGACTCCGGCGGTGCGACCCCCGACGTGTTGGCGTTCGAGACCCAGACCGTGGACGGAGCCGCGTTCTCCGGCGCCGACCTCGCCGGGGAACCGACCGTGCTGTGGTTCTGGGCCCCCTGGTGCACGATCTGCCGGGGCGAGGCGGCGGGCGTCGCCGAGGCCGCCGCGCGGCACTCGGGTGACGTCGCGTTCATCGGGGTCGCCGGGCTCGGGGAGGTCGAGGCCATGCGCGGCTTCGTCTCCGACACCGGGACCGGGGAGCTGACGCACCTGGTGGACGAGGACGGCTCGATCTGGTCGGGCTTCGGTGTGGCGAGCCAGCCCGCGTTCGCGTTCGTCTCCTCCGACGGCGCCTTCGAGACGGTCCAGGGCACGCTCTCCGACGGCGACCTCGACGCCCAGGTCGACCTGATCTCCGACGGGTCATGATCGGACTCCCGCTCGCGATCGCCGTGGTGGCCGGGATGCTGGCCGTGCTCAACCCGTGCGGGTTCGCGCTGCTCCCCGGCTATCTCGCGCTGCTGGTCGCCGCCGACGACGCTGGGGACGCGTCCTCCGGCGGCGCCTGGGCCGGTGCCCGGTGGCGCTCACTGGGGCGCGCCCTGGCCACGACGGCGGCGATGACGAGCGGGTTCGTGCTCGTCTTCGCGGGCTTCGGGCTGGTCGTCACCCCGCTCGCGCTGTCGGTGGAACGCCACCTGCCCTGGGTGACGGTGGTGATCGGCGCGGCCTGGTGGGACTGGGCGCGTGGCTGGCGGCGGGCCGGGAGATCACCCTGCTCCTGCCCAAGCCCTCCCCGGGACGACCGGCGCGTTCCCTGCGCTGGGCGCTGGTCTACGGGGTCACCTACGCGGTGGCGTCCCTGTCCTGCACGATCGGCCCGTTCCTCGCCCTCACCACGACCGCGCTGCGTTCGTCGAGCGCCGTCGGCGTGATCACGACGTTCCTGGCGTACGCGCTGGGGATGGGGCTGGTCGTCGGCGTCGTCACCGTGGCCGTCGCGCTGGCCCGGGACTCGGTGGCGGCACGGCTGCGCCGGGCCATGCCGTACGTGACGCGGGCCGGCGGCGGGCTGCTCGTGCTGGCGGGGCTGTACGTCGCCTACTACGGGTGGTTCGAGCTGCGCGTGTTCGCGGGCGGGTCCGCCGACGACCCCGTCGTGGGCGCGGCGACCCGTGTGCAGGCGGAGCTGGTCCGCTTGGTGGAGTCCGTGGGGCCGGGATGGACCGCGCTCGTGTTGGGCGTGCTCGTCGCCGGTGTCGGCGCGCTCGCGTGGCTGCGGTCACGCCGGGGCGGTCGGCGCGGCTCCGAGGCCCCGCCCCGCTGACGCGCGGGCGGACGCCCGGCGCGGGAGGCGGAGCCGTCCCGCGCCGAACGGCCGGCTCACACCAGCTCGACCAGCCGGGACATCCCCTCCAGCGCGTGGTTGTGGCCGGTCCCGTGGTTGATGGTGAACGAGAACAGCGCGTACGGGCCGGGCGTGAACTCGGCGTGCAGCGTCCCGTACTGCCGCGCGCCGAGCGGCGCCATGCCCACCGGTCGGGTCAGCAGCGGTTGGACCGGCGGCGTCCGGCCCTCGCGCAGGGCGTCGAAGTAGGCCCGGACGTCCTCCTCCGTGGTTCCGTCCTGGACCCGGCAGAACATCGCCTCCTGGGGGGTGCCCGTGGTGTTGAGGAGGGTGTACCGGCCGTTCGCCGGAAGGCGGCGGGAGACGGAGAACTCCACGCCGTCCGACGTCTCGCGGTGCACGACGAAACCGTCCGTGCCCGCGTGTCCGGCCCAGGACTGCCGGGTCGCGCGCACCTCCCGGGCGACCGGACGGCCCCCGCTCGCGTACCCGAAGTTGATCAGCAGGTAGCGGCCGGGGCGCAGCACCTGGGTGAAGCCCGCGTCGGTCCCGGCCGCGACGACCGCGCCGCCGAGGTTGTGCGCGGCCGCGGCGACGGCGCGGGCGGCCTCCGCCTTCTCCGCCGGGTCCCAGGTGGAGGTCGCGGCGAGCAGATCCAGGTACCGGTCGGCGGTCACGCCGTCGGCGAGTCGGACCAGCAGCAGGGACCGGCCGACCGCCTCGGGCGTGCTGACGTGGAAGGAGACCACACCGCAGGGGATCTCCTCGGGGACGTCCAGGGTGTCGGGTTCGAGGACGACCCCGATCGTCCGGCCGCGGTCCGCCGCGCTCTCGGCGGCGGCCGCGGTGCCGGGAAGGGCCGCGGCCGCGGTGCCGACCAGCGCGGCGCCCGCGAGGATCCGGCGACGGGAGAGTCCCGGTGCGCGATGCGTCATGTCCGTTCCCCCTCCGGGTGCGTGGGTGGGCGGGTCATCCGCGCTTGTACGCGGTGACGAGGGAGTCGGTGCCGACCAGCGGCTGGACGCCGATGTCGGTGAAGCCCGCCTCCTCCAGCCAGGCGCGGCACGCGGCGCCGGTGTACTCGGACCCGCCGGGGGTGACCAGGCGCATGCTGAGGCTGCGCAGCAGGTTGGCGGCGTCCGTGCGGTCGTCGTCCACGAGCGCGTCGTAGATGAGGACGCACCCGTTCTCGGGGAGGGCCTCGTGGGCGCGGCGCAGCAGGCGGACGCGGTTCTCGTCGTCCCAGTCGTGCAGCACGTGGCCGAAGACCATGACCTCGGTCTCGGGGAGGGGGTCGGCGAAGAAGTCGGCGGCGTGGAAGGTCACCTTGCCGGTGAGGCCCAGCCGTTCCATGTGTTCGTCGAAGACCGGCTCGACCGGCGGCAGGTCCAGGCAGCCGCCCCGCAGGTGCGGGTGGGCGCGGACGATGTCGGCGGCGAGGTTGCCCCGGGCGCCGCCGATGTCGACGAACGAGGTGTGCTCGGTCCAGTCGAAGGCGCGGGCCAGGACCGGACCGATCTCGGCGTTGGCGCCGTCCATGGCGGCCATGAACCACTTGACCGTTTTGGGGTTGCTGTAGAAGGTGTCGAAGTCGCGGTCCTGGTCGACCTGGCGCTCGCCGGTGCGGAGCAGGTCGGTGAGTCCGCCCCAGATGCGGTAACGCCAGTTGAGCAGGCGCAGCCGCCCGGCCACGCAGGTGGGCTTGGCGGTGTCCAGGTACAGGTCGGCGGCCTCGCCGTTGGCGTAGGCGTCGCCGTCGCGGCGCAGCAGGCCCAGTCCGACCAGCGCGTCGAGGAAGTCGCGCGTGGCGCGCGGGTGCAGCTCCAGCCGTTCGCGGACGGCCTCCTCGGCCAGCGGCCCCCGGCCCAGGAGGGTGAAGAGGTCGAGTTCGACCGCGGTGAGTAGTGTCTTGGCCGCCCAGAAGCCCTGGGCCAGGCCCAGGAGCTCGGAGATGTCGGGTGCGCCGTCCGCTTTCGTGCCGTCCATGTCGGGGCTCCTTCTCGCGCTGCGCCGCGTTGGTGTGCGGCCCGGTCGGGATCGCGTGCACCCTCGCAGGCGCCGATCGTCGATCGGTCGTCGCACGCTCGACCCGGCTTGGCGCCGTGCGGCTCCGAACGGTTCCGAGCGTTCCTCCAGCGGACGTACAGGGGAACTTCAGGGGCGCCTGCGACGCTGGCGGACCGGAACCGTGCCGGCGAAAGGGCCACCGTGCGTACCGAGTCGACCCCTGTTCTGATCATTGGAGGCGGACTGGTCGGGTTGTCCGCCTCCCTGTTCCTGTCGTGGCGGGGGGTGCGGTCCGTGCTCGTGGAGCGGCATCCCGGGACGTCGATCCACCCGAGGGCGTGGGGGCTGTACCCGCGCACGCTCGAACTGCTGCGCGGGGTCGGCGTGGAGAAGGCGGTGCTGGCGGAGAGCGCCGGTTTCGCGGGGCACGTGCTCAACGGCCGGGTGGAGTCGCTGGCGGGCGCGGAGATCGCGGTGTCGCGGATCCCGGAGCCGGAGGACGTCAGCGGGGTCAGCCCGGTGGAGCGGATCGTGTCGCTGAGCCAGGACCGGGTGGAGCCGATCCTCATGGAGCGCGCCCGCGAGTTGGGGTCGGACGTGCGGTTCGGCGCCGAGGCCGTGGAGCTGGCCCAGGACGCGGACGGGGTCACGGTCGTGCTGCGCGACCGTGCCGGCGGAGGCGAGTACGCGATCCGCGCGGAGTACGTCGTCGCGGCGGACGGGGCGCACAGTCCGGTGCGGGAGCGGTTGGGGATCGGGCGCGGGGGCGGGGGGTGCTGCGGCACCAGATGAGCATCCTGTTCGACACCGACCTGCGGGGGCCGCTGCGGGGGCGGCGGTTCGCCATCTGCCAGGTCCGCAACGCCGAGGTGGAGGGGGTGCTGGGGCACGACGACTCGCTGGGGCGGGGCACGCTCATCGTCACCTACCGGCCCGAGCGGGGGGAGGGCCCCGACGACTTCACCGGAGAGCGCTGCGCCCGGCTGGTGCGCGCCGCGATCGGTGTCCCCGACGCCTCGGTGGGGCTGCGCGGGGTCATGCCGTGGGAGATGGCGGCCCTGACGGCCGAGCGGTTCGCCGCGGGGCGGGTGTTCCTGGCGGGCGACTCCGCCCACGTGATCCCGCCGGTGGGCGGGTACGGGGCCAACACGGGTGTGCAGGACGCCTACGACCTGACCTGGAAGCTGTGGGCGGTGCTGGGCGGGATGGCGCCCCGGGAGCTGTTGGACAGCTACGAGGAGGAGCGCCGCCCGGTGGCGGAGGCGACCGTGCGCCAGGCGGCCATGCGGCTGGTGGCGCGGTCGGGAGCGGGCGGCGGTCCGGGGTCGGGCGCGGAGGCCCCGGGCGGTCGGCGTTCGGGGGGTCGGCGGCGCTGGCGGAGCCGCTGGCCGTGACGTTCGGGTACCGGTACCGGTCGTCCACGGTGACCGATGACGTGGCGGACCCGGACCGGCGGGAGACGGAGTTCACGCCGCCGGAACTGCTGTCCGGGCGGCCCGGCACCCGGGCTCCGCACCTGTGGGTGCGTCGGGGCGGCGCGTCGGTCTCCCTGATCGACCTGTTCGGTCCGCGCCCGGTGCTCCTGGCCGGAGCGGACGGGCTGTGCGGCGAGGCGTGGGCCGAGAGCGCCCGGGGCGCCGCCGACGCGCTGGGCCTGCCGTTGGACGTGTACGCGGTGGGCCGGGACCTGGTCGACGAGGACGGCGACTGGGCGCGGCGGTACGGCGTCGCCCCCGGCGGGGCCGTGCTGGTCCGGCCGGACGGGTTCGTCGCCCACCGTTGGCGCGAGCGCGCCCCGGAGGCCGACGCGTCGGGCCGCCCTGGCACGGATGCTCGCCCGACCCGCCGCCTGACCCCCGCCCCCGCTCCCCCGTCCCCGCGTCACACGAGGTGCGCCCGCGATGTTCGACGATCCCGTCGCCCTGGCCAGACTCCAGTTCGCGCTCACCGCCGGAACCCACTACGTCTTCGTCGCCCTGACCCTGGGGCTCGCCCCGTTCCTGTTGTTCAGCCAGTGGCGGGCGGTCCGGCTCCGCGATCCGGCGCGGATGACGGCGGTGCGGTTCTGGGGCGGCCTGTACGTCGTCAACTACGCCATGGGGGTGCTGTCGGGCATCGTCATGGAGCTCCAGCTGGCCGTGAACTGGTCGGGGCTGACCGAGGTCTTCGGGTACGCGTTCGCCGCGCCGCTGGCGGCGGAGACGATGGCGGCGTTCTTCGTCGAGTCCACGTTCCTGGGCCTGTGGATCGTCGGGTGGGACCGGATGGGCCGCTGGACGCATCTGGGCTGTTTCGCCGTGGTCACGCTGACCGCCTACGCCTCCGCCTACTGGGTGATGGCCGCCAACGGGTTCCTGCGCAACCCGGTCGGGTTCCGGATGGACGACGGCCGGGCGCTGCTCACCGACCCCCTCGCGGTGGCGTTCAACCCGTCGGGCCTGCTCGGGTTCGCGCACGTGTCGGTCACCGCGCTGTTCGTCGGGGGGCTGTTCGTGTGCGCGGTGAGCGCCTACCACCTGATGCGCGGACGGGACCCGGAGGGGATGTTCCGGCGGGGCCTGCGCTGTGGACTGGTGCTGGTGATGGCGGCGATCGCGCCGGTCGCGGTCACCGGCGGCACCCAGTTCCGCTTCACCGAGGGGCCGACGCCGACCACGGGGCTGACCTACGGCGAGGCGGAGATCGCGGAGATCGAGGGGGCCTACGACTCCGCGTACTCGTGGATCTGGGACGTGGCGGGCGGCGCGATGACCGTCGTCTGGGAGCTGGTCATCCTGTTGATGCTGGTGGCGACGGTGGCGTGGGTGGCGCGCCGGCTCGACCGGTGGCGCTGGTTCCACCGGGTGCTGATCGCCGCGCCGGTGCTGCCGTACACGTCGAGTGTGGGCGGGTGGGTGTACCGGGAGTTCGGGCGCCAGCCCTGGACGGTGACGCACCACCTGACCACGGCGGAGGCGGTGACCCCGATGTCCCCGGCGATGGCCGCGGTGTCCTTCACCCTGTTCACGACGGCCTTCGCGCTGCTCGGGTGCACGACGTTGTGGCTGCTCGTGCGGTACGCGCGTTACGGGCCCGAGGGCGGCCCGCTCGCCCGGCCGACGGCGGAGGAGCGGGACGAGGAGCCCGTCTCGGTGTACTGACTTCGGCGTCCACGCGACCTTGTCCCCTTACCTCACGGGATCGCTGAGGCCCCGCGGCTCGGTGAGGGCGACGACGTCGCGTTCGGCGTCTCCGAGAGCGGCCAGGTCATACTTCGGACATGGCATCAGTGCCTGGCGACCAGTCACGGTTCTGGGACCCCGTATGGCTGCGCGGTGAGCGTGAGGCCAGCGAGCAGATCGCCGCTGCGCGGACCGAGGAGTTCGAGGACGCGGAGTCGGTGTTCGACGCTCTGGACCGGGAAGAGGGGAGTTGAGGGCACACACGCCGTCTTCAGCCCGGGTTCGCCCTGAACCGAAAGAACCGTGCGGGGGTCACGCCGTTCCACAGGGAAGGGCCGACCCGGGGACGACGGCCGCTCGGGCGTCCTGTTCGGTTCGAGGCCCCCGACGCGGTCGCGCTCAGGAACGGTTTCCGGCGTCCGCCAGATCGCTGAGCAGGCGGTCGGCGAGGACCGGGATGGTCGGGTAGTCGAAGGCGATCGTGGCGGGCAGGCGCACGCCGGTCGCCGTCCGCACCCGGTTGCGCAGCTCCACCGACGTGAGCGAGTCGAAGCCCAGCTCCTCGAAGGTCCGGCCGGCGTCGACCCGGTCAGGGGAGTCGTGCCCGAGCACGGTCGCCACCTGGCTGTGCAGCAGCGCCCGCAGGCTCTCCCTGCGTTCCTCCTCGCCGGAGCCGTTCGCCGCTCCGTCCCATCCGGGGGCCGGGGCCGGGGCCGGTTCGGCCGTGCGACGGCGGGCGCTCGTCCGGGTCGGCGCGGCCGGTCGGGCCAGGCCGCGCAGGACGGCCGGTAACCCGGCGGCGTCACCGGCGAGGCCGTCGCGGTCCAACCGGACGGGCACCAGATGCGGCACGTCCAGGCGCAGCGCCGTGTCCAGCAGGGCCAGGCCCTCGCCGGTCGGCACCGGGGCGACCCCGCCGCGCGCCATCCGGGCCACGTCCGCCCGGTCGAGGTGACCGGTCATGCCGCTGGCCTGCTCCCACAGCCCCCAGGACAGCGAGGTCGCGGGCAGTCCCTCGGCGCGGCGCCGTCGGGCCAGACCGTCGAGGAAGGCGTTGGCGGCGGCGTAGTTGGCCTGGCCGGCCGTCCCGACCACCCCGGCGACCGAGGAGAACAGGACGAAGGCCGACAGCGGCAGGTCGCGGGTGAGTTCGTGCAGGTTCCAGGCGGCGTCGACCTTGGGTCGGAACACCGCGCGCACCCGGTCGGGGGTGAGCGCGCCCACGGTCGCGTCGTCCAGGACGCCCGCCGCGTGGACCACCGCGGTCAACGGGTGGTCGTCGGGCACGTCGGCCAGGACGGCGGCGAGCGCGTCGCGGTCCGCGGCGTCGCATGCGGCGAACGTGGCGCGAGCGCCCAGCTCGGCCAGCTCCGCGCGCAGTGCGTCAGCGCCCTCGGCGTCGGCCCCGCGCCGCCCGAGCAGGAGGAGACGGCGTACGCCGTGGCGCTCGGCCAGGTGGCGGGCGACGAGCCGACCGAGGGTTCCGGTCCCGCCGGTGACCAGCACGGTGCCGTCGGGGTCGGGGGCCGCGGGCAGGGTGAGGACCGCCTTGCCGACGTGTGCGGCGCGTTGGAGCAGGCGGAAGGCGTCGGGAGCGCGGTGCGCCGGGCGTTCGGTGACGGGGGGAGGCGCCAACGCGCCGCGCTCGAACAGGTCGACCAGGTCGGCGAGCAGGAGGGCGATGTGGTCGGGGTCGACGTCCAGGAGGTCGAAGGCCCGGTAGTCGACACCGGTGGACTCCGCGTCCCGCAGGTCGGTCTTGCCCATCTCGACGAACCGGCCGTCGGCGGCGAGCAGACGCAGCGAGGCGTCGGTGAAGTCCCCCGCGAGCGCGTTGACCACGACGTCGACCCCCGCACCGCCGGTCGCGTCGTTGAAGGCGTCCTCGAAGTCGAGCGTCCGCGAACTGGCCACGTGGGTGTCGTCGAGGCCGAGTCGGTGCAGCTCGGGCCACTTGGCGGGGCTCGCGGTACCGAACACCTCGGCGCCCAGGTGGCGGGCGAGCTGCACCGCCGCCTGACCGACGCCCCCGGCGGCGGCGTGCACGAGGACACGCTCGCCCGGCTGGACGTCGGCCAGGTCGACGAGGGCGTGGTAGGCGGTGAGGAAGGCGACGGGGACGGCCGCGGCGCGGGCGAAGGACCAGTCGAGCGGGATGCGGGTGAGCATCCTGTGGTCGGTGGTGGCGGTGGTGCCGATCGCGTGGCCGGGGAAGACCCCCATGACCCGGTCACCGGGGCTCAGGCCGTCCACACCGGGGCCGGCCGCGACGACGGTGCCGGCCGCCTCGGTGCCCATCAGGCGCGGCCGGGGTACATGTCGAGGGCGATGAGGACGTCGCGGAAGTTGAGCCCGGCGGCGCGGACGGCGACGCGCACCTCGCCGTGGCCGAGTGCGCGGGGTCCGTGCTCGGCGACGGACAGGCCGTCGATCTCCCCGCTGCGTCGTCGGTCAGGTGCCAGTCGCCCTCGGCGGGCGGACGGAGCGCGCCGCGGCCCGGGTAGGCGGCCAGCCGCGGGACGCGGAGCCGTCCGTCGCGCAGGGCCGCCTCGGGTTCGTCGGTGGCGAGCGCGGCGGTGGGCGGGGCCTCGGTGCCGGCGTCGAGGTCGACGACGCGGACCCGTCCGGGGTGCTCGGTGCGCGCTGTGCGCAGCAGGCCCCACAGGGGCGTACCGGCCAGGTCGCGAACCGGCTCGTCGGGACCGGTGGCGACGGCGCCGCTGGTCAGCGCGGTGAGAACGGTGTCGGCCAGGCGGTCGTCGGTGGACCAGGTCGCGAGGAGGGCGGCGGCGTCGGCGGTCCGCCGGTGCGCCTCGGCGACCACACCGGTTCCACCAGCCCCATCGGTCCCACCCGGGTCGGCCGTGCCCCGGTGCACCGACCCCGACACCTGTCCGAGGTCCGCCACACCGACCCCACCCGCATCGGAAGTCGCACCAGCGCTCCCCGGCCTCGTCGCTTCGGTGACCGGTCGGTGCTCCCGGGGAGCCGCGTCGACCGTGCTCGGGGCAGACGTGCCGTTCGTCGACGCAGGTCGTGACGTACTCGCCGCCAGCGTGACGACAGTCCCACCGGCATCTGTCGTCTCCAGGCTCACCGGGTCGGAACCGGCCGCCCGCAGGTCGACGACGATGGTGTCCGGAGCGGGGGCGCCCTCGGCGAGGGCGGCCAGCAGTGAGTCGAGGTCCAGGTGGTGGTCCGCCCCCGGCACCCACGGGTCGACCGGCCCCACGACCGCGTACCGGAGATCAGGGGCGGAATCCGGCTCCGGGACGGTCTCCCAGGCGACGTGGAGGAGGGAACCCTCGGCGTCCGGAACGGCGAGCTCCCGACGCCCGGCGGTCATCGGGCGCAGCGCGACGGCGGCGGCCTCGGCGACGGGCGCGCCGGTCGGGTCGGTCAGCGTGATCTCGGAGCCGCCCTCGACGGACCGGATCCGGACCCGCAGCCCATCCGCGTCGACCGCGTGCAGCCGCACCCCGCTCCACGAGAACGGCAGCTCCACCGGGTCGGCGCCGTCCGGGGTCAGGAGGGGGTGCAGCGCGGCGTCGAGGAGCGCCGGGTGCAGCCCGTACCCGGACACGTCGATCCCCTCGGGCGCACGGACCTCCGCGTACCACTCCTCTCCGTCCCGCCACACGGCCCGGAGCCCCCGGAACCGGGGCCCGTAGCCGTAGCCGCGCTCGGCCAGCGCCGGATAGTCCGGTTCGACCGGTTCCGCTCCGGGCGGTGGCCACTCGGCGGGCATCGCGTCGCCCACCGGCGCGGTCCAGGGCGCCAGCAGACCGCTCGCGCAGCGGGTCCACGGGCCGCCGTCGGCCGCGCGGACGTGCAGTCCGAGCGCACGCCGCCCGCTCGCGTCGCCGGGGGCGACGGTCAGCTGGACCTCGACCGCGCGGTCGCCGTCGAGCGGGACCGGCCGTTCCAGGGTCAGGTCCTCCAGGACGGGCAGGCCGACCCGGTCACCGGCGTGCAGGGCGAGCTCGACCACCGCCGCGCCCGGCAGCAGCGTGTCGCCGCGCACGACGTGGTCGGCCAGCCAGGGATCGCGGTCGGGGGAGAGACGGCCGGTGTAGACGGTCTGTCCGCTCTCCGCCAGGTCCAGGGAGGCAGTGAGCAGCGGGTGCTCGGCGGGCGCGGTCTCGGGTGCGCTCCGTGGCGCGGGCGCCGCCAGCCAGTGGCGCTCGCGCTGGAAGGCGTAGGTGGGCAGGTCGACCGGGGGCAGGCCGGACCCGCCCAGGAGCCGGGGCCAGTCGACGCGGGCCCCGCTCACGTGCGCGGCGGCGAGGGCGGCCATCAGGCGCTGGGTGCCGCCCTCGTCCCTGCGCAGGGTGCCCACGGCGTGCCCCGGGGCACCGGCGTCGGCGATGATGTCGAGCAGCGCGCCGGTGAGCACCGGGTGCGGGCTGACCTCGACGAACACCTGGTGCCCGTCCTTGAGCAGGCGGCGCACGGCCGGGTCGAAGCGCACGGTGTTGCGCAGGTTGCAGTACCAGTAGTCGGTGTCCAGGCCGGAGGTGTCGATCGGGCACTCGGTCACGGTGGAGTACATCGGGACGCCCGACGAGCGCGGGGACAGCTCGCCGAGGCGCTCCATCAGCCGGTCGTGCAGTTCCTCCATGTAGGGGGTGTGGGAGGCGTAGTCGACGTCGACCAGTCGCGCCCGCACCCCGTCGGCGCGGCACCCGTCGACGAGTGCGGCCAGCGCGGCGGCGTCACCGGCGACGATCGTCGATTCGGGGCCGTTGAGCGCGGCCACGTGGACGCGGTCGCCGAACCGGGACATCCGTTCGCGCGCGCGGGCGGCGGGCAGCGGGACCGACGCCATGCCTCCGACGCCCTTGATCTCGGCGATCGCCTGGCTGCGCAACGCGACCACGCGCGCCCCGTCGTCCAGGCTCAGCGCGCCCGCGACGCACGCCGCGGCGATCTCCCCCTGGGAGTGGCCGACCACGGCGGCGGGCTCCACCCCGGCCGAGCGCCACACGCGGGCGAGGGAGACCATGACCGCCCACAGCACGGGTTGGACGACGTCGACCCGGTCCAGGCCCGGCGCTCCGGGCGTCTGGCGGACGACGTCGGTCAGGGACCAGTCGGTGTACCGGGCCAGGGCGCGGGAGCACTCGTCCATGGCGGCCCGGAAGACCGGGGAGCCGTCGAGGAGGTCGGCGGCCATCCCCGGCCACTGGGAGCCCTGGCCGGGGAAGACGAACACGACGGGGCCGTCGGGGAGAGCGCGCCCCTCCACGGTGTCGGTGGAGGGACGGCCCTCGGCGAGGGCGGCCAGCCCCTCCAGGAGGGTGGCCCGGTCGGAGCCGACCACGGCGGCGCGGTGCTCGAACGCGGTGCGTGTGGTGGCCAGGGCGTGCCCCACCGCCTCGGGCGTCAGGCCCGCGTCGGCGGCGACGTGGTCGCGCAGCCGGGCGGCCTGGGCGCGCAGGGCCGGTTCGCCGCGCGCCGACAGGGTCCAGGCGACCGTGCGGCCGTCACCGGTCGGGCGGCCCGGCCCCGGAGGTTGTTCGAGGACGACGTGGGCGTTGGTGCCGCTGATGCCGAACGAGGAGACGCCCGCCCGCCGCACCCCGCCGCGAGGGGTCCACGGGACGCGCCGGTGAGCAGGCGCAGCGGGCCCGACTCCCAGTCGACGTGCGGGGTGGGCTCGGACACGTGCAGGGTGCGGGGCAGGACGCCGTGCGCCATCGCCTGCACCATCTTGATCACCCCGCGACGCCCGCGGCGGCCTGGCCGTGGCCGAGGTTGGACTTGATCGACCCCAGCCAGAGGGGTTCTCGCCCCGGCCCGGGCCGTAGACGGCCTGGAGGGCGCGGGCCTCGATCGGGTCGCCGAGGACGGTGCCGGTGCCGTGCGCCTCGACCGCCTGCACGTCGGCGGGGGTGAACCCGGCGTCGGCGAGGGCGGTGGAGACGACCTCCTCCTGGGCGGGGCCGCTGGGGGCGGTGAGACCGTTGCTGGTGCCGTCGGAGTTGATCGCCGACCCGCGTACGACCGCCAGGACCCGGTGGCCGAGCGCGCGGGCGCGGGAGAGGCGTTCGAGGACGAGCACCCCGGCGCCCTCGGCCCAGGCGGTGCCGTCGGCGTCGGCGGAGAAGGACTTGCAGCGGCCGTCGGGGGCGAGGCCGCGCTGCATGCTGAACTCGACGAACATGCCCGGTGTGGACATGACCGCGACGCCCCCGGCGAGGGCGGCGTCGCAGTCGCCGTGGCGCAGGGCCCGCACGGCCTGGTGGAGGGCGACGAGCGAGGAGGAGCACGCCGTGTCGATGGTCATGGTGGGCCCGTGGAACCCGAAGACGTAGGCGAGTCGGCCGGAGGCGACGCTGACGGAGCCGCCGGTGAGGAGGTGGCCGTCGTAGCCGGGGGCGGATTCGTGCAGTCGGGGGCCGTAGTCCTGGGCCATCGCGCCGACGAACACGCCGACGCGGGCGTCGCGGAGCCGGTCGGGCGGGGTCCCGGCGCGTTCGAGGGCCTCCCAGGCGACCTCCAGGAGGACGCGCTGTTGGGGGTCCATGGCGGCGGCCTCGCGGGGACTGATGCCGAAGAAGTCGGCGTCGAACGCGTCCGCGTCGTGGAGGAAGCCGCCGTGGCGGGTGGAGGTGCGGCCGGGAACGCCGGGTTCGGGGTCGTAGAGGGCGTCGACGTCCCAGCCGCGGTTGTCGGGGAACTCGGTGACGGCGTCCGTCGCGGCGGCGACGAGGTCCCACAGGCCCTCGGGGGAACGGACGCCGCCCGGGTAGCGGCAGCCCATGCCGACGATGACCACGGGGTCGTCCTCGGGATCGTCGGGGGTCGAGGTGGGCGCGGCGGTCGTGACGGGGGCGGTGCCGGCGGGCGCGGACTCGACGGGGTCGGTCAGCAGGGCGGCGATGTGGTCGGCGACGGCCCTGGGGGTGGCGAGGTCGTAGACGAGGGTGGGGGCGAGGTCGAGCCCGGTCTCCTCGCGCAGGACGTTGCGCAGTTCGAGGGCGGCCACGGAGTCGAGGCCTTGGGAGCGGAAGGTGGCGGAGACGTCGGTGTCGCGGCCGCCGCCGAGGACCGACCCGGTCGCCGCACGGACCATGCGCAGGACGCGACCGGCGAGTTCGGGGTCAGGGCGTCGCGCCCCCGTCGACGGGGATCGGCCGGGCGCGGGTCCGACGCCATCACCCGGGCCGGGGGTGACGGCGGTGTCGGAGGTGATCCGGGAGTTCGCGGGTGCGGTTGGGACGGCGTCGCCCGGAGAGAAGGGACCGCCGAGCGTGGCCGCGTCAGACAAGCGGTCACCCCGGGTCCCGGCCTCCGCCGGACCGCCCGGCACCGGACCACGGCCCAGACCGGGCGCCCAGTAGTGACGGCGCTGAAAGGCGTAGGTGGGCAGGGGGACCCTGCGACCGGCGGGGATCAGGGGCGTCCAATCGACCTCAGTGCCCTGGGTGAACGCCGTGGCGAGGTCACCGATCCCGGCGTCGTCGTCCTCCCGCTCCACCGTGCCGCTCGCGCGCGATTCCTCGTCCGCCGCGACCGCGGCACCCCGGTCGCCATCGGTACGGGCCCGCTCGACCACAGCGTCGTCGATCGGCATCGCCGAACCGTCCACACCAACCCCATCGCCCCGAGCCTCTTCGGCACGAGCGTGACCACCCGTCCCTGCGATCACACCGCCACCGTCGCCTGCCATCGCGGAGCCGTACGACTCCTCCCCCACAGCGACCCCATCGCCCCCCGTCGCCATCGGCGCGGACGCCACCGCCCGTCCCGTCCGACGCGGCGCCAGCGTCGTGACCCGCCTCGGCTCCCCCGGCCGTCGTCCGTGCGGACACCATCGGCTACCCGGTCCGGCACGGCCTCGCCGACCCACACCCCTTCGGGGACCTCCCCGTCCGCCAGCGCGCCCAGCAGCTCCCGCGCCCGCTCCGGCCCCCCGGCCCTGACCACCGCGCGGTGCGCGAACACCGTGCGCGTGGTGACCAGGGAGTACGCGACATCCCGCGGCTCCGCTCCCGTCAGCTCCAGATGGTCCCGCAGCCTGGCCGCCTGCCCGCGCAGCGCGGGCCCCGAGGCCGCTGACAGCACCAGGGGAACGGCCCCGCCGGGGCCCTCGTCTTCTCGGGGCGTCGGCTGCTCGGGGGCGCGCTCCACAACCACGTGGCAGTCGGTTCCCCCCAGGCCGAACGAACTGACTCCGCCCAGCGGCGGCGCGCCGTCGTCCACCGGGGTCGCGTCGGTCGGCACGCGCAGCCCCAGCTCCTCCAGCGGGATCCCCGGGTTCGGCTCGGTGAAGTTCAAGCTGGCGGGCAGCACCCCCTCCCGCACACTCAACGCCGCCTTGACCAGCCCGGCGACGCCCGCCGCCCCCTCCAGGTGGCCGATGTTGGTCTTGACCGACCCCACCAGCAGCGGTGCGTCCCGTCCGACTCCGTACACCGCGCCCAGGGCCCGTGCCTCGACGGGGTCGCCCGCGCGCGTCCCCGTCCCGTGCAGTTCGACGAACCGGACCTCCTCCGGCCGCACCCCGCGTCGGCGCACGCCCGGCGCAGCGCCTCCTCCTGCCCGGCGCCGTCCGGCGAGGTGAGCGCGGGGCCGCCGCCCTCGTTGCCCACGGCCGCACCGCGGATCACGCAGTGGATCCGGTCGCCGTCGGCCAGGGCGTCGGCCAGGGGGCGCAGCACGAGCGCCGCCCCGCCCTCTCCCCGCACGAACCCGTCGCGCGCGCGTCGAAGACCCGGCACCGTCCCTCGGGGGACAGCGCCCCCAGGGCTCTCGGCACCGCGGACCCGTCGCCGTCCAGGATCAGGCTGACCCCGCCCGCGACGCGACCGGCGTCGCCCCGCTCCGCACGCTCTGCACAGCCATCGCCACCGCGACCAGCGACGACGACTGCCCGCTGTCGACCACCAGGCTGGGGCCGCGCGCCCCGACCAGGTAGGACAGCCGGTTCGCCAGCATCGACCGCTGCGTCCCGGCCATGGTGTGCGCGCCGACGGGCGCACCGGCCCGGTGCAGCAGCGCCGCGTAGTCGTCCGCCATCCCGCCGACGAACACGCCGACCGCCACACCACGCAGGGAGTCGGGCACGATCCCCGCGTCCTCCAGCGCCTCCCAACCCAACTCCAGCATCAGGCGTTGCTGCGGGTCGGCGGCGGCCGCCTCGCGCGCGGACATCCCGAAGAAGTCCGCGTCGAAGCCGCCGACGTCCTCGATCAGCCCCGCCCGGGGCAGCCCGTCCAGTCCCCGGTGGGCGGGCGGCGGCGCCACCGCCTCCCGCCCTTCCCGCAGGAGCCGCCAGAACGCACCCGGATCGGGCGCCCCCGGCAGGCGACAGGACAGCCCGACGACCGCGACCGCGTCGGTCCCTTCGTGTGTGCGCGCGTGTGCCTTCAAGGTCGCTCCCATCCGATGCGGGGGTTGTGCGGTTCGGGGGGCGGCGGCTCAGCGCCGCCGTCGGCGCAGCGCCATCCCGGCGAGTGTGGCCAGGGCGAGGGACGCGCCGAGCGAGCCCACCAGGACTCTGGCCCGGCGGATCTTGGACTTCTGGTGGTCGCGGTCGTTGACGTGCGGGAACGGCCGGTCCCGGGGCGCCTCGACCCCGAGGAACCGGCACAGCGGTTCCCAGCCCTCGCGGACGTCGTAGACGAGCAGGCGGTCGGCGGGCACGTGCGCGCGGACCTCCCTGATGTGGCGCTCGAAGACACCGATGGCGTGCTCCCGGTCGGTGAACCGCCCGCCGAAGGTGCCGTTCCAGATGATCGCGTCGGTCATCGCCGCCATGCCGCGCGCGGTCGGGAAGAAGGGGGCGGCCACCCGGGCCACCCAGGTGGAGAGCCGGTAGATGGTCTCCCGGGTGCTGCTGTACCAGCGTTCGGGGTCGCGCACGGTGAGCACCACCCTGGCCTCGGGGTAGGCCTCGACCAGCTCGCGCCAGAAGTAGCACCCGGGCCAGTCCACGGTGGACCGGTAGCCGCCCAGGAGCCGGTCCCAGTCGACGGGGCCGCCCTGTGCGGCCTCCAGCCAGAGCCGCTTGTGGTCGGGCGAGGCGATCGCCTCCCGCATGTGGTAGCAGGGCCCGAGCCCGAGTTCCTCCAACGCGACCTTGAGCGACAGGGTGCCGGTCCGCCCGAACCCCACTCCGATCACGTGCATCGCCAACTCCTTCCGTCGGTCCGCGCCGCTCAGCGCATGTAGGTGGAGTGCGGGACGTCGGTGACGAACATCCGCCCCGGCACGTGCGTGATCGCGTACTCCAGCCGCGAGGCGGCCACCGCCGCCTGGGTGGTGACGCCGCACGCCCAGAAGGCGGGGACGTCGTCGCCGACGGTCACCGGGTCGCCGAAGTCGGGACGTCCCAGGTCCGCGACGCCCAGCGCCTCCGGGTCGCCGATGTGCACGGGGGCGCCGTGCACATCGGGGAAGCGGTCGGTGATCCGCACCGTCGTGGTGACCAGGTGCGCGGGGATCGGCCGCATCGACACGACGAGCGGTCCGGACAGCGCGCCCGCCGGGCGGGTGGCCCGGTTGGTGACGTACATCGGGTCGGTGACGCCCTCCTCGATGTGCCGGATCGGCACCCCCGCCTCCATGAGGGCGAGCTCGAAGGTGAGGCTGCACCCGATGAGGAAGCCGACCATGTCCTCCCGCCAGAACGGGGTGGCGTCGGTGACCCGGTCGACCACCTCCCCGTCCCGCCACACGAGGTAGGCGGGCAGGTCGGTGCGCAGGTCGGCGCCCTCGGCCAGCACGGTGGCGGGGCTGCGACGTCGGTCACGTCCAGCAGCGGGCAGGCCTGCTGGTTGCGCTGGGCGAACAGCAGCAGGTCGTAGGCGGCCGACCGGGGCACCGCGATGAGGTTGGCCTGCGCGTGGCGGCCGGACCACCCGATCGTGGCGGTGTCGAGCCCGCCCCGGAACAGGGCGCGCGCCCGGGCCGCCGTGAGCTCGGCGGGGTCGCCCGCCTCGGGGGGTCCGGTGACCGTCCTGGCCGCCACGCCGTTCGTCGCCGCGCTCATCCGACCACGACCAGGTCGCGGTCGAGCGTGGTGAGCAGCTCGTTCCCGACGGCACGGACCACGAACGGGTCCTCCACCTGGACGGCGCCGAACCCGAACTCGTAGTAGGGCGTCTCGATGTTCACGACCGTCCCCTCCTCGATCTCGTCGTCGTTGTCGGGGGCGATGAGCACGCGGTCGTAGACCTCCACGCCGATGCCGTGCCCCACGTGGTTGCGCCGGTAGTGCCCGACACCGGCCTCGCGGACCGCCTCCACGGTGATGTCGAACAGCTCCTTGCCGGTCATGCCGGGCGCGGCCTCCGCGATCGCGCGCTCCTCGCCCGCGAGCATCGCCGCGTAGTGGTGGCGCAGCTTCGCGGAGGGCTCTCCGACGCTCACGACCCGCGCGATGTCGGCCCAGTAGCCCTCGTACACGCATCCGACGTCGAACCACACCGCGTCCCCGGCGCGCAGCGGCGTGTCGGTCGGCCGGGTCTGGCCCAGGACGGCGTTGGCGCCGACCTTGACGTGCGTGAACCTCGGCCGACCGCCCTCCCCGGCCACCGTCCGCTCGAACTCGCGGACCAGCGCGCGCTCGGTGACGCCGGGGCGGGCGATGTCGGAGACCGCCCGGATCCCCCTCTCGGCGACGGCGGCGACGGCGCGCAGCCGGCGCAGCTCCTCCTCGGTCTTGACCTTGCGCACCCAGCGCAGCAGCGCGGCCCCTCCCGGTCGGACGTCGGCTCCGGGCAGGGCCTCCCGCAGGGCGGGCAGCAGGTCGGCCGGTGCGGCGTCCTCGTCGACCATGACGCGGGCCGTGTCCAGACCGGCCCGACGCAGCACCGCCACGAGGCGTCGGCGGGGGTGGACGGCGCGGCGCCGTCGCCCCACAGCTCCCGCAGCCGCCGCTGGCGGTCGTCGAGCCCGTCGGCGTCCGCGCGTTCCCGGTGGAAGCGGCCGTATCCGGTGGCGCCGTCCAGGTCGACGGCGGCGTCCAGCGCCTGGTCGAGGTCGCAGCGGGAGGTGATCAGGTGGGGGCGGGCGAGCCGGTCACGGGTGACGACGGCGAAGCACGCGCCGGTGTGCGGGAAGATCTCCAGGGTGACGCTGGCGACGCCGGTCAGGTAGTGGACGTTCTCCAGCGTGGTCGCCACCAGGACGTCGACGTCCTGCTCGTCCATCCGTCGGGCCAGCCGTCCGGTGTGGGCGAGCGGTGCGGTGTGGGGCGGCACGTGGCCCCTCCTCTCCTCGGGTGCCGTCACGGCCGCGCCCCTCCCACGGGCCGGGGCGTGGCGGGGTGGTGCGGGGTGCGCGCGGCGGCCAGCAGGCCCTCCAGGGTGTCCAGTCCGGCCTCGGCCAGGGGCGCCGCGATGCCGCGCGCCTCCAGCCAGGCGTCGTCGAAGGACTCGCCGAGGTAGTTGACGCCGCCGTCGGGGGCCACGACCACGATCCGGCTGCCGGGGTGGTGGTGGGCGAAGTGCAGGGCGCCGAAGACGGCCGCGCCGGCGGACTCCCCGACCAGCAGCCCCTCGGTCCGCGCGAGCATCCGGCTGGTGGCGATGCCCTCGTGGTCCTCGACCAGGTGCACCCGGTCGACGACCTCGGGCCTGAGGTTGCCGGGCGGCCACGCGATCCCCAGGCCGCGCATCGCCCAGCACCCCACCGGGTAGCCGAAGGCGGCGGACCCCGCGGCGTCCACGCCGAGGGTCACCACGTGCGGGCGCTCCTCCTTCAGGGCGGTGGACACACCGCTGATGTGGCCGCCGGTGCCCACGGCCGCGACGAGCGCGTCGAAGTCGGGAACCTCGTCCATCAGCTCGCGGGCGGTCCGCTCGGCGTGCGTGGCGGAGTTGTCGGGGTTGTTGTACTGGTCGGGCCAGAAGGAGTCCGGGATCTCGTCCATGAGCTGCCGGACGCGTTCGCGGCGGGGCCGCTGGTAGCCGCCGTTCTCGTCGGGGGTGCGGATGATTTCCAGCTCGGCGCCCAGCGCGCAGACGAAGTCGACCATCGAACGCGGCGCCTTGGGGTCGGTCACCAGGACCACCCGGTAGCCCTTGGCCGCGCCGATCATGGCCAGGGCCTTGCCCATGTTGCCGGAGGTGGACTCGATGATCGTGCCGTCGGGTTTGAGGCGGCCGTCGAGTTCGGCGCGGGTGATCATGCCGAGGGCGGTCCGGTCCTTGATGCTGCCCGCGGGGTTGAACCCCTCCAGCTTGACGAGGATCTCCGAGCCGTTGCCCGCGCTCATCCGGCACAGCCGCACGATCGGGGTGTGCCCCACCGCTTCCAGTACGTTGTCGTAAACCATGTTCAGCCCCCAGGGGCGTGGATCGCCGATGTGTTCGGTTCTGCGGACGAGGCGGAGGCGGGTCGGGGCCGTCAGAGGGCCAGTCGGACCCGGTAGTGGTCGAGCCACAGGTTGAGTTGCAGGACGAGGTCGATGTCAGCCCTGCTCAGGCGGTTCCGGACGAGTTCGTCGGGCGACTCGGCGAGGCGGGCCGCGGCCTGGATGTCGATGAGCGGAAGGACCGGGGAGGCCGGGTCGGCGAGGATCGCGGTGAACTCCTCCTGGAGCCTGCGCGCGTAGGCGGGGTTCCTGCTCACCGGGGTGGCGCTCTGCGGGCGACGGACCACCTTCTCCGGGAGCGTGTCCGCGACGGCGGCGCGCAGGAGGCCCTTCTCGATCCCGCCGTGCCGCTGCATCTCGGCGGGGATGTTGTAGGCGTACTCCACCAGTTCGACGCTGTTGATCGGCGCCCGCATCTGGAGGCCGACGGAGTTGTACAGCCCCGCGTCCGTGCGGAAGCGGGTGAGCAGCAGGTGGGAGAGCTGCCGGATGCGGCGCTGCGGCTCGTCGTCCTCGGGGAGGAACTCCACCTCGGCGACGCTCTCGGCGTAGGCGTCCCGGTAGTAGGAGGGCAGGTCGAGCTTGCGCAGGGTGTCGTGGTTGAGCAGCCGGGTGCCGAACCCGTTCTCCGCGCCGTGCCGCTGCGCCAGCGCGATCCAGGGGAAGGTCCCGGAGTCCACGAGCTGGGGGTCGGTCGACCAGCGGGCGCCGTGGAAGAGCTGGTCGCCCATGCCGCCGGTGAAGGCGATCCGACCGCCCGCGGCCGCCACGTGCTGGAGGAAGAGGTACTGGGAGGCGTCCATGTCGTAGATGCGGGTGGGGCAGTCCTTGGCCCGCATCAGGCCCAGGCGCACGTCGGGGTCGAGGATCCGGCGGGCGTCCAGCTCGACCAGCCGGTGCCGGGAGCCGACGTGTTCGGCGACGGCGCGGGCGAAGGGCGCGTCCTGGGTGTCGCGGACGGCGTCGCGCTGGAACTCGCCGTCGGTGAAGCCCACGGTGAACGTGCGCAGGTCGGCGGCGCCCCTGCGGCGCAGTTCGGCGGCGACCAGGGCGGTGACGGAGGAGGAGTCGATGCCGCCCGAGAGCGTGGCGACCAGCCCGTCGGTGTCCTCCGGGACGGACAGCCGGACGTTCTCCTCCAGGAGTTCGCGGACCCGGGCGACGGTGGCGTCCACGTCGTCGGTGTGCGTGCGCGACTCCAGCTCCCAGTAGCGGTGGCGGCGCCAGCCGGACCTCCCGTAGCGGACCACCTCGGCCGAGTCGACCTGGCCGAACCCGCTGAAGAGGGGACCGGGCGGAAGGGCGTGCGCGATGACCTCCCGCAGCCCCTCCATGTCCACGACCGGGTCGACCTCGGGGTGGGCGAGCAGGGCCTTGCGCTCGGAGGCGAAGACCAGGCCGGTGCGGGTGGGCGCGTGGTACAGCGTCTGGCCGCCCATCCGGTCGCGGGCCAGGACCAGTTCCTCGCTGCGGCCATCCCAGATCGCGAGGGCGAACGCGCCGCCCAGGCGGCGCACGACGTCCTCGCCCCACATCAGGTAGGCGCGGGCGACGAGTTCGGCCGTGGAGGCTCCGGGTGTGACGCCGCAGCGGCCCGCGCGGAGCTGGCGCGCCACCTCGCCGAGACCCGTGGGGGCCCCGGTGACGCACGCGACGACCGTGGCGCCGCCGACGTCGATCGCGAACGGCTGGTCCGCGGCCCCCGCCCCGCCCCCGAGGGCGCGGTGACCGAGAACGGCCCGGGGGGAGAGCCAGAACCCCTCCCCGTCCGGGCCGCGATTGGCCATGGTCGCGGTCAACGCGATGAGCAGTGGCCGGTGGCGTTCCAGATCCCGTTCGAAGTCGACCACGCCAACAACGCCGGACATCGCGGCACCTCATTCCTTGGGATCGGCCTCACGGTCCGGTACGGCGGATTCCGCACCTTCCCGTCTGCCCGACCAAGGCTCGCAGCGGCGCATCGAAGCCGAATCGAACGCGACTGAAGGTGCTCTGGGGGAGGAAGCGCCCACGACCGTACATCGCGCGAGGTATCCGACACGGAACGCGTACAGCGCGGGTTGGCCACGGGTTTCCGTCGCGCGCACGTTGGAGGGCGGCTGGTCGCGCGGTTACCTTCGGCGCACATCGAACGTGGATCGAACCGGAGAAGGAAACACACGAAAGGGAGGGAGACACCGATGCGCGTAGTCCTCATGGGCGTCGTCGGGCTGGTCGCCGGATTCCTGGTGGGGCTGGTCGTCGACCAGATCGTCGGGATCATCTCGGTCCTGGCCTTCGACCGGCCCGTCGGAGTCCGCGGACTGCCGATCATCCTCGCGCTGGTGTTCTGCGCCGGCGGACTGATCCTCGGCTCGCGGTCGCGGTCCGGCTGACGCCCGTGGGAAGCGCGGGCGTCAGCCATCGCGGCGGCGACGCGGGTGTCCGCCGTGCGGACACGGGCAGGCGGCGCGGTGACGTCCGTCGTGGGGGACGGAACGTGGGGAGTCGACGGGGCGGGGCGGACGGAAGACCCGGGCCGGCGTCAGGGGCTGTCGGGGTCGCGGGGATGGGGGAACGCGGGGACGTGGCGCTGTGGGAAGGCAGGTCCGACCGCTCGGAGGCCCGCGGCGCGGACGGTCAGGGCGCGACGGGGCCGTCGGCTGGAGGCGGGGAGCGGCTCCGTCGCTGTCGCTGTCGCTCCTGAGCCGCTCCCGGGCGTAGAGCTTGATGAGCTCGTGGAAGTAGAACTGCACGTCCCGCTGTCCGCCCTGCTCCCAGACCTGGAGGAAGCGCTTCTCGACGAGTGTGGCGAGCAACGGTTCCACCTCCTCGACAGGGGTGCTGAGGAAGCGGGCGACCTGCGCGGCGGTGAACACGTTGTCCGGGAGGATGCTCAGCAGCCGGAACAGGCTCGCCTCGCGAACGTGCAGCTGCATGTAGCTGCTGTCGTAGCGTGACCGCAGGTCCAGCCCCTGGAAGCGGAGGTAGTCCAGACGGCGGTCGGCGTCGTCGAGCTCCCGCGCGATGCTGGCCAGCGGGAGCCCCGGAACGGCCGCCAGGCGCGCGCCGACCACCCGTACCGCCAGGGGCAGCCCCCCGCACGCCCGCACGATCGCGGCCGCCTCGCGCGGTTCGCGGTCGACGCGTTGGGTGCGCACGATGCTCCTGAGCGCGTCGATGGCGTCCTCACCGCCCAGCCCGCCCAGGGAGATCACCTCGGCCTCGTGGAGGATGTGGGGCCGGCTGGTCACGATCACACCGCACTCCGCGTTGCCGGGGAAGAGGTGTTCGACCTGTTCGGCGGAGGCCGCGTTGTCCAGCACGACGAGGATCCTGCTGTCGGCGGTACAGGTCCGGAAGAGCTTGCCCGCCTCCTCCAGGTCGTCGGGAACGGTGTCGGCGGGGACGCCGAGCGCGCCGAGGAAGCCCTCCAGTATGTGCAGGGGGTCCACAAGCGCGGGCCGGTCGCCGCCGAGCTTGGCGAACAGCTGCCCGTCCTCGAACCGCCAGCGCAGCCGGTGTGCGGCGCGGATGGCGAGGGCGGTCTTGCCCACGCCGGGCATCCCCGTGATCGAGGCGACCCGTACGCCCGTCTCCGCTCCCTCTCCGGAGAACTGCTCCTCCAGCATCCGCATCTCGCGGCGGTATCCGCGAAAGTGCGGGACGTCCGGCGGGATCTGCGCCGGGGTGTGGGCGAGGGAGTGGTACCGCTGGCGCGGAGCACGCGGAGTGCGGTCATCGGGTCCGGGGTCGGCGGACAGCAGGTCCTGCTGTATCGCCCGCACCTCCAGGGACGGCTCCAGCCCGAGTTCGAGGACGAGCGTCTCGCGCAGGGCGCGGTAGACGTCGAGCGCCTCGTAGCGCCGGCCGGCCTTGTTGAGGGCGACCATGAGCTTGGCGTGCAGCCCCTCGTGCAGCGGGTGCGCGGAGGTGAGCGAGCGCAGTTCGCCGATGAGCCCCTCGTGGTGGCCGAGCCGGAGTTCGACCTCGATGCGCAGTTCGAGCGCCCGCAGTCGGAGTTCCTCCAGACGCGCGACCTGCGACGCGAGGAGTTCCCCCTTTTCGACGTCGGCCAACGCGGGTCCGCGCCAAACCGACAACCCGCGGGTCAGGCGGTCGACGGACTCTTCGAGACCGCCCGCGTTGAATAGGGCCTTTCCGTCGTTGACGCATTCTTCGAACTGTGCTACATCGACCTCGGCATCGGGAGCGGAAACCATGTATCCGGAGGGGCGCGTCTGGATATCGACGCCCTCTCCGACCGAGCGCAGGATCTTGCGCAGCTTGTACACGTAGGTTTGCAGCGTGGGCACCGCGCTCGGAGGGGGCGACCCGCGCCAGAGTTCGTTGATCAATTCCGCAGTCTGGACCAGCGTGTTGCTCCTCAGCAGCAACAGCGCCAACACCTGGCGGAGCTTGGGGGCGCTCGGTGTGACGTCAGAGGTGCCGATACGGACCTCGAGCGGCCCCAGAAGGCGGAAATCGACACCCTCAGGACGCTCCAGGCACTGGACTCCCCCGGGGATCCGCCCGGTGTCTTTCGTGGAGTTTTCTAGTCGGGTTGGTTCTCTGAACCTGGTCAATCGAGACACGCCAACTTTCCACAATGGTCGGAGATCATGCACGGTCAGCGAACGATCAATCCTCTTCCCAGGAAGTTATCTTGCGGTTCAGCCACCCCTGTGGAGGGGCCGACACAACAATTCACTCCCCGGTAGAATCCACGTTCCAACCAACAGGCGACCACCCGCAACCCCGGCTGGCGGACTTTTCACTGGCCACCCCCGGCCACTTCACCGGTCGGCCATTCACGTGTTGCTCGACCAGGTGGCTTCCCGGATGGCGTGAGGTCTCCGGCAGTATCGATCCGACCGCTTGCAAACCGCTAGTCCGCCCATCGAACACGCCTCCCCGGGACCGCCCGTCCGACGGCCGCCGACCAGAAGGCACCGCCCTGAACTCGACCGACGCCCGCGCACACCGCATCGCATCGACTACAGCATCCGGCCAGCGCGCTACCACCGGACCGATGGACAATCCTCGCGTCGGTTGCGGCGCCCTGGTCCGGAGGCCGCGACCGACGCCCACGGAAGGGACACGCATGATCGACATCGAGGCCGCCCGCGCCGACACGCCCGGCTGCCGGGAACGGATCTTCCTCGACAGCGCGGGCTCATCGCTCCCGCCCGCGCCCGTGCTCGACGAGGTGATCGCCCACCTGCGGCGCGAGGCGCGGATCGGCGGGTACCGCGCCTACGCCGAACGGGCGGAGGACGTCGAGGCCGGTCACACCGTGTTCGCCGACCTCCTCGGCTGCGCGCCCGACGAGGTGGCCTTCACCGACAGCGCCACCCGGTCGTGGCTGACCCTGGCCGGGTCGGTGCCGCTGGGCGCCGGGGACCGCGTCCTGGTCACCGAGGCCGAGTACGGCGCGAACGCCGTCGCGCTCCTGCGCCTGGCCGAGCGCGCCGGGGCGAGCGTGGAGGTCGTCCCGTCCGACTCCGCGGGCGCGATGTCCGTGGAGGCGCTGCGCGGGATGCTCGACGAGCGCGTGAAGCTGCTCTCCCTCGTCCACGTCCCCACCAACTCCGGACTGACCAACCCCGTCCGCGAAACGGTCAAGGCCGCGCACGAGGTGGACGCGCTGGTGCTGTTGGACGCCTGCCAGTCCGTCGGCCAGCTGCCCGTGCGGATGGACGACCTCGGCGTCGACATGCTCTCCGGGACGGGGCGCAAGTGGCTGCGGGGCCCGCGCGGCACCGGTTTCCTCGCCGTCCGCCGCTCCGCCGTCGAACGCCTGCGACCGCTGCTCGTCGACCACTCCGGCGCGGAGTGGGACAGCGCCACGACCTACCGGCTGCGTGAGGACGCCCGCGTCCACCAGCTGTGGGAGTACGGCGTGGCCGAGCGCCTGGGCCTGATCGCCGCCGCCCGCTACGCGCTGGACCTAGGGGTGGAGGCGATCGCCGCCGCCGTCGCCGACCGCGCTGGACGGCTGCGCCGCGGGCTCGCCGGGATCGCGGGCGTGGAGGTGACCGACATCGGCGCCGAGCACAACGGGATCGTCACGTTCACCTGTGCCGGGGCGGAGCCGAGGCGGGTGGCGGCGGCGCTGTGGGACGCGGGGGCGGCCGTCACGGTGAGCCCGCGCGCGTCCACCCGGTTCGACATGGAGCGGCGCGGACTGGAGGCGGTCGTGCGCGCGTCGCCGCACTACTTCGTCTCGCACGACGACATCGACCGCGCTCTGGAGACCCTGGCGGCGATCCTGCGGGGCGAACGGGGAGGCGTGCGGTGAGCCCGGGGCGGGTCCGGTGAACGGGGAGCGGGGGCCGTCGGGATCGCCCGAACGGGGCGGGCCGGTGGGGCCGGTGGGGCCGGTCGGGCTGGACGGATCGGAGGGACCGGCCAGGTCCTGTGCCGCCCGAGGGATCGGCCCTGCCGGCACCGCCGCCTACGTTCGTACGCGTTCCCGGGATGAGGCCGCCTACATCCGAGGACGTAGGCGCGCCACACCCTGCCCCGTCCAGAGCTGTAGACCGGGTGCAGCCTCAGGAGCGATGCCCCGGCGCCCCGGGACGGGCGAGCATGATGTGACGAACGCGCCCCGAAAGGCCATCCACGATGCTCGACGATCCCCTGCTCCTGGCGCGACTCCAGTTCGCGCTCACCGCGGCGACGCACTACATGTTCGTCGCCTTCACCCTCGGACTCGCCCCCTACATCCTGTTCACCCAGCTCAGCGCGGTGCGGCGCCGCGACGAGGCCCGGTTGCGCGCAGTGCGGTTCTGGGGCGGGCTGTACGTGGTCAACTACGCGATGGGCATCCTGTCCGGGCTGGTCATGGAGTTGCAGCTCGCGCTCAACTGGCAGGGCCTGACCACCATGTTCGGGTACACGTTCGGCGCGCCACTGGCCATCGAGACCATGGCGGCGTTCTTCGTCGAGTCGACCTTCCTGGGGCTGTGGATCTTCGGATGGGACCGGATGTCGCGCTGGGCGCACTGTGCGTGCTTCCTCGTCGTCACCCTCACCGCCTACGCGTCGGCGTACTGGGTACTGGTCTCCAACGGCTTCCTCAAGTGGCCCTCGGGCTTCTCGATCCAGGACGGGACGGCGGTCCTCGACGACCCCGTCGCCCTGCTGGTCAACCCGTCGGGCCTGATGGCCTTCGCCCACGTGGCGGTCTCGGCGCTCCTGGTGGGCGGCGCGGTGATCGCCGCGACCAGCGCCTTCCACGTCCGCCAGGGGCGCGACACCGAGGGGATGTTCCGCCGGAGCCTGCGGCACGGCTGGTGCTCGTCATGGTCGGGCTGATCCCGACCATCGCCACCGGATTCTCGCAGCTCACGATGTACGGCCAGGAGCCGCCGACCAGCGGGACGACGTACACCGCCGAGGAGATCGCGGAGATCGAGCGGGGCTTCCGGGGGTTCGAGGAGGGCTCCGACGTGAGCACCTCCCTCATCCTCAGCGTGTCCGGCGACATGCTCATGATGACGTCCTGGGCGCTGCTGCTTTTGCTGTCCCTGGTGTCGGCCACGGTGTGGCTGTCCCGGCGGCTCGACCGGTGGCGCTGGCACCTGCGGATGCTCGCCGTCACGCCCGTGTTCCCCTACGCGGCGAGCGTCGGCGGATGGGTCTTCCGCGAGACCGAACGCCAGCCCTGGACCGTGCGCCACCACCTGACCACCGCCGACGCGGTCACCGACATGTCGCCGCTGATGGCAGCGACGTCGTTCACCCTGTTCACCCTGGCCTTCGCCGTGCTCGGCACGGTGACCGCCTGGTTGCTGGTCCGGTTCGCCCGCCTCGGTCCCGAGGCCAGCCCCCTGGCCGCCGTCCAGGAGGGCGCGGCCGACGAGGACCGGGACCGCTTGACCACCCCGACCCTGTAAGGGAGCCCGCATGGAAACCGTCCCCGTACTCTTCCTGACCGGCCTGGTCGTGGGCTACTTCGTGCTCGCCGGGTGCGATGTCGGTCTGGGCATGCTCACGCCCTACCTGGCCCGCACGCCGACGGAGCGGCGCCGGTCGGTGTCAGCGCTGGCGCCCTACTTCCTCGGCACCGAGGTGTGGCTGGTGGGCACGATCGGTGTGATCGCCGGGCTGTTCCCGGCGCTGAAGGACGTGCTGTTCGGCGGTCAGATGTGGGCGGTGTTCACCGCGCTGCTGGCCGGGTGGCTGTTCCGCGACGCGGGGCTGTGGCTGCGGGCGCGGGTGGACGCGTCCTGGTGGCGGTCGGTGTGCGACACCGCGGTGACGGGGGGCAGCTGGGTCCTGGCGGTGACGTGGGGGCTGGCGCTGGGCGGCCTGCTCTCCGGCGGCCGGCCGCTCAGCCCGTTCTCGCTCGCGTGCGCTCTGGTCGTGACCGTCCTGTTCCTGCTGCGCGGGGCCGCCTTCGGCGCCGAGCGCATGGTGCCCGCGCGCGCTGACACCGCCGCGGCGCCGACCTCCGCCGACGCCGCGCCGAGCGCGGACGAGGCGGCCCGGCTCACGCGCCAGCTGGCCCGGATCGGCCTGGTCGCGGCGGTGGTCGCGACCGTCCTGGCCGTGCTGCCGTTCGGCGGGCTGGAGGTGGACCGGCCGCTGGCGCTGGCCGGGACGGCCGCCGTGCCGGTGGTGGCGCTGGCGGCGACCGCCGGGCTGTCCGGACCGCACCTGTCACGGCACACCTCGGCGCTCGCGATCGGGTCGGTGCCGGTGGTGGCCGGCGCCGCGCTGTCACTGCCGTTCGGGGTCGCGCCGACCGGGACGCTCGTGCTGACCAGTGTGTCGATCCTGCCGGTGCTGCCGCTCATGGTCATCGGCCAGGTGGCGCTCTACCGGATGCTGCGGCACCCGACGGAGGAACGCGGGTTCTTCGTGGCGTCCGTGCCCCCTACTCCCGTCGCCGGTGACCGCGCGTCCCCCTCCCATCCCAGTGGGGTCACCGGCACGGGTGGGGCGGGTGGGACCGGGCCGGTCCCACCCGCCCGTCGCCCGCCCCCGCCCGAGGGCCGCTCCACGACGGACCGGGCACCCTCACCCCACACCTGCGGCGCGGTCCCGTCCAGCACCCTGACGCCGCCCGAACGGAACGCCCCCTGTGGCGTGCGCCCCCAGCAGGTGCGGGCGTCGGTCAGGAGAGCCAGCCGGGGCGGACGGTCCCGGACTCGTAGGCGATGACGACGAGCTGGGCGCGGTCGCGGGCGCGAGCTTGGTGAGGACTCGGCTGACGTGCGTCTTCGCGGTGGCGATGGAGACGACCAGCCGTTCGGCGAGCTCCTCGTTGCTGAGCCCCGCCGCCACTCCCGCCAGGACCTCGCGTTCGCGCTCGGTCAGGCTGTTCAGCCGCGGCGCGGGGGGCGGCTCCTTGATCCGGTCGACGAACTCGGCGATCAGCCGCCGCGTCACCGCCGGGGCGAGCAGGGAGTCGCCGCGGGCGGCCACCCGGACGGCGTGGATGAGCTCCATCGGCTCGGTGTCCTTGACCAGGAAGCCGCTGGCCCCGGCGCGGAGCGCGGAGTAGACGTACTCGTCGAGGTCGAAGGTGGTGAGGATGACGACGCGGACGTCGCCGAGCCTGGGGTCGGCGACGATGCGCCGGGTGGCCTCCAACCCGTCGACCCCTGGCATGCGGATGTCCATGAGCACCACGTCGGGCCGCTCGCTGGCGGCGAGTTCCACAGCCTCCGTGCCGTCGGCCGCCTCCGCGACGACGGAGATGTCCTCCTCACCGTCCAGGATCGAGCGAAAGCCCGCCCGCACCAGGGTCTGGTCGTCGGCGATCACCACATTGATCACAAGGATCCCCTTCTGTCGCCCGTCGGCGGCAAAGTTCTATCAGACGACCGCGCGCTGTGGGCGGGAGTCGACGTCGGCGGTCCGGCGGCGGGGCCGGGGCCTCGGCGGCCGCGCACCCGTCGCGTGCGCGGGGCGGCGTCCCCCGCGCACGGCCTACCGCGCCGGGAAAACGGCACGGACCTGGAAACCTCCCGTCGGCAGCGGGCCCGCCTCGAAACGGCCGCCCAGGGCGGACACCCGCTCGCGCATCCCCCGGAGCCCGTTGCCCTCGGGCTGGGGGTCGGCGGCGGTCGCGCGGCCGTCGTCGACGATCCGCACCGCGACCTCCCCCGGGGCGCGCTCGATCGCCACGTCCGCCCGGCGGGCGCCCGAGTGCCGGCGGATGTTGGTGAGCGCCTCCTGGGCGATCCGGTAGGTGGCCAGGCCGACCGGGGCGGGCAGTCCGACGGCCGCCGCCACGGTCGCGCCGTCGACCCGGTCCGCGTCCTCGACGCCGTCCACGACGAGCCGGACGTCCAGACCCGTCTCCCGGGTCCGGCGGACCAGCTCGGGCAGCCGGTCGACCCCGCGCGTGGGCGCGACGGGCTCGCCGCCCTCCGTGCACCCGCTCTCGACCTCGTCGACCTGGCGCAGGACGCCCAGCGTCGCCCGCAGTTCCCGCAGGGTGTCCTTGCTGGCGGTCTTGATCGCCTCCAGGGCCGCGTACGCCTCGTCGGGGTCGCGGCGGTGCACGGCGGAGGCCGCCTGCACGTTGATCAGGGAGATGTTGTGCGCGATGACGTCGTGCAGTTCGCGGGCGATGTGCAGGCGCTCCTCGGTGGCGCGGCGCCGTGCCTCCTCCTCCCGGGTGTGCTCGGCCTCCAGCATGCGCTCCTCGACCTGGCGCAGGTAGGCGGCGCGGTGGCGGAAGATCTCGGCGACGGCGATGACGACGATCATCCAGGCGAGGATGGTCAGGGCGCGCCACGGTTCGAACGCCATCGACTCGCCGACCAGGAACACGCCGAGCGCCACCAGGATCGTGACGGCGGGCGCGGCCCGCAGGCCCCGCGCGGCCAGACGGATGACCGCGACGAAGAACAGGAGCCAGGCGGTCCAGGCGTCGGTCGATCCGGTGACGTAGTACAGGGGCAGGCTCAGCCCGACCACGACCGCGGTGACGAACGGCCAGCGGCCGAGGATCGTCAGGGAGGCGGCGCCGACGAGCAGCAGCGCCATGCTCTGCGGCGCGGGCAGGCCGCCGCGGTCGAACTCGACGAGCGCCTCCGCGATGAGGAGGGCGGCCGCCGTGACCACGGCGATGGCGACGTCGGTCGCCGTGTCGCTCCGGTCTCGCTCGACCCGCGGGTCCGCGCCGACCAGTGCCCGCCAGAGCCTCCGCGCCCTCCGGGGTCGCGTGCCCACGCTACCGACCGCCGCGGGCGACGAGCATGGGGGCGGCCACCAGGCCGAGGGCGGCGCAGATGGCGATGAGGTATTTGAGCAGCGGAGCCCAGGAGGGCAGCGTGCCGCCGCCCGCCACGAGCAGGCCGATGCCGAGCACGTTCGAGAGTGCGAAGCCCACGAGACCCCCGCCGATCAGTCCGAGCGCCGCCGCCCCGATGAGCTTGAGCACGCTGCTCCTCCAGGGATCGGTTCTCACACGGGTGTGCCGGCACACTACCCGCCGAGGCACCGGACGGCCGTCCGTCTGTGGCTGACACTTCCCCTCCGCCTTGAGACGTACACGTGCCGACGCGGATACGCCCGGCCGGGACGTGTCGGGGCGGGAGACGGGGGTTTAGGGCCGGGTGCGGGGAGCACGAGGGATCGTCGATCCGAGCACCAGCGGGGGTTGCGACACTCGTGCCCGCTCGCGCGTCGATGCGGACCTCGCGCGCCGAAGGGAAAGGGGCCCATCGTGGTCAACACCAACTCGCCCACCGACGCCTCACCCGCCGTGGCGCCGGTGATCGGACGGGACATGGGTCCGTTCGGCCGGGTGTTCCGGTTCGTCTCCGGGGTGTGCGGGCTGATCCTGCTGTACTTCCGGCTGCCGTGGGACGAGGGCGCCGCGGCCTACCTCGGCATGATGGCGGTGTACCTGGTGCTCATCGCCGGGGCGTACATCGCGGTGTTCGGGGTGTTGCGGGAGAGGGTTCTGGGACGGGTGAGTCCGTGGATCCCGGCGGGGCTGTTCCAGGCGCCGATCCTCATCTACCCGTTCGGGCTCGGCACCGGGCCGCTGCACGACGCGTTGGCGCTCTACACGGCCGGGTCGCTCCTGGTCAACACGTTCAGCGGGTACGCGGGCCTGGAGGTGGCGGCGGTGCCGTCGCTGGTGTGGCGGCGGCGGTATCCGATCTACTCGCCGTTCAACGGGGTGGATCTGGCCGAGCGGTCGATGCGCGAGGGGTTGGCCGCGAACTCCGGTGCGGCGCGGCTGCCGTGGATCGGTGCGACGCTGGTGACGGCGTTCGTGTTCTGCGCGTTCTGGCTGGTCGACTACATCGCGTTCATGCCGTTCCTCCAGGAGAACGGCGTCGGTCCGGCGCTGCGCCTGCCGGGACCGGTCGCGGTGGTGCTGCTGTCGGCCGCCGCGCTGGTGGCGTGGGACGCGCGGGCCCGGCGCGACCGCGGGCAGGGCGTGGCGGCGTTGGTCCTCGTGCTCCTGACGCCGGCGTTCGCGGTGGACATGGTGCCGGAGGTGCTGTGGATCGCCGTGATCGCGGGCGGCCTGGGCGTCGCCGTGGTCACCGGAATCCGGGCGCTGGTGCGCCGGTCCGGGTCCGCGCACGCGTGAGGACCGCGCCGGGGGTGGACACGACCCTCAGCGTGCCGTGGCGGGCCGCGCACACCACGGGTCTCTCCACGGGGCCTCAGCGCTGACCGCCCGCTTCCGGGGCGCTCGCGACCCAGGCGACGGCGGCGTCGAGGTCGTCGTAGCCGAAGTGGCGGACCTCTGCCTGGACGAAGTGCCTGCCCAGATGGGGCATGAGGTCGGCGAGCCTGCCGTCGGCGGCGAGGGCGACCCTGCGGATCCTGCGGTGGTGGTCGCGGACGAACCGCACGTGCCGCAGGAGGCCGGTGACGTTCTCCCAGCCGGGGAACTCGCGCGCGTGGACCACGAGACCGGTCAGCCGGTCGTGCGTCTCCAGCCAGGCGTCCGCGGTCTGGGCGAGGGCGTCGAAGTCCTGGGAGCGCAGGGGCGCGTCGACCTCGACCACGATGGTCTGGGACTCGGGGTCGAGGCGGTGGGAGACACCGGGGCCCTGGGGCAGCGAGGCGAGCCAGCCGAGGGCGTCGGCGCGGTCCCCGACGTCGAAGACGCGCACGGGGCAGGGGACGAGGAAGCGCCCGAGTTTGGCCGCCTCGCGGATCCAGCCGGTGTCGGTCACGACGGCGCAGCCCTCGAACAGGCGCATGGAGCCGAGCCCGACCTTGAGGTCCTCCCACGCGGCCCCGGGCGTGAAGGAGTCGAACTCCGGACCGAACTCGCAGAGCATACGGACGCGGCGGCCCTCGCGGCGAGCGGCGTCGACGATCGGCTCGATGACCGTCTCGTAGTCGTACTTGGTCACGTCGCCGACGGCCTTGAGGGCGTCGACCCCGGCGGGCGCGTCCGGGATTCTCTCGAGCATGGGGCTTCCCCTCCGTCGCGGTGCTTCGGTGTGAGGGGAGGGCGCGCGGCGCCGTCAACGGTCTACCCCGCGACCGCGGTGGGTACACGCGCCCGATCCGCCGCTTGGCCTTGACGCCTCACTCCAACGGAATCATTTTGGAGAGAAAGCTTCACCAGATTTCTAGCAAGGAGTCGCCGCGCGCGCTCGGTTCCTTGGCAAAGACCCCGAATCTCAGGTAGACAACTCCCCCACGCTGTCCGCCACCGACCGGACCGACCGCAGGACCCACATCGCGCGGGGCTGGAAGGTGACCGACCCCCAGGCCCTGGCGGACATCGGCCCCGTACCCGATCACGAGACGCTCATCGAGATCCCCGAGGATGTGCTGAAGTTCTACGTACGCCGCTACCAGGAGGAACAGGAGGAAGACCACTGACCCGACTCATCACGCCCGAACCCGAGATCCGGCAGCTCTTCCACTCCTTCGAGCACTCCGCGTTCCGGTTGGAGGTGCGTGACCGCTACGACGCGCCCTACGAGAACGAGTCACTCCGCAGGTTCCTCGCGGACGAACCCGATGACCTGCCATGGATGCGGAGCTGGCTCGACATGCTGCACGAGGCGGGGGTCAAGGGACGCCGGTTCGCCCGTGTGCGCGTCGTGACGTTACCACTCACCGGTTACAGCCGCTTCGGTGTCTGGTGCGCCGGTTTCACCAATGACGCGGGAGAGGACATCCGCTACCTCGACCGCGACACGGCGGAAGTCACGGGCCTGCCGAAGCACGATTTCTGGCTGTTCGACTCACGCACGCTGGTCCTCATGCACTTCGACGCTTCCGATGTCTTCCTCGCAGGTGAGGTCATCGAGGATCCAAGCGTGATCGTTCAGCACAACTACTGGCGCGACGCCGCTTGGCACCACGCCGTGAGACGGGACGATTTTGCCGACGAACAGGGACTCCGACGCGTCGAACGTCCACGAAGCACGTGGCGCGCTCGGCAAACGACTCCGTGAGCTGCGACTCCGGGCCAACATGACGGGCAAGCAGCTCGCTGAGTCACTGTCGTGGACGGCTTCCAAGGTCTCGAAACTGGAGAACGCCCGCCAGACACCCAGTGACGACGACATTCGATCCTGGAACCGGGCTACCGGCAGCGAACCGGAGACCGAAGCGCTCCTCGCCTCGTTGCACACCCTGGAGGTGCAACACGCGGAATGGCGCCGTGTTCTGCGCACTGGCCTGCGGCGCCGGCAGGAAGAGCTGATCGAATGGGATCAGCGCACCCGGCTCTTCCGAGCCTTCGAAGCCACCGTCATTCCGGGGCTGCTCCAGACCGGGGTACGCGCGAGCCCGGTTCGCCGAAGGAGCACGCCGGATGAAACTGCCCCACGACATCGACGAGGCGGTGCGGAAGCGGATCCAACGGCAGGAGATCCTGTACCGGTCGGACAAGAGGTTCCACTTCGTGCTGACCGAGGCCGCCCTCCGTTTCCTCCTGTGCGAGCCGGAGGTGATGCTCGGGCAACTCGACCGGTTGGTCTCGTTCTCCCAGCTCCCGAACGTGCGACTCGGCGTCATCGGCTTCGGAACTCGGTACGCCACGGCTCCGTGGCACGGCTTCTGGCTGTACGACGATGAACGGGTGCTCGTCGAGACCATCTCCGCCGCCCTCGACCTCCGCCAACCGCAGGAGATCGAGCTGTACGCGAACGCCTTCGAGCAGTTGGCCACTGTCGCCAGCTACGGCCGGTCAGCACGGGCGATCATCAACCGTGCTACCGATGACCTGGCACAGAGCCTCCCCCAGAATGGCGAGTAATTTCCCGCTCTCTCGGAAACCCTTGGCGAGGCCATGAGCGCTGTACGAGGCTCGTGCAGCAAACGGAATCTCGCCCGTGTGAACTCCACCGTCAACCTTGGAGAGTGAGCAGAGCTGGATGCGCTTTACGGACTCTTCCCGGTTCAAAGCTTGGCCGTGAATCCGCTGGAAGATCTGGGTGAAGAGGTCGATGTCCTGGTCCTTCTCCAGGTAGAGCGCACCGGCTCGATACTCGACCAGTACGACATCCTCAAAGCTCACGTTCGCCAGCAGGTCGGGGAACTGCATGATGACGAAGCTGCCCTCGCTGGCGGCATGTGCCCCGGCCTCGAACGGGAGGATACGTAGGTCGACGTCGGGAAGTCCCGCGCGCTCCAACAGGTGGGCAGTTGCTCCCGCATAACGTCCACGCTGCCGACAGCACGGTAGAGCGCGCTTTCGTTGATCACAGCGTTCAACTGAAGGGGTGACTCCTCTGTCAGTCTCTTCTGACGCTGCATACGGACGGTGACATGGGATTCGATCTGGTCATCAGAGGTCGCGCCGACGTCGGCTGAGAAGACGGCACGAGCGTAGTCGGCAGTCTGGCGTAGTCCTGGGATGGTCCCATCCTGATAGTTGAGCACGGTGTGGGCCTCGGACTCCAGGCCGACGTAGGACTCGAACCACTCAGGAATGTCCCTGTGCTGATGCCACCAGCCGAGTTCCTTCTGCCTGGCCAGCTCAACGATCTTGTCCCTGTCCTCTCGGGACAGCCCGTAGAACTCGCTGAGCACGTACACGACCGGCACCCCCAGGGAACCCAGGCCGATCCCCCTGATCCCGGCACCCTCGCCCCCGGAGCCCGACCACCCCGACGAGACCGGCGGCGCGCTCGTCCGCCCCTACATGCTCCCCAGGCCGCAGGTCCCCCGGCCCAGGCTGCCTGAGGGCGACCTCCTCGCAGCGCCGACGAGCGGAACACCCGACGACTCGGGCGACCTGGCGGCGGTCATCCGCACGTATGTCAGCTTCTCGGCCCTGAAGGACCGAGCTTGCGGTCGAACACCTGACTGGCAGCCAGGAACGTCCACCGCGTCTTACCCCGATCCTAGAATCCGGGT